>NZ_FNOB01000013.1 GCF_900106675.1 Allgaiera indica
CATCCGCGCGAAGATACCTTTCTCGCTCCAGCGCTTCCAGCGGCTGTAAAGCGTCTTGTGTGGGCCATAGGCTTCAGGCGCATCGCGCCACCTTAACCCATTGCGGTTGATGAAGATAATCCCGCTCAAAACCCGCTTGTCATCGACCCGAGGCTGACCATGCGACTTCGGAAAGTAGGGTTTCAGACGGGCCATCTGGTTTGGCGGGAAAACAGTCCCCCAGACTGTTTTCTTATCCGCCGCACTCAGTCAGCCAGAAAGGATCAGACATGTTCACCGCTCCTTTTTCGGAGCCGTGAATCACGCGGTATGCCGGAAATCAATGCATCCTGACGCTAAAACGACCACTGCTATTACGGAAGCCTGGGCATCTCGCGCCCGCCGATGTCTATCTCGGCAACGCAGAAACCATGCCCAAAAGACGAAGCGAGATCAAAGCCAAAATCATCGAGAAACATATCTTACTCAGCGTCTGCCGAAGGACCGTCAGCGTGTCCTTGACGGCCTTCCACACACCCGCATCAACATCGCGACTATGCCCGTCCTATGCGGCAAAGAAATCAGGCTCGCATTCCGGTTCATCCAGCAGGTAAGGCTCGACAAAGCAGCGGCAGTTACAGCCCTGTCCGGGGTGCCCGGTTTCTGGCGGGCCGTGCCAATCAAAGACCTTGTCGTCATGCTTTGCATGTTCATGGGGAACCTTCCGTCGTCACGGGACCGTCAAATGTACCGATCAATCCCATGGGCGCGTTGTTTGCGTTCATTGATCAACCCAGAGAACGACATGATCAGGGTTTCTTCCACCGCACGGCGGACCGAACTGCAGCGGCTTGGCGCTTCGCCATCGTCAGCCCAGATCGACTTCTGCCGCGCCGCCCACGCCTCCATCGCGACCGCCTTGTCGCCGGAAACATCCGCCCAATCGCAGCAAGAGAAACATCGAATCCGGCGCGGTTGCGGGGCAAAGCCCGCGACACGGGCGCAGTATCCGCGCGTCGATATTGCCCTTGCGCCGACCGGCGGATATGACGGGCGCCCGCCCCCCTGAAAAGAGAGCGCCCGTGACCCAGACCGCCGCCCGCATCGCCAGCGTCATCGCCCAGGAAATCGCCGCAACTCCTGCCCAGGTCAGCGCCGCCGCGGCGCTTCTGGACCAGGGCGCGACCGTGCCCTTCGTCGCGCGCTACCGCAAGGAGGTGACCGGCGGGCTTGACGACACCCAATTGCGCACGCTCGCCGATCGCCTGGCGTATTTGCGCGAGATGGAGGCGCGGCGCGCGGCGATCCTGAACTCGATCCAGGAGCAGGGCAAGCTTACCGACGAACTGGCGCGCGCCATCGTCGGCGCCGACAGCAAGGCCGCGCTGGAAGACATCTACCTGCCCTACAAACCCAAGCGCCGCACCAAGGCGATGATCGCGCGGGAAAACGGGCTGGAGCCGCTGTTGCGCGCGATCCAGGCCGACCG
Organism: Allgaiera indica; assembly: GCF_900106675.1. Classification (GTDB taxonomy): domain Bacteria; phylum Pseudomonadota; class Alphaproteobacteria; order Rhodobacterales; family Rhodobacteraceae; genus Acidimangrovimonas; species Acidimangrovimonas indica. Next base: position 1,469 of record NZ_FNOB01000013.1, read on the forward strand.
CGCCACGCCCCCCGAGGTGCTGGCCGAGGGCTATATTTGCGAGGCCGTCCCCGGCGTGAAGGAGGCCCTGAACGGCGCCCGCGACATCCTGACCGAGGAGCTGGCCGAAAACGCGGGCCTTCTGGGCCGGCTGCGCGATTTCATGCGCCGCGAGGCGTTCATTTCCTCGCGCGTCGTCGCGGGCAAGGAACAGGAAGGCGCCAAGTTCTCGGATTACTTCGACCAGCGAGAGAAATGGGCCGATATCCCCGCGCATCGGGCGCTGGCGATCCTGCGGGCCTCGAAGCTGGAGGTCGTGACGGTCGAGATCGCCCCCGACGCGGAGGCCGGCGCGCCCCGGGCGGTGGGGATGATCGCCTCGGTGCTCGATTGCGCGGGCGAGGCGCCGGGCGACAAATGGCTGCGCGACGTGGCCGGCTGGGCCTGGCGGGTGAAATTCACGGTCTCGCTCTATGTCGATCTGATGGGCGAGCTGCGCGAACGCGCGCATGAGGCGGCGATCAACGTGTTCTCGCGCAACCTCAAGGATCTGCTGCTGGCCGCGCCGGCGGGGGCGAAGGCCACCCTGGGCCTCGACCCGGGCATCCGCACCGGTGTGAAGGCCGCGGTGGTGGATCAGACCGGCAAGCTTTTGGAAACCGCCACGCTCTATCCGTTCCAGCCCAAGATGGACGTGCGCGGCGCGCAGGCGAAGATCCTGGAACTGGTTGCGCGCCATGGCGTGCGCCTGATCGCCATCGGCAACGGCACCGCCAGCCGCGAGACCGAGGCATTGGTGGCCGACACCTTGCGCCTGATGCCCAAGGGCGCGACGCCGCCCACCAAGGTCGTGGTGTCCGAGGCCGGGGCCTCGGTCTATTCGGCCTCGGAACTGGCGGCGCGGGAATTTCCGGATCTCGACGTCAGCCTGCGCGGCGCGGTATCCATCGCGCGGCGGCTGCAGGACCCGCTGCCGGAACTGGTGAAGATCACGCCGCAGTCGATCGGCGTGGGCCAGTACCAGCACGATGTCGACCAGCGCCGCCTGTCGCGGGCCCTGGACGCGGTGGTCGAGGACGCCGTGAACGCCGTGGGGGTGGATCTGAACATGGCTTCGGCGCCGCTGCTGGCGCAGGTCGCGGGGTTGGGCCCGTCGCTGGCCGAGGCGATCGTCCAGCACCGCGACGCGCACGGCCCCTTCCCCGCGCGCAAGGCGCTGCTTAAGGTGCCGGGCCTTGGCCCCAAGGCGTTCGAGCAATGCGCGGGCTTCCTGCGCATCCGCGATGGCGAAGAACCGCTCGATGCCTCTGCCGTCCACCCCGAGGCCTACGGCGTGGCGCGCAGGATCGTGGCCGCCTGCGGGCGGGATATCCGTGCGATCATGGGCGACGGCGGCGCGCTGAAGGGCCTGCGGGCGGCGGATTTCGTGACGGGCGAGTTCGGCCTTCCCACCGTGCAGGACATCTTCCGGGAACTGGAAAAACCCGGCCGCGACCCGCGCCCGGAATTCAGGACCGCCACCTTCGCGGCGGGGGTCGAGGCGATCGGCGATCTCAAGCCCGGCATGCGGCTGGAAGGCACGGTGACCAATGTCGCGGCCTTCGGAGCATTCGTCGATATCGGCGTGCATCAGGACGGGCTGGTGCATGTCAGCCAGCTGGCCGATCGTTTCGTGAAGGACCCGCATGAGGTGGTGAAGGCGGGCGACGTGGTTCAAGTTCGCGTGACCGAGGTCGACGTGGCGCGCAAGCGCATCGGCCTGTCGATGCGCCGCGGCGGCGACGAGGGCGGGCAGCACCGGGGCGTGGCGAAAACCCCCGACCAGCCCTCGCGGTCGCGCGCGGCCAAGCCCCGGCAGGGCGGCGTTGCCCAGGCCGCTACCCCGACCGCTTCGGGCCGGGCGTCCCGCGACAAGCCCGCCGCCAAAGCCCCAGGCGGGCTGGGAGAGGCGCTTCTGGCGGCGATGAAGAAGAAGACATAGGCGAAAGGACGCCGTGCCCCGACGCCCTTCGCCCTGGCGCAGATCCTTCGCACCGATGCGTCACCCGGGGCGCCGACGCCATAGGTGGCACGGCCGTCGGCAGGACCGGGCGATGTCAGCTGCGGTCTGTCCCCTACCCCTAGACCCCTGCCTTTCACTGCGAGAAAGGTCTTTGCTTCCGGCCCTTGGCCCTCTATGCCTTGCGCGCCGCCCCTTGATCCGGGGCCTGCGACGAACAGGAAGGACAGGTCGACCATGGAAACCCGTGACACCGTTTTCATCGCGCTCTTTGCCGCCATCATGGCCGCGCTGGCCGTGTTTCCACCGATCACCCTGCCGCTTATCGGCGTGCCGATCACCGCGCAATCGCTGGGCGTGATGCTGGCCGGCGGCGTCCTGGGCGCACGCCGCGGCGCGCTGGCGCTGGTGCTGTTTCTGGTGCTCGTGGCGATTGGCCTGCCGCTCTTGGCCGGCGGGCGCGGCGGCTTTGCCGTCTTCCTGGGCCCGACCGGCGGCTATCTGGTCGGTTGGGTCGTGGCCGCCTATGCCATCGGCCTGATGACCGAGATCTTCTGGCACCGCCTGACCCATGTCACCGCCTTCGCGATCTCGGCCGTGGGCGGTATCGTGCTGCTTTACGCCATCGGCATTCCGTGGAGCGCGGTCGTGGCCAAGGTGCCGCTGTGGACGGCGATCGGCTGGTCCACGCCGTTCATCCCCGGCGATCTGGTGAAATGCGCGATCGCCGCGGTGGTCATGGTCGCGGTCAAGCGCAGCTATCCGATCATTACGCCGCGCGGCGCCGCCTCCACCACGCGATGACCGCCGCCCCCGGCACGATGCTGGCCCTTCAGGGGGTGAGCGTCGTGAAGGACGGCCGCACGATCCTGCATCCGCTCGACCTGACCCTGGCCGAGCGGCGCGTCGGCATCATCGGCCGCAACGGATCGGGCAAGAGCACGCTGGCGCGGCTGTTCAACGGGATCGAGACGCCCAGCACCGGCACGGTCCTGTTGGGCGACTGCGCCGACCGCCGGGCGCTGCGCCGCGGCGTCGGCTTCGTCTTCCAGAACCCCGACAACCAGATCGTCTATCCGATCGTCGAGGAAGACCTGGCCTTCGGCCTGAAGAACCTGAAGCTTCCCCCCGAGGAGATCCGCGCCCGCATCGATACGGTGCTGGACCGCTTCGGCCTGGCCGGTCTGCGCGGCCGCTTCACCCATCAGCTAAGCGGCGGCGAGAAGCAGATGATCGCCCTGGCCGGCGTCCTGGTGATGCGTCCGGCCACGGTGGTGCTGGACGAACCCGCGACGCTGCTTGACCTGTGGAACCGAAACCGCCTGATGCAGCTGATCGCGGGGCTGGAGGAGCAGGTGATCATGGTCTCGCATGATCTGGAGATGCTGGCGAGGTTCGACCGGGTGCTGCTGGTCGAGGCCGGGCGCATCGCGGCCGACGGCCCGCCTGATCAAGTGATCGCGCGCTACCGCGCGGGCGCCGCGTGCTAGGCGAGGGCTATGTCGCGGGCACCAGCCCGCTGCACCGCGCCCGGCCGCTGTGGAAGCTGCTGGGACTGATTGTGCTGTGCACCATGCTTTTCGTCGGGCCGGCCTGGCCCGCGCTGGCGCTTGGCGGCGCGGCGGTGGCGGCGGGCTTCGCGCTGGCGCGGTTGCCGCCCATCCACGCCGCGCGGGCGCTGCGTCCATTGGCGTGGATCCTGGCGCTGCTCTTCGCGGTGCAGCTTTGGCTTTCGGGCTGGGCGCTCGCGGCCTTTGCCGTGCTGCGCTTCGCCGTGCTGATCCTGGCCGCCACGCTGGTGACCCTGACCACCCGCAGCAGCGAATTCGTCGACGGCATCCTGGCGTTGCTGGCGCCCGCGCCGGCCTGGGTGCCCAAGGCGCGCATCGCCCTCGCGATCAGCCTGGCCCTGCGCTTCCTGCCAATGGTGCGCGACATGCTCGAACAAATCCGCCAGGCGCAGGCCGCCCGCGGCCTGGAGCGCAACCTGATCGCGCTTTCGGTGCCGCTTCTGTTGCGCGCCCTGAAATCCGCCGATGACATTTCGGCGGCGATCTACGCGCGTTCCTTCGACGAGGCGGATTGATCCCGCCCCGTCGCTGCACCGAACCGCGGCACCGAATTATAGCCCTTGATGCGGGCCGCGAAGTGGTGCTATGCGAGACCGCGTCGCGGGTGTAGCTCAATGGCAGAGCAGAAGCTTCCCAAGCTTACGACGAGGGTTCGATTCCCTTCACCCGCTCCATCAATATACGATGCAAGCCACTGTTTTCGCTGCAGTTATCGCGACGAGCGGTGTTGCCGTGGATGTGAGTCGTATTAGCTCAGATGGGAACAAATCGGCATCTTCGGGAGACTTCGGGAGTGCGAGTCCCGAAGAAAGTCCCGAAGCAGTTCACGGGTTGTTCTAGGGTTCGCCACCCGACAAGAGGTTCCTGGACTGCCTCTGGTGCCCCCTCCGTTGCTCGGACGAACGTCGAGGGGCAGTGACCCGCCCCCCGGTCGTCCCTCGTTCATAACGAGAGTCCTTGGGTTTGATAGGCATCGGTTTCGGGTGTGGCAAGCGCGTCGGGTGCGGAGCCGTCAAATTGCTCAAGTGCCCGACGCGCTTCTGCGGGGGTCTGATTGCCCAGCGAGGAATGCGGCCTGACATTGTTGTAGTCGTATCGCCAAAGGGCCAGGGTCCTGCGGGCATCTGCCAAACTGTCGAAGATCTCTTCGTTGAGACATTCGTCGCGCAGGCTGCCATTGAAGCTTTCGATGAAGGCGTTCTGCTGGGGCTTGCCCGGGTCGATGTAATGCCATGGCACCCCGTTCTTGTCGGCCCACTTCAGGATCGCGCGGCTGGTGAACTCAGTGCCATTGTCCGAGACTATGCAGGCAGGTTTTCCATAGACCCTGACGAGCGCGTCCAGTTCCCGCGCCACTCGTGCGCCTGAGAGGCTTGTATCGGCAATCAGGCCGAGGTTTTCGCGGCAGCAATCATCGTTCACGGCAAGGATGCGGAACTTTCCGCAGGCCCCGAATGTGTCCGACAGAAAGTCCAACGACCAGCGCTGGTTCGGCCGCAGTGGCACTGGCATCGGTGTGCGGCTGCCGCGCGCCCGTTTGCGGCCACGACGGCGGTGCACCGACAGCCCTTCTTCCCGGTAGATGCGGTACAGCTTCTTCTCGTTCATCACCATTCCCACACGTTCCAGCAGGACGCCAATGCGCCGATACCCAAACCGGCGCCGCTTCTCGGCGATCTTGTTCGTTTCCAGACGGATTTCCGGGTTATCGGGCGGATGCTCGCGCCGCACGGTCTTCGGATCGACACCGATCAGGACGCAGGCCCGACGTTGAGAGATCGGATGATCCTTCATCGCCCGCAACACCGCGTCCCGCCGTTGCATCGGCGTCGTCAGGGCTTTCCCAGCAGGTCTTTCAGAACCACGTTGTCCAGCATGACATCTGCCACCAGGCGCTTCAGCTTGGCGTTCTCGTCCTCAAGCTGCTTCAGGCGTTTGGCGTCGGACAGGTCCATCCCGCCATACTTGGCCTTCAGCTTGTAGAACGTTGCCGGGCTCAGCCCGTGCTTCCGGCACAGATCCGCCGTCGGCAGCCCTGCCTCCTGCTCTTTGAGCATCCCGATTAGCGGCGCTTCAGTGAAACGGCTTTTCCTCATGTCGTCTGCTCCTTCAGGTTGGGCAGACTCTACATCACAGCGAGGGAACTTCCGGGGGGCAGGTCACCACGCTTGAGGAGTTCCTTTGATGCCCAAGCAGCCTGCCATCCCCGGTCTTCGCGACGCGATGAAGAAGAAAGTGACACGGCGAGCGCAGTTCCTGTCGGAGATGGACACGGTGGTGCCGTGGAGGTGTCTGCTGGCCCAGATCGCGCCGCATTACCCGAAGGCCGGCCCCAGGGGCGGGCGTCCTCCGATGCCGCTGGGGGCCATGCTGCGGGTCTGCTTCTTGCAGAACCGGTATGCCCTGTGCGACCCGATGGCCGAAGGGACGCTCTGCGACAGCGAAGCGATGCGCCGGTTCGCCGGGATCGAACTGGGCGACGACTGGTTTCCCGATGAGACCACGATCCTCAACTTCCGCCACCTGCCGGAGCGGCACGGGCTGACCGAGGCGATTTTCTCCGAGGTGAATGCGCATCTGGCCGACAAGGGGATCTCGCTGCGTTCGGGCATGTTGCTGGACGCGACGATCATCGACGCGCCGTCCTCGACCAAGAACAAGGCCGGCGCGCGCGACCCCGGCATGTCGTCCACCAAGAAGGGCAACGACTGGTATTTCGGCATGAAGGCACACATCGGCGTGGACGCCGACAGCGGCTTCACCCATGGCCTCGAGACCTCGACGGCGAAGGTTCACGACAGTCAGGTCCGGGATGAGCTGCCGCACGGCGAGGAAACCTCGGTCCGGGCGGATAAGGGCTATGTCAGCGCCGCGCGCGCGCAAGCATTCACGGCTGAGGGCAACGCCCGGGGGCGTCATGCGCCAGGCACCCAAGGGCGGCAAGTCGCATCCCCTCGACGAGCGCATCGACCGGATCATCGCCAAGGTGCGGGCCAGGGTCGAACATCCGTTCCGGGTGATCAAGCGCCAGTTCGGTCACGTGAAGACCCGCTGCCGCAGCCTGGCCAAGAACCGCGCCCAGCTCTTCACGCTGTTCGCGCTCGGCAACCTGTTCCTGGTCCGAAGGCGGCTGATGCTGTGAGGAGGCGTCTGTCCGAAATCCACGCCACGGCCGCCGAGCCCGCCCGAAAAGCACGAAATCCGCCGCAAGAAGCCCGTCTTCCGGTGGCCGAGCTGACCAAGCACCCGTCTCGGCGCAGACGAAGCCGTTGATCAGATGTTCCAATATTGGCCCCAAACAAGAACCCGCCGGCCAGAAGCCGGCGGGTCGTGTTGCTTTCACCTTCGGGGCGGATTGGCGCCGGGAAACGCGGGGCCGTGTCCGCCCGCCGCGTTCACAAGGATCCCGCGGGATCACATGCCGATCATCTCCATCCCCGGCATCATCCGGTAGTTCATGTTCAGCACCACCCAGATCGTGCCCGCCGCCATGATGAACAGCAAGAGGCCCGAGAACAGCAGCAGGTGCAGGTCTTCGCGCCGCTCGGGGCTCAGGTCGACGTGCAGGAAGTAGCGCACATGCACCACGATCTGGATCAGCCCCAGCACCGCGATCAGCCACAGCGCGGCACCAGTCGACATGCCGAAGATCACCGCGCTGAACGGGATCACCGTCAGGATCAGCGCCAGCACCAGGCCGGTCACATAGCCCTTGAGGTCGTGCTTGTAGGCCTCTTCCTTGCTCAGGTTCTTAGGGGTCGACATCACGCAAGCCCTCCGAGGTAGACGACAGAGAAGATCCCGACCCAGATCAGGTCGAGGAAGTGCCAAAACAGCGCCAGACGCGCCAGACGCGATTTCGTCAGGTCGTCGACACCGTTCTTGGCGATCATGATGATCATGATCACCAGCCAGATCGAACCGCTGGTCACGTGGATCCCGTGCAGCGGCACCAGCCCGAAGAAGGCCGACAGGAAGCCCGAGCGCTGCGGCACCGCGCCCTCGTGGAACATGGTGACGAATTCCTTCAGCTCGAAGCCGAGGAAGGTCGCGCCCAGAAGCAGGGTGACGGTCAGCCAGGTCAGGATCTCGCGTTTCGGGCGGTCGTATTTGACCGCGAGAGAGGCCAGGCCGAAGGTGAAGGTCGACAACAGCAGCGCCGCCGTCTCGATCACCACGCCCGACATCTCGAACACGTCCTTCGGCCCCGGCCCGCCGGCAAGCGAAGGCTTGCCGAGCATGGTGCCGTAGGTTGCGAAGAAGCAGCCGAAAAGGATCAGGTCGCTCATCATGAACAGCCAGAAGCCCGAAAGCTGCAGGGATGCCCGGTCGTGATGATGCCCTTCTGCCGGGCCGTAGGCGATGCCCGGGGCCTGATAGGTGGCGTCGGTTGCGCTGCTCATTGTGCCGCCTCCATGTACTCGTGCGCCGCAACGCCGAGGTTCGCTTGCTTCAGTTCCTGGTCGCGCGTCACCGGGGTGATGGTGCGGACCTTTTCCAGCCAGGCCTCATGCTCGGCCTGGACCTCGGCGGCCGGCACCGTGTGGGGATGGCGATCGCCGCGGATGGCGCGGCCGATGAACGACACCGCCATGATCGCGAAGCTGATCACCACCATCCACCAGATATGCCACACCATGCCGAAGCCGAAGGCCGATCCGAACACCGCCATGATCACGCCCATCATCGTGTCGCCGGGCAGGTGGATGTCGGAATAGCTTTTCGGCGCCTGGTAACCCGCGCCCGCCTCTTTCGCGACGGCGAATGCCTCACGCGCGTTGATGTGCGGGATGACGGGGAAGTTGTAATGCGGCGCCGGCGAGGGCGTGGCCCATTCCAGCGTGCGCGCGCCCCAGGGGTCGCCACCGATATCGCGGGTCTGCTCGCGGTCGCGGATCGAGACGTACAGCTGCATGCAAAGCGCGAACAGCGCGAAGGTCAGCACCGCCGCCCCCAGACCCGAGATCAGCATCCATAGCTCGAACGCGGGGTTGGTGAAGGACACCGTGCGCCGGGTCATGCCCATCAGGCCCACGACGTAAAGCGGGAAGAAGGTCAGCGAGAAGCCGATCGACCAGCACCAGCAGGCGATGTAGCCCCATTTGTCGTTCAGGCGGAAGCCGAACATCTTGGGGAACCAGTAGGTGTAGCCGGCCAGCATCCCGAAGAACACGCCCGGGATCAGCACGTTGTGGAAATGCGCCACCAGGAACAGCGTGTTGTGGACCTGGAAGTCGATCGACGGGTTGGCCAAGATGATCCCCGACAGGCCGCCCAGGACGAACAGCACCATGAAGTTCACGGTATAGAGCATCGGCACGGTGAACCGCACGCGGCCGCGGTACATCGTGGCCATCCAGTCATAGATCTTCACGCCGGTCGGAATGCCGATCAGCATGGTGGCGATGCCGAAGATCGCGTTGACGTTGGCGTCCTGGCCCATGGTGAAGAAGTGGTGCAGCCACACGGTGAACGACAGCACCGCGATCGCCATGGTCGCCACCACCAGCGAGCCGTAGCCATAAAGGCGCTTGCCCGAGAAGGTGGCGGTCACTTCCGAATAGACGCCGAAGGCCGGCAGCACCAGGATGTAGACCTCGGGGTGACCGAACAGCCAGAACAGGTTGGCGTAGTTCATCATGTTGCCGCCAAGCGCGCTGGTGAAGAAGTGGAAATCCGCGTAGCGGTCCAACACCAGCATGACAGAGGCAACGGTCAGCGGCGGCATCGCGAAGACCATCAGGATCGCGGTGCACAGGATCGTCCAGGTGAACATCGGCATCCGGAAGAAGGTCATGCCCGGGGCACGTTCCTTGTAGATGGTGACGACGAAGTTCATCCCCGTCAGCGTCGCGCCCAGACCCGTCAGCGTGACCGACCACAGCCAGTAATCAGGCCCCACCCCGGGCTGGAAGTTGACCCCGGTATAGGGCGGATAGGCGGTCCAGCCGCCGGTCGAGAACTCGCCAAACACCAGCGAGATCATCACCAGCACCGCGCCGGCGATGGTCAGGCCCAGCGAGACCGAGTTCAGCATCGGGAAGGACACGTCGCGCGCCCCGATCTGCATCGGCACCGCGATGTTCATCAACCCGGTCAGGAACGGCATCAGCATGAAGAAGATCATGATCGTGCCATGGGTCGAGAACAGCTGCGCGTAGTGGTCGGCGCTGAGGAAGCCGCCGTGCAGCCCGTCGGCCTGCTGGGCCCGCATCAGCACCCCCTCGATCACGCCGCGCAGCAGCATGATGAAGGCCAGCACGATATACATGATGCCGATCTTCTTGTGGTCCACGGTGCGGAACCAGTTGTTCCACAGCGGCTTCCACCAGCCCATGTAAGTCAGCAGCGCGACAGCGGCGATACCGCCGAGGACAACCGCCCAGGCCGCCCCCGACAGGATGATCATGTTCACGTCGACCCGGTGCAGGAAGACCTTCAGCGGGTCGAGCGAATCGAGGGTCAGTCGACCGAAAAGAAACGATGTATGTTCCATATTATTCTACCATCCTCACTCGGTCTTGGCCTTGCCCATCTGGGCATTGTACCGGACCGAGCCTGGTTGTTCGTGTTGCGGGACCGGCTTCATGTAGCGGTTGACGATGTTCATGAAGAACCCGGGCGCCACGTTGTTGAACCAGGTCGCGCCTTTCGGCATCGCGTTGTTGCCGAAGGTCGCGTGTACCTGCTCCGGCGTAGAGCTGACGGCCAGACGCTTGTATGCCATCGGATTCAGCGCCACGCCATCGGCCTGCACCTTCCGCATCCAGGCCTTGAAGTCGTCGGGCGACACCGCCTTGGCGACGAAATGCTGATCGTGGAAGCCTTCGCCGTTGTACTGGGTGTTCATGCCGTCGAAGCTGCCGGTCTTGTCGGCCAGTATGTGCAGCTTCGTCACCATCGCCGGCATGGTGTAGATCTGGCCCACCAGCGCCGGAATGGTGAAGCTTTGCATCACCGTGTCCGAGGTCAGCTGCATGCTGACCGGACGGTCTTGCGGGAAGACCAGCTCTCCGACCGTTGCGACGTGATAGTCGGGATAGATGAACAGCCATTTCCAGTCGAGGCCCACGACCTGCACCCGCAGCGGCGCCTTCTCGGACACGATCGGGCGGTAAGGATCCAGCTTGTGGGTGTCGATCCACAGCAAGGTGGACAGCGCCAGCACGATCGCCGCCGGCACCAGCCACATCGCCCATTCAAGCAGATGGTCGAAGTCCCAGTGCGGCTTGTACGTCGCCTTCTTGTTCGAATAGCGATAATGCCAGGCCAGCCACGGCACGCCCACGATCACCGGCAGCACCACGATCATCGAGATCCAGGTCACCTGCCAGAAATGCCCCCATTGATTGGCCGCGACCGGCCCCTGGGGATTGGCAAAGCCCATATCGTGCACGACACAGCCGGAAAGCAGCATCGGCGCCACCAATAGTGCCGGCACGCCCACGCGGCGAACGATCCGCCGGGCCGTTGGCGGCAGCCATGGGGTTCGTTCCTGTCCCAAGCGCATTTCGCGTCCCTCCATCAAACTTGCATTGAGTTGGCTCCTTAAAGGTGTAGGGGGTCCGGCTTCGCAAGGCTACGACATGTCGCAGGGGGACAGATCGCATTCAAAAAATTGTGTATATGAAGTGACTTTGCGCACCGCGGTGCCGGAACCGCCCGACCCGTACCAGTTTCACGCCCGGCGTGACGCAACGGGAAGGCCCCATGACACAAGGCCTCGCCCCCGGCCGCACAGCGCGAACGCGCGAAATGTTTCAAACTTCACGGGAGGTTCGCAGCAGGGCGCCGCGCGCCCGCCGCCGCCTGAGCGAATGGTGATGAAAAGTCAGTTTTGGCCCGGCTGCGGGAGGGCCTCGCTCGTCAGGCGATTCGCATCGCGCCCTGCGCAGGGCCGGAAGCCGGTTTTCGCGGCCCGAGATCCCGCGCGGCCATCACGCGGTTGTGAACCTGATCTTGCCACATCCCGCCCAGAAGCTATGCAGAAGTATGGGGCCGCGCGCGGCCGCGCGGCTCGTCCCCCGCGGACCGCCGAGATGATCCACGAAACCCGCCGACTCGCCGCCCTGATCCGGGGCGTCACCCTGGCCCTACCGCTGGCCGCGCCCGGGGCCCGCGCGCTGCCACCGCGTCCACGCCCGCCCCCACACCCGCCGCCGGGCCCGCCGCGGCGGAAACGGTCAAGCTGACGCTGCTGGGCATGGGCGACATCCACAAATTCGACGGCGACGGCCACCGCGCCGGTTTTGCCCGGCTCAACGCGGTGGCGCGGGCCGAACGCGCGGCGCATCCAAGCATGCTCTATCTCTTCGAAGGGAAATGCTGTCGCCGTCACTGTTGTCGGGCATCAGGACTTGGCGGGGTGATTTGACCGCCGATCCAGGGGCTGAAGGTGACGCTGATCCCGGTGGCGCAGGATACCTCAGCCAAGATGTCCGACACCGGCGATCTGGCCTTCGCCCCACGGTCAGGATCGGCATCGCGGCCGCTCGCGCGGCGCGCAAGCAGGACACGGACCTGGTGATCGGACGGGTCCGGACCGATCAAGGCAACGACCGCGCCCTGATCGCCAGCCTTGCCTTCGACATGCTGTAGTCGGGCGACGATCATCTGAACGCGAGCTATTGCGACGGCATCACCGCCTATGTGGAAACCTCGATCGACGCGCGTTTCCTGCAACCCCTGGATCTGACCATCGAGGTGACCGAGACGGGCGGCGCCCGCCGGATCCGTTGGCCCCCGGATTTCCGCTGGAGCGACACCGCCGACGTGACGCCCGACCCGGCGTCGCAGAAGCTGTTGGCGAAATTTCGTCAGCAGCTGGGCCGGGACCTGAACCAGCCGATCGGCAGGACCGAGGTGAGGCTCGATTCCCGGCGGGGCGTGGTACGCGGTCAGGAAAGCTCGGCGGGGAACTGACCGCCGATGCGCTGAAGGCACTAAGCGGCGCACAGGTCATGCTGGTCAACGGCGGCGGCATCCGCGGCGATCGGATCTACGATCCGGGCACCATTCTGAGGCGGAAGGGCATCCTGACCGAATTGCCCTTCGGCAACCAGATGGTGGTGACCGAGCTGCCGGGGCGCCAGATCCTTGCGGCGCTGGCGAATGGCTTTTCGCGGGCCGGAACCGGCGCGGGGTGGTTTCCCCGGATCGCGGGGATGCACGTGGTCGGGGATCCGACGGCACCGCCGATGGCGCGGCTCAGCCGGGCGAGCGTGGCGGGAAAGCCGCTCGATCCCGACCGGATCTATCGGCTGGCGACCAACGACTACACCCTGTCGCGCGGCGATGGGTCTGGCGCGCTGGGGGGCGGCCGGGTGGTCGTCGACAAGGGCAACGGGCGGCGGATGGCCAATGACGTGATCGCCTATATCCGCGCGATCAAGACGGTGAAGATTCATCCCGACGGCCGGATCTCGAAGCTGGGCGATTGACGAAGGCGGCGCTGGGGCGCTGCGGTGTTGGTGGGGCGATTGTAGGGCGGCGACGCGCGGAGGCGGGCGGCCGCGGCGCGCAAGGACCCGCTAATACCCCAGTCGCGCCTTGAGCGCCTCCAGGCGCCGGCTCGGGCGTTGGGGTTCGTGCTCATCGGTGGTTTTGGCGAACAGCGACACCCGTGGCGCGGGGCGTCGGCGCAGGGGGCTCGGCAGGCTTGAAAGCCGCGCGAAGGGGCCGATCGGCGCGGCGGCGTCCGTTGCGGGATTGTTCGCCTTCTCGGGCAGGGCCCGGACCAGGGGCTGGCCGGTGAAGCTGATCCAGAACACATCGACGATCAGCACCAGGACCCGCAGCGACAGCGCAATGATGACCGCGAGCGCCGCCAATGCGATATCACCGCGGACAAGCATGATCGTCGCCACGCAAAGCGCGGCGAGGCCGATTTTTCCGAACGTCGTTTGTCCCATAGGCCGACCTCCCGGTCTTGGCCCCCACAATCGTCATCATATACGACTCGGGCGGGTTCAGCCAGTGGGTTGCAATCGCTCCGCGAAAATCTGTTCAAGGCGGCGCCAGTGGCGCTCGGCCCCTTCGCGATTGTAGACGCCATGGTCGGAGACGCACCAGCCATGTTCCATGCCGGCGAAATTCTCGATCATGTATTCGACGCCGGCTTCGCGCAGGGTCCGGGCCAGCAGGGCCGATTGCTCGGGCGGAAAGCTGCGATCCACCCCTGCCCCGCCGACATAGATGAAGGCCTTCATCTTGGCCGCGCCCAGATGGGGGCTGTCGGGCGCGTCGCTGGCCAGCCCGCCGCCATGGAAACTGGCGGCGACAGCCACGCGAACCGGGGCCGCGCGGGCGGCGGTCAGGGCGCGGGTGCCACCCATGCAATAGCCCACCACCCCCACCGGGCCGATACCGCCATGGGCGGCCAGCGCATCGATGAAGGCGCCGGTATCGCGCGCGGTCATGTCCTGGGTTGTGGCATCGCGCAGGCGCATCAACCGATCGCGGGTCTTGTCGTCGCCAAAGGCGGTCGCGGCGTCGAACGGCCCATAGCTGCCCGAGCGATAGAAAAGATCCGGCACCAGCACCCGGTACCCCCAGCCCGCGATTCGGGCCGCCATGTCCCAAAGCGCGGGACGCGGGCCGAAGATATCCATGAAGAACAGAACGCCCGGACAGCCCTCTTCGCCGAAGATCCGGGCCGGGGCGTTGCCGTCCTCGGTAACGATGGTCAGGTCTTCCGCATGCATGGGGCATTCCTTCTTATGCTCGCTAAGATGAAGGTAAGGCCGGCGCCGGGGCTGTCACCCCCGTCGCGGACCACGCACGAAACGGTGATCCGTGCAAGCCGTTCGAAACTCGTCAGCCCGCGAAGGCCTTTTCCTGCAGGCTGCGCCATTCCGTCTTGCCCGACGGCGATCTTGGCAGCACCTCTAGAAAACGCACCTCGGCGGGCACCTTGTAGGCGGCCATCCGCGCCCGGCACCAGGCGATCAGCGCCTCTTCGCCAAGCCCATCCGCCGCCCCCGGTCCCGGCCGCGCCACCACCCAGGCCAGCACGCTTTCGCCGCGGCGCGGATCCGGTTTCGCGGTGATGCAGACATCAGCCACCTGCGGATGGTCGTGGATCATCTGCTCGACCTCGGTCGGCCAGACCTTGTAGCCCGAGGCGTTGATCATCCGCTTCAGCCGGTCGGTGATGTAGAAATAGCCATCCGCATCCATATAGCCGATATCGCCCGAACGCAGGAAACGCTTGCCGTCGATCAAGATAAACGCCGCTTCGGTGGCCTCGGGGTTGTTCCAATAGCCCAGGAAGACCTGCGGCCCGTCGATGACGATCTCGCCCACCGTACCCGCAGGCAGCTCTTGCCCGGTGTCGGGGTCGATCACGCGGGAATCAACATCGAAGACAGGGATCCCCAGGCACTGCGGGCGCGGCGCCTGGGGCGGGTTGATATGGGTGGCGGCCATCGCCTCGGACATGCCGTAGCCTTCGACGTAATCCAGCCCGGTCAGCGCCTTCAGCCGCGCCGCCACCGCCGCAGGCATCGCCGCGCCGCCGCCGCCGATCGCTTCGAGGCTGGAAAGGTCGTGGCGCGCCACCTCGGGGTCGTTGACCAGGTCGATCGCCATGGTGGTGATCGAGCGCCAGCGCCCGACCCGGTAGCGTTCGATCAGATAGGCGGCAAGGCGGCGGTCCCAGCGGGTCATGATCACCATCGTCTGGCCTGCCAGGATCGGCCCGTTCATCGAATTCTGCATGCCGGTGACATGGAACAGCGGCAACGAGACCAGCGCGGGCTTTTCGTCGCCGCCCGGCGACCAGGCGACGCTGCCCACCGCCGTCGCCATCACCGTGCGGTGGGAATGCATGCAGCCCTTGGGGTGGCCGGTCGAGCCCGAGGAATAGGGGATCACCGCCAGATCATCCGGCCCCGCCGTGATCGGGCCGGGATCGCGCGCCTCGGACAGAGCCTGCGACCAGGGGGCGATGCGCGGGCCGTAGTCGGCGCGCCCGGGCTGATCCAGCGGCGGCGGCAATGGGTGGGCAAAGCCGGGGTCGGCGGCGTCGGCATAGGCTGCGACGAGGCACGATTGCAGCCCCGCGCCCAGGGCGGGGCGCAGGAAGTCCAGCAATTCCTGGCCCGCGATCGCCACGCGCGCGCCGGTGTCGGCGACCAGATGCGCCAGCTCGGCCGTGCGGTTCATCGGATTGACCGGCACCACCACCGCATCGGCGCGCAGGATGCCATAGAAGGCCGCCACATATTGCGGCGAGTTCTGCATGTACAGCAGCACCCTGTCGCCCCGCGCCACGCCCTGTCCCTTCAGCCAGCCCGCGACGGCCCGCGCCTGACCTGCCAGTTCACCGTAGCGAAGCGTGCGGCCATAGTAGTGAATCGCCGGGGTCTCGGGCACGCGGGCGGCCGTGTCCTCGAGGTTCTGCGCCACCGATTGGGCAGGCAGTTCCACCTGATATGGCACGCCCGCGGGCCAGTGCCGGTAATGTCGGGTATTTCTCATGCCGCGCCCCTTCTCTCCGCAACAACAATCGCCCGCCGGTCGAAAGCCTGCCCCCGGTCCGGGGTCAGGTCAAGCACGGCGCGGCGACGCCTTGCGCCATGCCTGCCGGCCCCGGATCACCCGGCCGCGACGGCCCCTGCCCCGGGCGTCACGCGCGCGGCCAGCAGCAGATACATCGCCGGCACCACGAACAGCGTGAACAGCGTGCCGAACGACATGCCGGTGAAGATCACCAACCCCATCGCATAGCGCCCCGCCGCCCCCGCGCCGCTGGCCAGCACCAGCGGCAACACGCCGAACACCATCGCCGCGGTGGTCATCAGGATCGGCCGCAGCCGGGTCGCGGCCGCATCCAGCACCGCATCCAGCTTGGTCATCCCGCGCGCCTGCGCGGCATTGGCGAATTGCACGATCAGGATGCCATGTTTCGAGATCAGCCCCATCAGGGTGACGATCCCCACCTCGGTATAGATGTTGATGGTGGAGAACCCGAGAAACAGGAAGCTGACCGCCCCGAACAGTGCCAGCGGCACCGAGATCAGGATCACCACAGGATCGCGGAAGCTTTCGAACAGCGCCGCCAGCGCCAGGAAGACGATGATGACCGAAAACATCATCGTCACCAGAAAGCCGCCCGATTCGTGCATGAACTGGCGCGACTGGCCAGCGTAATCGGCGCTGTAGCCGGTGGGCGCGACCTTTTTCAGCACCCCGCGCAGATAGGCCAGCGTCGCGCCCTGCGACCCCGCCGCCACGCCCTGGATGGTGGCGGAATTGAGCTGCTGGAAATGGCTGATCGCCTCGGGTCCGACGCTCTCGGTCAGATGCGCGACGCTGCGCAGGGTCACCGGGCCGTGCGGGGTGGGGATATGCAGGTTCAGGATGTCGGACGGGTTCAGCCGGTCGACGCGGCGCACCTGGGGGATCACCTCATAGGCGCGCCCGTCGATGGTGAAATAATTCACCCGTGCCCCGGACAGGGCCGCGCCCAGGGCCTGGCCGACCTGCTGCTTGGTCAGGCCAAGCGCCGCCACCTTGTCGGGGTCGATGATCAGGTTGGCTTGCGGTTCGTCGATCTTCAGATCGCTGTCTATATAGTAGAACCTGTGGTCCTTCTTCGCCCGGGCCATCACCTTGCGGACCACCGCGTCGAGGTTCTGGAACGGCTGCGTCGTCTTGATCACGAACTGCACCGGCAGCCCCGAGGCCCCGGGCAGCGAGGGAAACTGGAACGCCACCACCTTGGCCCCGGCAATGCCGTTCCATTCGCCCTGCAACTGATGCTGGATCTCGGTCGCGGTGCGGCTGCGCTGGGCGTAGGGCTTGAGGATAATGCCGCTGATCCCCGCGTTCACCACCGGCACGCCCGACAGCTGAAAGGCGTGCTCGTATTCGGGCAGCTTGCGCGCGATGTCGAAAAGCTGGGCGTTATAGGCCAGCATCTGATCGGAGGTGGCGGTGGGCGGCCCCTTCACCATCGCCGCGACGACGCCCTGATCCTCGGTCGGCGCCAGTTGCTTTTGCGTCATGGTGAACATCACGCCCAGAAGCCCGATCATGATCACCGCCATCACGATCAGCACCGAATAGGTCTGCAGCAGATTGGCCAGAAGCCGCATGTAGCCGCGCCGCACGGTCTCGAACACCCGGTCGATATGGTGCGCCAGCCAGGTGTCATCCTGCGAGGACCGGAAGATGCGCGCACACATCATCGGCGACAGCGTCAGCGCCACCACCCCCGACATGACCACCGCCGCCGCCAGGGTGAAGGCGAATTGCACGAACAACGCACCCGTCAGCCCGCCCTGAAAGCCGATCGGCAGATAGACCGCGACCAGCACCAGCGTCATCGCAAGAATGGGCGAGCCCAGTTCACGCGCCGCCAGCAGCGCGGCCTGCATCGGGGTCTTGCCTTCGTCCTTCATGTGGCGGTCGACGTTCTCGACCACGATGATCGCATCATCCACCACCAGCCCGATCGCCAGTACCAGCGCCAAAAGCGTCAGCAGGTTGATCGAATAGCCCAGAAGCTGCATCCCGAAGGCCGCGCCGATCATCGACAGCGGCATCGCCACCAGCGGCACGACGACGGCGCGGAAGCTGCCCAGGAACAGGAAGATCACCAGGGTCACGATCGCCAGCGTCTCGGCCAGGGTTTGCAGCACCTCGGAAATCGAGGCGTCGATAAACCGGGTGGAATCGTAGACGATCTTGCCCGTCAGCCCCTGCGGCAGCTGCGCCCGGACCGCCGGAAAGGCCCGGCGCACCCGCGCGGCGACGTTCAGGATATTGGCGTCCGGCGCCACCTTGATGCCGACAAAAACCGAGCGGATGCCGTCGAAGGCGACGTTCAGGTCATAGTTTTGCGACCCCAGCACGACATGCGCCACATCGCCCAGCCGCACGACCGAGGCGCCGTCGTGCTTGATGATCAGGTTTCGAAACGCCTTGACGCTGTGCAGGCTGGTATCGGTGGTCAAGGGGACGCTCACCCACTGGCCCCGGGTCGACCCCAGCGCGGTGAGGTAGTTGTTCTTCGACAGCGCCGCATAGACATCGGCCGCCGTCACCCCATGGCCGGCCATCCGCGTCGGATCCAGCCAGGCGCGCAGCGCAAAGCTGCGCCCGCCCAGGATCTCGGCCGCCTGCACGCCGCGCACCGCGTTCAGCTTTGGCACCACGACGCGGCTGAGATAATCGGTGACATCGTTCTGCGCCATGGTTTTGCTGTAGAAGCCCAGGTACATCGCGTCGGTCGTATGCCCGGCCGAGACCTTTATCACCGGCGTTTGCGCCGCCACCGGCAGCCGGTTCTTCACCGCGTTGATCTGCGTGTTGATCTCGGTCAGCGCCTTGGTCGCGTCATAGTCCAGCCGCAGTTGCGCGGTGATCGTCGAGGCCCCCGCCGTGCTGGACGAAGACAGATAGTCGATGCCCTGCGCCTGGGCGATCGAGGCCTCCAGCGGCTGGGTGATGAAGCCCGCGACGGTGCGCGCATCCGCCCCGGGATAGATCGTGGTGACCGTAACCGTGGCCGATTGCATCCGGGGATACTGGCTGACCGGCAGGCTGAACAGCGCGCGCAGGCCCAGAACGACGACCAGCAGGCTGATCACCATCGCCAGCACCGGGCGGCGGATGAATATATCGGTGAAATTCATTGGCCGGTCACTGTTCCGCCGGCTTCGGATGCACCGCGTCCGGCGGCTGGACCGCGTTGTCGATCCGCACGGCGGCGCCGGGGCTCAGCTTCAGCTGGCCGCTGGTCACCACCGTCTGGCCCGCCTTCAGCCCATTCAGCACCGTCACCTGATCGCCCCGGGTGGGCCCGGTGGTGACGAAGACCTGTTGCACGATCTTCCCGGTCCCGGTCTTCGCCGGCACCACCACATAGACGGACGCGCCATAGGAATTGTAGGTGATCGCGGATGCAGGCAGCGTCAGCAATTCGCGTGGCGCGCCGGTCGTCACCTCGGTATGGACGAACATCCCCGGCCGCAGCAAGCCGTCGGGATTGGGGACCGTCGCGCGCACCGTGACGTTGCGGGTGTTCAGATCCACCTCGCTGTTGATCGCGGTGATCTGGCCATGGAACACGCGGCCCGCATAGGCATCAACCCGGACCGAGACCGGCTGACCGCGCGACAGCCGGGCGATGTCGATCTGCGGCACCACGAAATCGTCGTGCATGGCGCGCAGATCCTGCAGGCTGGCGATCCGCGTGCCCGGGGTCAGGTACTGGCCCAGATTGACCTGCAAGATCCCCAGCCGCCCGGAAAACGGCGCGCGCAGGGTCTTTTGCGCGATCAGCGCCTTCTGCTGATCGACCAGCGCCTGCTTGACCTTCAGATTGGCCTCGTCCGCGTCGATCGCCGCCTGGGTCACGGTCTGGCCGGTCATCAGCCGGCGGGCGCGTTCCAATGTCGTGTGCGCCAGATCCGCCGCCGCCTGCAGCGATGCAAGCTGCGCCTCCTCGGGCGCGGCATCAAGCGTCACCAGTACCTCGCCCGCCCGCACCTGGGCGCCCGATCGCACCGCGATGGTCTTGATCACCCCCGCCACCTGGGTGGTCAGCTCGACGCCATGCACCGCCGACAACGTGCCCACCGCCTTCATCCGGGACTGCCAGGCGCTGGGCCGCACCACGGTATCCGAAACCGTCACCGCCCCCGGCTTCGGCGCGCTCGCCATCAGAGCCTTGACATGCAGATAGAACCCGAACGCCAGCACGACCGCCAGGATCGCAAGCCCCCCCAGCATCACCAGCATACGCTTCCAGATCGATGGCCTGCGCCCGGCCCGGGCAGAGGGTATCGCTTGGCTCACCTGTCGATCCTCAATCTGGTCCGAGGTCCATGCACGGGATCGCGGGACCTCGCACAATCCCGGCGCGCGAACGCGCGCCAACGGCGCGTTGCGGCGCGCGGGAACAGAACCGGTGTATCCGTGATCACGCCTGAACAGAATGCACGCGCCGCGTGTCATGCGATCACATGTTGGCGATTGCCGGCGCCGGGTCGGGCGTCGCGGGTGGCGTTTCGACCGCCGGCGCCCTGCGGCACCGCGTCCCGCCACCCGGCGCCTGGCCGATCTGGCCCCGCCTGAGCCACCATGCTAGGCACGGGACAGGGCGCCCCGCGGCGCCGGTCGGAGGGCACGATGGCCAGACCAGACAACGACGATGGGAACGGGTTCCTGCTGCGCTCGGACCCGGGCGATCCGGCGCTTTCGGCCGAGGTTTCGGGCCTCGACCACACCGGCGCGCGGATCACGGCGCGGGTGGTGACGGAAAAGCCGCTGACACTGTTCCTCAATCGTCAGGAGATCGTCACAATGATGACGATCGGAGACCACCCGGATCTGTTGGCGGTGGGCTACCTGCTGAACCAGAACATGCTGCGCCCCGATGACCGGATCACCGCCATCGACCACGACCGCACGCTTGACGCCATCGTGGTGCGCACGGCGCGCGAGACCGACTATGAGGCCAAGCTGCAGAAGAAGGTGCGCACCTCTGGCTGCGCGCAGGGCACCGTCTTCGGCGACGTGATGGACAGTTTCGACGGCGCCCGCCTGGCGCCTGACGCGGTTCTGCGGACCTCCTGGCTCTATGCGCTGACGCGCAAGATCAACACCGCGCCCAGCCTTTATCTGGAGGCCGGCGCGATCCATGGCTGCGTGCTGTGCGCGCGCGACCGCCCGCTTGTTTACATGGAAGACGTGGGCCGCCACAACGCGGTGGACAAGATCGCGGGCTGGATGTTCCTGAACCGCGTTTCGGGGGCCGACAAGATCTTCTACACCACGGGGCGGCTGACCTCGGAGATGGTGATCAAGACGGTGATGATGGGCATCCCGATCCTGGTGTCGCGCTCGGGCTTCACGGCCTGGGGAGTGGATCTGGCGCGCCAGGCGGGGCTGACGCTGATCGGGCGGGCGCGCGGGCGGCGATTCATCGCGCTGGCCGGCGAACAGCGGATCGTGTTCGATGCCGACCCAGCGCAGGCGGCCGAGGACGCCCCCCACCAGCGCCGCAAGTCCGCCGACCGCGATGGGCAATCCCGAAAGGGTGGCGAATGACGATTGCCGGCCTGGTGCTTTCGGGCGGGCTGTCGCGCCGCATGGGCGGCGGCGAAAAGGGCCTGCGCCCCCTGGGCGGGCGGCCGATGATCGCCCATGTGATCGAACGCCTGGCGCCGCAGGTCGGGCCGCTGGCGATCAACGCCAATGCCGATCCGGGCCTTTACGCGGGCTTCGGCCTGCCGGTTGTGCCCGATATCCATCCCGGTTTCGCCGGCCCGCTGGCGGGGGTGCTGACCGGGCTCGATTGGGCTGCGGCGCTGCCCGAGATCACCCATGTCGCCACCGCGGCGGTCGACACGCCGTTCTTTCCGCGCGATCTGGTGGCGCGCATGTCGCGCGATCTGGCACCCGGGCGCATTGTGCTGGCGCGCAGCCCCGAAGGGCGGCACCCGGTGTTCGGCCTCTGGCCGGTGGATCTGCGCGACGACCTGGCGCGGTGGCTCGCGTCTGGCGGCACGTTGAAGGTGCAGGCCTGGGCCGCCCGCCACGACCTGGCCTTCGCCGATTTCGCGCCCGTGACCCCAGATGCGCCCGACCCGTTCTTCAACACCAACACGCCCGAGGATCTGGCCCGGGCTGAAACCTATCTGGAGCAGCGGCCATGACCCCCGTCTTTGGCATCACCGGCTGGAAGAACTCCGGCAAGACCACGATGACCGAATGCCTGGTCAGCGAATTCACCCGCCGAGGCCTGCGCGTCGCCACGGTGAAACACGCCCATCACGGCTTCGACATCGACCACGAAGGCACCGACAGCCACCGCCATCGCAGCGCCGGCGCGGCAGAGGTCGCCATCGTCTCGTCGCGGCGCTGGGCGCTGATGCATGAGGTCCAGGGCACCGAAGAACCCCGGCTGGAAGAAATCGTCGCCCGCCTGTCGCCCTGTGATCTGGTTCTGGTCGAGGGCTACAAGCGCGAAGCTCAGCCCAAGCTAGAGGTCCGCCGCCGCGGCGCCCGCGAAACCACCCCGATCGCGCCCGGGGATCCCACGATCCGCGCCATCGCCGCCGATCACCCGGTTGATAGCCCGCTGCCGGTCTTCGGCCTCGACGACATCGCGGCGATCGCCGATCTGATCACTGCCGAACTGGGGCTTGCGACATGAGTTCCCGCAAGCTCTTGAACGATTGCTTCGCGCATGGCGGCACTCGCCTGCGCCATGACGAGGCCGTGGCGCTGATCACCGGGCGCCTGTCTTGCGTCACGGCGGTGCGGCGCGTGCCGTTGCGGGCGGCGACCGGCCGCTGGCTGGCCGCGCCCGTGACCGCGCCGCGCGACGTGCCGCTGCATCGCAACGCGGCGGTCGATGGCTATGCCTTCGCCGCGCCTGCGCCCGAAGGCACGCTGCCCGTCGCCGCCCGCATCGCGGCGGGCGATCTGGCACCCCGGCGCCTGGCCCCCGGGACGGCGGCGCGGATCTTCACCGGCGCGCCCGTACCCGAGGGGGCGGACAGCGTGGCGATGCAGGAAGATTGCAGCATCACGCCGGACGGCATCACGCTGCCCCACGGCCTGAAACGGGGCGCCAATGTGCGCCAGATCGGCGAGGACGTGGCCAAGGGCGCCGAGATCCTTTCCCCCGGCGCGCGGCTGCGGCCCCAGGACATCGCGGCGCTGGCGTCCTTTGGTCTTGCCTCGGTGCGGGTCCAGGCGCCGGTGCGGGTCGCGGTACTGTCGAACGGCGACGAATTGCGCGACCCGGGCGGCAGCATCGCCCCCGGCCAGGTCTTCGATTCCAACCGCACGATGCTGAAGGCACTGATAGCCACCCTGCCCTGCACCGTCACCGATCTGGGCATCCTGCCCGACCAGGCCCCGCGCATCGAGGCCGCGATCGCCGAGGCCGCGCGAAACCATGACCTGATCCTGACCTCGGGCGGCGTCTCGCAAGGAGAAGAGGACCACGTCGTCGCCGCGATCGACCGGCTGGGCAGCCGCCACCTGTGGCAGATCGCGATCAAGCCGGGCCGACCGATGAGCTTTGGCCAGATCGGCGATTGCGTCTTCCTGGGGCTGCCGGGCAACCCGGTCGCGGCCTTCGTGTGCTTCCTGCTCTACGCGCGCCCCGCGATCGTCGCGCTTGGCGGGGGCACGCCGGACGAACCCACGCGCTACCACCTTCCCGCCGGTTTCTCGCAAACCAAGAAGCCCGGCAGGCGCGAATTCTGGCGCGGCTGGCTGGAGACCACCCCCCAGGGTCCCGTGGCGCGGAAATTCGCGCGCGACGGCTCGGGTCTGATCTCGGGGCTGCGCCGGGCCTCGGGCCTGATCGAGGTGCTCGAGGACGAAACGCAGGTCACCGAAGGCGCCGCCGTCCGCTTTCTCCCCTTCGATCAGTTCGGCATCCAGGGCTGACGCTTAAAGCGGCCCTTGCCTTCATCTTGGCGCAAATACTCCCGGGGGGTGCGGGGGGCGGAAAGCCCCCCGCCTGTTCCTACTTCGGATTCGGGAAGAACAGCTGCTGACCATCGACGTGGTAGGCCGCGATCACCTCCTGCCCGTGCTTCGACAGCAGCCAATCCTCGAACTGCCGCGCCAAACCGGCCTTCACCGAGGCGCAGCGCTTGGGGTTGATCAGCATCACCCCGTACTGATTGAACAGCCGCGGGTCGCCCTGCACGTCGATCGAGAAATCGCCCTTGTTCTTGAAGCTGATCCAGGTCGAGCGGTCGGTCAGCGTATAGGCCCCCATTCCGACGCTCGCGTTCAGCGTCGCGCCCATGCCCGAGCCGGTCTCGCGATACCAGCCCCCAGAGCCCGTCTTGGGGTCGATCCCGGTCGCCTTCCACAGCCGCATCTCGGCTTTGTTGGTGCCCGAGTCATCCCCGCGCGATGCAAACAGCGCATGCGACGCGGCAATCTTCTTCAGCGCCGCGCCGACATCCTTCATCCCCTTGATCCCGGCCGGATCGGGGGCCGGGCCGACGATGACGAAATCATTGTACATCAGGTCATGGCGGTCGACCCCATAGCCTTCCCGGACGAATTTCAACTCGGCCGGTTTGGCGTGCACCACCAACATGTCGCCATCGCAATTCTTGCCGTTCTTCAGCGCCTGGCCAGTGCCCACCGCGACCACGTGGACGGTGACGCCGGTCTCTTTCCGGTAGATCGGCAGCAGATAATCGTAAAGACCCGAATTCTGCGTCGAGGTGGTCGATTGCACCAGGATCGAAGGCCCCTCGGCCCGCGCGGGTCCGGGCGACATGGCCCAGGACAAGGCGATCGTGGCAGCGGTGGCGGTGCCCAGGATGGCACTCTTGACGGACATGGCTTTTTCCTCCGGATTGTCCCTCGGGGGGCGTCAGAGAAGGATCCGCCCCTCAAGATAAGCTAACGCCGATTCAGATTGCGGGCCAACAAAGAACCGGTCGGCAGGCCGATGTTCCGCAAGCCGCCCGCGGTGCAGGAAGGCCACGTCATCCGCCAGCCGCCGGGCCTGGCCGATATCATGGGTGATGAAGATCACCTTGGTGCCGGCCCTTGCGGTGTCGGTGACGATCCGCTCGATCGCCAGGACAGAGGCCGGATCCAGGCTGGCGGTGGCCTCGTCCAGAAGCAGCACCTGCGGGCGGATGGCCAGCGCCCTCGCCAGCGCCAGGCGCTGCTGTTCGCCCCCCGAAAGCAGCCGCGCAGGCTGTCGCGCGCGGCCCTCCAGCCCCACGCGGGCCAGCATCTCGGCTGTGCGGTCGCGCCGGGTGGCGCGGTCAAGGCCCCGCGCGCGCAGCACGAAATCCACATTCGCCGCGGCCGAGCGCCGCAGCAGCACCGGTTTTTGGAACACCAGCGCCTGAGTCGCGCTGGTGGCCGGGCCGCAAGGCACCTCTCCCCAGCTGATCCAGCCATGCGAGGGCGTGATCAGCCCATGGATCAGGCGCAGGAACAGGCTTTTGCCGGCGCCGTTCAGGCCCATCACCATGGTCACGCCGCCGGCCGGTAGCGCAAGGTGTTCGATATCCACCAGGCGCTGCCCCTGGGCCTCCAGCACCAGGCCTTCGACCCGTAATGCGCCGGGACGGGCGCGGTCGCGCGGGCTAGGTTCGGGTCGGTCGGCGGCGGCCTGCTTGGCCTTCGGCTGCGCGGCGTGCGGCACGGCGGGTGGCGAAAGGGGGCGCAGGCGCTCAGGCATAGGCCTGCCGTTCAGCGACAGAGCGCAGCCCCCCCGCCGCCAGGTTCACCCCCAGCGCGATGGACATCAGAATGATCCCCAGCGCCAGCGCCATGCCCAGATCGCCCTTCGATGTTTCCAGCGCGATCGCGGTGGTCATCACCCGGGTCAGATGGTCGATATTGCCGCCGACGATGATCACCGCGCCGACCTCGGCCACCGCGCGGCCGAACCCTGCCAGCGCCACCGTCACCAGCCCATAGCGCCCGTCGACCACCAGCGCCGCCGCGGCGCGCAGCCGCGAGATCCCGAAGGACCGGAATTGTTCGTCATATTCGGAATACAGCCCCTCCAGCACCTGCCGCGCCAGCGCCGCGACGATCGGCGCAATCAGCAGGGTCTGGGCGATGATCATCGCGGTCGGGGTATACAGCAGGCCCAGCCAGCCCATCGGACCGGCCCGCGACAGCGCCAGGTAGACAAGCAGGCCGATCACCACCGGCGGCAGGCCCATCATCGCATTCAGCACCGCCACCACCACGCCGCGCCCCCAGAACGGCCGCACCACAAGGAAGGCGCCCAGCGGCAGACCGATCAGGCATGACAGCGTCAACGCCGAGAAGCTGACCTTCAGCGACAGGACCACGATCTCCAGCAGGTTGTCGTCGCCGGTCGCGATCAGATGAAGGGCCAGGCCGAAGGCTGCGCCGAAATCCTGCATCGTGTCAGCCCCCCGCCGCCATGCGGGTTTCGTGGCCCAACCGGTCGCGGACCCGCGCGGCGATATCGCGATAGATCGCGGCCTGAGGCCCGTCGGGCGCCGCTATGACCACAGGGGTGCCGTGGTCGGAATGGGCGCGGATCGTCATTTCCAGCGGCACCTCGCCCAGGAAGGGCACGCCGATGCGCGCGGCCTCGTCCCGCGCGCCGCCATGGCCGAAGATGTCGTGGCGGCTGCCGCAATCGGGGCAGATGAAGGTGGACATGTTCTCGATCAGGCCCAGGATCGGCACCTCGACACGACGGAACATGTTCAGCCCCTTGCGAGCGTCGATCAACGCCAGATCCTGCGGGGTAGAGACGATCACCGCGCCCGCCAGCGGCACGCTTTGCGCCATGGTCAACTGCGCGTCGCCGGTGCCTGGCGGCATGTCGACGATCAGCATGTCCAGTTCGCCCCAGTTCACTTCGCGCAGCATCTGGGTCAGCGCCTGCATGACCATCGGCCCGCGCCAGATCATCGGCTCTTCCTCGTCGACCATGAAGCCCATCGACATCACCTTCAGCCCATAAGCCATGAGCGGTTCGATGATATTTCCCGCGCCGGCATCGGGCCGGCCGGAGACGCGCAAAAGCCGCGGCATCGAGGGGCCGTAGATATCGGCATCCAGAATGCCGATGCGCAGCCCCTGCGCCGCCAGCGCCAGGGCCAGGTTCACCGAAGTGGTCGATTTGCCCACACCGCCCTTGCCGGAGGCCACGGCGATGATCGCACCGATCCCGGGCACCGGCGCCTTCGCCGCGGGACCGGCCTGGGCCCGGGCCCGGCCCAGCATCGGCGGTGGTACGTCATCGGCCTGATCGGCGCGCGGCGCCGGACGCGAGGCACCGCCGGCAGTGGCCCCGTCGCGCAGCGCCTGCGCGGCGGTCAGGGTGACGATGGCGCGCGCCACACCTTCGGCGGCGCAGGCGGCTTTCTCGGCCGCCGCGCGCAGCGGCTCCAGCTGCGCGGCCAGCTGCGCGGGTACGGCGATCGAGAAGACCACCTTGTCGCCCTCGATCACCAGATCCGAGAGCAGGCCCAGATCGACGATATTCCCGCTCAGCTCGGGCCCCTTCACGCGGCGCAATTGCGCCAGCACGTTGTCCGCTTCAATCACCACGTGCTCAGACCTCCAGCCGCCGGCGCAGCGAAACCCGACGCGGGGCTTCCTGCGGCGCGGGCTCCATCGGGGCGGCGCGGCCAGACAAGGGGTCGGGCGAAGATCCGGGCGGTGGTTCGACAGAAGGCGCGGATGAGGGATCGGCCGCGTGTTGGGCAGGCGGCCCCGGGGGCCGCACGGACATGGGCGCAAGGGCCGCGCCATCGGCACCGTCAGCCTTGGCGGCAAGATCGACGGCCTCGCTTGCGGTTTCCTGCGGCGCCGGGGCATCGCCCGCAATATCCCCGGCCGGGTCGCGCGGCGGGTTTGCCTCTTGCGTCAGGTCGCGCACCTTGCCGGCATATCCCTTCGCCGCGTCCCAGGCCGAATTGTAAACCCGGTGGGCGGGGTTATTGTAATCGTCGTCATAATCGTTCAGCCCGTCCAGATTGGCCAAGATCGGATCCGACCCGAAGAACTTGCGCAGCGCCGTGCGGCGCAGCATTTGCGGCACGCCGCGCTTGAGGAAGACCGAGAAATCATCGCCATAGCGCAAGGCATCCAGATCCACCGCCTCGGCGGCCAGGCGGTTGGCGTCTTCCTCTTGCAGACGCGCGGCATCCTGTGCCTCTTGCCCCGCTGTATCCGGTGCCGGATCCGGCGCGGATTCTTCGGTTTGCGACAGGCGCTTGCGGCGCGACCAGCGGGCGCCGAAACCTTCGGGTTCCTCAGCCATTCCCGCCCCCTCCTCCGTGGCGCTTGCGTTCCAGAAAGATCGGCTGCTTGCCGAACTTCTGTTCCTCGACGTCCAGCTTGTCACGGCGGCGCTTCACGAACTTCTTCTCGACATGGTAGCTGTCGAGAAAGTCGATCATCGCCGCCTCGATCTCGGGCGGCATCGGCAGGCGCTCGATGATGTCCTCGGATCCGACCTCGCAATCCTGCGCCTCATGCGGCGAGGCGGTGACCATGTGCACGAACCAGTCCAGCGGATGCGTGCCGTCGGTATCGCGGCGCAGCACCACATAAAGCGCAGGGGCCCCGCTGTCGAAATTCTCGACATAGGCCTCGGTATCGGCGGGATAGCAGACCATTTCGAACCGGCCCATGTAGTAGCGCGTCATGCGGTCGTCCGACACCAGCACGTCGCCCGGCCGCAGATCGGCCGGCGCCAGCATCACGCCAACCGGGATCCAGTATTCCTTCGCCCAGCGAGACACCGATTGCCTGCGCTCGGCGATGACGCCCAATCTGATGGTCATCTCCCGCGACACTTCGCCGGACCTCCCCGTCTTCGAAGGGCAAGACTATGCCTGCCGCGATTCTGAGCATAAGCTGATGACATAAGACAACAAGGATAATGCGATGACCGGAGACTCGACGCGTCTGTTCCTGTGCAATTGCGAGGGCTCGATGGATGTCGCGCCGGGGGGGCTGGGCAAGGCCCTGGCCAGGATCGCCGAGGGCGGCGGCGACGCGCCCGAGATCTCTTTCCACCGCCAGCTGTGCCGGGCGGAACTTGGGAAATTCGAGACCGCGCTGACACGCGGCGCGCCGATCTGCGTGGGCTGCACCCAGGAAAGCGCATTGTTCGCGGAAGTGGCGCAAGACGCCGGGCGCGAGGATCTGCGGTTCGCCAATATCCGCGAAACCGCGGGCTGGGCCGACGAGGGTGCCAACGCGGCGCCCAAGATGGCCGCGCTGCTGGCGGCCGCCATGCGGCCCGCCGCCCCCGCCCGCCTGCGCGAGGTCGAAAGCGACGGCCTGTGCCTGGTGATCGGCGCCGGCCAAGCGGCCTTTGACGCCGCGACCCGGCTGAACCGCACGCTTTCGGTGACCCTGCTGTTGACCGACCCGGGGGATCTGATCCTTCCCCAATCCATGGATTTTCCGGTGTTTTCAGGAAAGGTTCAACGAGCCTCGGGCTCGCTTGGCGGGTTCGATCTGATCATCGACGGCTATGCCGCGCTGCTGCCATCGTCGCGGGGCACCGCTGAATTCACCATGGCCCGCGACGGCGTCAGGACAAGCTGCAGCGTGATCTTCGATATGTCGGGCGCGGCGCCGCTTTTTTCGCGGCCCGAGGGGCGCGACGGCTATCTGCGCGCCGACCCCCGGGACCGCGCCGCGGTGGCCGAGGCGGTCTTTGATGCCTCGGATCTGGTCGGCAGTTTCGAGAAACCCATCTATGTGCGTTACAACGCCGCAGCCTGCGCACATGAGCGGTCGAAGATCACCGGCTGCAACAAATGCCTCGATCATTGTCCGGCGGGGGCGATCCTGCCCGATGGCGATGGCGTCCGCGTCGATCCCGGCATCTGTGGCGGCTGCGGCAATTGCGCGGCGCATTGCCCGACCGGGGCGATTTCCTACGCCTATCCCGAACGGGGCGACCTGATTGATCAGGTGCAGCTGCTTGCGCGTGCCTATCTGGCCGCCGGCGGCAAGGCGCCGGCCCTGCTGCTGCACGACGGGCACCACGGCGCGGCGCTGATTGGCGCCGTGGCGCGCTATGGCCGGGGTCTGCCCGCCCGGGTGATCCCCTGGCAGCTGCATTCCGCAAGCGGTGTGGGCCACGATCTGATCGCCGCGGCGCTGGCCGCGGGATTCAGTCAGGTGGTGGTTCTGGGCGATCCCGCCAGGGCCGAGGAATTCGCGGCGCTTCAAGCCGAGGCCGTTCTGGCCGAGGCGCTGATCGCCGGCTTCGGGCTGATGGGCGCGCGGGTTGTGACGCTGCTCGAGGCCGATCCCGATGCCGTCGAGGCGGCACTGTACGCGCTTCCCGCCTTGGCGCCGATCACCCGCGCCGCCCCCGCTGCCCGCGGCACCAAGCGCGAGATCGCCCGCGCCGCCCTGACCGCGCTGGCCGAGGCCGGCAAGCCGCCGTCCCCGGTCTTTGCGCTGCCCGACACCGCCCCCTATGGCACGGTCGAGGTCGATACCGAAGCCTGCACCCTGTGCCTTGCCTGCGTCAGCGCCTGCCCCGCGGACGCGCTGCGCGATGCGCCCGATCAGCTACAGCTGCGCCTGGTCGAGGCCGCTTGCGTGCAATGCGGCCTTTGCGCCGCCACCTGCCCCGAAAACGCGATCCGGCTGAGCCCGCGGATGAACCTGGCCCCGGGCGCGATGCAGCCTGTCACGTTGAATGAGGACGAACCAGCCGAATGCATCTCTTGCGGCAAGCCATTCGCGGCGGCGGGAATGCTTCGGGCGGTGGAGCGCACGCTGGCGGGCAAGCACCGGATGTTCGCCTCGGACGATGCCGCGCGGCTGCTCAGGATGTGCGAAGCCTGCCGGCTGGCGGAATTGTCGAAGGGCGGCGCCGATCCCTTCGCCATCGCACATCCGCGCCGCACCCGCACCAGCGACGATTACCTTGAGGCCGACAGGCGCGGGCTGTCGATCGACGATTTCCTGTCCGACGATTAGCGCGCCCTACCCCGTGGGCAGCAGCGGCAAGTTCACCAGCAGGTTCTGCGGCTTCATCCGCAGCCGGTCGCGCGCGTCGACGGCAAGGCCCAGAAACACCGGACGGCCGCGCATCCGCTCGATCAGCCGGCCGCCATCGGCGATCTCCATCCGAAACAGCGCGGCGATCCGGCCCTGGCCCTCGGCCGGCAATTCATGCCCCTGATAAAGCGCGTTGAGGATGCGCGTGGCCTCGGCGTCCAGGCCCAGATGCCAGGGCCAGCGTTCATCGCGCACCGCCTTCAACGGCTGGATCCGGACGTCCAGCCCCAGAAAATGCTTCACCCACCGCTCGATCAGCCGGGCAAAGGCATCCTGGCCGACCTCGGCATAGCGGAAATCGAGCGCGAAATCGAAGCGGTCCGCGCGGCCCCAGTATTGGCCGACATTGCGCGCCGTCAGCTTGTCCAGCTCGACCTCGCGCGGGGCGGCGGCGGGCACCAGCGCGCCGACCTGGGCGCGGCTGTCGATCACCTCGGAATCTGCCAGCAGAAGCTGTTCGTTCTCGGTCAGGGCCTGCTGGTCGCGAAAGAAGATCTCGGCCGCGCGGGCGGTGACGGCGTCGGTTTCGCCACGCAGCAGATTGGCCATGATCAGATGGGCAAGCTGACCGATGAACAGCGGCGGTACCTGTGGCGCGCCGGGACGGAAAAGCGCGACATAACCCGCCTCGACCGACCCGGCCGCCAGAAGATGATCGCGAAATCGCAGCACCAGCGCATAATTGGCCGCAGTATCGCGGTCGGCGATGGCGGCAAGTTCGCGCGCGGTCACCGGGGCATCGGGGCGATCCATCAGCCGGTCAAACAATGCCCGTTCGGCGGGGCAGCTTTCTTCGACGGGATGGATCTCGGGGCGGGTGTAATAGGCGCGCAGCAGATCCGGCGCGACCGCAAGCCAGCCGTTTTCAAGCCGATGCGTCAGATGCAGGCCCGCGGATTTCCACACGATATCGTCGCTCATTCCACCCCCATGGCTGCAGCCAGCCCCAGCCGGGCGCCGCCTTCCAGCACGGCCGCCCCGCTTTCGTCGATGCCGGTCAGGCGTTGGCCGGCCACCCGCGCATCCGGGCCCAGCCGTCCGAACAGGGCCACCGCGACGGGGCCGAAACCCTCATGCTGCCAGCCGTCGTACCACGCCAGGAAATGCCGCGCGACGGCGCCGATCAGCGCGGGCGCGGTGATGTCGCCTGCACCTTCCTCGTGCAGGGCGGTGCGCTGACTTGCGCGGCCGGGCGCGGCGCGCAACGCCTCGGGCAGGCGCAGCGCCAGGCTCAGCGTCAGTACCATCCATGCCGGCACCTCTTCGGCCCCCGTACCCGCAGGCAGCGTCAGCTCCAACTGCCCCAGCCGCGCCCCATTGGCCAGGAAGGTCGCAGGCCAGCCAAGGCCGATGGCTATGTTGGGTGGCCCGCTATGGGCCAGCGCGTCGCAGACCGCGACCGCCATCAGCGGCACCATCTGCAAGGCCCGGTCGCGGCGCACCTCTGGTTCCAGCACCAGGGCGAGTTCGGCATTCTCCGCAGTCTCGGCCCAGCACAGATCCCCCGCGCCCAGGCGCCCTTCGGTCAAGCCGGCCAGGGCCACGGCACCCGGGTCTCCGGCGGTGACGTGGCCGGTCAGCAGCGGCGGAAAATCAGGCGCGTTCACGGGCTTGGTCACCGAAATGCAGCGTCAGGGAAGTTCGATCCTGCCTTCGACGACATGGTTCAGGCCGGTGCCCTCGGCTGTCAGTACCATCTTCACCTTCAGCGGCCCCGCCTCAGCCCGGCCTTCGCGCACCAGCTCCTCTATCTGCTGCTGAGAGGTCACGCCGACCTGCTTCAGAAACTTGCGCATCGACATGTTGAATTCATCTTCGCTCATCCGTCGCTCCTAGCCTTCCAGTCGATCGGCCAATACCTCGACCAGGCTTTGCACCTCTCGTGGCCAGTGCAGAACCTCGCGGCTTTCATCCATCGTCAGCCGGCAATTGGCGCAGGCGGAAACGAAGGTCTTCGCCCCGGTGGCCTCGACCTGGTTGATCTTGATCTGGAACACGGCGTGGCGCAAGGCGGCCGCCGAGGCCATCGCCTGCACCCCGCCGCCGCCGCCGCAACACCAGTTGTGGTTGCCGCTGGGCGTCATCTCGCGCACGTCCGACGAATAGGCGGCAAGGATCTCTCGCGCCGCCCCGGTGGCGCCGCCGCGGCGAGAGACCTGGCAGGGATCATGATAGGTGACCGATTCCGCCGCCTGCTTCAGCTTCAGCTTCCCGTCCCGGATCAGCTTGGCCACCAGTTCGGTGATATGCAGCACCTCGAAGGGAAGCGGTCGGCCCAGGATATTCGCCCCCGACCAGCGCATCGCGCCATAGGCATGGCCGCATTCGGGGATCACCAGCAACTTGGCCCCCACCGATTCCGCCGCATCGGTCAGCCGGGTGATCATGGTCTTGGCGATGTCCGACCGGCCCGAAAGAACACCGAAATTGGTGGCCTCGTAGCCCTTGGTGCTGATCGTCCAGTCCAGCCCGGCCGCGTTCATCAGCCGCGCGACCGCGACGATCGAATCCGGATATTTCATCATCTCGATCGAGGAGACGGTCACCAGAACCTCCGCCTTGTCGCGATCAAGCGGGATCTCCACCTCGTTGTCGTCCGACAGCCACTCGATCCGGTCGCGCAACACCTCGGGCGTCAGGCCCAGCGGGCTGCCCTTGTCGCGCGAATTCTCGGCCGCCTGCAACAGATCCGCAGGCCCCAGCCCCGCCGCCACGAAGGCCTGCCGCGACAGCGCCACGACCGAGGCGACATCGATCGCCATCGGGCAGACCTCGGTGCAGCGGCCGCACATGGTGCAGGACTGAAAGATCAACTCCTCCGTCTCTTGCAGATATTCCGCGGTCAGTTCGGGCGGCACCAGGCCGAACATCCGCTTGATCCCCGAAAGCGGCGCCTTGTGGCGCTTGTAGACCCGGGTCATCGGCTGCAGCTTCAGCGCCGGGGTGTACTTCGGGTCCTGCGTGGCCTCATGGAAATGGCAGGCCTGGCTGCATTGGCCGCAATGGATGCAAGCGTCCAGATAGGCGCCGACATGGCTGTTGCAGGCCGCAAGAAAGCGGTCGATCGCCGCCTGGGTATCGATCTTGCGCGGCGGTGTTTCGGCAAGATCCTTCATGGCGTCACCCCGCGGCGGCCGTAGGTCGCGCCGGTATAGGCCCGGGCGACGAGGAAGGTGAAGGCATGCATCAGGCGGCTGAAGGGGAAGTAGATCATCAGCGCCTCGACACATAGCAGATGCAGCGCGCGCAGGCTGTCATGGGCCTCTTGCAGCGCCAGGCAGCCGGTCAGCATGACGATGAACACCAGCCAGGTGGCGATGTGATCATCGGCATCGCTAAGCCTGCGCATCACCGGATCGGTCATCCGCCGCAGCCACATCAGGATCAGCCCGGCAAAGGCCGCCTCGGCCGCGATCAGGAACCCCCAGCGCGGCAGTGGCGTCCAGCTTAGCCCGGTGAGCCCCTTGATGAAGGCCACATGCGGCGCCGCGAAGAACAGCAGCGTGAAAAGCCCCAGATGAAAGCCGTATCCGGTGACGAAATGATAGATGGTGCGCTTCAGATTGCCGCCATGTGGCACCGAATGCAGCGCGATCGCCTTCAGTGCGCCTGCCACGCCTGATCGCCGCGCGACGCTGCGGTCGGGCCCCCGACCCAGCCGAAGAAGGCCGATCAGCCGCCACGCCACCCCGATCACGAAGACCGCCGACGCCAGATACCACAGCGGCCCCTGGGTAAGTTGAAGAAAGCTCATCTCCACGCCCTCCTAGACGTCGCCAGCCGCCGCGCGCACCTCGGCGCGGCTGGCGTTGGCGCTGGCCGCGGCCTTGTGATCCTCGTACCACAGGTCGTGGTGCTCTTTGGCCCAGGTCTCGTCGACAGTGCCCCGGGTCATGCCTTCCAGCGCGCCTTCCATGCCGATCGTGCCCAGGTAGATATGCCCCAGCCCAAAGCCGATAAAGGCGGCGGCGGCCACCGCATGTACCAGCGTCGCCCATTGCATCAGCGTGCGCTCGGGCGGCACCTCGGCCGAGGCAGTTTGCAGGAAACCCGGCAGATGGTCGGGAAACAGCAGCAAAAGCCCCGAGAGCGACAGCGCAAGGCCGCACAGGCTTGCCCACCAGAACCAGGTTTTCTCGCCGAAATTATAGCGCCCGGAACTGGCGTGCCCGCCCAGCATGCCGCCGCCTTTCAGCAGCCACTTCAGGTCGACCCAGCGAAAGCCGTTGCCGCGCGCGAAGGTGACGAACAGTGCCGTGATCGAGACGATGAAGATCGGCCCGAACAGATTGTGGCCCTGCAACGACGCGCTGGCCAGCGCGGCGAAGGCGCCGGGGCCGATCAGCGGCAACAGGAACGGCCGGCCGAACAGGATGATCAGCCCCGTGATCCCCATCAGGATAAACAGCGAGGCCACGAACCAATGCACCACGCGTTCCACCAGCGAAAAGCGCGGGATCACCCGGCCAGAGCGCCCTCCCCTTATGCGGATGCGGCCGCGGAGGGCGAAAAAGACGATCAGCACGGCCAGCACCCCAGCGAGCACCTTCCAGGCGATCGGCAGCACCCATTGGTTGCGGATCAGCCGCCAGTCCTCGCCCTGCGACTGGATCAGAACACCCGAGCCCGCGCGCAGATCCTGGCTTTCGCCGGCCGCGCCCTTGCGAATGTCGTGCCAGATCGCCCCGTCAGAGCGGTTGCCAAGCACCCCGCCCCGCATCTCGGGTCCGGGCGGCAGGACGTTGGTGGTGGCATTGGCCGGCGGCCGCACCGTCTGCGCCATCGCCGGCGCGGCCAGCGCCAGGGTCAATAGCAGGGCCGCAAGCAGGGCCAGCACCCCCGCCAACAGCCCCGGGCCGGCAAGATGCGCGGTCTTTGGCGCGATCGGATTGGTCATCATCATACGTTCCCGAGCAACTGGACCAAAGGGGTGGCACCGCCCGACGGCGGCGCCGGCGCCCCGGCGGATGCGCCCGGCGGCCTAGTTGCCGCCGGGGTTCCTTTCCTGATAGGCCGTGCCCCAGCCCCAGGCACCCGCGCCGAAGCCGCGCGCCACGATCCGCTCTCGGTAGATCGAGGAAATCGTGTCGCCATCGCCGGCCAGCAATGCCTTGGTCGAACACATCTCGGCGCAGATCGGCAGCTTGCCTTCGGCGATCCGGTTGCGGCCATATTTCTCGAATTCGGCGGCCGATCCGTCGGGTTCCGGGCCGCCGGCGCAGAAGGTGCACTTGTCCATCTTCCCGCGCGAGCCGAAGCTTGACGCCTGCGGAAATTGCGGCGCGCCGAAGGGGCAGGCGTAAAAGCAATAGCCGCAGCCGATGCACAGGTCCTTGTTGTGCAACACGATGCCTTCCGAGGTATGATAGAAGCAATCGACCGGACAGACCGCCAGGCAGGGCGCGTCCGAGCAATGCATGCAGGCGACCGAGATCGAGCGCTCACCCGGCTTGCCGTCCTGGATGGTGACGACGCGCCGGCGATTGATGCCCCAGGGAACCTCGTTCTCGTTCTTGCAGGCGGTGACGCAGGCCTCGCATTCGATGCAGCGCTCGGCGTCGCAAAGGAATTTCATCCGTGCCATGGTATCGTCTCCTCCCTTACGCCCGTTCGAGACGGCAAAGCGTGGTTTTGGTTTCCTGCATCTGCGTGACCATGTCGTAGCCATAGGTCTGCGCGGTGTTGCAGGCCTCGCCGATCACGATCGGGTCGGAGCCTTCGGGATATTTGTCCCGCAGTTCCGTGCCCTCGAACACGCCGCCGAAGTGGAACGGCGTGAAGACCACGCCACGCCCCACCCGTTCGGTCACCATCGCCTGGATCCGGATCTTGCTGCCCTCGGGCGAATGCAGCCAGACCATCGACTTGTCGCGGATGCCCAGATTGTTGGCGTCATAGGTGTTGATCTCGACATACATCTGCTGCTGCAATTCGGCGAGCCAGGGGTTCGAGCGGGTCTCATCTCCGCCGCCCTCGTATTCCACCAGACGCCCCGAAGTCATGATCAGCGGGAAATCCTTGGAATAGTCGATCTTCTGGATCGATTCATAAGCCGTCGGCAGGCGCCAGAAGGTCTTGTCGGCGATGGTGGGATATTCGGCCACCAGCTGACGGTTCGGCGCGTACAGCGGTTCGCGATGCAGGGGCACCGGGTCGGGGAAGGTCCAGACGACCGCGCGCGCCTTGGCGTTGCCGTAGGGGGCGCAGCCATGCTTGATCGCGACGCGCTGGATGCCGCCCGACAGGTCGAGCTTCCAGTTTACCCCATCGACTTTCTTGTCATAGTCGGAGGGGATTTCACCCTGTTGCGATGTCTCGCCGACCTCTTCCTGCGAAGGCTGCTTTTCAAGGATGCCTGCGACATATTCGATCATGCGCCGTTCATAGGCGGTCAGATCCTTGTCCCAGCCCAGGCCGCGCAGCATACCCATGGTGAATTCTGGGTATCCGTCCTGGATCTCGGATCCCACGGGATAGCTGCCCTCGGCCAGCAGGTTCTGGCCGTTCCTTTCCACCCCGAACCGGGCGCGGAAGCCCATACCGCCCTTCGCCACCGGCGTGGTGATATCATAGAGCACACACGAACCGGTATGCCCCATCTCGGGCGTGCCCCAGCAGGGCCAGGGCAGGCCGTAGAATTCCCCGTCATGGGGGCCGCCCACGGCGCGCAGCGTGGTCTTGTCGAAAGTGTGCTGGTTCTCCATGTGCGATTTCAGCCGCTCCGGCGATTGGCCGGTCATGCCGATCGTCCACATGCCGCGGTTCCACTCGCGGGTCACGTCCTCGACATGGGGGATCGTGCCCTCGATCTTGATGTTGCGGAACATCTTGTCGGCAAAGCCCAGCTTCTTGGCGAAGAGATACATGATCTCGTGATCGACCTTGCTGTCGAACAGCGGCTCGATCACCTTCTCGCGCCACTGGATCGAGCGGTTCGACGCGGTGACCGAGCCGTAGGTCTCGAACTGGGTGGTGGCGGGCAGCAGATAGACACCGTCCTGGCGGTCCTGCAGCACCGCGGTCATCGTCGGATAGGGGTCGATCACCACCAGCGTGTCGAGCATCCCCATCGCCTTGCGCATCTCTGGCAGGCGGGTCTGCGAGTTCGGCGCATGGCCCCAGAACACCATCACCTTGGTGTTGTCGGGCTGTTCTATGTTCTCGCGGGCCTCCAGCACCCCGTCGATCCAGCGCGACACCGGGATCCCGGTTTCGTTCATCATCGCCTTCGACTTGCCGTCCTTGCCCTTCATCGTGGCGAAGCGGCCCTTCAGCCAGTCAAGATCCTCTTGCCAGACCCGGGCCCAATGGGCCCATGCCCCGGCGGAAAGCCCGTAATAGCCCGGCAGCGTGTCGGCCAGAACGCCCAGGTCGGTGGCGCCCTGCACGTTGTCATGGCCGCGGAAGATGTTGGCGCCGCCGCCATGCTTGCCGATATTGCCAAGCGCAAGCTGCAGGATCGAATAGGCCCGCGTGTTGGAAGACCCATTGGTATGCTGCGTGCCGCCCATGCACCACACCAGCGTGGCCGGGCGGTTGTTGGCCAGCGTCCGAGCGACGCGTTCGACCTGCGACGCCGGGGCGCCGGTCACCTGTTCGACCTTGTCCGGCGTCCACTTGTCGACCTCTTGCCTGATCTGGTCCATGCCCCAGACCCGCTGGCGGATGTAGTTCTTGTCCTCCCAGCCATTCTTGAAGATGTGGTAGAGGATGCCCCAGACCAGCGCCACGTCGGTGCCCGGGCGGAAGCGGACGAATTCGTCGGCATGGGCGGCAGTGCGGGTGAAACGCGGATCACAGACGATCAGCGGCGCGTTGTTTTCCTCCTTGGCCTTCAGCAGATGCAGCAGCGACACCGGATGCGCCTCGGCCGGGTTAGAGCCGAACAGGATGATGGCGCGGCTGTTGTGGATGTCGTTGAAACTGTTGGTCATGGCGCCGTAGCCCCAGGTGTTCGCCACACCCGCGACCGTGGTCGAATGGCAGATCCGCGCCTGATGGTCGACGTTGTTGGTGCCCCAATAGGCCGCGAACTTGCGCATCAGATACGCCTGCTCGTTCGAATGCTTGGCCGAGCCCAGCCAATACACGCTGTCCGGCCCCGAGGTGTCGCGCACCTTCAGCATCCGGTCGCCGATCTCGTTGATCGCCTCGTCCCAGCCGACCTTCTGCCATTTGCCGCCGACCAGTTTCATCGGATGCTTCAGCCGGCGCTCGCCATGCGCATGTTCGCGCACCGCGGCGCCCTTGGCGCAATGGCCGCCCAGGTTGAACGGGGAATCGATGCCGATCCCCTGCCGCGTCCAGACCCCGTGATCAAGTTCCGCGATCACCGTGCAGCCAACCGCGCAATGCGTGCAGATGGTCTTCTTGCTGACCAGCTTCGGGGCCTCGGTTGCGGGGGCGGTCTGAGCTTCGGCGCGCGAAACCATGCCACCCGACAGGGCGGTCACGGCCGCGGCCCCACCGATGGTAAGGCCCGAGCGCTTGAGGAAAGTGCGGCGGTCGATCGCCGCGGTTCCGAACTCAGCCCCGGCCGATGACAGCCGGGGGCCTCTCGCTACCCCATGTGTCTTCTTCCTGAGCATGTGACTCTCCGTGTGAAATGTCTTGCCCCGCCGATCGGTCCGGCGTCGGCGGGCGCCGTCGATTTCCGCTGCCTCAGAACCGGGCGGCGGCGTAATAGGTCTTCACATGGGCGGTTTCGCGGTAGCCCGCGGCGTCGGCGCCGGACGTGGCCGCCGCTTCGGTCGCCTCGGCCACCTCGGGGGTGGCGCCAGCGGCCAGGGCCGCGCTTCCGGCAAGGGCTCCGAGACCGGCAAAGCGCAGAAAGCTTCGGCGGTCCGGACGGACGCTTGCGCGTTCGTCTTCCTTCATGGTCTTCCTCCGGTGACGCCCTCCCCAGGGGTCGCGGCCGGCCGGCGTCGGTGCCGTGCCGCGACGGTCGTGTTGCTACATCTCGAAGGCCTGGGCCTCGACGGCCATGAACAGCCGCCCGGCGCGTCCGGCGGGCGCATAAAGCCGCGCCTGGGGCAGGTTCTCGAGATCGGTAAAGAAATGTTCCGCCCAGGTGCCGATATGGCGGGTGAAGAAATCGGATTGCACCGACAGCGGCTGCGGGGCGCCGAAATCGCCCTCGATCAGGCCGGCCATCATCTCCATCAGCGCGGCGATGTGGTCTTCGGGTTCGACCACGCCCGCGCGGCGGGTGATGCCCAGCGGCGCCATGTCGGTGCGCAGCCGCGCAAGCGGCTTTTCGTGCAGGAAACCGGTGAGGTAATAGGAACCATAGGGAAGCAGCAGACCACGGCTGACGCCGATGAAGAGCTGCTGGAATTCCTCGGCGGCGGCCTCCGGCGTGGTGTCGCGGGCCTGGGCCGCCAGCGCGTTGATCGCCTGGCCCAGATCCGATCCATCACCCTGCAGCCCGGCCACTCCGGCCAGGGATGCCGCGTCCAGCGGCCCCGAGAACAGCCGCGCCAGCACCCGGTAAAGATCGGCGCGAAGCTGATCCGCTTCATCCGTCTTCGGCTGCACGGCTGCGAACTGCGTCACGAAAGGTCCTCCTGACGCGACTATCACTCATTATTGATCTTGAAATCAAATCAAAACTCTTGCGGCGGAAGGAAAAATCCTTAACGGGCGCCGCCTTCGGTCATCCCTGCGGGTCGAGATGGCCGCTGTTGCGCGCCGCCGTCACTGCCGATCGCCACACGCAGCCAGGTCAGCACCCGGGCCTCGTCGGGTGGC
The DNA here is from genome assembly GCF_900106675.1 of Allgaiera indica. Taxonomy (GTDB): domain Bacteria; phylum Pseudomonadota; class Alphaproteobacteria; order Rhodobacterales; family Rhodobacteraceae; genus Acidimangrovimonas; species Acidimangrovimonas indica. Next base: position 42,311 of record NZ_FNOB01000013.1, read on the forward strand.
AGGATGACGGCGGCGCCGCCGCTAAACTCCTCCCAGTCCGCGCGATGGCCGGGTCGCAATGCCGCGAGAACCGGAATGCCGCGCAAACAGGCCTGTTCGGCCACCCCGCGCAGGCCCTTGCCTTCGGCCTCGGCCTTGCCGAACCGGTTCAGGATCAGCGCGTCCGGCACCGTGTCCGCCGCAACGTCGAGCCGCGCCATCAGCGCCCCGGCCGCCGCCGCCAGCGCCCCCGGATCCAATCGGCAGCCGCGTGCGCCCTCGCCCAGATCCTGGGTGATGCGCAGCAGGGCACCGCTCGACAGATCGGCGACATGCAACAGCGCGCGTGCGCCGCCGTCGGACGCGACCGAGCGCTGGACCAATCCGGCGATCCGGTAGCCCTCGGATCGCAACACCCTTGCGACCCGGTCCAGAAGCGCGTCGGCCGCGACCCCGTGCGGGCACAGCACCGCCGCCACGCTCAGATCCTCCGAACCCGCCATCGTCACCGGCCCTCCTGCTTGCCGCCGGGCCAGACTAACGCAGCCTTCCGCGCCGCGCCATCCCGGCCTGCCATCACGATCCCGGCCGCACCTGCCCCGCCGCGATGCCCAGTTGCCCAAGCAGGGTGACGGCGGCGCGGGTCGGCCGGCCGCGGGCCAGGCGCAACACCTGAAATACCCGGTCCGGCAGCTCGAAGGGGACGTGGTGCAACAGACCCGCGTCGAAACTGGGCGCCGCGACCGAGGCCGACAGCACCGCCGCACCCATGCCCGCCTCGGCCGCCGCGCGCACCGCCTCGTTTGACGGAAACTCCATCGCCACGGGCAATCGTGCTGCATCGACCCCCAGCGCCGCCACCGCGTGCTCGAACGCCGAACGCGTGCCCGATCCGGCCTCGCGCCGCACCCAAGCCACATCGCCCAGCCGCGCGGGATCGAGGTCGGTGACCCCGCCCAGGGGTGGTCGGGCGCGACGGCCAAGACCAGCCGGTCGGAGGCAACGGGATCACAGGCAAGCTGCGGGTCGCCGACCAGGTCCTCGACAAAGCCCAGTTCCGCGGCGCCCGTCATCACCGCATCGACCACCTGCGCGGTATTCGCGACCTGCATCCGCAGCACGATCGCCGGATGCGCGCGCTGATAGGCCGCCAGCCGCGCCGGCAGCCAGTAGCCTGCGATCGTCTGGCTGGCCGCAACATGCAGGCTGCCGCGCAGGAGCGCGTTGAATTCGCTCATCAACTGCTGGGCATGGTCGACCTGACCCAGAATCCCCCGGGCTTCGGCCAGCAGGATCCGCCCGGCTTCAGTCAGCGCGATCCGGCGCCCTGCCCGCAAGAACAGCGGTGTGTCGCACCGGGCCTCGAGCGCCGCGATCGCGTGGCTCGCCGCCGATTGCGCGATGCCTAGCGACTGCGCCGCCTGGGTAACATGTTGGCGTGTCGCGACCTCGACGAAAATCCGAAGCTGGTCAAGCGTCATCCGCGGCTCCCTTCTCGTTCCGGACGATGGGTTCACGATCTGATCTATAGATCATTCCGTTCAGAACAATACATTGGATTGATTGAAGTTCGGGCCTTACCTACTGCGTGACGCCGCGCCCCTACGGGCCCGCAGAAGGAGAAGACCATGTCGTTTGCCGAAACCGGCCCACAGGTGGCACCTGCCGCCCCGACCGATGCCGACCCGGGGCCGATGCGGGTGATCCGCCATTTCACCCCCAACTGGTTCACCGTGACCATGGGGACCGGGGCGCTTGCGCTGGTGCTGAACCACTTTGCGCAGGCGATCCCGGGGATCGCCGGGGTGGCGGTTGTGCTGTGGGCCATCAACATCGGCCTGTTTGCGGCCTTCGCCCTACTCTACCTGGCGCGTTGGGTGATCTTCCCGGCCGAGGCCGCGCGGATCTTTCGCCATCCGGTGATGTCGATGTTCCTTGGCGCGGTGCCGATGGGCCTGGCCACCATCGTCAACGGCTTTCTCGCCTTCGGCATCCCGCGCCTCGGCCCGATCGCGGCCGATATCGCCACCGTGCTATGGTGGGTAGACGCCGCGATGTCGCTGCTTTGCGGCCTGGTGATCCCCTATTTCATGTTCACCCGCCAAGACCACAGCTTCGAGCGGATGACGGCGGTCTGGCTGTTGCCAATCGTCGCCGCCGAAGTGACCGCCGCCAGCGGCGCGCTGCTGGTGCCGCATCTGGGTGCGGGCCAGGCCTATGCGGTGCTGCTGCTCAGCTATGCGCTTTGGGCCTATTCGGTGCCGCTGGCGATGAGCGTGCTGGCGCTGCTGTTTCTGCGCCTCGCGCTGCACCAATTGCCGGAAGCCGAGATGGGGGTGTCGGGCTGGCTGGCGCTCGGGCCGATCGGCACCGGCGCGCTGGGGCTGGTGCTGCTGGGCCAGCAGGCACCACAGGTCTTTGCCGCGCAGGGGCTGGCCGCGGTCGGTCCGGCGGCGCAGGGCCTGGGGATCCTGGGCGGGATCGTGCTGTGGGGCTACGGCATCTGGTGGCTTGCGCTCGCGGTGACCAAGACCATGCGCTACCTGACGGGCGGCGGCCTGCCCTTCAACCTGGGCTGGTGGGGCTTCACCTTCCCGCTGGCGGTCTACACGCTGGCAACGCAGGCGCTGGCCGAGGTCACGCATTTTGCGCTGTTCTCGGTGTCGGGGGGCTTGCTGGCGGCTTGCCTCGCGCTGTTTTGGATGATCGTCGCGGCGCGCACGCTGCGCGGTGCGCTGCGCGGCACCCTGTTCCATGCCCCCTGCCTGGTCCCTGCCCCCGCGTGGCCGCAGGAGGCCGAGGCCCGCACCGCCTAGGCGGTGCCGGTCGGGAAGCACGGCATCGGGCGGGGCATATCTGCGGGGCCGGGGCGGCGTGGCGCGGCGCTATCCGCCCAGGGCCGCCTGCAGCAGGCGCGCGCAGGCGCGGGCGGTGCGCCCGGCCCCCTTCAGCCGCCCGTTCCAGCCACTGAACGAAACCGCGGCGATCCGGTTCGCCGCTTTGAAACCGGCAAGCGCGCGACAGGTCTGGTCAAGGCTTGGCCCATCCGGCACCGGGTAGTTGTTGGCGGGCACGTCGCGGGCATCGACGACATCGTTGTCGATATGCAGATGTACCGGCCGGTCGAAGGCCAGCCGCGGCAGATCCCAAACCGCGGATCGGTTCAGCCCCGACCCGGCGACCGCCTCGGCCTCGAGCGGGTCGAGATCGCGCGCATCGATCAGCCAGACATCGGCTTCGGGCACCGGGCGCAGCGAGGATTCGCGCGCCAGCGCCGGATCGCCCCGCCCCACCATCATCGCCAGCGGCATTCCACCCAGGAAACCCGAGGGCGAGGTCTGGGGGGTGTTGAAATCGCCATGCGCGTCAAGCCAGACCAGAACCGGCGCCAGCCCCGCCTGTTGCAGCCCGGCCATCACCGGCAGGCTGGCGCCGCAATCGCCCGCCACCGACACCGGCCGCGCCCCGCGCGCCGCGGCATCGCGCGCGAAGGCCGCGATCGGGCGATGCAGCAGCCCCAGCGCGGCGGGCGAGCGATCGGCCACGGCCTGGGGCGCGTTCAGCAGATAGGGCTGTGCGGCGGGAACCGCTTCGGTCAGCGCCGGGTCGGGTTGATCGAAGAAATAGGGCGTGACGATCCAGGCGTTTTCCATGGCTGGAAGCTACGGCCCCGTGCAGGGCGAAGACAAGCGGTCTTGATGCCGGGGCGCGCGCCGCGACGCTTGCCGGCGCAGAGGCGCGTATTTGTGGAACAATGAAAGGCGGGCGCGACGGGTCGGGCCGCTCGGCGCCTTGCATGTCGCGCAGGCTCGGCGTAACCCCGTGCGGGCATTTCGCGCCCCGCGCGCAGCTTCATTCCGACTGGGGAGAGACGACATGATCCGGCTTGACATTTTCTGGGATCCGATCTGCCCCTGGTGCTATATCGGCAAGACCCTGCTTGACCGGGCGCTGGAAAGCCGGCCCGCGCATCCTTTCGCGATCGCCTGGCATCCGTTCCAGCTGAATCCCGACATGCCGGCCGGGGGGCGCGACCGTCAGGCCTATCTGGAGGCCAAGTTCGGCGGGCCGGAGCGTGCCCGGATGGTCTATGGCAAGATCGCCGAGGCCGCGCGCGCCGCCGGGGTCGATATCGATTTCGAGCGCATCACCCGCACGCCGAACACGCTGGATGCGCTGCGTCTGGCGCATTGGGCCCAGATCGAGGGCAAGCAGAGCCTGGCCGCCGGGGCGCTGTTTCGCGCCTATTTCCGCGAGGGCCGCGATATCGGCGACAAGGTGACCCTGGCGACCATCGCCGGCGCCATCGGCATGGACTCTGCCGCCACGCTGCGTCTGCTGGAAGGCGATGCCGATATCGAAACGATCCGCACCCGCGACGCGCATGCCCGCGCGCGCGGCATCAATGCGGTGCCGACCTTCATCATCGCCGATCAGCACGTCCTGCCCGGCGCGCAGCCGGTAGAATTGTGGCAGCAGGTGATCGACGAGATCGGTTCGGCCGGCGGCGAGGACGGCCAGCAAGCGGGCGCGGCGCCGGATCCCTTCGGATGACGGACCCGATCCGGGCCGGGCGGCCACCGCGCCGCGCGCTTTCCTCGGGCGAATTCATCGCGATGATCGCGATGCTTTTCGCGACGGTGGCGTTTTCCATCGATTCGATGCTGCCCGCCCTGCCCGACATCGCCGCCGAACTGACCCCGGGCAACGAGAACCGCGCCCAGCTGATCCTGACCGCCTTCATCCTGGGCATGGGGCTGGGCACCTTCGTCGCGGGGCCGATCTCGGACGCGATCGGGCGCAAGCGGGCGATCCTGGGGGGTGCGGCGCTTTACACGCTGGGGGCGGCGCTGGCCTCGGTCGCGCAGACGCTGGAGCTGGTGCTGGCCGCGCGGCTGATCCAGGGGCTGGGCGCGGCCGGGCCGCGGGTGGTGTCGCTGGCGCTGGTGCGCGATCTGTACGCCGGCCGGCAGATGGCGCGGATCGTATCGATCGCGATGATGATCTTCACCACCGTTCCGGCGATCGCGCCGGCGCTGTCGACCGGGATCATCGCGCTGTTCGGCTGGCGCGGGATCTTCGCCGCCTTCATCCTGTTCTCGCTGGTCTCGGCCGGCTGGCTGGGCCTGCGACAGCCCGAGACCCTGCCGCCGCAAGCCCGCCGCCCGCTGGAGCCGGGCCCGCTGTGGCAGGCGGTGCGCGAGGTGTTGGGCCACCGCGTCGTGCTGATCGCGATCGCCACGCAATCGCTTGCCTTCGCGGCGCTTTTCGGCACGATCGCCTCGGTGCAGCAGATCTACGACATCCGTTTCGGACTGGGCGCAAGCTTTCCCTACTGGTTCGCGGCCACGGCGCTGATCTCGGCCGGGGGCAGTTTCCTGAACGCGCGGCTGGTGGTGCGGCTGGGCATGCGCGCGCTGGTGATCCTGGCGCTGGGGTTCCAGCTGGTGATCTCGGGCGCGATGACGCTGGTCTTCGCGGCCGGGGTTCTGCCCGCGGCGCTGGCCTTTCCGGCGTTCTTCTTCTGGATCACCTGCGTTTTCTTCATGGTGGCGCCGGTGCTGGGCAATCTCAATGCGCTGGCGCTGGAGCCGATGGGCCATATCGCGGGAACGGCTTCATCGGTGACCGGTGCGCTTGGCACGGTGCTAGGGGTGCTGCTGGGTGCGCCGATCGGGCTGGCGTTCAACGGCACGCCGGTGCCGCTGATGATCTCGGTCTCGGTGCTGAGCGGGCTGGGCGTGCTGTTGATGCGCAAAATCGCCCGGGTCGGCTGAGGCGCCGCGGGGTCAGGCGGGCGGCTTCTTCGCGGGGCTCGACGCTTTCTCGGCCAGGTCGCGGGCGATCGCGAAGGCGCCGCGGATGCGGTCGGCGTCCGAGGCCCAGTCGCGGCGGATGATCACCTTGTTGTCCTTGACCTTCGCAAGCCCCTTCTGGCCCTGCAGATATTCCACCAATCCGGCCGGATTGGCGAATTTGTCCAGATGGAACTGGACCGTCGCGCCCTTCGGGCCGCCATCGAGCCGGGCGATGCCCGCGCGCTTGCACAGCGCCTTGATGCGCACGATCAGAAGCAGCGTGTTGACCTCCTTCGGCAGCTTGCCGAAGCGATCGATCAACTCGGCGGCGAAGCCTTCCAGTTCGACCTTCGTCTCCAGCGAGGACAGCCGCCGGTAAAGGCCCAGCCGCACATCCAGATCGGGGACGTAATCCTCTGGGATCAGCACCGGAACGCCCAGGTTGATCTGCGGCGCCCATTGGTCGCCGGGGGTGGAAAGGCCGTCGATCTCTCCGGTCTTGATCTTGGCGATCGTCTCTTCCAGCAGGTTCTGGTAAAGCTCGTAGCCCACTTCCGAGATGTGGCCGGATTGCTCCTCGCCCAGGATGTTGCCGGCGCCGCGCAGGTCCAGATCCTGGGACGCCAGCGTGAAGCCCGCGCCGAGGCTGTCGAGACTGCCCAGCAGCCGCAGCCGCTTGACCGCCTGGTCGGTCAGCGGCGCGCGGGGCTTGGTGGTCAGGAAACAATAGGCGCGGGTCTTCGAGCGCCCCACCCGGCCGCGGATCTGGTAAAGCTGGGCCAGGCCGAAGCGGTCCGCGTGGTGCACGATCATGGTGTTCGCGGTGGGAATGTCCAGCCCGCTTTCCACGATCGTGGTGGACAGCAGCACGTCGTATTTGCCGTCGTAGAAGGCGTTCATGCGGCTATCGAGATCGCCCGCCGCCATCTGGCCGTGGGCGACGACATGGGTGACCTCGGGGACATGGTCGCGCAGGAAGTCCTCGATTTCGGGCAAGTCGCTGATCCGCGGCACCACGAAAAAGCTTTGCCCGCCGCGGTAATGTTCGCGCAAAAGCGCCTCGCGCAAGGTGACACTGTCGAATTCGCTGACATAGGTGCGGATCGCCAGACGATCCACTGGCGGCGTGCCGATTATGCTTAGATCCCGGACACCTGTGAGCGAAAGTTGAAGTGTCCGAGGGATCGGCGTGGCGGTCAGCGTCAGGACATGAACGTCCGAGCGCATCTCTTTCAGGCGTTCCTTGTGGCTGACGCCGAAATGCTGTTCCTCGTCGATCACCATCAGGCCGAGGTTGCGGAAATTCACCGCCTTCGCCAGCAGCGCATGGGTGCCGATCACGATGTCGACGGTGCCGTCGGCCAGGCCGGCGCGCGTGGCGGCGGCCTCCTTGGCGGAAACGAAACGGCTAAGCTGCCGGACCTGCAGGGGAAAGCCGCGGAAACGCTCGGCGAAGCTTTTGTAATGCTGACGCGCCAGCAGCGTGGTCGGCGCGATCACCGCGACCTGCATCCCCGACATGGCGGTCACGAACGCCGCGCGCATCGCCACCTCGGTCTTGCCGAAGCCCACGTCACCGACCACCAGCCGATCCATCGGGATGCCGCGCGACAGGTCCTCCATCACGTCAGAGATGGCGTTCAGCTGGTCGTCGGTTTCCTGATAGGGGAAGCGGGCGGCGAAGGCCTCCCAGGCGTGGTGGGGGGCGTCCAGCACCGGGGCATGGCGCAGCTGGCGTTCGGCCGCGATGCGGATCAGCCGGTCGGCCATCTCGCGGATGCGTTCCTTCAGGCGCGCCTTCTTGGCCTGCCAGGCCCCACCACCCAGCTTGTCCAGCAGGCCTTCGTCATGGCCGTATTTCGACAGCAGTTCGATATTCTCGACCGGCAGGTAAAGCCTTGCGGATTCGGCATATTCCAGCGCGATACATTCATGCGGCGCGCCCAGGGCGCTGATCGTCTCAAGCCCCGTGAACCGGCCCACGCCGTGCTCGACATGCACCACCAGATCGCCGGGCGACAGGCTCTGGTGTTCGGTGAGGAAATTCTCCGCCTTGCGGCGCTTCTTGGCGCCCCGGATCAGCCGATCGCCCAGCACGTCCTGTTCGGCGATCACCGTCAATCCCGGCGCCTCGAACCCGTGTTCCAGCGCCCAGACCGCCAGATGCAGCCCCTTGGGCGCGATCGCGCGGGCATCGGCAATCTCGGCCGCGCCGCCCAGGCCCTCGTCCTCCAACAGCCCCTTCAGGCGTTCGCGCGCGCCGTCGGAATAGGAGGATATGACCACCGCCCCATCTTCACGTCTTGCGCGAATATGGGATGCCAAGGCGCCGAAAAGGCTGACATTTTCCTGTTGCCGTTCAGGCGCGAAATTGCGCCCGATGCGGCCGCCCGCGTCCAGAACGCCAGGGCCGGGGCTTTGTGCCAGCGGGCTAAGCTGGATCACCCGGCGCGCCCCCAGCGCGGTCTCCCAGCCAGCTTCGTCCAGGTACAGGCTGTGCGGCGGCAGCGGCTTGTAGACCGTGTCCAGCCGGCCCTTGGCGCGCATCGCCTCGCGCCGGGCCTCGTACTGGTCGACGATGCCCTCCCAGCGGCCCAGGCGCGCGGGCGTGATCTGATCGTCAAGCGTTGCCGAGGCGCCGGGAAGATAGTCGAACAACGTATCCAGCCGTTCGTGGAAGAACGGCAGCCAATGTTCGGCGCCGGCGGATTTGCGGCCGGCCGAAACGGATTCGTACAGCGGGTCGTCGGTGCCCGCCGCGCCGAATTCAAGCCGGTAGTTCTGGCGAAAGCGGGTGATCGCGGCCTCGTCAAGGATCACCTCCGACACCGGGGCCAGATCCACCACGCTCAGCTTTTCGGTGGTGCGCTGCGTGGCCGTGTCGAACCGGCGCGCGCCATCCAGCACGTCGCCGAAAAGGTCCAGCCGCACCGGTCCGCCCTGGCCCGGCGGGTAGATGTCGATGATGCCGCCGCGCACCGCGTAATCGCCGGGCTCCGACACCGTCGACGTCTGCGAAAACCCCATCCGCACCAGGAAATCCCGCAACGCGCCCTCGTCGATGCGCTGGCCCACGCGGGCCGAGAACGAGGCCTCGCGCAGCACCTCGGCCGCCGGCATCTTCTGGGTCGCGGCGTTCAGCGTGGTCAGCAGGATGAACGGCCCGGGCATGCCATGCGCCAGCGCCGCCAGCGCCGCCATGCGCGCGGCCGAGACCTCGGCGTTGGGCGAGACCCGGTCATAGGGCAGGCAATCCCAGGCCGGCAGCGTCAGCACCGCCGCCTGGGGCGCGAAGAAGGCCAGCGCCGCGCGCATCGCCTCTAGCCGCTTGTCGTCGCGCGCGATGTGGATGGTGGGGCCGTGGGCCTCCATCTCGCGCAGCAGCAGTTTCGCGTCGTAGCCCTCGGGCGCGCCGCCCATTGTCAGATATGTCGTCATGGCTGCTGACCTACCCGCCCGGGGGATGGAGTCAATGGCCGAAACGCCGGGTTCAATGCCCCAGCACGCCCACCGACATGTTCCAATACATCCCCCACATCGCCGTGACGAAGATCGAGATCATGCCGATGACCTGTGTCGCCAGCCGGTGCCGCATGAGGCGGCGCAACAGCGCCGCGCCCGCCGCCTCGCCCGCCTCGACCCGCAGCGCGGTGCGGATCGACAACAGCCCCACCAGCGCCATCGGCCCCAGCAGCAACAGCAGCGCCTGGGCCAGTTCGATCCGGTAGCCAAAGCCCAGCACCGCCAGCGTGGTCAGCGCAAAGCCGGCAAACCCGATCAGCCACAGCCCGGAGACCCGGGCGATATGCAGGATGCGGGTCACATTGATACGCGCCAGCGCCTCCAGATCCGCCTGGGCCTGGCCTCCGTGGCGGCGCGCGCGGGTGATGCTATCGAAGGGCACTCCGATCACCCAATGGCTGGAGGTCGACCACAGCACCGCCAGCGCGATCCAGTACCACAGGTTGGAGAATGAGCGCAGGTCGATCAGCTCGGAAAGCGGGATGGGAAGATGCACGGAGGGGCCTTGGCTGGGATTCGCCGGAGATTAGCCGCGCGATGGGTGAATTCCTACCCTTGAGATGGCCCGCGATCCATGCGACGTCAGGATTGTTGCAGCAGACCGGAGGCCGCCATGCGCCCCATCCAAGCCCCCTACCCCCAGACCCGCCACCGCCGCACCCGCGCGACGCCCGCCTTGCGCGACCTGACGCAGGAAAACCGGCTGTCGGTGAAGGATCTGATCTGGCCGGTCTTCGTGCGCGAGGGCGAGGGGGTGGAGGAACCGATCGCCTCGATGCCCGGGGTGAACCGGCTGTCGGTGGACCGGGTGGTGAAAGCGGCGCGTGAGGCTGCGGATTTGGGCATCCCGGCGATCTGTGTCTTCCCCTATACGGGGATGGAGGCGCGGACCGAGGATTGCGCCCTGGCGTGGAGCGCCGACAACATCTCGAACCGCGCGATCCGGGCGATCAAGGCGGCGGTACCCGAGATCGCGGTGATGACCGATATCGCGCTCGATCCCTACAACATCAACGGCCATGACGGCTTTGTCGTGGACGGCAAGATCCTGAATGACGAGACGGTGGAGGCGCTGGTGAAGATGGCGCTGGCGCAGGCCGAGGCGGGGGCCGATATCCTGGGGCCCTCGGACATGATGGACGGGCGCATCGGCGCGATGCGCAGTGCGCTGGAGGCGGCGGGCCACCAGGGCGTGACGATCCTGAGCTATTCGGCGAAATATGCCTCGGCCTTCTACGGGCCGTTCCGCGACGCGGTCGGGGCCGCGGCGGCGCTGGCGGGCGGCGACAAGAAGACCTATCAGATGAACCCCGGCAATTCCGACGAGGCCCTGCGCCTGATCGAGCGCGACCTGCGCGAGGGCGCCGACATGGTGATGGTCAAGCCCGGAATGCCCTATCTCGACATCTGCCGCCGGGTGAAGGACAACTTCGGCGTGCCGACCTATGCCTATCAGGTGTCGGGCGAATACGCGATGATCCGGGGCGCGTCCGACAATGGCTGGATCGACGGCGAGAAGGCGATGCTGGAAAGCCTGCTGGCGTTCAAGCGCGCGGGCTGCGACGGGGTGCTCACCTATTTCGCGCCCCAGGTCGCGCGGCTGCTGGCGGACTGATCGGGCCCGCGGCGCGGGGGCCGTGCTTGCCGCCCCGACCCACACAGATGCGCGACTGGCCGCCGACCGGCTTCTCAATTGCGTGACAGCGCGGGCGATTTTCCCTATGATTGGTAGGAAGGGCCGCTATAAGGCCCAGATATCGCCCCGGTGGGCTTTCGAGCGAGGCATGAGACAGATGAGCATCACATCGCGACGCGCATTTCTTCTGGGCACGGGATCGGTATTGACCCTGTCGGCCTGCGGCAATGGCATCGGCAGCGACGGCGCGGCCCGGATCGACGCCCGCGTGGCGGCGACGAAGCAATTCCTGATCAGCCATTATCCGGGTGTCAAATCGCTGATGGACAAGGCGGCGGGCGTTCTTTACATGCCGCTGATGACCGAGGCCGGCTTTGGCATCGGCGGCGCCTTTGGGCGTGGTGCGCTGCAGATCAACGGCGCGACGGTGGATTACTATTCCGCCACCAAGGCCTCGATCGGTTTTCAGATCGGCGCCCAGCAATATGCCCATGCGCTGTTCTTCATGACGCCCGACGCCCTGGCGTCGTTCCGCGCCTCGAACGGCTGGGAGGCCAGTGCCGACATGGTCTATGCGGTGCAGAACAAGGGCGGCAGCCTGGGAGTATCCACCACCACCGAGCAGGCGCCGGTGATCGCCCTGGTCTTTGGCCAGACCGGGCTGATCGCGGGGGCCTCGCTTGCCGGGGTCAAGTATACGCGGATCATTCCGTAACCAAGGTCACGGATTTTCGACGAAAATCCACGCCCGTGCCGGCTGCTGGCGCGGGCGTTTCGTTGTGACGCGGCGGCGGGGGCGCTGCCCCCTGCACCCCCGGCGTATTTGTCGAACAATGAAAGGCGCGTGTCAGCCCTTGGGTTTGGCGCCCGTTGGGGTCAAGTGGGTGATGCCGACGGCCCCGGCCCGCGCCAGCGCCGGATCGAGCGACATCGGGATGTATTCGCCGCGGCGCCACAGCTCTCCTAGATCGTCGTAGTGGCGGCTCAGCGGGTGGCCGCTTTCGCCGGTGGAGATGATGAAGACCGAACTGTCGGGGTCGGCGAAATCATAGACGCCGCGATACCCAGGCCCGTGCACGTCGAGGAACGGATCGGGGCCCGAGGCGCTGGTTTCGCCGCGGTTGAGCGTGTTGTCGCCGCCGCTGATGGATTGGCGAAGGTTCACGAAGTAATGCAGGATCGGCACCTTGCCCAGCACCGGGTTGTCCTGCGCTGCCTGATGGGCATCGCCCCAGCGCCAGTTCTTCATGTCCGTGCCATAGCGGTTCTTCAGGTAGAGCAGCGCATCGTCGAGAGAGATCCGCGCGATATCGGTGCAGGTTTCCTTCTTCGTGCTCTGCACGATATCGCACCAGGCCGCGGCGCCGTCGGTGTTGCGAAACACCCGCTCGATGAACACCGGATCGGGGCGCGCGAAATCCTTGGCCAGCGGGCCCAGCTCATCCGAGATCAGGCGTTTTTGCAAGAACAGCATCCAGGCCGCGTAGATCAGCGGCTCGGGCATGTGTTCGTTCATGTCGCCGTTCCACTCGGCCAGCATCTTCAATGCCTCCTGGCGCATGGCCTTGGGCGTGCCGGGGGGCGCGTCCTCGCCCTGATACCACAGGTTCTTGGCGATCAGCGGCAGCAGGGCGCGCGCGGTGAAGCTGACGGTGTCGAGCTGGGCCTCGATGAAGCTTTCGCGGGTCTGGACCTGGTGATCCTTCATCAGCGTCAGCCAGCGCTGGATGCGCTGGGTGTCGCCCCAGTGGAAGGTGATGTTGAGCGGAAACGGACGGTCGACGATCTTGTTGTTGGTATTGCCCAGGATCCCCGAGGCCGGATTGATGAAGCTGGGATCATCGGAATAGGGAAAATGCCCGTCCCAGCGGTCGCGCGGCAGCCAGCCGGGGGTGGGCATGCGGCCCTGGGTGTCGTTGTTCGGGTCGCGCTTGGGGATCCAGCCGATCATCTGCATGGCGATGCCGTGCTTGTCGGCCAGCATCAGGTTCTGCGCCGGCGCCACGAACAGCGACCCGGCCTTGATGCCCTGGGCGATGTCATGGGCCTTCATCAGCCGGATCATCGCCGTCATCGTGGTGTCCTTGTCGGTCAGCGCCGTCCAGCTGAGCGAGGCCACATGCCCCGCCGGGGTGATCGAGGCCAGGTCGAAATCGCTGCCCGGCAGCACCGGGCCGTTTTCCGTCCAGCGCAGGGTCAGCGTCACCGGCGCCTGGCCCTTGATGCGTACGATCGAACGTTGGGTGCGGAAATCCTTCCAGCCCTGGGGGGTAAGGTACTGGCGCGGATTGTCGGGGTTGATCTTTTCGATATGGACGTCCTGGTCGTCCAGATAGGTCGTCGTCAGCCCCCAGCCCAGATCTTTTGAGCGGCCCAGCAGAACCAGCGGCATCCCTGGAATCGTCGCGCCGATCACGCCGCCTTCGGTCAACTGCAGGCGCGCCAGGTACCAAAGCGACGGCGCGGTGAAGTCAAGATGCGGATCATTGGCCAGCAAAGAGCCCCCCGCCGCTGCCCGGTTGGGCGCCGCCGCCCAGGCGTTCGAGGCGCCCGCGAAGGCCGGCGCCTGGACCGGCGACAAGGGGCTGGTGGGGAATTTCACCTCGGCATAGTTCTTCTTCACGCCGGGGAAGAGGCTGGCGTAATCGGGCAGCGCCGCGACCGGCTTCATCGGGTCGTCGGGCATCAGATCCTTCACCCGCGCCGGCGGCAGGATCAGCGAGGCGCGGGCACGCAGGATCTCTCGCTGCATGGCGCCGGTCAGCTTCAGCTGCATCAGCTTCAGGATCGCCAGCGAATCCGACGGCTGCCAGGTCGCGATCTTGTTCGAGAACAGGAAGAATTCCGGTGCCCCCCGCCCCAGCGCGTCGCGGTTGACGATGTCGATCCAGGCGTTGACGCCACGGGCATAGGCGGTGAGCGCGGTCTTGGTCTGCTGGTCCTGCACGCTGAAGCTGGCGGCAGCCAGATTGTAAAGGTCGAGCCGCCGCATCAGGCTGTCGATCTTCAGCGTCTTGGGGCCGAAGATCTCGGACAGGCGGCCCTCGGCGGTGCGCCGCAGCAGGGTCATCTGCCACAGCCGGTCCTGTGCCTGGGCAAACCCCAGCGCGTAGAACACATCGGCGTCGTCCTTGCCGAAGATATGTGGCACGTCGTTGGCGTTGCGGATGATTTCCACGGGCTTCGTAATCCCCGCGACCTTGTAGGAGGCGTTGTAATCGGGGATCGAACGCGTGAGGAACCAATAGCCGACACCGACGGCCAGAACGGACAGAACGATGAGCGCGGTGAAAATTCGCAAAGCCCAGCGGAAGGCGGTGAGCATGTAGGACCTGTTCCTGACGTCGGGGAGGGGTTATCAGGGGCCCGAACCTAAACGATTGCAGCACAGGGGGGAAGTCATGGCGCGTATCGCTTTTCTGGGATTGGGGGTCATGGGGTATCCGATGGCCGGGCATCTGGCGGCGGCCGGGCATGAGGTGACGGTTTACAACCGCACCACGGCCAAGGCCGAGAAATGGGTATCAGAACATGGCGGCAGGCTGGGGAAAACCCCTGCCGAGACAGCGAAGGGCGCCGAATTCGTCATGGCCTGCGTCGGCAATGACAATGATCTGCGCGGGGTCTGCACCGGCGCTGACGGGGCGTTCACGGGAATGTCGTCGGGCGCGATCTTCGTCGATCACACCACTGTGTCGGCGAAGGTGACGCGCGAATTGGCCGCGACCGCCGCCGCGGCTGGAATCGGCTATGTGGACGCGCCGATCTCGGGCGGTCAGGCGGGGGCCGAGAACGGGGTGCTGTCGGTGATGTGCGGCGGCGACCAGGCGGCCTATGACAAGGCCGAGAAGGTGATCGACGCCTATGCCAGGATCTGCCGCCGGATCGGCGACACCGGCGCCGGCCAGACCGCGAAGATGATGAACCAGATCTGCATCGCCGGCCTGGTGCAGGGCCTGTCCGAGGCGCTGGCCTTCGGCGAGAAGGCGGGGCTGGACGGCGCCGCGGTGGTCGAGGTGATCAGCCAGGGCGCGGCCGGATCGTGGCAGATGGCGAACCGCTACAAGACCATGCTGGCGGGCGAGTTCGAGCATGGCTTCGCCGTCGACTGGATGCGCAAGGACCTGGCGATCTGCCTGGCCACGGGCGAGGAACTGGGCGCCGCACTGCCCGTCACGGCGCTGGTCGATCAGTTCTACAAGGATGTGCAGGCGATGGGCGGCGGCCGTTGGGATACCTCGTCGCTGATCAAGCGGCTGAAAGCCTTCGACGGGTAGGTGCGACGACCGGGGGCCAGACGGCGCCGGACGGCACGGGGGGCCGGCGCCGCGGGCGTATTTGGGGAACAATGAAAGGATGCACGCCGGGCCCGGACCGAAGCATCACAGGTCGCGGAAGGCCTGTTCCTGGCGTGGGGTCCAGCGCAGGGTGAGGCGGTAGCCGGTCTCGGTTTCGATCTCGTCGACCACGACGCCCTGGTCGTGCAGCCAGGCGCGGCGCTTGCCCTCGGCGAAGGACAGCTCCAGCACGCGCTCGATGCGTTCCTCGGCCAGGCCGGTTTCGATCCCGGCCAACAGCGCCGCCATCCCCTGCCCCGACAGCGCCGAGATCGCCCGCACGTTGTCGCTGCGCGCGGCCTGGACCTCGAGCGCCTCGCGCGCGGGCGCGACGAGTTGGTCGATCTTGTTCCAGACCTCGATCAGCGGCACCTGCGCATCCAGGCCCAGCCCGCGCAGGATATCGGCCACGTCGGCGGCCTGTTCTTCGGTCTCGGGATGCGAGATGTCGCGCACATGCAAGATCAGATCGGCCTCCAGCACTTCTTCGAGCGTGGCGCGGAAGGCCGCGACCAGCTGGGTCGGCAGATCCGAGATGAAGCCCACCGTGTCGGACAGGATCGCCTTTTGGCCGCCCGGCAGTTCGATGCCGCGCATCGTGGGATCGAGCGTCGCGAAAAGCATGTCCTTCGCCATCACCTCGGCGCCGGTCATTCGGTTGAAAAGCGTGGACTTTCCGGCGTTGGTATAGCCCACCAGCGCGACGATCGGGAACGGCACCTTGCGCCGCGCCGCGCGGTGCAGTTCGCGCGTTTTCACCACCTTCGACAGCTGCCTGCGGATCCGGGTGACCTGTTCGTCGATGGCGCGGCGGTCGGCCTCGATCTGGGTTTCGCCGGGGCCCCCGACGAAGCCCAGGCCGCCGCGCTGGCGTTCCAGGTGCGTCCAGGCGCGCACCAGCCGCGTGCGCTGGTAGCTAAGCGCCGCCAGTTCCACCTGCAGCACGCCTTCGCGGGTGCGGGCCCGGTCGGCGAAAATTTCCAGGATTAGGCCGGTGCGGTCCAGAAGCTTGACCTTCCATTCGCGTTCCAGGTTGCGCTGCTGCACCGGGCTGACGGGGCCGTCGACCAGCACCAGATCGACCTCGGCCGCCGAAAGTTTCGCCTTCAGTTCCGCGACCTTGCCAGAGCCGAACAGCGTCCCCGGCGCGACCTTGGGCAGGCGCACGACTTCGGCGCCGGCCAACTCCAGCCCCGGCAGCGCGGCGGCCAGCGCGGTGGCTTCCTCCAGCGCGCGGGCCGCCGGGCGGCGGCGGCGCTCCGAGGTGATGTCGGGATGCAGGACATAGGCCCGTGTCAGGGGCGCGCGGGTCTCGGTCTGGGTCTGGGTCAAGATCTATGCCAAAGCGGCGAGGTCAATCTTCGCCGTCGTAAAGGTTGATCGGCTGTCCCGGCATGATTGTCGAGATCGCGTGCTTGTAGACCAGTTGCGATTGACCATCCCGGCGCAGCAGTACGCAGAAGTTGTCGAACCACGTTATGACGCCTTGTAGTTTCACGCCGTTAATCAGGAAAATGGTAACTGGAATTTTATTCTTGCGGACGTGGTTCAGAAACGCGTCCTGCAAATTCTGTTTGTCGGCGGCCATGTGTTCTTGCCTTTTGTTTCTTAGCGCCGGTCGTCGCGGCGTCCCTCCTACGTGGCCGAGAGCCCCCGGCGGACCGAGTATCGCGCGAGATTCGCGGAGATTCCAGACCAAAAAACAGTTCGTTACGGACCTATCCTTGGCTGCGGCCTTCAGGCCACTTCCAGGGGCGTCAATTCCGCCAGGAATCGGGGGCCAGAAGCGCGATGATCGCCAGTGTCTCGAGCCGGCCCAAAACCATCGCCCCGGCCAGGATCAGCTTGGCGTCAAGCCCCAGCGCCGCATAGCTGAGCGGCATCTCGGTGGCGACCGTGGCAAGCGGCCCGGTGGTGGACAGCGCCGCGACCGAGAACACCAGGGCCGGCTCGAACGCGATGCCGGTCAGGGTGAGCAGCGCCATCACCAGGATCACCGCAAGGCCGAACAGCATGAAGAAGATCCAAGCGACATAGGCGCCTTCACGCCGCAGCCGGCGCGCCATCGGACCCGCCCCGCCGATCGAATTGGGATGCACCAGCTTTTCCATCTCGCGCTGGCCATGCTTGAAAAGCGCATAGATGCGCAACAGCTTCACGCCGCCCGCGGTGGTGGCGACGCCGCCGCCCATCAGCGCCAGCCCGACCAGGATCAGCCCCGGCGCGTTCAGCCCCGACCAGGTTTGCGCGGTATCCCAGCCCTCGGCCTGGAAACCGGTGGTCGACAGGAACGAAAGCGCCGTGAAGGCGCTGGCCCACAGCGCGCGCAGCGCCTGGATCAGGTGATCGGGGGTGCGGGTCTCGTAGGCCGCCGTCCAATGGCGCAGGAACAACAACAGCGTGACCACGACCACCACCGTCACCCCCATGCGGAATTCGGGATCGGTGCGGATATCGCGGCGGCCCTCGACCTGGCTGACGCCGGGCAGCGAATGGCGCGAGATCGCGAAGATCAGGAACAGGAAAATCAGCATCTCGCCCGGGATGCCGGATCGCGCCCCCGCCAGCCCCCCAACCGGAGAGATGCCGGATGTCGAGAGCGTCGACATCGCGTGGATCAGCGCCACCAGCGAGGGATCACCGGCGATCAGCAGCCCGATCCACAACACCAGGGTCAGCCCGCCATAGGCCGGAAACAGCACCAGCGTGTAGCGGATCAGCCGCTCTGACGGGTCGGCGACGCGGGTGATCTGACCGCCCACGCCACGCCCCACCGCGCCGCCCGACAGCACCTCGAACCCGCCCAGGTTCAGGGGTGCCAGCACCGCCAGCGCCGCCAGCAGGATGAAGAAGCCGCCGCCCCAGCCCACCAGCCCGCGCCACAGATGCACCGATGGCGCCAGCCGGTCGGGGGCGTAAAGCGTGGCGCCGGTGGTGGTGAAATCCGATACCATCTCGAACCAGGAATTGGCAAAGCTGGTGTCGGGCACGGCCTCGGCAAACGGGAAGGCCATCATCACCGGCAGCACCAGATAGGCGCCCAGCAGCGCGGCCAGATGGCTGCGCGCCGCGTTGCGCGGGGTGTAGTTCGACGTCGCCACCCCCAGGATCGCAGTCAGCACCAGAAACAGGATCGACGAATAGAAGAACGCCCGCGAGGTGAAGAAATCGCGCAGCACGAAGGCATGGGCAGCGGGCAGCAGCATCGCCAGCGCCGTGATCCCCATCAAGATCACCAGAAGCGGCAGATCGAGCAGCCGGCCCATGCTAGAAGAAATCGACCGAGACCTGCAGGAGGCGCTCGACCTCGGGCACATCCTTGGCCATCGCGAAAATGGTGATCACGTCGCCCTCGTCGATCCGAAGATCGCCCGAGGGCTTGTGCAGCACCTCCCCCTTCATGACCGCGCCGACCAGCACACCTTCGGGAAAGTCGATGTCGCGGATCACCCGCCCGGCAATGGGAGAGGTGGACAGCACCTGCGCCTCGATCACCTCGGCCTCGGCATCGCCGATCGAATAGATCGCCCGCACCCGGCCATGGCGGATATGACGCAGGATCGAGCTGACGGTGGTGGCGCGCGGGTTGATATAGGCGTCGATTTCCAGCGGCCCCATCAGCGGCACCAGCGTCGGGTCGTTGACCAGCGCGATCGCCATCGGACACCCCGCCTGCTTGGCCCGGACCGACACCAGAAGGTTGGTCTTGTCGTCGTCGGTCACCGCCAACACCGCGTCGGCGCGCTCGATATTGGCCTCCATCAGCAGGTCGGTATCCATGCCGTCGCCGTTCAGCACGATGGTGCGCTCCAGCGCGTCGGCCGCGCGTTCGGCCCGGGCGCGGGATTTCTCGATCACCTTGGCGCGCACCCGGTCGGTGCGCGATTCCAGCGCCCGCGCAACCGCCAGGCCGACGTTGCCGCCGCCGATGATGACGATGCGTTCCTGCTTGCGCGTCGTCTTGCCGAAGATTTCGAGCGTGCGGTTCACATCATCGGTGTGGCTGAAGACATAGACCTGATCGCCCTCGAACAGCTGATCGCCCGGCTCGGGCGCGAACAGCGTGCCTTCGCGCCGTACCCCCACGACGATCGCACGCAGGGTCGAGAACAGGTCCGTCAGCTGCCGCAGCGGCGTGTTCAGAACCGGGCAGTCTTCCTCCAGCGCGATGCCCAGCAGCTGCGCCTTGCCGCCCAGGAAGCTTTCGGTATCGAAGGCCGCGGGCGCCGCCAGGCGCTGCAGCGCGGCCTCGGCCACCTCGCGCTCGGGGCTGATCACCACGTCGATCGGCAGATGGTCGCGGCGGTAAAGATCGGCGTAGATCGCGTCCAGA
This sequence comes from Allgaiera indica, assembly GCF_900106675.1. Taxonomy (GTDB): domain Bacteria; phylum Pseudomonadota; class Alphaproteobacteria; order Rhodobacterales; family Rhodobacteraceae; genus Acidimangrovimonas; species Acidimangrovimonas indica. Next base: position 61,916 of record NZ_FNOB01000013.1, read on the forward strand.
TAGCTTTGCGCGCGTAGCCGGGCGATCTTGCGCGGGATGTCGAACACCGAATGCGCCACCTGGCAGGTGACCATGTTGACCTCGTCCGAATGGGTGGCGGCGATGATCATGTCGGCATCCGCCGCGCCGGCGCGTTCCAGCACATCCGGGTAGGAGGCAAAACCCGCCACCCCCTGCACGTCCAGCGTATCGGTCGCGCGGCGCACCAGATCGGCGTTGGAATCGACGACCGTGACGTCGTTGTTCTCGCCCGACAGATGCCGCGCGATCTGCCAGCCCACCTGGCCCGCGCCGCAGATGATGACTTTCATGCCTGGTTCCCCGCCTGGCCCGCCCGAACAGCGGCCCGATCATTGGCAGATGGGACGGCGCGGGTCAATCGACAGCGGCCGCGAAGCGAGGTCCCCAAGCCGGCCTTCCCCCCGGGTCGTCACCCTCTTTCCGGGCGACCGCGAGAGAATGCCATCGCCGTTGGAGTATTTTCGCCAAGATGAAGAACAAGCTGGGGCCTTTCCCTTCATCTTGGCAAAAATACTCATCTTAGGGGCGCAGCCCCGCGCGGGGCCGCGCGCTTCGGCGACGGATCGCCGCCTATTCCTCCTCGTCCTCCAGCCGCGCGACCCGGGCGCCGGCCTTCGCGGTGGTCACCACGCCCAGAGACTTCAATTTCCGGTGCAGGGCCGAGCGCTCCATGCCGACGAAATTCGCCGTGCGGCTGATGTTGCCGCCGAAACGGTTGATCTGGGTCAGCAGATATTCACGCTCGAACAACTCGCGCGCCTCGCGCAGCGGCAGGGTTGCAAGCCCCCCCGACAGGATCACCCTGCCCTCGTCCTTCGGCGCCTCGTCCTGGCCCGGCAATTCGCGCGGCTCGATCGGGCCGCTGCCCTCGCCCAGGATCAGCACCCGCTCGATCACGTTGCGCAGCTGGCGCACGTTGCCCGGCCAGCGCATCGTCTGCAAGAGCGCCACGGCCTCGTCCGACACCGCGCGCAACGGCAGCCCCTGGGTGCGGTTGAACATCTCGACGAAATGCGCGGCAAGCTCGGGTATGTCCTCGCGCCGGTCCTCGAGCGAGGGCACCGCGATCGGCACCACGTTCAGCCGGTCGTAAAGCTCTTGCCGGAAACGCCCCTCGGCGATCTCATGCCCCAGATCGCGCGTGGTCGACGAGATCACCCGCAGATCGACGCGCACCTTGTCGGTGCCGCCGGCGCGGGTGAACTGCTGCTCGACCAGCACCCGCAGGATCTTCGACTGGGTACCCAGCGGCATGTCGCCGACCTCGTCGAAATAGATCACCCCGCCATGGGCCTGTTCCAGAAGCCCCTTCTCAAGCCCGCGCTCGGGGGTTTCGCGGCCAAACAGCACCTCTTCCATCCGCTCGGGCTCGACCGAGGCCGAGGAGACCGTCACGAAGGGCGCCGCGGCCCGCGCCGATTGGGCGTGGATGAACCGCGCGGCAACCTCCTTGCCGGCGCCCGAGGGGCCCGTCAGCATGACCCTTCCGTTCGATTTCGTCACCTTTTCCAGCTGCGATTTCAACGCCTTGAAGGCGGGCGAGGTGCCCACCATCTCGGCCGAGGTGACATCGCGGCGGCGCAGGTCGGAATTCTCGCGCCGCAATTGCGACGTCTCCATCGCGCGGCGCACCACCACCATCAGCTGGTCGATGTTGAACGGCTTCTCGATGAAATCATAGGCGCCCTGCTTGATCGCCGCGACCGCGATCTCGATATTGCCATGCCCCGAGATGATCACCACCGGCACATCCGGGTTGTCGCGCTTGACATGCTTGAGGATGTCGATCCCGTCCATCTTGCTGTCCTTGAGCCAGATATCCAGGATCATCAGCGCCGGCGGGTCGGCGTTGAGTTCGGCCATGCAATCGTCGGAGGTGCCCGCCAGGCGGGTTTCAAAGCCCTCGTCGCGCAGGATATCCGAGATCAGCTCGCGAATGTCGCGTTCGTCGTCGACAATCAGGATCCCACTCATGTCACCTCATCCTCCGGTTTCGGACCGAAGGGGCCGTCCGCCGCCCCCTCCTGATCCGCATCTTGTTGTGCATCTTGCGCCGCGTCTTCGGCCACGAGCCGCCCCTTCAGGGGCAGCCGCACCTCGGCCAGTGCGCCGCGGTGGCCGCCGGGCGCGAAGGCGGGTGCGTCGGCCAGCGACAATGTCCCGCCATGTTCCTCGATGATCTTCTTGACGATGGGAAGCCCCAGACCGGTGCCCTTGGCACGGGTCGTCACATAGGGTTCGAACAGGCGCGTGCGGTCCTCTGGCAGGCCGACGCCATTGTCGGCCACGGTGATCAGCGCCACCTGGCCCTCTTGCGAAAGGGTCACGCGGATCTCTGGCCCATAGTCCTTTGGCGGGGAATTTTCCTGCAGGCTTTCAATCGCTTCTCCGGCGTTCTTGATCAGATTTGTCAAGGCTTGGGAAATCATCGTCGCGTCGATCTCGGCCAGCATGGCCGAAGACGGCAAAGAGGCGGTGAGGCGCACGCCGGGCAGTCCGCTTTCCTGCAACACCACCGCGTCGCGCACCAGTCGCACAAGATCGTGTTCGCGCCGCTCGGGTTCGGGCATCCGGGCGAAGCGGCTGAATTCGTCGACGATGCGGCGCAGGTCGCCCGTCTGACGCACGATCACGTCGGTATATTGATCCAGCGCCTCGGCCTGGTCGCCCGCCAGGGCGCGGAACTTGCGCTTGATACGCTCGGCCGACAGCTGGATCGGGGTCAGCGGGTTCTTGATCTCATGCGCGATGCGCCGCGCCACGTCGCCCCAGGCCGCCATCCGCTGCGCCGATACCAGATCGGTCACGTCGTCGAAGGCCACGACATAACCTTCCAGCCGGCCTTCGCGCGTGCGCCGCCGCGCGACCCGTACCAGCAGGCTTTCCACCCGCCCCAGGCGCGAGACGCGGATTTCCTCTTGCACCACTTCCGCGGCGCCCTGCATCAGGCGCTCGAACACGGCCTCGAACTCCGGCACCGCCTCGGCCAGGACCGCGCCATGTTCGGTGCCCGGCTCGATGTCCAGATGCCGCAGCGCCGAACGGTTGGCGAAATCGATCCGGCCGCGCGCGTCCAGCCCGATCACGCCGGAGGTCACCGACGACAGCACCGAATCGAACAGCCGCCGGCGGCGTTCGGTCTGGCGGTGGCTGTCCATCAGCGCCTCTCGCTGGCCCTTCAGCTGACGGGTCATCTGGTTGAATATGCGGCCCAGCATGGCGATCTCGTCGTCGCCGTCCTCTTCCAGCACCTGCACGTCCAGATCGCCGCCGCCGATGCGCTGCGCCGCCCCCGCAAGCCGGCCCACCGGCCGCGCCAGCCGTTCGGCGAACCACAGCCCCAGCCAGATCGCCGCCAGGATCAGGATCAGCGCGAAGCCCAGGTAAAGCAGCCCGAATTCGAACAAAAGCCGGCCCCGGTCGCGTTCCAGCTGCTGGTACAGGTGCACCGTCTGCTTGGTCTCGTCCAAAAGCTTGATCAGCCCGCCATCGACCACCCGGCTGACGTAGAGGTAGCGGTTCACATAGGGCTTCAGTTCGACCAGGGCGCGGAATTCGTTGTCCTTGAGATCCTCGATGATGACGGTCTTGCCGTCGCGTGCCTCGGCCAGGTCCCGCGCCGAGGGCGGGGTGTAGTTGAACAGGTAAGACCGGTCGCCCCGGGCGCGGATCTTCGCTGCGCCGTCGATCACGAAGGCCGCGCGCAGCCCGCGCTGGATATGCGACTGACCCTGGGTCAGCAATTGCCGAAGCTCGCCGTCGTCGATGAAGAAGTTCTGCCGCTTGGCAAGGTCAAGGAACGCCGCCAGCGCATCGGTATCCTCGATCAGATCGTGGCGGTGCTCGCCCTCATAGGCCTGCGCGGCGGCAAGCGACGCCCCCACCGCCTGCCGCACGCGGGTGGAAAACCAGCCCTCAAGCCCGACATTGATGGTCAGCCCCGCGAAAACCGCAACCAGCACCGTCGGCACCAGCGCGATCAGCGCGAAGACGCCGGTCAGCCGCAGATGCAACCGCGACCCCGCCGATTGCGAGCGCCGGTCCGCCACCAGCGTGATGACCCGCTGTGCCACCAGCGCCGCCACCACCAGCACATAGATCAGATCGCCCAGCAGCGTGATCCGCAAGATCGGCGATTGCGCGCCCTCGTTCAACGGCCCGAGCGCAACGAAGGTCATCAGCGCCAAGACCGGCCCCAGCGCCACCAGCGCGAAGGTCATCGCCGTCTGAACCCGCCGCTGCCGACGCAGCCGCGAGAGTCGCTGAAAGGTTACTGCGCGCATGGCCCGCTGCACAGGGTTGGCCCCCGATTCTGGGACGCCCCGCGCCCCGACCGCCATATTTCGTGGTCTCTTGCCCGGTTATAACCGAAGCGCCACGCCTCTGTTGCGCTTTTACATCAACTTTCGGCGGCGTGTCACGCGAATATCCAGGTCGGTGATCTTCTTGCGCAGAGTATTGCGATTGATGCCCAGCAGGTCGGCACATTTCGCCTGATTTCCGCCAGTTGCATCCAGCGCGATCTCGATCAGCGGCATCTCGACCTCCTTGAGCACCCGCTGATAGACCCCGGGCGGCGGCAGGTTTCCGCCGTGCAGATCGAAGTAGCGGCGCAGATGCTTGGCCACCGAAGCCGACAGCTTGTCGGCCTCGCCAACGCCCCTGAGCGGTTCCATCGCAGGCTGGCTGCCCAGGACGGATTCGACCTCCGATCGGGTGATTTCCTCTTCGGGCGAGGTCACCGACAGCCGGCGCAGGGTGTTTTCCAGCTGGCGCACGTTGCCGGGCCAGGAATAGGCGCGCACCAGTTCCATCGCCTCGGGCGAAAGCCGCCGCGTCAGGCCGATCTCGCGCTCGCCTCGGCCCAGGAAATGCTGGGCCAGAAGGGGGATGTCGTCGACGCGCTCGCGCAGGCTTGGCACCGCGATGGTGACCCCGCCGAGGCGATAGAACAGATCCTGGCGGAAGCGGCCGGCCTCGATCTCGCCCATCAGATCGGCCTGCGAGGTGGCCATCACCCGCGGCGCGGTATCGCCAAGCGTATCCAGCATCCGCACGATGCGCGCCTGGGTCTCGCTGTCGTAATCGGCGACCTCGTCGAAGACGATGGATCCGCCCTTGGCCCTGGAAACCAGCGTCGAGGGCCCGTCCATTCCGGCCAGATCGGCGGCGCTGACCACCACGAAGGGCAAGGTCCGCCGGTCCGAAAAGTCATGGATCGCCCGGCCGATCAGGGATTTTCCGGTGCCGCTTTCGCCGGTGATCAGCACCGGCAGCTCGGTGTTCATCACCCGCGCCACCAGCCGGTACAGCGCCTGCATCTGCGCGGTGCGGCCCACCAGCGGAAGATCGTCGCCCGCGGTGTCGCCGCGCGCCGGCGCGGTGGTCTTCTTCGGCGCGACCCGGCGTTTCTGGTCCAGCGCCCGCGCCGCGCGTTTCATCAGGTCAGGCAGGTCGAAAGGCTTGGGCAGATAATCATAGGCCTCGGCCTCGGCCGCCTGGATCGCCGTCATGATGGTGTTCTGCGCCGAAATCACGATCACCGGCAGGCCCGGGCGTTCCTGGCCGATCTTGGGCAGCATCTCCAGCCCGTTGCCGTCCGGCATCATCACGTCGGAGATCACCAGATCGCCCTTGCCCTCCTCGACCCAGCGCATCAGCGTCGTCAGGGACGAGGTCGCATGCACCTTGCAGCCCGCCCGTGTCAAAGCCTGGGTCAGGACGGTGCGGATGGTGCGGTCGTCGTCGGCGACAAGAACAGTGCCGTCCATATCAGGGTGTCTCCGTTTCTCGTTGATCTTTGGGGGCGACGGGAAGCGAGATCTTGAACACGGTGCGTCCGGGCACCGAATCCACCGCGATCCAGCCGTCGTGGTCGGAAATGATCTTCGATACAAGCGCCAGCCCCAGCCCGGTACCGTTCTCGCGCCCCGATACGAAGGGTTCGAAAATCTGGTCAGCAATCTCGGACGGCAGGCCCGGGCCGTCGTCGATGATCTCGACCTGCAGCGGCAGCGCGTTGCCTGGCCCATCCTTGCGCCGCAGCCGCAGGGAATGCTCATAGAATGTATGAATTCGGATGATTCCTCCATTCCTTCCAGAGGCTTCCGAGGCGTTCTTCAACAAGTTCAGGAAGACTTGCAACAGTTGGTCCCCGTCCGCCCAGGTGGGCGGCAGCGAAGGGTCGTAATCCTCGATCACCTGCATGTTGGCGGCAAAGCCCACCACCGCGGATTTGCGCGCGCGGTCCAGCAGATCATGGATATTCACCGCGCGCCGGGCCGGCGGCCGCAGATTGCCGAATTGTTCGACCTGCTCCAGCAGCGCGACGATGCGGCGGGTCTCGGCCACGATCAGATCGGTCAGTTCGCGGTCCGCGGCGCTCAGCCCCATGGACAGAAGCTGCGCCGCCCCGGCGATCCCGGCCAGCGGGTTCTTGATCTCATGCGCCAGCATCTCGGCCATGCCGATGGCTGACCGCGCCGCCGATTTCACGCTCATCGCCCGGCCCAGGCGATCGGCGATGTCGCGGGGCGAGATCAGCAGCAAAAGCACGTCGCTGTCATCGGTCAGCGGCGCGATCTGGATGTTGCACTGCACCGGCGGCCGGTCGCCCGTGCCGACATCGACATCGTGGATGAACAGCGGCGCCTGGTTCTGGCGCGCGCGCTGGAACGCCTCTTCCAGCGGCGCGTTGATCGCCAGCCGCTCGAAGGCCAGCTGCCCGCGCATCGACTTGACCGAGGTGTTCAGGAAGGCTTCCGCCGCCGGGTTGATGTCCTCGATCGTGCCGCCCGGCTCGATCAGGATCGCCGGAAGCGGCAGGCTTTGCCACACCACCCCCTTGACCGGCCCCTTCGGCCCCTTCATGCGGCCGCCCTTTCGCCCCGGCAAAGCGCCGCGCGCAGATGCCGGAGCGCCTCGGCCGGGCAATCCGCGATCAGCACCGGGCGCCGCAATCCCGGCGCCACGCCCTCCAGATACCAGCCCAGATGCTTGCGGGCCACGCGCAGCCCCGGATCCTTGCCGTAAAAGCTGAGCATCGCCTCATAATGCCCTGCAACCATTTCGAAAAAATCCCCCCCTCTCGGGATCCTCGGCGCCGGGGCACCAAGGCAGGCATGGGCGATTTGCGCCAGCCGCCAGGGCGCCCCCCGCGCCGCGCGCCCGACCATCACCCCGTCGGCACCCGACGCCGCCAATGCCTGCCGCGCAGAGACCGCGTCGACGATATCGCCATTCGCGACCACCGGGATCGCCACCGCCCGCTTCACCGCCCGGATCGCGGCCCAATCGGCGCGGCCCTTGTAAAACTGACAGCGTGTGCGGCCATGGATCGTGACCATCGCCACCTCCGCACCCTCGGCCCGCCGCGCAAGTTCGGGCGCGTTGCGCAGGTCGTCGTCCCACCCCAGCCGCGTCTTCAGCGTGACCGGAACCGACGCCGCGCCCACCACGGCCTCGATCAACCTTTGCGCGTGGTCGAGATCGCGCATCAGCGCCGAGCCGGAATAGCCGTTCGTCACCTTGCGCGCCGGACAGCCCATGTTGATGTCGATGATCTTCGCGCCCTGCGCCTCGGCATAGCGCGCCGCCTCGGCCATCCAATAGGCCTCGCGTCCCGCCAGCTGCACCGCCGTCGCCGCCTGGTCAAAGCCCAGCTCCGCCCGGGCCCGCGCCAGAGGCTTCGCCTGCACCACCTCCTGGCTCGCCACCATCTCACTCACCACCAGACCGGCGCCGAACGAGGCCACAAGCTGCCGGAACGGCAGATCGGTAATCCCGGCCAAGGGCGCCAGGAAAACCGGCGGGTCCAAAGTGATGCCTGCCAATCGAATGGCCATTTGCCTAATCCTTGTGCGTTATCTTCGGGCTACCCCGTGACACCTTTCAATACAATCAGGGCGGCTCGGCCGCACGAGGGAAAATCAGCAGATGCCTAATTTTTAGGCAGCGCCGGGGGCATGGCTGCCGCATTGTCACGCGCCGCGCCATGGCCTAGACAGGCCGCAACCACGAGGGCCGCAACCGGAGGGCCGCCATGACAACAGCCGCCGCCCCCGAGACGGCCGCCATCATCGTTGCCGCCGGGCGCGGGCTGCGCGCGGGCGGCGGCCTGCCCAAGCAATGGCGTGATCTGGGCGGCCGCCCGGTGCTGGCCCGCACGATCGAGGCGTTTCGCCGCGCGCCAGCGATCGGGCGGCTGGTTCTGGTGCTGCACCCCGAGGACCGGGATCGCGCCGCGGCGCTGATCCGTCCCGAAGACCTGATCGTTTCGGGTGGCGACACCCGCGCGAAATCCGTGAAGAATGCACTGGAAGCCCTTGTCGACACAAACGTTTCTCGTGTCCTGATCCATGACGGTGCGCGCCCTCTGATCGGCCTGGACCTGATCGCGCGGATGCAGGCTGCGCTTGACGGCGCCACGGCGGCGGCACCGGCGCTGCCGCTCACCGATGCGCTTTGGCGCGGGGAGGAAGGGCGCGTGGCCGAAACCCTGCCGCGCGACGGGCTGTGGCGGGCACAGACGCCGCAGGCCTTTCACTTCGCGCCCATTCTCGCCGCCCACCGCGCCTATCCGGGCGGCGCCGCCGACGATGTCGAGGTCGCCCGCGCGGCGGGGCTTGACGTGCGCATCGTCGAGGGCGAGGAAGACAATCTGAAACTGACGGTCGCGGCGGATTTCGCCCGCGCCGAGGCGATCCTGGCAAGGGGGCGCAACATGGAGATCCGCAGCGGCAACGGCTTTGACGTCCACGCCTTCGGACCGGGCGATCATGTCTGGCTTGGCGGTGTGAAAATACCGCATTCCCAAGGCCTTGTGGGCCATTCCGATGCCGATGTCGGAATGCATGCGCTGACCGATGCGCTTTACGGCGCGTTGGCCGAGGGCGATATCGGCCGCCATTTCCCGCCCTCTGATCCGCAATGGAAGGGCGCGGCGTCGCATGTCTTTCTGGCCCATGCGATCGGGCTGGTGCGCGCGCGCGGGTTCCGGCTGGCGAATTGCGATGTCACGCTGATCTGCGAGCACCCGAAGATCGGCCCGCACGCCATTGAAATGCAACGCGAACTATCGCGGATAATGGAGGTCGAAATGGACCGTGTCAGCGTCAAGGCCACGACATCCGAGAGGCTGGGCTTCACCGGCCGCGAGGAAGGCATCGCGGCGCTTGCCACCGCGCTTCTGGTGCCGGCATGAGCCGCGCCGTCGCGATTTTCTTCGGCGTCGGCCTGCTGCGCCCCGCGCCGGGCACCTGGGGCTCTTTCGTCGCGCTGCTGATCGGCTGGGCCATTGACATCTGGCTGGGCTTTCCGGCGCTGGTGCTGGCCTTCGTGATCGCCACCGCCGCCGGCTTCTGGGCCTGCGCGCGCGAACTTGCCGGGCGCTCGGGCGAGGACCCGTCCGAGATCGTCATCGACGAGGTCGCGGGCCAGTGGCTGGCGCTCTTGTTCCCGGCCTATGGCTTCTGGATGATCGGGCATCAGATCGTCTGGCCCGGCCCGGTCTTCGCCTTCCTGTTGTTTCGCCTGTTCGACATCTGGAAGCCCTGGCTGGTGGGCCGCGCCGACCGCCGCCACGATGCGGCCGGGGTGATGCTTGATGACCTCTGGGCGGGGCTTTTCGCCGGCATCGCGACGATCGCGCTGGCAGCAGTTTTCCACGGGCCGGTATTGCTATGGCAGATGATCCACGGATGAGCCGGGCCAGCCGCCTTCTGGCCGCCGCCCGGCAAGCGGGCGCGACCATCGCCACGGCCGAAAGCTGCACCGCCGGGCTGATCGCCGGCGCAATCACCGAGGTCGCCGGTTCATCCGATGTCTTCGATCGCGGCTTCGTCACCTATACCAACGCTGCCAAGCAGCAGATGCTAGGCGTCGCCGCCAAGACCCTGGCCGCCCATGGCGCGGTGTCCGAAGAGGTCGCGCGAGAGATGGCCGAGGGCGCGCTGGCACGGTCCGATGCCACCCTCGCCGTCGCAGTCACCGGCATCGCTGGCCCCGGCGGATCCGAACACAAGCCCGAGGGCCGGGTTTGCTTCGGTCTGGCGCGCACGGGGCAGGCCACCCGGACCGAGACGGTCGATTTCGGCACGCTCGGGCGCACGCAGGTCCGTGCGGCAACGGTGACACATGCGCTCGACCTGCTCATCGGCGCGCTCAACTCCTAAGCCGGGCACCGCGCGCCGGGGGGGGGCGCGCCCGCTCTGCTCGCGCCCCGGAGCCGCACCCAAGGCGCCATTCCTGTTATTCTTTCCGGCACAAACATCCCGGGGGTGCAGAGGGCAGCGCGCCCGCCGCCGGGCTCACAACAAATCCCCTCAGTGCACCCGTCGGGCGCGCATCCGGGCGATCTGGGCCACGATGCGGTGCGGCGGGACGGTACGAAAGATATCCCCCATCATCCGCAAGTCGGCCTTGATCCCCCGCCAGCGGCCCATCTTGGCGCCTTTCAGGGGGCTGCGCACGCCGCGCCAGCGCACCACCGAAATCCGCACCCCCTGGCGCAACGCCAGGCTGTTCAGATGCACCTCGAAGCCGAAGCGCGGCAGCGCATCAAGCGCCGCGATACCCTCTTGCAGCACCGCGCGCGGCAGCACGCGCTCGCCCGAGATATAATCAAGCCCGATCCAGTGCCAGGGCCGGGGGGCGTTGTCGCGCAGGCTGATAGACATCTCGGCCAGCCCCGCGCGCACCGGCGCGGCCAGCGCCGCGACGTGATCCGCCGTCAGACCCAGAAGATCGCCGTCGATCAACATCAGAAGTGGCGCGGAAGCCTCTGATATCCCGACCGAAAGAGCCCCGGTCTTGCCGCGGTTCGGATGCAGCCGGATCAATCTGGTATTGGCGGCCGACGCGATCAGCTCCGCGACCAGATCGCCAGTGCCGTCGGTCGATCCGTCATCGACGACGATCACCTCTTCCAGGTCGGGGTGGCCCGCGACGGCGGCCAGCACGGCGGCGATGCGCGGGGCTTCGTTATGGACCGGGATGATGCAGGAAATCGCGGTCACGAGCGTTTCATCCAGCGATGGGTGAACCAGGCGACGGCGGCAATGACGATCAGCGCCAGCATCACCATCGACGCCTTGAACAGATAGCCGTCGATCGATTTGTAGGCGTAACCCAGCGAATAGCCAAGGATCACGAAGAAGGCGCTTTTCGGGATCGTCGCGACAAGGTTCCAGCCCAGGAATTTCGCCACGTTCATATGCGCGGCCCCCGCCGCCGCCAGTACCAGCATCCCCGCCGAATGGGTGATCTTGCCGATCACCAGGGTCCGGCCGCCCTTGTCGCGGAAATGCTCTTTCAGCTTGCCGATCCGGCTGTCGTCCAGACGCAGCCGATGCTGCCACTTCGGGCTTAGCCAGCGCGACCCGTTGCGCCCCAATTCGTAAAACAGCATGTCCCCGATCAGATCGGCCGCCACCACCACCGCGAAGACGGCATAGACATCCATGAAGCCCAGCTTCGCCAGATAGGCCCCGATGACCGAGACGATCGGCCCCTCGGCCACCGCCAGAAGGAACAGAAGCAGCAAGCCATGGGCCTGAACCAGGGAAAGAATGGTGGCAAGGCTGATCATGGGTCTATTTCGCCGTGCTCAGCCCGTCGGCGCCGGCCTTGTCCATCTGATTGCCGCGCCAAGTAAAGCCCCTTCCCGCCCAGGCCGCGACCCAGATCGCCGGCAGCATCAGATCGCGCAGCATCCACATCGCCACGTCGCGCGCGCCCTGGGGCCAGCCCGCCTGACGCGCCAGGCCCCATTCCGCGGCGAACCACAGCATGACCAGCCCGGGCAGGCAGATCCAGCTGGCCGCCCCCGCCGCAGCCAGCGCCGCGATCGCCAGCACGGGCGGCAACGCGCCGGTCAGGATCTCGGCCGTGAACAGCAGCGGAAAACCCAGCCGCCGTACCCGCGCCCAGCGCAGCTGTCGCGACCAGACCGTGCCGAAGCCGCGCCGCCCGATCGGCTGGGCGAAGGGTTCGGGCGCCAGCCGCACGTTCAACCCCAGCCCCCGCACCAGCTTGGTCGAGGCGACATCCTCGGCCATCTCGCCGCCCAGCCGCGCCAGCCCGCCGCCGGCCTCGACCACGCCGCGGCGCCAGAACAGCGTCTTGCCCTGCGCGTATCCCAGCCCCAGGCTGTCGGCCAACAGCTGCCAGCGCGCCTGATAGGTGTTGAGAAAGCCGCATTCCAGCGCGCCCCAGGCGTTTTCCGGCCGAATCCCCACGGGGGGCGAACTGACAAGGCCGGTGCGCGCGTCGAAACGGCTGACCGAGACGCGCAGGAAATCCGGCGGCAGCAGGACGTTGGAATCCGACATCACGATCCAGTCGTGGCGCGCCGCGTTCCAGCCCTTGACCAGGTTGTTGAGCTTGGGGTTGCCGCTGATCGGATCGGTGCCGATCAGCAGCTTCGCGGGCACGTCGGGATGCGCGGCGATCAGCTTTTCGGCCAGCGGTATGGCCGGATCATCGACCCGTTCGACGCAGAAGATCACCTCATATTCGGCATACTCTTGCGCGAACGAGGTCGCCAGCGTCTCTTCCAGCGCGTATTCCAGCCCGCAAAGCGGCCGCAGCAACGATACCGGCGGCTGCCCGGCGCGCGCGGTGCTTCGGCGCGCGCGCGCCAGCCGCAGCGACACGATCGTCACGCTGAGCAGGTGAAGCCCCAGCGCCCCCAGGACAAACAGCGTCAGGATGGCCGTGGCTGCGCCCATCTCAGGCGACCCAGCCCGGCGCGTCCTCGGCCTCGGGCAGGTCGACCGGCCGCGCGGCAGAGGCCGGCACGCCGGCCCAGCGCAGCAGTTGAAGCGTGCCGTCGCGGGCTTCGGTCACGGCGGTGAAGCTGTCGATCCAGTCGCCGCAATTGGCGTAGATCACGCCGAAATCCTCGTGCAGGGCGGGTTTATGGAAATGGCCGCAGATTACCCCGTCGTAATCGCCGTCGCGGGCCAGCCGCGCCAGGCGCTTCTCGAAACGGTTGCCATAGCGGATCAGGCTGTTGAAGCGCAAAAGCGCACGCTCGATGACGATGAATTCCTCCATCCCAAGCAGCTTGCGCACGCGGTTCACCAGCGACGACAGACCGCGCAGCCCGCTGTCGACATGCGCGCCCATAAGCGAGATCCAGCGCGCCCGCCTGCGCTGGAAGATGTCGCATTGGTCGCCGTGCAGCACCAGATATTCGCGCCCGTCGATGGCGCGGTGGCGGATCTGTTCGACCACCTCGATCTGGCCGAAATAGGTTCCGTAATGGCGCCGCAGGAAGGCATCGTGATTGCCGGGCAGATAGACGATGCGCGCGCCGGCCTCGGCGAAATCGAGGATCAGCCGCACCGCCATGTCATGCGCGGGCGTCCAGTTCTTGCCGATCGGCACCCAGCTGTCGAAGATATCACCGACCAGATAGATCGTGTCGGCACTGACATGGGTCAGGAAATCCACCAGCGCCTCGATCCGGCAGCCGCGAGCGCCCATATGCACGTCCGAGATGAACAGCGCGCGAAAATGGCGCCTGGGCCGTGTCGGAACCGGGCGCGGCGCGTCCGGGCCTGAAAGCATCGCTTCGAAGGTCGCTCTGTCGTCCCTCATGCGCCTTCCCCTATCTTGTTGTCGCACCCCCCGCATCCCCGATATCTGGAAAGTCCGCGGGTGCGCAATGCTTGTCGCAGGCGCGGCTCACAGGAGTGTGACATTTCTGGCGGGATCAGGCCCCGGGCGTCCCATCGCGCAATTTTTCGCGGCATGTTCAAATCCGTCTCAGCGAAGCGCGCGCTTCACCCCAAGCCCCATTACCCTCATGCAACTGCATCGGCGGGCTTGCAAGCGCCTGACCGCATTCTCACAAATCTTTAATATTTGTTGCCGCGCGTCGCGCTGCCCTTTTTTAACCCTGTCAGGGCGAGATCGGTTCCCCGGATTGCTCACGGCAGCGCGAGGCCCCGGGCGGGCTCTGCCCCCTGCATCGCGGGGATATGGCCGCCAGAAATAACCCGCAAAGCACGCCGGATTTCGCTTTGTGCCCTATGTCCCGGCGGCCCAGTAACCCCTGCGGGGGCGACAGCGCCGCGGGGGTACCGTCGCGCCCTGCTCCGGGGGGCTCAGACCGGGGGGCGGGTCAGTTTCGGGGCCAGATTCTCCAACATGCCCAGGCATTGCGAGAGCTGATCGAGCGATACATATTCATCCGGCTTGTGGGCCTGCGCGATCGAGCCGGGCCCGCACAGCACAACCGACATTCCCAGCGCCTGGAACAGGCCCGCCTCGGTTCCGAAGGGCACGGTCTCGGCGCCGTTGAACCCGGTCAGTTCCGCCACCAGATCGCGCGCGGCGTTCACCTCCATCGGCTCCAGCCCCGCGACCTCGCCGATCACCTCGGTTTCGATCGCGGCCTCGGGGCAGACGGCGCGCATCGCGGGCAGCAATTCCTCGGCCACATAGGTAGCGAGGTCCGCCTTGACGAAATCGGCATCCTCCCAGCGCACCGGGCGCATTTCCCAGGCGACCTCGGCCAGGCCGGGGATCACGTTGTGGGCGTGCCCGCCGTTCAGCGCGCCGGGGTTGATCGTGCTCCAGGGCGGATCGAAGCGGCTGCCATGCGGGGCGCGGGCCTTCAGCCGTTCGCGCAGCTCCAGCAGCCGGCCGACATAGCGCACCGCATATTCCACCGCGTTCACACCCCGGTCGGGGGACGAGCCGTGGCCTTCCAGCCCCGAGAACCGGGCGGTGTATTCGCAACAGCCCTTGTGGCCCTCGATGATGCGCATCTCGGTCGGCTCCCCGACGATGGCGAGCGCCGGGCGCAGGCCGCGCTCGCGCAGCGCGCCGGCCAGGGCGGCGCCGCCGACACAGCCGACCTCTTCGTCATGGGTGAAGGCGAAGTGCACCGGGCGGCGGCTGTCTTGCGCGGCGTAGACCGGCGCCATGGCGACGCAGGCGGCGATGAAGCCCTTCATGTCGCAGCTGCCGCGGCCGTAAAGGCGGCCTGCGCGTTCCTCCATCGCGAAAGGGTCCGATGTCCAGGCCTGATCGGCCACAGGGACCACATCGGTATGGCCCGAAAGCACGATACCGCCGTCGCCCTCGGGGCCGATGGTGGCGAAAAGGTTGCCCTTGGTTCCGGTGGGATCAAGGAAGATCTCGCATCGCGCGCCCGCAGATTCCAGCCGCTCGGCCAACCAGGCGATCAGCTGCAGGTTCGACTCGCTCGACACCGTGGGATGGGCGATCATTTCGGCCAGATAGGCCTGGGTGGTCTCGAGGCTGGTCATTGCTGCGCTCCTTGCTTGGCGGATGCGGATTCGGTCGCGCAGAGTGCCACGGAAAAGGGGGGAGGTTTAGCCCCTGTGTCACGCGCGGTGCAAATGCCGTCCGTGGCAGTTTTTTTTGCCGGCGCTTGGTGCCGCCGCGCCGGTCCATCGGGGTGCCCTGACCCGCGTGGATTTCGCGCCGCCACCCCCGGCGCCCGCCGCCAATCGCCCACATGCGCAGCCTGGCCGCGCGGGCGGGATCGCGGGTCGCCGCCCGCCGTGGTGCCTATCTGTCCCGCGCGCATCCTGCGATAGCGGCCGGGCGGCTGAGCGCGACGCCCGGACAGGGCCATGTCGCGGCGATGTCGCCAGCCTTAGGCTTGTGCTATCCCCCCGCGAATGTTGTAAGCAGACAAATCCGACACAAACGACAGACGAGATTCGACGGGAGAGCGCCATGGCAGGTTCGGTC
This sequence comes from Allgaiera indica, assembly GCF_900106675.1. Taxonomy (GTDB): domain Bacteria; phylum Pseudomonadota; class Alphaproteobacteria; order Rhodobacterales; family Rhodobacteraceae; genus Acidimangrovimonas; species Acidimangrovimonas indica. Next base: position 77,669 of record NZ_FNOB01000013.1, read on the forward strand.
AACAAGGTCATTCTAATTGGCAATCTCGGGGCCGACCCCGAGGTGCGCGATTTCCCCTCGGGCGGCAAGGTATGCAACCTGCGCATCGCGACCTCGGAAACCTGGCGCGACCGCAACTCGGGCGAACGTCGCGAGCGCACCGAATGGCACCGTGTCGCGATCTATGCCGAACCGCTGGTCCGGGTGGCCGAGCAATATCTGCGCAAGGGCTCGAAGGTTTACATCGAGGGCCAGCTGGAAACCCGCAAGTGGCAGGACCAGTCCGGCCAGGATCGCTTCACCACCGAGATCGCGCTGCGGCCCTACCGGTCCGAACTGACCATGCTGGACGGCCGCTCCGAAGGCGGCCAGGGCGGTGGCGGCGGTGGCTATGGCGGCGGGGCGCCCTCGGGCGGCGGCTACGGGGGCGGATACGGCGGCGGCGACCAGGGCGGCGCGGGCGGCGGCGGACGCAGCGACATGGATGACGACATTCCGTTCTGAGGCAGGCCCGAAGACGCGACCGGCCTTGCGGGGCCGGTCCGGCAGGGGGCCTCAGGGGATCAGCAGCGACGCGTCCCCATAGGAAAAGAACCGATAGCGCTGCGCCACCGCATGGGCATAGATCCGGTCGATCTCCGGCTTGCCTATCAATGCCGAGACCAGCATCATCAGCGTCGATTTCGGCAGGTGGAAATTGGTCATCAGCGCATCGGTCACCCGGAAGCGATAGCCCGGATAGATGAAGATGTCGGTGCTTCCCCGCCAGGGTTGCATCCGGCCCTCGGGATCGGCCGCGCTCTCGATCAGCCGCAACGCCGTGGTGCCGACCGGGATCACCCGGCCACCGGCGGCGCGGGTCGCGTTGATCTGGGCGGCGGCGGCCTCGGTCACCTCGCCCCATTCGGAATGCATCCGATGGGTGGTCACGTCCTCTACCTTCACCGGCAGGAAGGTGCCGGCGCCGACGTGCAGCGTGACCTCGGTGAAGGCCACGCCGCGGTCGCGCAGGGCCTGCAGCAGCGGCGCGTCGAAATGCAGCGACGCCGTCGGCGCCGCCACCGCTCCGGCGTGACGCGCAAAAACGGTCTGGTAATCGTCGCGATCCTGCTCGTCGGCGGCGCGGCGCGCGGCGATATACGGCGGCAGCGGCATCGCCCCCGCCTCGGCCAGCGCGGCGTCGAAATCCTCGCCGGTCAGGTTGAAGGCCAGCACGACCTCGCCCCCGGCGCGGCTCTCGACCCGGGCCGAAAGCACCTCGGAAAAACGAATCTCGTCGCCGGGGCGCAGCTTGCGCGCGGGCTTGGCCAGCGCCAGCCATGCGCCCCCGGGACGGGGTTCAAGCAGCGTCGCCTCGATCTGCGCCACACCCTCGCCGGGGGCGGCAGCCTCGCGGGCGCGCGTCCCGCTCAGCCGCGCGGGGATCACCTTGGTATTGTTCAGCACCAGCCGGTCGCCGGGCCCCAGCAGATCGGGCAGGTCGCGCACATGCAGATCGCGGATGGCGCCACCCTCGGCCACCAGCAGCCGCGCCGAACTGCGCGGCCGCGCCGGGCGCGTGGCGATCAGCGCCTCGGGCAGATCGAAATCGAAATCGCTCAGCTTCATGGCGCCCCTATGGCGCGGACTTCCGCCCGCCGCAAGAGGCCAATGCACCCCCCCCCGCCCCGACCCGCGCCGGCCAAGCCCCGCAGCCGCCCCAAGCGGCCCGGGCACGCGAACCGATCCCCTCCCCCCTTTCATTGTTCCCCAAATACGCGAACGCCGCCCCTCATCCAGCCGCTAGTTCGGCAGCTTCGCGGCCGGGCGCCGGAACAGATCGCGCAGGAAGCCCGGCGCCAACACCGACAGCGGGTTGACCGACACCTTGGGATGCGCGGCCGTCCCCTTCAGCGAATAGTTGAAGCCAAACAGCCCCTCGCCCTCGCGCGACACCAACTGCCCGACCCCATTCAGCATATAGATCGGCGAGACCACACCCTGGATGTCGAAACGCTTGTCGGCGAAATCATAGGTCCCCGCCGCCGAAACCCCCAGCGAAGCCCCCGTGGCCGAGCCCTTGTCGATCTCGACCCCCTGCGGGGTCAGCTTGAAGCGCGCGCCGACATCGGCGAAGACCAGGCCCTGGCCGTTCAGTTGCTCCAGCAAGCCGACCACGCTGATCGCGCTCAGCAGATCGGCCAGCGCCGGGGCGTTGCGCACCCGGATGTTCGACACCCGCAACCGGCCGTCGTATTCGCCCTTCCTGACACGCGGTACCAGGGTCATGTCCATCGCCCCGCCAAAGACCCGATCCGAGATCCCGGCGGCCCGGAACACCGCGCCGGCATCCTGCGAAGTCACCCGCACCGCGCTGCGCGCGCCCGGGCGCGGGCTGGCGGGCGCCACCACGCCCTCGACCGGGGCCGCGCCGTTCACCTTGCCCGCGAAGCGCCCGTTGAAGCCGCCCAACGTGGTGAATGATCCGGTGAAGCCGTCCAGCGCCAGCGACTGGCTGATCTGCAGCCGGTCAAGGCGAAGCGTGATCGGCACCGCCTCGGCCTTCGACGCTGCCGCCCCGACCGGCAGATGCGCCAGGTCGATCCGCCCGCCCGGCACCGTGATCGCCACCGGCCGTCCCCTGCCCCGGCCGACCAGATCCACCGGCGCATCCAGCCAGTCGCCCGCCTCGACCCGCGTCAGATGCACCACCTTCAGCGTGCCGTCGGGGTTGATCACCACATCGCCCTGCGCCCGCAATCCCGGCCCCTCAAGCAACAGCTTCGAGATCTCGGGCGGCTTGCCCAGCGTGCCCGATACCTCTAGCCGGCCGGGGGTGGCGGCGGGCTTGTCCCAGCCGATTTCCGGGATCGCAATCCGCAACCCCTTCAGCCCCGAGCGCAGGCTGAAGCGCGGCGCCTGCCCCTTGTCCAGCTCGATCCGCATCTGGCCCTGCGCCGCCCCCAGGACCGAGCCCTTGGGCAGGCCGATATGGAAGGCGTCGACAAAGGCGGGCGACAGCGTGACCTCTCCGGTCACCTCGGAATGGCCCTTGAATTTCGGCCCGAACTTCTGCGCCCAGGCGCCATCGAAGGCCACCGGGCCGAGCTTGCCCGGCCCCCAGATCTTCAGCCCCGCATTGTCGGCATGCAGTTGCAGCCGGGCCGAGGTCAGCTCTCGCTTCGGCACGATCCTGTCGGATCGGACATCGCTGATCGTGCCGGATACGTCATAGCGCACGTCGGGCAGTTCGATCTTGTCCTTCAGCGGCAGCTTGATGATCGCACGCATCCGCGCGTGCCCCTGCGCCAGATCCACCGGTTGTCCCGCCTTGCGCAGGAATTCGAACGGCGGCTCATCCAGCAACGACAGGGCGGCGGTGACGGTGCTGCGGGTCTGCAGATCGACGATCGCGGGGGCGGGCTTCTGGGTAATGTCGGGCACCTGAAAGACCGATCCCGCCACATCCACCACACCCCCCTTGGGCGGCGTCACATGGCCCTTGCGGATCACCATCGTGTAGCGGTCGCCATTGATCGTGGCATAGCCCTGGCCATCCTCGACCGGCGGCAGCGTCTTGATCACCCGCACATCGGCGCCCGAGAAATCGTACCCCAGGGCCATTTCCGGCTTGGTGCCGGGGTCGATGCGCAGGCCGACGTTCACATTGGTCAAAAGCCCCGTCAACACGTTCTCGGCCAGCCATTCGCGGGTCTTGTCGACCACGCTGACCGGCCATAGCGCCAGAAGCTGGTCGTGCCGGATCGCGTTGACCTTGGCGTCCAGCGCCACCTTCAGCCCCTTGCCCGTCGCCGTCAGCCGCCCGCGCGCGTCGATCCGCCGCTTGCCCTCGATCAGCGCCAGTTGGCCGACCTGCACGTCGAACGGATCCAGCCGCAGCCGCAGATCCAGCGCGCCCTGGGAAAACCGCACCGGCTGTTCGAACAGACCCTCGGGGTCCACCATCACCTGGCTGAACTTCACCTGCGACAGAAAGGCCTGGGGCACGCCGTTCTTCATGTCTTCCAGATAGGCCTGGCCCGAGGCATGGATGCGCAGGATCCGGCTGTCCACCGAGGCCTCGGTAATGGTCACCTTCTGGCTTTCGGGATGATAGGTGAAATAGAGCGTGCCATGCTGGAAGGGCACCGGCTTGACCTGTTCGCCCACGATCAGCGCGCCGCTGCCGATCTGCAGCTGGCCCTCCATCGGGCCCAGATCGCCCTGAGGGTCGACCGAGGCGCGGAAATCGCCCGAGATCGGCGCGCGGATCAGCTTCATCCAGGCCAGCGCCGGCGATTGCGCCGCGATATCGCGCGACGACACCCCCGTCACCCGCGCCGACATCCGCGCCGCGGGCGATCCCTTCTGCGTGACGAAGGTGAAGACGGCGCGCGCCGGCTCCTCGCGCCCGCCGGCCAGGCCGAAGCCGACCTCGATCGAGACCTGGCGCGCGTCCTGCACCATGGTCGCGCGGCCGTCGCTGAAGTTCCAGACCCGCCCGGCGCGCCTGTCATCCAGCGTGATCGACAGCGCGTCGGCGTCGATCCGGGTCAGGCGTGACAATTCGGGCTGGGTCAGGATGTTGTCGATCCGGTCCAGCACCTCGCCCACCGATTGCAACCCCGGCCCGCCGCTGCCGATCCCCTGCCCCATGGCCAGGTCGATGCGGCCGTCCCGGGCCCGTTTCAGTGTCAGGCTGGCGCCGGAAATCCGCAGCCGCACCGGCCGGATCTTGCCGTGCAGCAGCGGCTCCAGCGCCAGCGACACCTGCACCTCGGGCAGGGCCACCACCGCATTGCCGGAACTGTCCAGGAAGCTGACATCGCGCAGCCGCACCCGGGGCACATGGTTGTGATCCAGCACCACCGCGGCGCTGCCCAGGCTGACCCGGCCGCGACCGTCGAGCATCTGGTTGAGATCCCCCTGCACCCGGGCGACGACCCAGGCCGGCGCGACCAGCGGCTTGCCGGTCACCACCATCAGCGCGAACCCTCCGGCGCCCGCCAGCAGCACCAAGCTCAGCAGCATCCACAACCCGAAGCGCCCCCGCCGGCGCCGGGTCTCGTCGGGCGTGTCGGCCTGGCTGCGGCCGGTGTCGTCGGCCGTCGCGCGGCCCGTCCCGGCCGGGCAGTCCCCTGCCGTCCGGTCCGGCGCCTTCCCCAAGGTCGGGCCGCTGTCTGGCGCGGGATCTCGCGGGGTGTCGTCCAAGGCTGCCCTGTCGGTCTGGATCTTTGCTGCCGGCTTGTCTTTATCCTCTCGCGAAGGCAACTAAAACACAAAGCCTTCTGCAGGAGACGACATGACCCAGCCCGGGATCGGCGACAAGGCCCCCGATTTCACCCTGCCCCGCGACGGCGGCGGCTCCATCACCCTGTCCGCACTGGCGCCAAGGCAGGTGGTTTTGTATTTCTACCCCAAGGACGACACGCCAGGCTGCACGACCGAGGCGCTCGACTTCACCGCCCGCGCCAAGGCGTTCGAGGACGCCGGCGCCGTGGTGGTGGGAATTTCCAAGGACAGCGTCGCCAAACACGACAAATTCAGCGCCAAGCATGGGCTTGGGGTGATCCTGGCCTCGGACGCAGAGGGCTGCGTCTGCGAAAGCTACGGCGTCTGGGGCGAGAAGAAGATGTACGGCCGGACCTTTCAGGGCATCACCCGCGCAACCTTCCTGATCGGCGCCGACGGGCGCGTGGCGCGGGTCTGGCCCAAGGTGAAGGTCGCAGGCCATGCCGAGGACGTGCTGGCCGCGGTCCGCGGCGCATGAGCGGAAAATCGCTTACCGAACGGGCGGTCGAGGTTCTGACCACCGCCGACGGGCGTGAAAAGACCCGCATCAGCCGCGCCCATGCGGCGGCCTGGGTGGCGGCGCGGGACGCCGGCACCCCGATCGAGGTGGGCACCGCGCGGCCGCCGCTGCGCCCGGCGCGGCCCGAAAAGCCCGACCTTCTGGCGCCGCGCGACGTGCCCCGCCGGCGCCCCGGCACCCCCGCCGGGCGCATTGCGCTCTTGCATGCCGTCGCGCATATCGAGCTGAACGCCGTCGATCTGCATTGGGACGTGATCGCGCGCTACGGCGATCAGGCCATGCCGATCGGCTTCTACGACGATTGGGTCAAGGCGGCGGCCGAGGAATCGAAACATTTCAACCTGGTTTGTGATTGCCTCGAGGCCATGGGCAGCCATTACGGCGCCCTGCCCGCCCATGCCGGCATGTGGCGCGCGGCCGAGGATACCGTCGATGACCTGCCCGGCCGCATGGCCGTGGTGCCGATGGTGCTGGAGGCGCGCGGTCTGGACGTGACGCCCGGCATGATCGAGATCTTCCGCAAGGCCGCCGCCACCGGCGACGCGTCCGCCGCCCAGGCCGTCGCGGCGATGGAGGTGATCTATGCCGAGGAAGTGGGCCATGTCGCCTATGGCTCGAAATGGTTCAACTGGCTGTGCGGGCGCGCCGGGCTGGACCCCAAGGACGAGTTCCACCGCCTGGTGCGGCACTATTTCCACGGCGCGCTGAAGCCACCCTTCAACGAGGAAAAGCGCGCCGAGGCCGGCCTGCCGCCGGATTTCTACTGGCCGCTCGCCGAACAGAGGGGCTAGCGCCGCCCTGCGGCCCCACCCAGCCCCCCGCGGCCGCATGGGCCCCAAAGCGGGGCCACGGGTCCGGCCCCGCGGCCCTGCCCTTCGCTGTGGCGTCCCGTGCGCGCACCCTTGCGTCCGGCCCTGAAACCAGAGTGCGATCGGCGGGAAATTGCTCAAATTAACCCGAATGCTCACGATTTCGCCGCCGTTCCGGTCATAAAACTTGCCCCAGCGGGCGGGGTCGGGCATTCAGGAACCCAAGTCGCGACAGGGGGCGTCCGCAAAGGCCGCCATGGGGACCGCGCGGCACGGCAAGAACGAAGACCATGGGGACAGAGTATTGACGGGACGGATCATACACCGCCTGAACCACGCGTTTTCTCGCTACCTGCCGGAACAACGCCTGTTCCTGAGATCCGACACCGAGACCCGCTTCATCCGTCTCACCCCCGCCACCCAGGCGATCGCCCTGGGGACCGGCGGCGCGGTGGTCGCCTGGACGATCGTGGCCTCGGCCATTCTGATGATGGATTCGCTGGGCGCCGGTAATGCGCGCGAACAGACAAGGCGCGAACAGATCGCCTATGAGGCGCGGCTGAACGCGCTGTCGGCCGACAGCGAGAAGCGCACCGAAGAGGCCCGCAGTGCCCAGGCGCGGTTCAACGTGGCGCTGGAGCAGGTCTCGCGGATGCAGTCCGAACTGCTGGCCTCGGAAAACCGCCGCGCCGAGTTGGAGACCGGCATCGACGTGATCCAGAAAACCCTGCAGAACGCGATCGAGGAACGCGACGCGGCCCGGGCCCAGCTGGCCAAGGCGCGCGCGACGCTCGTGGCCAGGAACGGCACCACCCACACCCGTGCGGGCCAGGCGAAGGATATGGAGGAAACGGTGGCGATGCTGTCCTCGGCGCTGTCGGACACCGCCGCCGCCCGCGACAGCGCCGACAGCGACGCGCAGGCCGCCCGGAAAGAGGCCGACAAGCTGGCGCTCGACAAGCGGCTCATGCAGGAACGCAACAAGATGATCTTCTCGAAGCTCGAGAATGTCATCGCCACCACGACCAAACCGCTCGACAAGCTGTTCAAGAAGGTCGGCATCTCTCCCGAGACGGTGCTGGGAGAGGTCAAGCGCGGCTATACGGGCGTCGGCGGCCCGGAGACCAAGATCAGCATGGCGGCTTCGGATCCCGCGACCGAAGAGGAAGAGGCCAACGCCAACAAGGTGCTTGCGGGCTTCGACCGGCTGGCGATGCTGCGCCAGGGCGTCAACCAGATCCCGCTGGGCCTGCCGCTACATGCGGCGTTTCGCTATTCCTCTCGCTTCGGCTGGCGCAAGAATCCGATGGGATCGGGGCGCGAATTCCACCCCGGTCAGGACATCGCCGCCAAATGGGGCACGCCGCTTTACGCCACCGCCTCGGGCGTGGTGGTGATCGCCGGCTGGGTGCGCGGCTATGGCAATCTGGTGCAGATCAAGAATTCCTTCGGCCTGTCCACACGCTTTGGCCACATGTCGCGCATAAGGGTCAAGGTGGGCGAAAGGGTCTCGCGCGGGCAAAGGATCGGTGATATGGGATCGACTGGACGGTCGACCGGACCGCATGTGCACTATGAGGTGCGCCAGGGCGACAAGCCCGTCAACCCGATGACCTACATCAAGGCTGCAGCAAATGTTTTCTAAAAGCAGGATAAACGAACCCGGGCCCAAGGCCGTCGAGTCCGAGAAAATCGAAACCCCGGCCCCCGCGGCGCCGAAACCTGCCTCTGATTTCGCGCCCGCGCCGGCCCCCAAGCCCAAGGCCGCGCCATCGGTGCTGTCTTCGGATCTGACGGTGACCGGCAACCTCAAGACCAGCGGCGACATCCAGGTCGAGGGCGTGGTCGAGGGCGATATCCGCGCCCATCTGCTGACCGTAGGCGAAGGCGCCACGATCCGCGGAGAGGTGGTGGCCGACGACGTGGTGGTGAACGGTCGCATCGTCGGGCGGGTGCGCGGCCTAAAGGTCCGGCTGACCTCGACCGCCCGGGTCGAGGGCGACATCATCCACAAGACCATCGCGATCGAAAGTGGTGCCCATTTCGAAGGCTCGGTCCAGCGCCAGGACGACCCGCTGCAAAGCAGCGCCGGAAAGCCCGCCGCAGCGCCCGCCGCGGCGCCGAAAGCCGCCGGGGCCTCGAACGGTTAAGCCGCACGGGCGGCGTACCGACTGTGTAGAAATCAGGCATCGCCCCCGGGTGGTGCCTTTTTTCATGGCAGTACGAAAAGCGGCCCGCGCGACCCCTTGTTCCGCCGGCCTGCGCCCAGCGGTCCGCTTGCCAAGCCCCCAAGCCGGCGCGACACTGCCCGCATGAGCGCCGCCGACAGCCCCGCCCCCGAACCGAAGATCATCCCCCGCCCGCTGCGCGCGCGGCTCGAACAGATCCTGGCGTTTCTCTATCCGCAGGACGATGCGGGCGCGCTGTGCGACCAGGTGATCGCGGCCTTCTGGCCCGTTGGGCGCGCGCCCCGCCGCCGGGCCCGCGTGCCGGGCAACGCGCTGTGGGACCAGCGCGACAATTACGTCATCGCCTATGGCAATTCGATCGTCGACGGGGAACACAAGCCGCTGGACCTGCTGCGCCATTTCGCCGGTCGCTACCTGCGGCCGGGCATCCGTGGCATCCATGTGCTGCCCTATTTCCCCTTCACCTCGGACGACGGCTTTGCAGTGATCGACTATTTCGCGGTCAATTCCCAGCTTGGCGCGTGGGAGGACATAGGCCGCATCGGGCAGGAATTCCGGCTGATGTCGGATCTGGTGCTGAACCATTGCTCCAGCCAGTCGCATTGGTTCAACGAATACCTCCAAGGCCATGCACCCTATGACAAATTCTTCCGAGAGGCCGACCCGAACGCGGATCTTGGCGCCGTCGTCCGCCCCCGCGCCCACACATTGCTGCGCGAGGTCGAAACCGTGAACGGCCCGCGCCATGTCTGGTGCACCTTCAGCCATGATCAGGTGGATTTCGACTTCGCCAACCCCGAAGTGCTGCTGACCTTCCTGCGGGTGTTGCGCCATCATGTCGACATGGGCGTGCGCACGTTGCGGCTCGACGCCGTGGCCTTCCTGTGGAAGATCGAGGGCACACCTTGCATCCATCTGGCCCAGACCCATGCGATCGTGCGGCTGATGCGGCTGCTGGCCGATCACGATCCGGTGCCGATTGTTCTGGTCACCGAAACAAATGTCCCGAATTCCGAGAATCTATCTTATTTCGGAAACCGAAACGAAGCCCATGTCGTTTACAATTTCTCCCTGCCCCCGTTGATTTTACACGCACTTCTTAATGGAACGTCGCGGGCCTTGCGCAAATGGCAGATGGCCATGCCGCCGGCACCGCTGGGCTGCGCCTATCTCAACTTCACCGCCTCGCATGACGGCATCGGCCTGCGCCCCGCCGAGGGGCTGATCCCGCCCGACGAGATCGACGCCATGGTCGCCGCCGTGCGGCGCTTTGGCGGGCGCGTGTCGATGCGCAGGATGTCGGACGGCACCGAAAAACCTTATGAGGTGAACGTGGCGCTGTTCGACGCGCTCAAGGGCAGTTGCGCGGGCGAAGACGATCTGCAGATCCCGCGCTTCCTGTGCAGCCAGGCGATCGCCATGGCGCTGGAAGGCATCCCCGCCTTCTACATCCATTCCCTGATCGCCACGCCCAATGATCCCGAGGGGGTGGAAAAGCTGGGCTACAATCGCGCGATCAATAGAAAACGTTGGGATTACGATAGCTTGCGCGCACTTCTTGACAATCCGGATACACCGAACCGGCAAGTTCTGGACGCCATGATGCGGATGATCCGTATCCGCAGCGCCCAGCCCGGCTTTCACCCCAACGCCACCCAGTTCACCCTGCAACTGGGCGACGAGGTCTTTGGCTTCTGGCGCCAGAGCCTGGACCGCGCGCAATCGATCTTCATCATCGCCAATGTCACCGACCATGGCGTCCGTGTGCCCGCGCTGGCGCTGAACCTGATCGACGGGCACAATTGGTACGATCTGCTCTCGGACGAGGCGATTGACGAGACCCGCGGCGAGATCCCGCTGGCGCCCTATCAGTCGCGCTGGATCACCAACGGCGCGCCATGAAAACGCGCGCGTTCGCCATCTTCAGCGATCTCGACGGCACGTTGCTGGACCACGAAACCTATGATTGGCGCCCCGCCGCGCCCTGCCTGGCCCGGCTGCGCGATGCGGGCGTCGCGCTGGTGCTGGCCTCGTCGAAAACGGCGGCCGAAATCGCGCCGCTGCGTGCCGAGATGGGCTTTGCCCATTGTCCGGCGATCGTCGAGAATGGCGCGGGCGTGCTGCCCCCCGGCACCGAACGCCCTGGTGAAAGCCGCACCCATCCCCGCCTGCGCGCGGCCCTTGCCGCCCTGCCGCCGTGGTTCGCGGGCTTCAGCGACTGGGACCCGGAAGAGATTGCCCGCCGCACTGGCCTGCCCCCGCAGGCGGCCGGCCGCGCGGCGCTGCGCGACTTTTCCGAGCCGGGCCTCTATACCGGCCCCGAAGCGCGGCGCGCGGAATTTCTGCAATCCCTGGCCCGGACTGGGATCACCGCCGCGCAGGGCGGACGTTTCCTGACCCTCTCCTTCGGGGGCAGCAAGGCGGGGCGGATGGCAGAGCTGGCGGCGCAGATGCCCGGCCCGCCGCGCACCATCGCGCTGGGGGACGCGCCCAATGACGCGGCCATGCTGCGCGCGGCCGATCACGCTGTGATCGTGCCAAATCCCGCGCATCCGGGGCCGGGGCTTGCGGCGGATGGCCACCGCATCCGCCTGGCGCCCGCGCCGGGTCCCAAGGGCTGGGCGGCCGCGGTTCAAGCCCTGCTGGCGGAATTGACGGATTGAACGGAAAGGACTTGGCTTGGCGGATTTTCACCAGACCGGCAGCGTCGCGACGCTTCACAACCTGCACCAGCGCCCGATCGCGGAGCTGGAGCGGCGCCTCGACCTGATCGCCGAGACCCGCAAGATCACCCTGATCCTGCCCTCGCTGTTCTCGGAGCTTGAAACCCCGGCGCTGGAAGGCATCGTCGACGAACTCGCGGGCGCGCGCTACATCAACCATATCGTCATCGGCCTCGATCGCGCCGATGCCGATCAATTCGCCTATGCGCGCGACTTCTTCTCGCGCCTGCCCCAGCGCCACGACATCCTGTGGAACGACGGCCCGCGGCTACGCGCCATCCACGACGGGCTGAGCACCGCCCGCCTTGCGCCGGAAGAGCCGGGCAAGGGCCGCAACGTGTGGTATTGCATCGGCCATACGCTGGCCTCGGCCAATTCCGACGTGGTCGCGCTGCATGATTGCGACATCGTCACCTACAAGCGCGAGATGCTGACGCGGCTGGTCTATCCGGTCGCGAACCCGGAATTTCCATATCAGTTCTGCAAGGGCTACTACCCCCGTATCGCCAATCACAAGCTGAACGGTCGGGTGACGCGCCTGCTGGTCACGCCGCTGCTGCTGACCTTGCAAAAGTGTTGCGGCCCATCGGATTACGTCGAATACCTCAAGTCGTTCCGCTATCCTTTGGCGGGCGAATTCGCGATGCGCACCGCGATCTTGCCGGACATGCGCATCCCCTCGGACTGGGGGCTGGAAATCGGCGTGCTCAGCGAGGTCTGGCGCAACCTGTCGCGCCACGCGGTCTGCCAGACCGACATCGCCGAACATTACGACCACAAGCACCAGCCCCTGTCGGAAGAAGACGCCACGCGCGGCCTATCGCGGATGTCGATGGACATCTGCAAGGCGCTGTTTCGCAAGCTGGCAACCGATGGCGTGACCTTCTCGACCGAGCGCTTCCGCACCATCAAGGCCACCTATTACCGGATCGCACTGGATCTGGTCGAGATGTATTACAACGACGCCAAGATGAACGGACTGTCCGTGGATCGCCACACCGAGGAGAAATCGGTCGAGCTGTTCGCTGCCAATATCGTCGAGGCCGGGAATGTCTTTTTGGAAAACCCGATGGAGACGCCGTTCATCCCGAACTGGAGCCGCGCGCAATCGGCCAATCCCGACATCCTGCGCCTGATCCGCGAGGCCGTGCGCGAGGACAATGCGCGCTGAAACGATGGCCGAGCCGGGGCATCATTCCCTGACACAAGTGTATTGATGTTCGCGCCGCGAACCTGCGTCCCGCCGCGACGGGATCGGGCTTCGCACCCGGTCAACCCGGTGTGTCGAGGCCGCGCCCGGCGGCAAGACACTGGCCAGCGCGCGCCCGATGGCGGCGGCGGCCCACCCCCAAGCGCATGGAGCGCCAGCCCCGGGGGGGGGGGGCATTGCGTGGTTCCACTTGGGCCGGGCCCGCAGGCCGCGCCCCCGCGCGGGTTAGCGCGCGGCTTTTTCTTCGACCGCGCCGGCCAGGGCCTCGGCGCGGGCGGCGATCTCGGCGAGCGTGTCGTTCACCACCTGCGGGATCACCGCCACCTCGACGCGTTCGGGCGCCGGCGCGGGGCGGGCCTGCGCCTGGGCCAGCTGCGCCTCCAGTTCGGCCACCCGGGCCTGGGATTCGCGCAACTGATCCTCGGCGCCGGCGGTCTTGTCGGCCAGCATCAACCCCGCCATCAGCAGCATCCGCGCCTCGGGGATGCGTCCGGTCTGTACCAGCAGCGCCTGCGCCTCGGTATCCAGCATCTGCGCCGCGGTGCGCAGGAAATGCTCTTCGCCCTCCTGGCAGCCGACCAGAAAAGTGCGACCACCGATCTCTATCTCGATATCAGGCATTGCCATTCTCTCCCGTCGCGGCTTCGCGGGGGGCAGTCCGGCCCAGCAAGGGCTCCAGCCCGCTCAGGATCTCGTCCATCTCGGCCATCTCGGCGGCGCGTGAGGCCCGCAGCGCCTCAAGCTCCGCCAGCATCGACTTGTTGATCAGGTGCGGCTCGGCCAGACCTTCCTGCATCGCCTCGCGCAAGATGCGGATGGTTTCGCGCAGGTGGACGTTCGTCTTCTTCATCCGCTGCAGTTCCAGCCCCTGGACGTCAAGCTGCCGGGTCATGTCCGCCACCTTGCGTTCCAGCGCCGCGATGCCGGTCTCCTGTTTTTCCTTCACCGCCTTGATGCGCTCGGAAAGCTGTGCGCCAGCGGCACGTTCGGCGGCCAGCTGGCCGCGCAGATCGACGATCTCGGCGTCGCGCGCGCGCAGCTGTTCGGAGGCCTCCTCGGTGATCTGCCGGTCGGCGGAGCCTTCCGCACCGGCTCCGGTCCCGGCGGGAAGCGAGTCAAGCCCGCGACCGATCCGTTCCAGCGCGGCGGTGATGCGCCGTTCAAGCTCAGCGATTTCGCTCATCAGCCTCGTCCTCCTTGCCGGCGCCTGCCCCGCCACGCGCGACGGCAAAGCCAGTCGCGAATCGGCCACACCGCATGCCTAGAGGCGATGATAGACCAAACTCCGCCCGATTTCCGCCCCCCGAAAATTCGGTGACGAACGATAAGAGTCAATGACCGCAGAAGACTAGCCCGCGAAGTTCAAGCACGGCGGTTTTTTGCCGGCCCACGCCGCCCCGCAAGGCCCGCAGCCATCCGCCCGGCCTTCAAATCGGCCGCAACGACGGGCCCTGCCCCTTGCCCCCTTCATCTTGGCGCAAATACTCCGGGGGATCGCCATTGTCGCGCCATCGGCCCGAGCGACAATGGCGATGGGGCAATGCCCCCGCCGCCGCGACATCCGCCGCCCGGATGCCGGGCAGCGATCAGCCAAGCAGTTCGCGGACCTTGGCGACCGTGGCCTCGGGCGTGATGCCGAACTTCTCGTAAAGCACCGGCGCCGGGGCCGAGGCGCCGAAGCCCTCCATCCCGATGAAGGCGGCCTTGGCCTCGCGCCCGCGCTCGCCCAGAAGCCAGCGATCCCAGCCCAGGCGGCCGGCGGCCTCGATCGCCACCCGCACCGGGCCCGCCGGCAGCACCTTCTTGCGATAGGCCGCGTCCTGGGCCGCGAACAACTCCATCGACGGCATCGACACCACGCGCGTGCCGATCCCGGCCTCTTCCAGTATCTCGCGCGCCTTCAGCGCGATCTCCACCTCCGAGCCGGTCGCGATCAGGATCGCCTGGCGCTTGCCGGTGGCCTCGGCCAGCACATAGGCGCCCTGGGCGGTCAGGTTCTTCGCGGTATGCTTCACCCGCACCGTCGGCAGGTTCTGGCGGCTCAGCACCATGACCGAGGGCCGGTCATGCGTGGTCAGCGCGATTTCCCAGGCCTCGGCGGTTTCCACCGTGTCGGCGGGGCGGAAGGTCTGCGTGTTGGGCGTGGCGCGGCAGATCGCCAGATGCTCGACCGGCTGATGGGTCGGGCCGTCCTCGCCCAGGCCGATGGAATCGTGGGTCATGACGAAGACGCTGGGCGCCCCCATCAGCGCCGCCAGCCGCATTGCGCCGCGGGCGTAATCGGTAAAGCACATGAAGGTGCCGCCATAGGGGCGCACGCCGCCATGCAGCGCCATCCCGTTCATCGCCGCGGCCATGCCATGTTCGCGGATGCCGTAGTGGATGTAGCGGCCCTTGCGGTTCTCGGGGCCGAAGATCCCCAGATCGGCGGTCAGGGTGTTGTTCGAGCCGGTCAGATCGGCCGAGCCGCCGATGGTTTCCGGCATCGCCGGGTTCACCACCTCCAGCACCATCTCGGAACTTTTGCGCGTCGCGACTTTGGGCTGGGCCTCGGCGGCCTGTTTCTTCAGCGCGCGGATCGTGGCGGTCAGCTTCTTGGGCGCCTCGCCGGCCGTCACCCGGCCGAATTCCGCCTGACGCGCCGCCGACAGCCCGGCAAGGCGGGCCTCCCATTCAGCGCGGGCCGCCGCGCCACGGCTGCCGATGGCTTCCCACTGGGCCTTGATCTCGGGCGGGATCTCGAAGGCGGGCGCGGTCCAGCCGTAGATCTCGCGCACCTTGGCGATCTCTTCGGGGCCCAGCGGCGAGCCGTGCGCGCCCTTGGTGTCCTGCTTGCCCGGAGAGCCGAAACCGATATGGGTCTTGCAGTCGATCAGCACGGGGCGATCCGAGGATTTCGCCTCGGTCAGCGCGCGGTCGATATCGGCGGGGTCGTGGCCGTCACAATGCAGCACCTTCCAGCCCGAGGCGGCGAAGCGCGCGCGCTGGTCGGTAAGGTCCGACAGGCTGATGCGGCCGTCGATCGAGATGTCGTTGTTGTCCCACAGCACGATCAGCTTGGACAGTTTCTGCATCCCGGCAAGGCCGATGGCCTCTTGGCTGATGCCTTCCATCAGGCAGCCGTCGCCGGCGATGACATAGGTGTAATGGTCAACCACCTTGCCGCCGAAGCGGGCGCGCAGGCTTTCCTCTGCCATCGCCATGCCGACGGCGGTGGCAAGGCCCTGGCCCAGTGGGCCGGTGGTGGTTTCGATCCCCTTGGCATGGCCATATTCGGGATGGCCCGCGGTCTTCGCCCCCCATTGGCGGAAATTGCGGATCTCCTCGATCGTCATGTCGGCGTAGCCGGTCAGGTGCAAAAGACCGTACAGCAGCATCGAGCCATGGCCGGCCGACAGCACGAAACGGTCGCGGTCGGCCCAGTCGGGGGCGGAGGCGTCGAATTTCAGATGCTTTTCGAACAGCACGGTGGCGACATCGGCCATGCCCATCGGCATGCCGGGGTGGCCCGAATTCGCGGCCTGGACCGCATCCATCGCCAATACCCGAAGGGCTGCGGCTTTCATCCAGTGTTCGGGGTGCGTCTTGCGCAGCGTGGCGATGTCCAAGGGGGCCTCCAAAGCAATCCGGGCGCCGGGCGCGCCTGTTCGTGGCGGTCATAGCAGCCTGACGGGCGAGATCAAGCAAGACAGGTGGCACGGGGCCAAGATGGGCGGGGTTTGACCTGCCGGGCGGCGTGCAGCCCCTCTTGGAACGCCGCATGCGGCCCCCCGGGGACTTCGGCGCGGCGTGACGCGGGCTTGCGCCGGGGCGCGCGGGGGCCTGCGCAGCCCCCCGCGTGCCCTCAGTGCCCGCCCTTGCCCCATAGCCGCGCGCCGCCCGAGACCAGCGCCAGCAGCACAGCCCCCAATCCCAGCGCGATCACCGCGTGGCTCAGCGCCCCCGCCGCCCAGCCCGCCGCGGCGGACAGCGCCCCCGGCACGGCGCCGGCGGCGACGTCCGAAAGCTGCCGGACCACATGCTCGGGCGCCTCGACATGAAAGCTTGCCAGCCCATGCGCCACGATCGCGCCCCCGACCCAAAGCATCGCCACCGTCCCCACCGCGGCAAGCCCGGCCAGAAAGCCCGGCATGGCGCGCACCAATCCCCGGCCCAGCACCCGCGTCACGCGCAGCCGGCCGACGCGGGCCAGGTACAGCCCCAGATCGTCGGCCTTCACGATCAGCGCCACCCCGCCGTAAACCACCGCCGTGATCATCAGCCCCGCCAGCGCCAGCACCGCCCCGCGCCACCACAGGTTGGGCTCGGCTATCTCGGCCAGGATGATGGTCATGATCTCGGCCGAAAGGATGAAATCGGTCTTGATCGCGCCCTTGACGCGCGCCTCTTCCAGCCGCGCGGCATTGCGCGCGCCTTCCTGGCCCGGCGCATGGCCGGGACGCAGCCAGTGCAGCACCTTCTCGGCGCCCTCATAGGCCAGATAGCCGCCGCCCAGCATCAAGAGCGGCTGGATCAGCCCCGGCGCGAATGCCGACAGGATCAGCGCCGCCGGCAACAGGAACACCAGCTTGTTGCGCACCGATCCCAGCGCGATCCGCCCCACCATCGGCAATTCGCGCGCCGCCGGAATGCCATGCACGAATTTCGGCGTCACCGCGGCGTCGTCGATCACCGCCCCCGAGGCCTTGACCCCCGCCTTCGCCGCCTGCCCCGCGATATCGTCGACCGAGGTCGCCGCCAGCTTGGCGATCGCCGCCACGTCGTCAAGCAATGCCAGAAGTCCGCTCATCCCGTTCCCTTCCCAAGCCGGACCAGCCTCTTCGGAAGCCGACGCCAGGGCAAGCCCCCTGTCCCTGAGACAAGTTGAAGCTGCAATTTTGCCCGGGCGCCGCGCCTGCCGCGCGACCTTCTCCTTTTCCGCGCGCTCGTCTAGATTGCCGCCAAAGCCCGCACGGAGGCCGCATGACCGACCGCCTAGCCCTGATCCTTGCCGCGCTGCTGATCGTGCTGATCGGGGCGGATTTCATGCTGAACAATGCCCATGTCACGCTTTTCCTCGTCAGGAAGCTTGCCGGATTGATAAATTACCTGCAGTTCTGGCGCTAACAGCGCGCGCGGAGGTTGATCTTTTCGTTGAAATCTGGCCTTTGCGGTCCAGACCCGATCCACCACGGGGGTGGAGGGCGCGGCCCACCGCGCGGGGCGCGCGTCGAGGGGCCAATCCGCAACGGAGGATCGCTATGACTTTGAAAGTTGCCATCAACGGCTTCGGGCGCATCGGCCGCAACGTGCTGCGCGCAATCGTGGAATCGGGGCGCACCGATATCGAGGTGATCGCGATCAACGATCTCGGCCCGGTCGAGACCAACGCCCACCTGCTGCGCTACGACTCGGTCCATGGCCGCTTCCCCGGCACCGTCACCGTCGACGGCGACACGATCGACCTGGGCCGCGGCAAGATCAAGGTCACCGCGATCCGCGACCCGAAGGAACTGCCCTGGGGCGATGTCGACATCGCGATGGAATGCACCGGCCTGTTTACCGACCGCGAGAAGGCCGCGATCCACCTGCAGAACGGCTCGAAGCGGGTGCTGATCTCGGCGCCCGGCGCCAAGGCTGACAAGACCATCGTCTACGGTGTGAACCACGACACGCTGACCAAGGATGACCTGGTCGTGTCGAACGCGTCGTGCACGACGAACTGCCTGTCGCCGGTGGCCAAGGTGCTGAACGACGCGATCGGCATCACCAAGGGCTTCATGACCACGATCCACAGCTACACCGGCGACCAGCCGACGCTGGACACGATGCACAAGGATCTGTACCGCGCCCGCGCCGCCGCGATGTCGATGATCCCGACCTCGACCGGCGCGGCCAAGGCCGTGGGCCTGGTGCTGCCGGAACTGAACGGCAAGCTCGACGGCGTGTCGATCCGGGTGCCCACGCCCAACGTCTCGGTCGTCGATCTGGTGTTCGAGGCCGCGCGCGCCACCACGGTGCAAGAGGTCAACGACGCGATCCGCGCCGCCGCCGACGGGCCGCTGAAGGGGATCCTGGCCTATACCGACGAATCCCTCGTCTCGATGGATTTCAACCACGATCCGCATTCCTCGACCTTCCACATGGACCAGACCAAGGTGATGGATGGCAACATGGTGCGCATCCTTACCTGGTATGACAACGAATGGGGCTTCTCCAACCGGATGAGCGATACCGCGGTGGCGATGGGCAAGCTGATCTAGGCCGCCCCGGACATCGGGGCGGTGCGGCGGGCGCCTTCGGGCGCCCGTTTTCGTTGCGGCGTCAGGTCTTGCAGCGCACCGGGCCAAGTGCCGCCTCGGCGTCGATCAGCCGGCCCAGCAGCCGGGCATCCACCGCCCCCAGAAAGGCGGTGCGGCCGATGACGCAGCCCGGAGTGGCGAAGAACCCGAAGACCGCAGCCAGGGCGCGATCACGGTCGAGCACGTCCTGCACCGCCTGCCCCTGCATGTCGCGCGCCAGGCGCGCCGGATCCAGCCCCACGGAATCCGCGATCGCCATCATCGCCGGCCTGCTGGCCACCACCCGCCCCTGCATCAGCCGCCGCTCGAACGCCGCCGACCCGGCCTGAAGGCGCGCCGCAAGCACGGCGCGCGCCGCGATTACCGAGCTGGGCCCCAACAGCGGCAATTCGTGGCGGATCAGGACGATCCTGCCGGGATGGTCCTTGGCGTAATCGGCAAGCCGCGCTTCCAGCAGGCGGCAGTTGGGGCATTGGTAATCGGTGAAATAGGCCACCGGCACCGCCGCGCCGCCAGCCGCGCCCTCGGCGCCGAACAGATAGCGGCAGGGATCGGCGGTCACCCGCGGCACCCAGGCGTGCCAGCTTGGGGCCTCGCCGGTCGGCTCTATCCCGATCAAGGCGCCGCCGCCCCCCGCCGTCACCGACCCTTGCGCGTCCAGCGAGCGGAACGGCGCGAGGCCGGGGATGGCATGATATTCCGGGCCAGAGGCGAAGATTTCCGGCAATTTCGGAAGATACCGCACCCAAAGGAAAAGCGCCGCCGCCCCGCTGGCCAGAACCGCCCGGCGCCGCCATTTCCGCGCAGGCGGAACTGGCGGGCGATCGGTTGCAGCATCGGGCGGCGGGATGGGGGGGCGGTGCATGCCAAGACCAAACCCCATGCGACGCCAGGGCACAAGGCCCGCCGACCCAACGCGTGCGGGAAAACGCCTCGATACGTCCCGGAAGGCACACGCCGACATCGCACCGGGGTCGCCCCCGGCGCCGGGCCTAACCGGCGCGGGGCCTAGTCGAACTTGGCGACCAGGGCCTCATTCACGCGCGCGGGCACGAACTTGGACACATCGCCCCCCAGACGCGCGATCTCCTTCACCAGCCGCGACGCGATCGCCTGGCGGCGGGCATCGGCCATCAGGAACACCGTCTCGACCGAGTCGTCGAGCGCGCGGTTCATCCCCACCATCTGGAATTCATATTCGAAATCCGCCACCGCACGCAGGCCGCGCACGATCACCCCGGCGCCGACATCGCGGGCGCAGTCGATCAGCAGGTTCTCGAACGGATGCACAAGGAATTCGCAGCCCACATCGCCAAGGGTCGCGCACTCCGCCTTGATCATCGCCACCCGTTCTTCCAGGTCGAACAGCGGGGCCTTGTCACGGTTGATCGCCACCCCGATCACCAGCCGGTCGACCAGCTTCGCCGCCCGCTTGATGATGTCCATATGCCCCAGCGTGACCGGATCGAATGTGCCGGGATAAAGGCCGATGCGCATGAGGTTCCTCCCGTTGCTCGCCCGGCGCACGCAACAAGATTGCGTCCGGCTTTGCAAGGGAACTTTGTGCGCGCGGCAGGATTTTCCGCCGCACTGCAAGTACAGCGAGGTGCCGCCTAGAGACCCTTGATCATGCCCTCAAGCGCCTCGTTCTCCATCGCCAATTCATCAAGCCGCGCCTTCACCGCATCCCCGATCGAGATCAGGCCGATCATCTCTCCCTTTTCCACGACGGGCATGTGGCGGAAACGCTTTTCCGTCATGATCTCAAGAACTTCTCTGGCGGTCTGGTTTTTGGTGCAGCTGATCGGATTGGGCGTCATCAGCGCGTCCACCCGGTCCGGCAGGCACGCCACGCCACGGCGGCCCAGCTCGCGCACGATGTCGCGCTCGGACAGGATGCCCTCGACATGCTTGCCGTCGCTGGTGACGATCAGCGCACCGATGCGACGGGCCGAAAGCGTCTCGGCCGCCTCGGCGACCGTGCAATCGGGGCGCACGCTGGCGACCGCACCGCCCTTCGTCTGCAGAATGTGCTGGACCTGCATCGCTATCCTCCCGGGTTATGCGCCTTGACGCCGAGACTTCACCCATGCTGCCAGCCTGTCAAGACCGGCGCCGCCCCGGCTCCGAAGGGATCCGGGCGCAGGCGTGGCGCGACCAGAACGCGACCGCCACACGCGGAATACGGGCCTTCCCCCTGCGTGGCTTGCCATTTCCCGCGTGTCTTTCGCCCCGCCACCGTCGCCGCCCCGCACCGGGATCCGCGCCCCGGCCCCGTTTCAGACGACGCGCTCCAGGCGTGCGACCTCACGCCGCACCCCGTGGGCAATCAGTTCCGCGAAACGGTTGAGCCGCTCGACCCGGCGATCATCGGGGTGGCGGATCAGCCAATAGGCGCGGGTCAGGCGGATCCGGTCGGGCAGCACCGGCACCAGTTCCGGCGCGCCGGGCATCATGAAGGCGTGGATCACCGCCAGCCCCGCCCCCTGCCGCGCCCAGGCCAGCTGCACCGCGATCGAGTTCGACGCCAGCGCCAGGTCGGCACCGCCGGCCTCGTCGAGGTAATCCAGTTCCTTGTCGAAGATCATGTCAGGGATATAGCCGACGAAGCGATGCGCCTTCAGATCGGCGGGGCTCTCGATCGGCGGGTGGCGGTCCAGATAGTCGCGGCTGGCGGCCAGATGCAGGTGGTAATCGGTCAACTTCTGCACCGAAAGCCGCCCCGCCGCCGGCGGGCTGACGCCGATCGCCATGTCGGCCTCGCGCTTGGACAGGCTGAAAACCCGCGGCAGCGACACGATCTGCACCTCCAGCCCGGGATGATCGGCCGCGATCCGCGCCACCACCTGCGGCAGGATATAGGCCGCGCAGCCATCCGGCGCACCGATGCGGATCTGCCCCGACAGCAGATCGGCCTCGTCGCGCAATTCGCTGATCGCGCCCGCCACCGCTTGTTCCGCCCGCACCGCATGATCCAGCAGCCGCGCCCCGGCGGCCGTCAGCGCATAGCCTTGCGGCGATTTGGCGAACAGCCGCGCCCCCAAAGCCTCTTCCAGCCGCGCCACCCGCCGCCCCGCGGTCGCCGGATCGATCCGCAGAACCCGCCCGGCCCGGCTCAGGCTCTCGGCCCGCGCCACCGCCAGAAACACCTTCAGATCGTCCCAATCCGCCATCCCTGCCCTTTCATTGTTCCCCAAATACGCCCGCGACACCTGCAATTATGCAAAACTCTTTTGAGAACTTGCCCCTTTATCCGGCAAAAACGCAAGCCTATGCTGCGCCAGAACCAAATCCGGGAGGATAGGATGCAAGAACTGACCCATTGGATCGGCGGCCAGCACGTCAAGGGCACGTCGGGACGCTTCGCCGATGTCATGAACCCCGCGACGGGCGAGGTGCAGGCCCGCGTGCCGCTGGCCACCAAGGCCGAGCTGGACGCCGCGGTCGCCGCCGCAGCCGTGGCGCAGGAAGGCTGGGCCGCGACCAACCCGCAGCGTCGCGCGCGGGTGATGATGGCCTTCGGCGCCCTGATCAACAAGCATATGGACGAATTGGCCGAACTGGTCAGCCGCGAACACGGCAAGACCCTGCCCGACGGGCGCGGCGACGTGCAGCGCGGGCTGGAGGTGATCGAGGTCTGCATGGGCGCCCCCCATATGCTGAAGGGCGAATACACCAATGACGGCGGCCCGGGCATCGACCTCTATTCCATGCGCCAGCCGCTGGGCGTGGTCGCGGGCATCACGCCGTTCAACTTCCCCGCGATGATCCCGCTGTGGAAGATGGGCCCGGCGCTGGCCTCGGGCAACGCGATGATCCTGAAGCCGTCCGAGCGCTGCCCCTCGACCTCGCTGCGTCTGGCGGAACTGCTGCAAGAGGCCGGCCTGCCCGACGGCGTGCTGCAGGTCATCAACGGCGACAAGGAAGCGGTCGACGCGATCCTTGACAATGACACGGTCCAGGCCGTGGGCTTCGTCGGATCCACCCCGATCGCGCAGTATATCTATGGCCGCGCGGCGACCAACGGCAAGCGCGCGCAATGCTTCGGCGGCGCCAAGAACCACATGGTCATCATGCCCGACGCCGACCTCGACAAGGCCGCCGACGCGCTGGTAGGCGCGGGCTTCGGCGCGGCGGGCGAACGCTGCATGGCGATCTCGGTCGCGGTGCCGGTGGGCGAAAAGACCGCCGACGCGCTGATCGAACGCCTGGTGCCGCGGATCGAGAAGCTGAAGGTCGGCCCCTATACCGCGGGCGACGACATCGACTTCGGCCCGGTCATCACCGCCGCCGCCAAGGCCCGCATCGACGGGCTGGTGGAAGCGGGTGTCACGCAGGGCGCCAAACTGGTAGTCGACGGGCGCGGCTTCTCGCTGCAGGGCTACGAGAACGGCTTCTTCGTCGGCGCCTCGCTGTTCGACAACGTCACCCCCGAGATGGACATCTACCGCGAAGAGATCTTCGGCCCGGTGCTTAGCCAGGTGCGCGCCAAGACCTATGACGACGCGCTGAAGCTGGTGAAGGACAACCCCTACGGCAACGGCACGGCGATCTTCACCGCCGACGGCGACACCGCACGCGACTTCGCCAACAAGGTGAACGTGGGCATGGTGGGGATCAACTTCCCAATCCCGGTGCCGCTGTCCTATCACAGCTTCGGCGGCTGGAAGAAATCGGCCTTTGGCGATCTCAACCAGTACGGCCCCGACGCGTTCAAGTTCTACACCCGCACCAAGACTGTCACCCAGCGCTGGTTCTCGGGCATCAAGGAAGGCGGCGAGTTCCACTTCAAGCAGATGGACTAACGCGCCATTTTCGCTGATAAACTGGGGGTGCCGGCGAATGTCGGTGCCCCTTTGTTGTTCGTATCCACTTCAGGGAGCCTTCATGTCGGTCAGTTTTACCATCCTTCCGCGCCGCGGTCTGGTCTATGTCCGCTATGAAGGCTTCGTGCATCCTGACGACACCCAAAAGGCCCTGGCCGCCTACAGCCGCCACCCGGACCGCGCCCCGGGCCAGAAGCAATTGGTCGATCTGGCGGCTGTGACCGGGTATGATGCCGATTACGCACGGATTCTGCAGATCCAGGCACAGAAGGCCGAGACGTTCCTCGAACAAGGCCGTCAGACGGTGCTGGTCTATTACGCGCCCACCCGCATCGCCCACGAGATGGCCGCAATCGTGCGCCGCTCGTGGGAGGGACTCGACGGGATCGTGATGCGCACCGCCGGGACCGAGGCCGAAGCGCTGGAGATCCTCGGCCAGCCAGAGTGCAGCCTGACCGAGCTGCTGGCCGGCGCCGGATAATGCGCGCGCCGCCCCAGTTTCGGGCTTGCAATGGGGCCCCAGGATTTGCGAATTAAACAAGCGTTCAATTTATTCGGCGGGAGGCGTTCATGGATTTTGCACTGAGCGACGAGCAGCAAGCCATCTTCGAGATGGCCCGGGACTTCGGGCAAGAGCACATCGCCCCCCATGCCCGCGCCTGGGAAGCCCAGGGCACCATCCCCAAGGGTCTGTGGCCCAAGGTCGGCGCGCTTGGTCTGGGCGGGATCTATGTCTCCGAGGAATATGGCGGGTCGGGCCTGACGCGGCTGGACGCGACCCTGGTGTTCGAAGCGCTGGCGATGTCCTGCCCGGCGGTGGGGTCGTTCCTGTCGATCCACAACATGTGCGGCGGCATGATCGACAAGTTCGCCAGCGCGGAGGTCAAGTCCGCCTGGCTGCCGGCGCTGACCCGCATGGACAAGGTGTTTTCCTACGCTCTGACGGAACCCGGCTCTGGCTCGGACGCGGCGGCGCTGCGCTGCCGGGCCGAGAAGACCAACGACGGCTATGTGATGAACGGCACCAAGGCGTTCATCTCGGGCGGCGGCTATTCCGACGTCTATGTCGTGATGTGCCGCACCGGCGAGGAGGGGCCCAAGGGCATTTCCACCCTGATCGTCGAGGACGGCAGCGCGGGGCTGTCCTTCGGCGGGCTCGAGGACAAGATGGGCTGGCGCGCCCAGCCCACCGCGCAGGTGCAGTTCGACGATTGCAAGGTGCCGGCGGCGAACCTGCTGGGCGAGGAAGGGCGCGGCTTCAGCTATGCGATGGCGGGGCTGGACGGCGGGCGGCTGAACATCGCGGCCTCGGCCCTGGGTGGCGCACAGGCGGCGCTGAACGCGACGCTGGCCTATATGGGCGAGCGCCGCGCCTTCGGCCGCCCCATCGACCAGTTCCAGGCGCTGCAATTCCGGCTGGCCGAGATGGAGGTAAAGCTGCAATCGGCCCGCACCTTCCTGCGTCAGGCGGCGTGGAAGCTGGACAATGCCGCCCCCGACGCCACCAAGTTCTGCGCCATGGCCAAGCTTTACGTCACCGATGCCGCCTTTGACGTGGCCAACCAATGCCTGCAACTGCATGGCGGCTATGGCTATCTGGCCGATTACGGGATCGAGAAGATCGTGCGCGACCTGCGCGTCCATCAGATCCTGGAGGGCACGAATGAGATCATGCGCCTGATCATCAGCCGCGCGATGCTGGCGGAGCGCGGCTGATGGCCGGGGCGGACGAAGACGTCTCGATCACCCGCGAGGGGCGCGCGGGCGTCATCCGCCTGACCCGACCGAAGGCGCTGAACGCGCTGACCCATCCGATGTGCTGCGCAATCGACGCGGCGCTGATCGCCTGGCAGACCGACCCGCAGGTGCATCTGGTGCTGATCGAGGCCGAGGGCGAGCGCGCCTTCTGCGCCGGCGGCGATATCGCGGCGATCCACGCCCAGGGAATGCGCGGCGACTATGCCCCGGCCCGAACCTTCTGGCGCGAAGAATACCGCATGAACGCGCGGCTTTTCGAATATCCCAAGCCGGTGGTCAGCCTGATGCAGGGCTTCGTCATGGGCGGCGGCGTGGGGCTGGGCTGTCACGTCGGGCACCGCGTGGTGTGCGAAAGCACCCGCATGGCGATGCCGGAATGCGGCATCGGGCTGATCCCCGATGTCGGCGGCACCTTCCTGTTGGCCTGCGCGCCGGGGCGGCTGGGGGAATATCTGGGCACCACCGGCGCCCGGATGGCGCCCGAGGACGCGATCCTGGCGGGATTTGCCGATCATTTCGTCCCCCAGGCCGCCTGGCCCGCGCTGCGCGCCGCGCTGGTGGAAACCGGCCGCCCGGATGCCGTCACCAAGGCCGCCGCAATGCCGCCCGAAGGCCAGCTGAAAGCGCTGCGCCCCCAGATCGACCGCGCCTTCGCCGGGCCTGACCTGGCCGCGATCCGCGCCGCGCTGACGCAGGCCGAGTCAGGCTTCGCCACGGATACCCTCGCGGCGCTGGACCGGGCCTCGCCGCTGTCGGCGGCGGCGACGCTGGCGCTGTTGCAGGCGGTGCGCCGAGCGCCCAGCCTGCGCCACGCGCTGACCCTGGAATACCGGTTCACCCATCGCGCGCTACAGCACGCGGATTTCCTGGAAGGGATCCGCGCCCAGATCATCGACAAGGACCGCAATCCCCGCTGGCGCCACGCCGGCGCCGAGCCCTCGGCCGAAGAGGTCGCCGCGATGCTGGCGCCGCTGGGCGACGAGGAACTGACTTTCGAGGAGGAAAGTGCATGAATATCGGATTTATCGGACTGGGCAACATGGGTGCCCCCATGGCCGCCAACCTGGTCGCGGCCGGTCATCAGGTGGCCGGCTTCGACCCCGCCGCCCCCTGCCCCGAGGGTGTCACCCGCGCCGCCACCGCCGCCGCCGCGGCCGATGGCGCCGAGGTGGTGATCTCGATGCTGCCGAACGGCAAGATCCTGCGTGACGTGGCCGATCAGATCATCCCCGCGATGACGGCGGGCACGGTGTTTTGCGATTGCTCCACCGTCGATGTGGACAGCGCCCGCGCGGTGGCCGACCAGGCGCGCGCGGCGGGTTTGGGCGCGCTGGACGCGCCGGTCTCGGGCGGCGTCGGCGGCGCCACTGCGGGCACGCTGACCTTCATGGTCGGCGGCGACGACACCGCCTTCGCCACCGTCGCGCCGCTGTTCGAGGTGATGGGTCAGAAGGCCGTGCATTGCGGCGCCTCGGGGGCCGGCCAGGCGGCGAAGATCTGCAACAACATGATCCTGGGCGCCACCATGATCGTCACCTGCGAGGCTTTCGCGCTGGCCGACAAGCTGGGCCTCGACCGTGCCAAGATGTTCGATGTGGTGTCGACCTCTTCGGGATCTTCATGGTCGATGAACAGCTATTGCCCGGCGCCGGGCGTCGGCCCGCAAAGCCCGGCCGACAACGACTATAAGCCCGGCTTCGCCGCGGACCTGATGCTGAAGGACCTGCGCCTTTCCCAGCAGGCCGCCGAGGCGGTGGATGCGGACACGCCGATGGGCGCCCAGGCGATGGCGCTTTACGCCCGGTTCGTCGAGCACGAGGACGGCGCAGGCCGCGACTTTTCGGCCATGCTGCCGCGGTTCGAGCGCCGCGGACGCGACAAGTGACGCGGCACTTGGCCGTCCGCGCCCGGCACTGACCCGCACTGCCACCTGCCGCCCCGCCGCCTTCCGGGGCGCCGAGTTACGGGCTGCCGCCTGATCGGCCAGGCCGGCGCCGCGGCGATACCGTCTCTTCCTTGCCGGACTTCTTCTTCCTTGCCGGACGCGTCCGCTTCCCCACGTAGCGCAGGCGCGCACGGCCCGCATGTGCGCCAGATCGGCGTCCGGCGGGGCGCTGTCGTTCGATCCGTTCGGCCTCGTGCGCCGGTCCTCGCCGCCGGGCCGGTTTCACACGCCCGGCACGCCTTTGTGTGGCGCTCCTCCGCTTCGGCCGGAACCCGGACCGCCTGCCAGCGGTTGTTCCGGCACAGATTGCAACCAGGAGGAAAAGATGATGTGCGCCCATGTTTCGTCCCGCGTCGCCCCCTTGTCGGTTGCCGCCGTCATCGCCGCGGCCCTTGGCCTTGGGGCCGGCGCTTTTGCCGGCGCACCGGCGCAGAGCCCGCAACCGAAGCCGCGCCCCACGCCCGTCGCGCCCACCCCAAGCGCGTCGGCGGAAGACGGCGGCGCCATTCTCAACCCCTGGGGCAACGGCCAGTATGAGCGGGTCTGGCGCGCGGGAGACAAGATCGGGCAATTCAACTTTCACCTGATCGCCTCCTACAAGCGCTATCGCCTGCCGCCGCCGCCCTCCGGCGAGGTCTATGTCGCACTTGGCACCCAGGTGCTGCGTGTCGACATGCGCGATTGGAAGGTCGTGGCCTCGGTCGGAAAGGTGGACACGATCCTGGGCGTCGGCTAGTCCCCCGTCCCCTTCAATTCCGCCACCCCTTCAATCCCGGAGGAAACGATGCAACACAAACCCATTCTGTCGGCCCTGTCGATTTCCGCCGCGGTGGCCGTGCTGACGGTATCGCTGGGCAATCCCGCCCTGGCCGACGGCGGCGACGACGGTAATTTCCACATCCATGTCGATCATCGTGACGACTGGCACGACAACCGGCGCGAGCACTGGCGTGAACAGCGGCGCGAGCACTGGCGCGAACAGCGGCGTGAGCACCGGCGTGAGCACCGGCGCGACGGCGAGGAAGACCATGGCCGCCGGTGGCGCGACCGCGGCGAGGGCGAGCGCGACGGCGCCTGGTACCGCGGCGAGCATCTGCGCGAAGGCGAGTTCCGCGTGCTGAGCAACTGGCGCACCTACAACCTTCCGCGCCCACCCTACGGCCAATACTATGTGGTCGTCGATCATGACCGCGTGCTGCGGGTGGACAGCAACATGATGACCGTGATGGACGAGGTCGGCCTGATCAACGGGCTGCTCAACAACTAGCGGCACCGGCGCCGCGGCCACCGCCCGCTCGTGCCCGCTCTTGTCGGAAGCCTGCGGCCCCGGCACCTTCGCCGCCCCCGCCCCCGCCCCCACGGGGGAGGCGAGGCGCCTCAGCCGACGAAGGCCTTGCGGATCATGTTCACCGCGACGACGAACAGAAACAGCGCAAAGATCCGTTTCAAGGGCTTGGGATCCATCGCATGCGCCAGCTTCACCCCCAGGGGGGCCGTGATCATCGTCATGGTGATGATAACCACGAAGGCCGGCAGGTTGACCGCCCCCACCGTGAACGGCGGCGCGCTCGGCACCGGGGTCAGCAGGAAGCCGATCACCGAGGGCACGGCGATGGTGACGCCGAACCCCGCCGCCGTCGCCACCGCGCGGTGGATCGGCGAGTTGTAAAGGCTCATCAACGGGACGCCGAAGCTGCCGCCTCCGATCCCCATCAGCACCGACAAGAACCCCATCAGCGGCGACAGCAGGGCACGAAGCCAGCCCCCCGGCATCGCCTGCCCCAGCCGCCATTCCGACCGGCCAAGGCCCAGGTAGAAGGCCACCACCAGCGCCAGTTCGCCGAAGATCGCCTGAAGGGTATGGGTGCGCAGATGTGACACGACCAGCATTCCCAGCACCGCGCCCACCGCGATCCCCGGCGCCCAGGTCTTCAGGATATGCCAATCCACCGCGCCCTTGCGGTGATGCGCCAGCACCGAGCGTATCGAAGTGAAGATGATCGTCGCCAGCGAGGTCGCGATCGAGATCTGCATCAGCTGCGGATGCCCCGGGCCGCCATAGCCGAGATAGCCGAAGGCGTAGAAGAAGGCCGGCACCAGGATGATCCCACCACCCACGCCCAGCAATCCCGAAATCACCCCGGCAAAGGCGCCGATCACAAGCAGCAGCACCAGCATCGGCAGGAGAAGCGACATATCGGGCATATAGGGGGCCTTTCGCGGTGCAGAATCGTCCCTGGCCTCTTACCCCGGCGCAGGATCGGGGGCCAGAGGCCGCCCCGTCCTTGTGTCGCATCACAGCCACATGCCGCGACGCGCAGGCCACAGCGGCGCAACTGCCGAAGTAAGCGCCATGACCGGTCCGGCGCGCCGTGGTCCGGCCAGGCCCCAAAGGCCCGCCCTGCCCTGGGCGAAGACGCCCCCCGGCCCCGCCCGCCCGCACGGGCCACGCCGCGTCCCCGTCTTCGGGCGCCCGTCTTCGCGCCCCCGTCGTCACCCGGGTGAAATCAGGCCGGCGGGATCGGGCCCGCAGCGGGGCCGAGGCCCGGCTTGGGTTACTCGGCGGTCGTCAGCTTGCCGGCCAGGGCCTTCTCGATCAGCGCCGCGGTCTCTTCGACGCCGTAGAGCGCGATGAAACCGCCGAAACGCGGACCCTGGCTTTGGCCCAGCAGCACCTCGTAGAGGGCGCGGAACCAGTCGCGCAGGTTCTCGAAGCCATGGTCCTTGCCGACGGCGAAGACCATGCTTTGCAGTTCTTCGGGATCGGCGCCGCCGTCCCAGGCCCGCAACCGGGCCAGCAGATCCTCGATCGCGGCACGCTCGGACGCGGTGGGGGGGCGGAACTGCCGCGAGGGCGCCACGAAATCACGGAAGTAGCGCACCGCGAATTCGGCCGCCGCGTCGAGATCGGGGTTGGCCTCGGGGCTGGCCTCGGGGGCGTAGCGCCGGATGAAGCCCCACAGCCCCGCCTTGTCCTCGGCCGCCGCGACAGAAGCCAGGTTCAGAAGCATCGCGAAGGGTACGACCATGTGGCTGGCCGGCGGCTGGCCCGCGTGGATATGCCAGGCCGGATTGTTCACCCGCGCCACCATGTCCTGATCGGGGAAGGCGCGCAGCTGCTGGTGGTATTCGTCCACCGCCTTGGGGATCACGTCCCACGACAGCCGCTTTGCCGTCTTCGGCTTGAGGAACATGTAATAGCTGAGGCTTTCGGTCGAGGCATAGGTCAGCCATTCGTCGATGGTCAGCCCGTTGCCCTTGGATTTCGAGATCTTCTCGCCGTTCTCGTCGAGGAAGAGTTCATAGGTGAAATGCTCGGGCTTGCGGCCGCCCAGGATCTCGCAGATCCGGTCGTAGATCGGGGTGTTGGTGGAATGGTCCTTGCCGTACATCTCGAAATCGACGCCAAGCGCGGCCCAGCGGGCGCCGAAATCGGGCTTCCACTGCAGCTTCACGTTGCCGCCGGTGACCGGCAGCGTCCATTCGCGCCCGTCCTCGTCATCGAAGGTGACGGTGCCGTCCCGGGCGTCGACATGCTTCATCGGCACATAAAGGACGCGGCCGGTCTCGGGGTGGATCGGCAGGAAGATCGAATAGGTCTGCTGGCGTTCCTCGCGCAGCGATTTCAGCATCACCGCCATCACGTCGTCATAGCGTTCGGCGGCGCGCAGCAGCACCTCGTCGAACTGGCCGAACTTGTAGAATTCGGTGGCCGAATAGAATTCGTACTCGAACCCGAAGGTATCGAGGAACCGCCGCAGCATGGCGTTGTTGTGGTCGCCGAAGCTTTCATATTCGCCGAACGGGTCGGGAACGCTGGTCAGCGGCTTCTGGATATTGGCATGCAGGAGGTCCCGATCGGGCACGTTCTCGGGCACCTTGCGCATCCCGTCCATGTCGTCCGAGAAACAGATCAGCCGCGTCGGGATATCGCTGATCGCCTCGAAGGCGCGGCGGATCATCGTGGTGCGCGCGACCTCGCCGAAGGTGCCGATATGGGGCAGACCCGAAGGGCCGTAGCCGGTCTCGAACAGCACATAGCCCTTTTCGGGCGGCGCGCCCTCGTAGCGTTTGAGGATGCGGCGGGCTTCCTCGAACGGCCAGGCTTTCGAGTTCATCGCGGCGTCGCGAAGGTCCGTCATCGTTCACATCCTCGTCCGGCGCGCGAAACCCCTTGTCTCACGCGGCCCCCTCTCCTATTGCCCGCGTCGGGCCGGGTCAATATTCTGCGCCGCAACAAGGAAAGGACGCCCATGACCTTCGACACCGCATCCATGACGCCGCAAGACAGCCTGATCGCGCTGATGATCGCGGTTTCGGCCTCGGATGAGACGATCCGCTCGTCCGAGCTGTTCATGATCCAGGGTATCGTGAACACGCTGCCGGTGTTCGAGGATTACGACGCCGACCGCTTCAAGCAGATCTCGCAGGTGGTGTTCGATCTGTTCGAGGAAGAGGACGGGCTGGACGCGCTGTTCGGGCTGATCCGCGACGCCCTGCCCGAACGCCTGTACGAGACCGCCTATGCGCTGTCGTGCGACGTGGCCGCCGCGGACGGATCCCTGAGCGAGACCGAATTGCGGCTGCTTGAGGAAGTGCGTTACGAGTTGAACATCGACCGTCTCCATGCCGCCGCGATCGAACGCGGCGCGCGGGCGCGGTTCACCCATGCCTGACGCCAGACCCGCGAGGCGGTCGTGACGGCCACCAGGGACGCCACTGCCCATGACGCCGCGCTGATCGACATCCGCTCGGTCGGCTTCGTGCTGGGGCTGTTGCTTGTGGCGCTGGGGCTGGCGATGCTGGCGCCGCTGACGGTCGATCTGCTGGTCGGTGCCCGCAATTGGGAAGCCTTCTTCGAATCCGCGATGGTGACCGGCGTCACCGGCGCGATGATCGCGCTGTCGTGCCGATCGGGGTTAGAGACCGCGGGTGAATTCACCGTGCGCGAGGCGTTCCTGCTGACCACCGGGATCTGGGCCTTCATCCCGCTGTTCGGCGCCCTGCCCTTCATGGTCGGCGCGCCGCATATCAGCTTTACCAACGCCTATTTCGAGGCCGTATCCGGCATCACCACGACCGGGTCCTCGGTGATCCCGCATCTCGACAACCTGCCGCCGGGGGTGCTTTTGTGGCGCGGCATCCTGAACTGGCTGGGGGGGCTGGGGATCGCCTTCGTGGCGATGATCTTCCTGCCTGTGATGCGCGTCGGCGGGATGAAGTTCTTCCGCACCGAGGGCTTCGACACGATGGGCAAGGTGCTGCCGCGCGCCACCGACATCGCCCGGCGGCTGCTGGCCTTCTATGTGCTGCTGACGCTGGCCTGCATCAGCACCTACATGGTGTTCGGCATGACCTTGCTCGACGCCGTGGTGAACGCCTTCGCCACCGTGGCGACGGGGGGGTTTTCCACCTCGGACGCCTCGTTCGGCAAATATGCCGGCGCGGCCGAATATGCGGGGTCGTTCTTCATGATCATGTCGGCCCTGCCCTATATCCGCTTCGTGCAGATGATGGGCGGCAGCTACCGCCCGATGCTGCGCGACCCGCAGGTCCGCGCCTTCCTGCGCTGGATCGCGATCGCCGTCGGCCTGGTGGTCGTCTACCGCCTGGCGACCTCGGAAACCCCGGTCGAGACGATCGTGCGCCAGTCGCTGTTCAACATCGTGTCGATCTTCACCGGCACCGGATTTTCCTCGGCCGACGTGAATTCCTGGGGGCCGTTCCCGGTGGTGGTGGCGCTGGCGGTCGGGCTGATCGGGGGGTGTTCGTCGTCCAGTTCGGGCGCGTTCAGCGTGTTTCGCACCCAGATCCTGTTCGCCGCGATCAAGGCGCAGATCCAGAAGGTGCATTCGCCCAACCGCCTGTCGGTGGTGCGCTATGATGGCGTGGTGCTGGACGACGAGGTGATGAACCCGCTGATCATGTATCTGACCGGCTATCTGGTGACGATCCTGGTGCTGTCGATCGGGGTCAGCCTGACCGGGGTGGACATCGAGAGCGCACTGATGGCGATCTGGACCTCGATCGGCAATATCGGCTATGTCTTCGGCACCGCCACCCAGCCGACCGGCACGATGGTGAATTTCGACACCACCGCCAAATGGCTGATGATCATCGCCATGCTGATGGGCCGGCTGGGGATGGTCGCGGGCTATGTGCTGCTGCTGCCGCGGTTCTGGCGGGCTTAGGATGTGGCAAGGAAACGTCTAAGTCCCGCGTGCGAATGGTAAGCCCTAACCTCAACTCCCAAGTTCGAACCCATACGCCTTCATCAGATCGACTGTGGGTTCACACACATCTCTCATCTTTTCTCGCTGAATGGGGTAAAATCTTTTGGCTACCCCTTTTTCGCAGAACGCGGGCATCATCTCAGACAGGTATCGCGCCTCGGTAATTCCGAAGTTATTCCTGTTTCTATCAAATGCAGAGAAGACCGCATGGGCGATTAAATCCGGAATCGCAAATCCATGCTCATCCTCTTTCCGCTTCGAGGAAATAAGATCAGGGCTTATGTAAGGTATCCCATCGACAAAGTCCCCGGTCGGCCTAGATTTTACCCTTCGAACATAGTTCTTGAAGCGCCCATAGTCATGCGTCCGCTCCTCGAACACAATAGCGACATCATCCCCAGAAATATTGGATGAGTTAAGAAATACCCCTAGCAGACTTAACAAGTAAAGCGCCGTACGATTGTAGTAATCCTGAGCCTTCCCCCCAGAAAGATTTTTGAAGCCTCCCAGTGTATGTTTATCACTGACTACCCCAAACATTGGAAACTTCAGCCCTAGGACTTCTCTCGCAAGAAACACTTTTTGCACATGGCTAATGTCAGTCGCGTGCAGTTTATTCTTCTTTTTAAACTTTCTCGCGACACCATCTAGCGCAAGATGGACCTCTGAGAGTGAATCGCTTGGGATAAGCACTCCTCCCATACACAAATATCGGGACGGCCCAACCTCATCCGAAATGCCGGCCTCTTGCGTGACATTGCCGCTCTCGTCGGCCAAGAAAACATAAGAAGTCAAGATCTCCCCCTTTCACCCGCAGGGGGAGAGTTGATCAATTGAATGCAGATATCAAGTCAGCATTTACCTCGTGAACTTCTTGTACTTCACCCGCTTCGGCTCGGCCGCGTCGGGGCCCAGACGGCGGATCTTGTCGGCCTCGTAATCCTCGAAGTTGCCCTCGAAGAACTCGACATGCGCGTCGCCCTCGAAGGCCAGGATATGGGTACACAGCCGGTCGAGGAAGAAGCGATCGTGCGAGATGATCACCGCGCAACCCGCGAAATCCTCGATCGCCGCTTCCAGCGCCTGCAGGGTTTCGACGTCCAGGTCGTTGGTCGGCTCGTCCAGAAGCAGCACGTTGCCGCCTTCCTTCAGAAGCTTGGCCATGTGCACCCGGTTGCGCTCGCCGCCCGACAAGAGGCCCACCTTCTTCTGCTGGTCGCCGCCCTTGAAGTTGAAGGCCCCGACATAGCTGCGGCTGGCCACGCTGGCATCGCCCAGATGGATCAGCTCGGCCCCGCCCGAGATTTCCTCCCAGACGTTGTGATCGGGATCGAGCGCGTCGCGCGACTGGTCGACATAGGCCAGCTTGACGGTGTCGCCGATCGTGATGCTGCCGGCGTCGGGTGCTTCCTGGCCGGTGATCATCTTCAGCAGCGTCGACTTGCCGGCGCCGTTGGGGCCGATCACCCCCATGATGCCGCCCGGCGGCAGCGAAAAGCTGAGATCCTCGATCAACAGCTTGTCGCCCATGTGCTTTTTCAGGCCGACTGCCTCGATCACCTTGCCGCCCAGGCGCGGGCCGTTGGGGATGATGATCTGCGCCTTGCCGACCCGATCCTTGACGCTTTCCTCGGCCAGCTTCTCATAGGCCGAGATCCGCGCCTTGGATTTCGCCTGGCGCGCCTTGGCGCCGGCGCGGATCCATTCCAGTTCCTTCTCCAGCACCTTCTGCTTGGCCTTGTCCTCGCGCGCCTCCTGTTCCAGCCGCTTGGCCTTCTGCTCCAGCCAGGCGGAATAATTGCCCTCATAGGGGATGCCGCGGCCGCGCTCCAGCTCCAGGATCCACGACGTGATGTCGTCCAGGAAGTAGCGGTCGTGGGTGACGCACAGGATCGTGCCCTTGTATTCGATCAGGTGCTTTTGCAGCCAGGCGATGGTTTCGGCGTCCAGATGGTTGGTCGGCTCGTCCAGCAGCAGCATGTCGGGCGCTTCCAGAAGCAGCTTGCACAGCGCCACCCGGCGCCGTTCGCCGCCCGAAAGCGTGGCCACGTCGGCATCGTCGGGCGGGCAGCGCAGGGCCTCCATCGCCACGTCGATCTGGCTGTCGAGATCCCACAGGTTCTCGGCGTCGATCTCGTCTTGCAGCGCGGCCATCTCCTCGGCGGTCTCGTCCGAGTAGTTCATCGCCAGTTCGTTGTAGCGGTCCAGCTTGGCCTGTTTCTCGGCCACGCCCAGCATGACGTTCTGGCGCACGTTCAGGCTTTCGTCCAGCTGCGGCTCTTGCGGCAGGTACCCGACGCGGGCGCCCTTGGCGGCCCAGGCCTCGCCCGAGAAATCCTTGTCGATCCCGGCCATGATGCGCAGCAGCGTGGATTTGCCGGCGCCGTTGACGCCGACGACGCCGATCTTCACGCCGGGCAGGAAGTTGAGGCGGATGTTCTCGAAACATTTCTTGCCGCCCGGATAGGTCTTGGAGACGCCATCCATGTGATAGACGTATTGATAGGATGCCATGCGAAACTCCTTGGGGTGCATTCGGCGGGCTGAATTTGGCGCCTGATGTAAGGGACCGCGCGACCAAGAGCAATGCGATAGGCATCTCTGGCGCCGCCCCGGGGGCGACGCGGCCTTTGCTTTGAGGGGCCGGACCGCGTTTCCGGCGCCGAAAGCCACGCCCGGCCCCGCGGTTCGGCGCCACCCCCGGGGCCGCCCGCCCCCCGCGCCCACACCGCCGCGTGCGGCCATACGTTGACAGCCCCCCGCGCCACGGCGAAAAGGGGCCTTTTGCCGGGGTGGAAGGACAAGATCGGTGCAGGGATTTCCCATGGCGAAGCCGGGCCAGGTGATCGGCATTCTGGGCGGCTCCTTCGATCCGGCCCATGCGGGGCACGCCCATATCACCCGCGAGGCGATCCGCCGCTTCGGCCTGACCCGCGTGTGGTGGCTGGTCAGCCCCGGCAATCCGCTGAAGCGCGAAGGCCCGGCGCCCCTGGCGCGGCGCATGGCCCAGTCGCGCGAGGTGATGGACGATCCGCGCGTCGTGGTCACCGATATCGAGGCGCGCCTGGGCACCCGCCACACCGCCGCCACGCTGCGGCGCCTGCGCGCGCTTTATCCCGGGGTGCGGTTCGTGTGGCTGATGGGCGCCGACAACCTGGCCCAGTTCCACCGCTGGCAGAACTGGCGCTGGATCATGCATAACGTGCCGATCGGGGTGATCGCGCGCCCCGGATCCGGCATCGCCGCGCGGCTTTCGCCCGCCGCCGGGCGCTATGCCATGTATCGCGTGCCGCCCTCGGCGGCGCGGCGGCTGGGGCATCTGCGCGCGCCCGCCTGGTGCTATGTCAACGTGCCCCTGATGCCGATCTCGTCCAGCGCGATCCGCGCCCGTGGCGACTGGCTCAGGTGATGACACTTGGCTGACCGCTCTGTGATCCGCCGCGCGCGTTTTCGCCCCGGCGCCGGCTTGCCGCGTCGCACGGGGTTGGGTTAAGTCGCGCCATGACGACGCAAGATCCGATCTCTCGCCGCTGGCTGCTTGGCGCCCTTCTCGCCGGGGCGGCCACCCCTATCGCCCTTCCCGCCAAGGCCGAGGCGCCACGCCGTTCGCTGCGCCCGCATCTGCGGCCGGGCCATCCGCGCGCCGGCGGCGCGGGCCATGCCGACGTGCCCACCCCAGATGAGCTGATCGCGCGCGCCAATCTGGGCGGCGAGGTCGGCTTCGTGCTGGCGGATGCCCATACCGGCAAGGTGCTTGACAGCCACCTGCCGGATGCGGCCATGCCGATCGCGTCGATGACCAAGGTCTTCACCACGCTTTACGCGCTCGACCAGCTGGGGGCGGATCACCGCTTTACCACCCGCGTGGTGACCACCGGCCCGGTCCAGGGCGGCGTCGTGCAGGGCGATCTCATCCTGGTCGGCGGTGGCGACCCGACGCTTGACAGCGACGACCTGGCCGACATGGCCGCCGCGATCGCCGCAAAGGGCGTACGAGCGGTGACGGGGCGGTTCCTGTATGATGCCTCGGCGATCACGCATTTCGCCGCGATGGATCCCAGCCAGCCGCCGCAGGCGGGCTACAACCCTGGGCTTTCGGGGCTGAACCTGAACTTCAACCGCGTGCATTTCGAATGGACCCGCACCGGCAAGGGCTACCGCGTGCAGATGGATGCGCGCGGCCAGCGCATCCAGCCGGCGGCGCCCGACATCACCATGACGGTGGTGGACCGGGACGCCCCCCTCTACACCCACAGCGCCTCGGACGGGCACGAAAGCTGGACCGTCGCGCGCCGGCTGCTCAGCCGCCATGGCAACCGATGGCTGCCGGTGCGCGACCCCGGCGCCTACGCCGCCAGCGTGTTCCACGAGATCGCCGCCGCCTACAGCATCCGCCTGCCTCAGCCCGGCCCCGCCCGCGCCCCGACCAACCCCATCACCCTGGTCAGCCACGAAAGCGACAAGCTGAGCGCGATCCTGCGGGTGATGCTGTACTATTCCACCAACCTCACGGCCGAACTGGTCGGCCTGGCGGCGACCACGAAGATAGAAGGCGCCCCGCCGGCCACGCTGGCGCAATCGGCCGCGCAGATGGGTGCCTGGATCAAGAGCCGCTACAACGTCAGCGCGCATTTCGCCGATCATTCGGGCCTTGCGCACGGCACGCGCGTGACGGCGGCGGATCTGGTCAGCGTCCTGTACCAGGCCAGCCCCGGCGGCATGCTTCGCAGCCTGCTCAAGAACATCTACCTGCTCGACGACAGGGGCCGGCTGATCAAGAACACCCCGCTTTCGGTGCAGGCCAAGACCGGCACGCTGAACTACGTCTCGGGCCTGACCGGGTATCTCTCCGGTCCCGACGGTCAGGAGCTGATCTTCGCGATCCTGACCTCGAACATGGCCCGACGTGAGAAGGTCCTCGATTCATCGGTTGAACGTCCGCGGGGCGTGCCAAGCTGGACGCGGCACGCGCGCCAGCTTCAGCAAAACCTGATCGAAAGCTGGGCCGTGATGTACCCGCACAACTAGGGCGTGCGCCTCCGTTTCGGCGCGCCTCTGCCACGTCACCGCGATTTTTCTTGCGATTCGAGGCGATTTATCCGATATGGGATAAGCGACGTTACTCTCTATCGACCACTGTTCTCCGTCATCGGCCACAGTCCTTCGATCTGGAACTGACTGAGCCGGGCCGCCGCACTTCCGCGGGCGGCAATGACAAGGAGATCTCACGATGGCTACCGGCACCGTGAAATGGTTCAACGCCACCAAAGGCTTCGGCTTCATCCAGCCCGACGGCGGCTCCAAGGACGTTTTCGTCCACATCAGCGCCGTCGAGCGCGCCGGCCTGCGTGGCCTGGACGACGGCCAGAAGGTGACCTTCGACCTCGAGTCGGGTCGCGACGGCCGCCAGTCGGCGTCCAACCTGGCGCTGGCCGACTAAATCCCACGGGATTTTC
Organism: Allgaiera indica; assembly: GCF_900106675.1. Lineage (GTDB taxonomy): Bacteria > Pseudomonadota > Alphaproteobacteria > Rhodobacterales > Rhodobacteraceae > Acidimangrovimonas > Acidimangrovimonas indica. The sequence continues at coordinate 116,869 of NZ_FNOB01000013.1, forward strand.
GGATCGAAAGGGGCGGGCAACCGCCCCTTTTTTCGTTCCGGCAGGCATTTCGGGCGCGACGCCCCCGGCACCGCGCCGGGCCTATGCGGCCGCCTGCCCGCCCACCTGCGCCAGCGCCGCGTCCAGCACGTCCAGCCCGGCGTCTGGCGCATGGGCACGTTCCGACAGCACCCGCCGCCAGCCGCGGGCCCCGGGCTGGCCATGGAACAGGCCCAGCATGTGCCGGGTGATCTGATGCAGCCTGCCGCCGGCCTGCAGATGCCGGACGATATAGGGCCGCATCGCCTCGACCGCGTCGTGCCGCGAAATCCGGCGATCGTCGCCCCAGATCCGCCGGTCGGCCTCGATCAGCACGCCGCCCGGATCGTGATAGGCCGCGCGGCCCAGCATCACCCCGTCTAGCCCCTGCGCCTGAAAGCCCTGCACCTGATCAAGGCTGGTGATGCCGCCGTTGATCGACAGATCCAGCTGTGGAAATTCGCGCTTCATCCGGACCACCAGCGGATAGTCGAGCGGCGGGATATCGCGGTTCTCCTTCGGGCTGAGGCCCTGCAGCCAGGCCTTGCGCGCATGGATCGTGAAGCGGCGGACCCCGGCGGCCGAGACCTTTTCCAGAAAGTCCGGCAGTACCTCTTCGGGGATCTGGTCGTCCACACCGATGCGGCATTTCACGGTCACCTCCACCGGGCTTTCGGAGATCATCGCGGCGGCGCAATCGGCGACCAGTTCGGGGCGTTGCATCAGCACCGCGCCGAAACAGCCCGACTGCACCCGGTCGGACGGGCAGCCGACATTGAGGTTGATCTCGTCATATCCGAAGCCGGCGGCGATCCGGGTCGCTTCCGCCAGTTCCTTCGGGTCGGAGCCCCCCAATTGCAGGGCAACAGGGTGTTCGCTTTCGTCATGCCCCAAGAGCCGCGCGCGGTCGCCATGGATTACGGCCGGGGCGGTGACCATCTCTGTATAAAGCAGCGCTCGCCGAGACAGGACCCGGTGAAAGACGCGGCAATGCCGATCGGTCCAATCCATCATGGGTGCAACGCTGAGGCGCGCGGCGTCGTGAACCGTTAAAATCCCTTGCTTTCCGGGCTTTTCCGATTCGAACATCTTTCCGTTTTTCCCGATTTGGCCCCATTCGGCGCGATCTCGACCGAAAGTGCTACACGATGTAGCACTCAAGCCGGTCGTGTAGCACTCCCAGCGCAGGCGCGCCAAGGCCAGCGACAGGTTTTCTGGTTTGATCGCCCTGCAAAGGCGCAGGGGCTTCGGAGTAGATTTGCATCTGGATCGACGATCTATACTCGCGTTAGCTCAGCCGTCCGTATCTGTGACGACGGCAGTGCCGAACTCCTTTGATGGTGACGGTTCGATTTATGTTCCATCGCACGAACGCCACTGGCATCGAAGTGTCGCACCGCGCCCCCAGAAAATATTGCAATTTTCGATGGCTACGAGATATTCATCAAATTTTCGCTGTGGCAAGGTCCGCAGAATATCGGTCCTCAGAGGCCACTTCGGCGTTGTTGCAGAAGTCGTCGTGGAGACGAGCCTCCCCCTTCCCCCAGTAGCCTTAGGTGACGCGCCCGATCTCGGCTTGGCCGAGGGAGTTGAGGCGGTTCATTAGGACGATACGGATGTGAATTTCGGCGGTCTGGCGGTCCGGGTCTCGTGAGGCAATCCTCTCTCCGAAGGACTTGAGGCCGAGCCGGTGAACGCCACCGGTTCGAGAGAACCGGCGAGGGCATCTTCGCCTAGATCCGACTTCGGACATGATAACCCGACCAGTTTATCAAGATCGCGCGCCCAAGAAGTCTGGTGGCGCGCGGGGCGTCATTGCGCACCCTCGCGGCAGGGCAGTCCTCTTTCCAGAAGCGCCCGTTCTTGCGAATGGGGATGATCGCCGTGCCGCCCCGTGCAAGGATCGCGGCACGGCAGCGGCGGGCGTCGAAGGCGCCATCGCCAGTCACGGTGCCGATCTCCTGCTCCGGCGGGATCTGGTCCAGGAGGTCCGGCAGGACGGGGCTGTCGCCCTCGCGGCTTGACGTGAACTCCACGGCCAGGTGTCGCCGGAGCCTGTGTCCATCGCTAAATGGACCTTGCGGTATTAGCGTCTGCGATGCGTGCCGTGCTTGCGGGCCAGCCATTCGCCATCCCCAGGAACTTGATCCCCGTGCTGTCGACCAACGGGTTGAGGGGACCTGGCCGCGCGGCGCGAGACCTCGACAGTGATGGTCTTTTGCCTGCGGCTCAGGGTGGAGAAGTCGGGGACCGGCCAATCCAGCCCCGCCGTCTGCAGGATGCTGGACACCATCCCTCCTCGCCATGGTCACTCGGACCAATGGCGCGGCATTGGCTCACTATAGGATTTCCAGCTCGTCGAGCGATAGCGGGCAGGGTCAGGCTTGCTCATGCCCGCCCTCTTAACCTACCGGATTCGCGGTGTGAATCATTCAATGCCGACTTCTGCAACATTGCCAATTTGATGCCGAACAAGACGGATCGGCATGGGACCCCAGGTCTCGCCCAGATTGTGCGCGGTGGCTGGTTCAAGGCCGTGCAGATCAAGAGCCACGACGCCTACGTCAACCGATCCATGCTCACGGCGCGCGAAGCGCTGGTGGGCATGCGCGTGCGGCTGGAGAACGAGATCCGCGGGCTCCTGAAGACGCTTGGCGCGATGTTCGGCAAGCGCGTCGGCGGGTTCAAGCGTCGCGCGGAGGAAATCCTCGACAAGGAACTGTCGGTTGCTCCCGAACTTGTTCCGGTCTTCGCGGCCCTGATGCAGGCAAGGCGAGATATCCTCGCCCAGATCGCGGTCCTCGACAGCCGGATCCGGGCAGTTGCCAAATACCACAAGACGGTCCGCCTGCTGATGACAGCGCCCGGCGTCGGGGCCATCACGGCCATGGCGGTGGTCGCCGCATTCGATGACGCCTCCCGCTTCCGACGGTCATCCAGCACGGGCACTTACCTCGGGTTGACACCAAGACGATACGAGTCCGGAGAGATCAGCCGCAACGGTCGAGTTTCCAAACGGGGCGACACATTCACGCGAAAATGCCTCTACGAGGCGGCCAATGCAATCTATTGCCGCGCCATCGGCGGCGACACTCTGCGCAACTGGGCCAGAGCCATTTCCGAGCGAACCGGCCCGCGCAAGGCCAAGGTCGCTCTGGCGAGAAAGCTCGCGGTGGTCCTGCATGCCATGTGGTCCAGAAACACTCCCTACCATGAGGCGGCGATGGCATAACTTCGACAATCCGTACACGCCACCCCGTCGCGTGAGGAAATGCGTCCAGCCGGGACGCGCGGCGAGGAAGAGATCGTTCCCAAACTCGCGGCACAGACCGCGCGCACCATTTCGATCCTTCCAACCCTGAACGCAAACATGCGGCGCCCAAGCGGCGACCGCGAAGAGAATCCCAGAGCCCGGCACGCAGGACCGAACGCAGACGGATTAGCGGTTGACCAAGGCGATTAGAGAATGTTCAGGGACAGCCTCGGCCGCAGCCGGCGGCCCCCGGCAAGATGCGGCGGCACCGGGGGCCCGGCGATCTCCGGCCCCGCCACCACGGCCGCGGTTCACACGATGCGCCACCGCCGGCGCGCTTCGGTTCGGGGCCGTGGTTGCGTCTGGCAAGCCAGGCCGTCGCGCGACATCCTGGCGATCTGTGCGGCTTTCGCGCAATCCGGCGGGTCGGAAGAAAGACACGGAATTCGGGGCTTGCGTCCGCGTCCCGGTGCGGCTAAATCCCCTGCGTCGACTAGGCAAGCGGAGAGGTGCCGGAGCGGTCGAACGGGGCGGTCTCGAAAACCGTTGTGGGTTTGCGCCCACCCAGGGTTCGAATCCCTGTCTCTCCGCCAGCTTGCCCTTTTAAGTATCTGTAAATCAAAATGAATTTCAGAACTTAAAAAACCATATCCCCCACAATATCCCCCACTCCGACACCGAACGCGACGGAATTTGGGGGAAACAGCATGAAGTGATGCCGCTTTTGTGTTTCCTCAGAGCACGAAATAGGGAAGTGTGCTTTGATGATCAGAGAAACCAGCGGAGGCCGCCATGTCGTCGCGCCGGATGCCACACTTCTTGGTATGGATTGCTGTCTCAGTTTTGGAGTGTAGCACGGCCTTCGCTCAGTCAGCCGTCCCGCTGCCGTTACCCGAGGGTGTTCCTGCCAACTGTCAGTCCCCAATGGCTCTGTATCAAATGATGCATGACATTCAGTTGACGGTCGGCAACCGGATCGGACTTCAGCTGGTTGATCTGCGCAATCCGAAGACGATCAGGATTGATGGCTCCAAGGGGTTCTGGGAATGCCAAGTCGTCACAGTTTGGTCGGCTGGCCCAAAGGTCCTTGGAGATTTCAAGGTCTATCGGAACGCCATCGGAAAAGAGGTCTATTCGTGGGATGGCCTGCGAGCCGTGCCATGATGAGGAGCCAATGCAAGACGCTGCCAGCGAAGACGAGAGCTTAGGGGTAATCTTAGGGTCCGCCACTAACAGCCCATACCGCGCGCCTGCGCCTGCGCGCTGCCGGTGTGCAAAAACCCGGCGGGGCCAGGCCCCTTTTATAGACGGGAACGTGCCCAAGTGCCGGATGGGAAGGTCTATTCGCATCTACCTTAGAGACGGCCTGAGCGCGTTCCGTTCGCTACAAGGTCGCGTGCGCTATGCGTGTTTGATTTCCTTTGATTTTTTTCAAGCACCTTGCCGTGCTGCCCGCCACTTTGCCCAGCGCCGCCGCTGCGCTTCACGGATGCGTTCTCGGCCTTCAGGCGTCTTAGCCCCGGTGGACATGCCCCCGTGAAACTTGCAGCGCCTCTTGCCCGGCTCGGATTTGCACCGGCAGGGCGCGCCCTTCCTCGTCTTGGCCCCACAGATGACGCGCCGCATTGCCAAGCGCCGGGCCTCTGCCTCGGCCCATCTGATCCGTGCGGCTTCCAGCGCCCGTTTTTCGGCCTCCAGGAGGCTAACAGCCCATGCCCCCGCGCGCGCATTGATCCGGACTTTATACGGCACGGCCTCGGCCCCCAGTACCGCCCTAATTCGGCCAATGGCCCAGCCGCGAAGGTCGATCAGGTCACGGGCCTCGTGATATTGGACAGCGTGCCGTCCGATCCCGGCGCGCTGGGCAAGCTCGATCTGCGTCAATCCTGCCGCCTTGCGCGCGGCCCGTAGCTCGGCCCCGGTCATGCCATGCCCCCTTCACAATGCGGGCAGCCGCCGGGAAGCACCCACACCCGGCAAGCCCCGCAGAACATGCGCCCATCCGGGCCGCTTCGCTCCCACTCTGACAACCTGCGCCATTCGTCCAGCGAAACCACTCGCCCCGTCCAGGTGCACGGGCTGCCGGTGACAGAGACACCACGCGGAAGGCTCGCAGGGGTTGCGGCACTCGCGACATTCGCGACATGGGGACCGGCCTCTGCCGCTTTCCTTGCAGGTTTCCGCGCAGGAAGGGTTGCGACACCCGCGACATTTGCGACGCGGGCGGGCCGGGTCGGCTGCCCGCTCTCGATTTCCGTCAGGGCTGTTTGCACGTCAAACCACATCGCCGCCTCCCTTCACGATGCGCCACGCCTCCGCTCTGGCCGCGCCACGCACCACGGTTCCCGTGTCAAGCGGCGCAAGCCATCCGTGCCGCGCCAGAACGCCCAGCGCGGCCCGTGCCTTGGGGCTTTCGCGAAGCGGATTCGGGCCAAGCCGCACAACATCGCGCACCATGATTTCGCGATGCGGCCAGCTTCCCAGCAGCCATTTCCGCAGAGCCTCAGCGCGGTCGATTTCCTGACTGACGCCTGACGCATCCGCCAGCCGCACGGCCTCGGAAAGGTAGAATTGCGCAAGCGCGATTCCGTTCCCCATGTCCTGCGGCGTGACAGCGGTGATTTGCAGGTCGCGCCAGAGCGCCAACACCCCCGCGATCCGCGCCGCCTGTTCCGCCGCCTTGGACGCATAGCCAGTGACATGCGCGAGGTCTCCGTCAGGGGCCTGCGCCGCCTCGATAGCATCCGCGAAACGGATCAGAAGCGCGTGGGCCTCAGGCGTCAGCGGCAGGATGCGGGGCGACAGTTCGCGGGCTTCTTCGTCCATCGGCAGAGGGGTGTCGAGAATGGCCCGCAGCCGGTTCCCGAAGCAGCTCAGAGCGTCACCGTAGCCTCGGGCATTCGCGTGAAGGCGCGTCCCGATGGTGCTGGGCGGTTCGCAGATCAGGAAGCGCGGCAGAAAGCCTGTGTCCGCCGCCATGGGGTCGGCCATGAACGCGCGTGCAACAGAGGGCTGCGCCATCAGATGCACGGCCAGCCGCCGCCCGTAGAGTGTTGCGTGCCCATCGCCTGCCCGCGTGCGGCGGATCGGATTGCCCTGCCACAGGTCATTCAGCGCGGCCAGCGTCTTTTGCCGATTGTCGCTGTTCATGGCGTGCCCCCCGAGAAACTGGCCGCCCTCATCGCTGAAAATGCCCAAGCTGGGTTGCCCGGTCGCGAAAAGGCGGGTCAGCCCCTCGAAAGTCGGTTCCGTTACCGTGCGGTCAGCGCTCGGCGGCGCGGCAGGTTCCGGGCCAAGCGCATCCAGATCCGCTTGCGCCGCGACCTTGCGTTCGCCCTTGCCCTTCTTCGCCTCCCCGAGAATGCGGTCGCGCTCCCCTTTCCAGAGCGCTTGCGCGTTCTGCCAGCGCGTCACCGCCTCGCGTTGGTCGCGGGCCTGTTCCTTCTCGAATTCGTTCAAGGCGGCCATGAGCGGCCCGTCGCAACTTGATTTTCGCTCACCGCTACGCGCGATGGTCAGGGCGTAAAGCGACACCGGACGCGGGCCGCCCAGCGTCTCCACGTTCGCGAAGCCCTGCACCGCCAGAGAGACCACCGCCAGCGCCGACGCGGCAGGAATGGCAACGGGAGCCTGCGCCATGCCCTGCACCGCCTCCACGGCGGCGCGCAGCGGCCCCAGATGGGCGACGGGATAGGCTTCGCCGGGTGCAATCTCGCGCACCAGCGGTTGCGGACCTTCGGGCGCAAACGGGATCGGTTCGGGAGCATTCATGCGCGTTCCCCTTTCATGGTCAGAATGTCGTTCCAGTCGCGCCCGTCGGGGGCGGGCAGCAGCGACACGCACCAGCCCAGCGCGTGCGCCCGCTCCGCCAGGGCCTGTGCGGCGGCCCGGCCCGGTTCGTCGCCGTCCGGGGCAATGGTCAGGCGCCCCGCCTCGCGCGGCAGGCGAAGGCCACGAATGCCGCTAGTGCTCAGCGCCGCCCAGATGGTCGCTGGGCCGCGCAGCAGCCCGCAGGACAGCGACAGGGCAGTTTCTATGCCCTCGGCCACCACAAGCGGCCCTTGCCCGTCAGCAAGGCACACAGCGCCGCCAGCGACGGCCCCCAGCATTGCCTTTGCGGGGGCAACCTCAGCCTTGCCACTGCCATCGGGTCGAAGGTAGGTGCGATGCACCGCGAAACGGTCGGCCCCGTCGATCCGCGCCACCATTGCGGGCAAGCGTTGGGCGGTCGCGCCGTGCCAGCATTCGGGATGGAACCGCAGGCTATCCGGCAGGGGGCAGGTGATGCCGCGCCCGCGCAGGTAGCGTTCGGCGGGGCTGCCCTCGATCGGTCGAGCTTCACCCCACAGCGCGCTTGCCATCATCGCCTTGCGGGTCGCCTCAGCCTCCGCAGCACCTTCGCGCCGCGCAATCTCGGCGGGGTCCGGGGCGCGATAGTCGCCAGCGGTGACGCCTGCCGCCGCCAGAATGTCCGCGAAGGTGCAGGCGGATTTCTTGCAATGCGCCAGAAGCCGCCCGCCCGCGCCATCCGCAAGCGTCAGGCCAGCTTGCCCCTTGCGGCCCTCGGGCTGGCACATCGGGCACGGCGCGGTGCCGTAGCGGCCATGCCAGTGACCACCCAGCGTTTTAGTAATGGTGCGTGCATCCATCATCAGCACACCCCCCAGATCAATGCGGCCAGCGCCAGCGCCTGAGGTTCGGTCAGCCCATGACAGCGGCGCAGGTAGAGGATTCGCAGCCGGTTCATTCCGCGCCCCCTTCCTGCACCTTGGAGCGCAGCACGTAGCGCGCATGGTGGCCCGCGAAGTCGCCGCCGTGCGGTTCGGTGATGGTCTCGATTTCCACCCCGAGTTCACGCAGCGAATGCACATAGGCGCTCCATCGGGGCGCGGGGTCGGTGATGGGGGTGCAGCCCTTCGGCCCTGAGGCCCGCAACCGGTCGAGCGTCCAGCGGATGCGGCCCGAAACGGAAACACGGAAGGGGTCGCCCGCGCTGGGCGTGACGATATAGCGAACGCCCGCGCAATGGCGTTTCGCATTCTTCGGTGCTATCTTTGGATTGCCCGCCGCAGTTGCAGAGCGGTTATCCAGCCCCGGTGCGCGTGCAGGCGCAACCGGGGTTTTCTCTTGCCCGCTCACCATATCAGGCCACCCGCGTTTCGCGGCTTTCTAGCCAAGCGGCAATGTCACTCTCACGCCAAGCGACAATGCGCGCGCCAAGCGTGACGGGATGCGGGAATTCGCCGCGCTTCATCCATTCGTAAATGGTAGAGCGGGAAAGCCCCGTGCGGGCTTCTACAGCGGGACGGCGCAGAAGGGTTTCGGCCATTTGTTCCGGTCCTTTCCAGACAGGCACGGCGAGATTGCCGTGGATCATGCTGGAAAAGGTGGCGCAACCTTCCGTGGTAGAAAATGGTTAACGTGAACCGCCTAGGCGGATTTAAATTCACGCTAAACCGCTTAAGCGGTTACCCATCTCAGCTAAGGTCGCTCAGGCTGTTTGGCTGCAAACAACCTGTAATAACGGGCCTTGAGTTCGCCCCCCGCTTCACCGCGTCGGATTTCTCCAAGATATTCGCTTATCTGCCGTTTTCCCTGTTGCCATAGCTTGGGCTGCGCGACAGCGCAGTCTTCACCGGCCATTTTTGCAACGGCTTCAGGGTCAAACCTTGCTGCAATGGGGTTGCTCTCAACAATTTCCGTCATCCTGTCCAGCAGGGCGTTTATGCGCTTCATGCGAGATTCTTTGGACTTCTCTCCACTTCGAGTAGTCGCTTTTCTACGCCGTTCAACGGAGCTAGTTGCCTCCGCCTCCACACCATCAACAAGCATCTCCAGGTCCCGCAACAAGTAACCAGCGGCGAATTCGTTTCCAGTCACAAAGCGATGAAACCGGAAGGATGCCGCGACAAAAACAGCCGATGAATGCGAGGTGTTCTGCCAGCAATATTCAAAATCGGCGGCAACCTGCCAAAAATCTCCATGACGATCCTTGATCTCCTGAATGCGCTCGCGCCCAATAAATTCCGCAACCTTTTCAGAGATACTACCGGCCTTCCCCGTTATGAAACCAGCATCATCAAGGATCCGAAGCGGAAGAAATGAGTCTTCATCTGCAGCACCTAATGTTGGCCCGCCCTCATCAACAATTTTGCGAACAAAGTCGCTCGCATATGGTCCAGACCCTCCCCAATCAGGTTCGGGGACCTCGGAGCCGATCGGAAAGTCCCGCATAAAGTCTTTGGCTTCCGCTTCGTTGCGAAAAACGTGATGGTTAGTCTGCTCTGGCATCATTCCAAGTCGCGTTGTAGCCAAAACAACCCAAACCTCATCCGGATCGTCCTGACCCTTAAAGGTAAATGAAGGAAAGAGAATATCCCCCTTTGGTATTCGTTCCACCGAAAAATGTTGCACAATCGCCTTGCGACTTGCTGCATCGTGTTTCATTCCGCCACCCCCAACCTCACCACGTTACCGGCTTGCGCCGCGTCCCCCTGCAGGAAAGCCGCCCAAGCCGCCATCATGTCTCGCCGCCGGTCGAGCATGTCCGACCGCTGATAGGCGCGCTCCACTTCGGACCCGATGAAGTGCGCCAGCGCGATTTCGGCCATGTCACGGGGATATCCCTGTTCTGCTGCCCACTGCCGGAAGGTCGAGCGCAATCCGTGTGGCACAGCGGGACGCCTGTTTGCGGGGTCCAGATAGCCCACGTCGCCCGCCTTCTCCTTGGCCTCCTGCATCCGGCGCATGACGGCGGAAATGGTCATGTCCGACAGCATCCCGCCGCGAGCGGCGAAGAACACATACGGGCTGCCCTCCATGCGAGGCAGGCTTTCCAGCCGCACAACCGCTTCGGGCGTGAGCGGCACGCGATGCGCCCGCCCGTTCTTCATTCGCGAAGCCGGAATGGTCCAGACCGCCCGCCGTGTCGCAGAAGTCGCGGGTGTCGCAACGTCCCCAAGGTCGAATTCATCCCATGTCGCGCCGCGCACCTCGCCAGAACGCGCGGCGGTCAGGGTCAGGAATTCGAGCGCCCTAGCCGCCATGCCGTCGCGTTTTGCAAGATCACGCCACCAGCGCGACACGTCGCCCAGCACCAGTGCCGGTTGATTGTCGCCCTTCGCCACCTTCGCGGGCTTGGGCAGCATCTCGGACAGGTTGCCTTTCCAGCGCGCTGGGTTGTCGCCTGTCCTGTGGCCCGCCACCGTCGCCCAGGAAAGTACGTTTTCGATCCTGCCGCGAAGGCGCGAGGCGGTCTCGGTCTTCGTCTTCCAGATCGGCTCCAGTACGCGCAGCACGTCTTGGACGGCGATATCCGAAACCTGCTTTGATCCCAGAACCGGCGCGGCGTAGGTGTCGAGAGTTGAGCGCCATTGCTTCCGGTGCTTCTCGCTTCTGAATTCTGACAGCTTCGCGGCAAGGTATTTGTCCACGGCCTTCGCAAAGGTCAGCCCCTCGCGCGCCTTGCGCTTCTCGGCCAGCGGGTCGCCGCCCAGCATCGCCTTGCCCCGGTTGTCGAGTGCCAGCTTGCGCGCCGCCGCCAGCGACACGGCAGGCGGACTGCCCAGCCCTAGTTCGCTTCGCTTGCCGCGAATGGTGATGCGTTGCACCCACTGCCGCGCGCCGTTCTTCGCGACCCTCAGGAACAAGCCGTGGCCATCGAAATATTTGCCGGGCTCGGTGACGGTTTCCACAAACCGTGCGGACAGCGCCTTTTCCGGTCTCCTGCAATTCTCCATCGGGCCCGCATCCCCCATTACATCCCCCACCTTAACGTGGACCACCTAGGAATATGGGGGAACGTGCCGCACAATGGAAGGTGTTTTGGCCCTTTGTTTTGCGGACATATTGGGCCTTGGCCGGAAAATCGCGGAACTTGACATGGCTGCCTGTCTCTCCGCCACTTGCCATAATGATTTCAATCAGTTGGCGCGGAAAACGGCGATTTGTGCCACATTCCGCGCAACAAACTGTGCCACATCCCTAAGCCGCCTGATGCTGGCTAACCTCTTCCAGGAACTGCCCGAGATTCCAAAGCCAACCCTGTTGCGCGGCAGTATAGGTCGCGTGCAATGGCGCCGGAACGACAAGTTGTAGGCCAGATACATCCATTTGCTCAGCCTGTGGTTCGGAGATACCGGGTTCCAGCGTCAAAAGGTGTTTCCGGCTGATCTTAGATGCTTCTGCCAGAACTCGCCGCCAGCCATCCTTGCAGGTCGATTTGGCGCCAAGCATCAGAAGTCCCGGGGCTCCACTGGCCGGGGCTGCGTGGTAGGTTGCCACATCCGGGAATAGGAAGTCCGGCTTGTGGCAGTGTTCAGTGGTCGCACCTTTAGGCTCAGGCTTCATAACCAATAGATGACGATAGCCGCGAGGGCGATGGCAGAGAGGAATACCTTGGGACAGCGGTCGTAACGGGTGGCAACGCGCCTCCAGTCCTTGAGCCTGCCGAACATGATCTCGGTGCGGTT
>NZ_FNOB01000073.1 GCF_900106675.1 Allgaiera indica
TAGTTACGCGGCCATGTCTTCAGTTTCCAGCGCGGCGTAGAAGTTTGCCTCGGCTTCCGCCGGCGGGATGTTCCCGATCGGCTCGAGCAGGCGGCGGTTGTTGAACCAGTCCACCCATTCAAGGGTGGCATATTCGACGGCCTCGAAGTTGCGCCACGGGCCGCGGCGATGGATGACCTCGGCCTTGAAGAGACCGTTGATCGTTTCCGCCAACGCGTTGTCGTAGCTGTCGCCGACGCTGCCCACGGATGGTTCGATGCCGGCCTCACCCAACCGCTCGGTGTAGCGGATAGACAGGTATTGCGACCCGCGGTCGGAATGGTGGACGAGCCCCGCGCCCTTGACTGGGCGGCGATCGTGGACAGCCTGTTCGAGGGCATCGAGAACGAAGCCTGCGTGCGCTGTTTGGCTCGCCCGCCAGCCAACGATGCGGCGCGCGTAGGCGTCGATGACGAAGGCGACATAGACGAACCCCCTCCAGGTGGCGACGTAAGTGAAATCGCTGACCCAGAGCATGTCAGGCGCGGGCACGCGGAACTGCCGGTTCACCTTGTCCAGCGGGCACGGGGCCTTCTTGTCGGGGGTGGTCGTCTTGTGCGGCTTGCCCCGGAGCGAGCCTTTGTCCGCCATTGGTCCGAGGACAATGGCGAGCGCCTTGAATACCCATGCCCTTCATCAGCCGAGCCACGGTGCACCGGGCGACGGTGAAACCCTCCCGATCCAGTTGATGCCAGACCTTACGCACGCCGTAGACACTCCAGTTCTCCTCGAAGATGCGCTCGATCTCGGGCCGCAGGACTGCGTCGCGCCGGGCTCGATCTGACAACCGGGCCGGATCGGCCCGCTTGGCCAGGTGATCGTGAGTCAGGTGGATGGGGCGATCGGCAGAACCCTGCAGATCGGCTCGACCCCGTGCGCCTCCCGATGATCGTCGATGAACCCGACCATCACTTCGACCGGCGGTCGAGCTCCGCCATCGCAAAATATGCGCTCGCCTTGCGCAGGATCTCGTTGGCTTGGCGCAGCTCCCGGTTCTCCCGCTCCAGCGCCTTCATCTTCTCTGCCATGTCGGTCGGGATGCCAGCGCGCTTGCCGCTGTCGACCTCGGCCTTCTTGACCCACTCGTTCAGGGTCTGGGGTGCACAGCCGATCTTCGCGGAAATCGACATGACCGCCTGCCAGCGCGATCCATGCTGACCCTGATTGTCGAGAACCAGGCGCACGGCACGCGCGCGCACTTCGGGGGAAAACTTGTTCGTCGTCTTGCTCATGATGCTCCATCCTACTCAGGAGTTGGAGCCTCCGGCAAACCCGGCGCGGTTCA
>NZ_FNOB01000072.1 GCF_900106675.1 Allgaiera indica
TGCAGGCAGGTGACGCGGCCACCGGCCTCGCCGAGTTCCAGCCCCAGGTTGTCGGCATAGCCCCGGATGAACCACTTGGTCGCCGAATAGACCGATCCCCACATCGCCCCCTGCGACGCCTTCGACCCCATCAGCACCATGTGCCCCTTCGAGGCGCGCAGATGCGGCAGCGTGAATTTCGCGGTATAGGTCACGGCCAGGCAGTTCACCTCGATCATCTCGCGGAAATTCTCGGCCGATCCTGCCTCGGTCCCGCGCGCCGAAGCGCCGACTCCTGCATTGGCCACGACCACGTCGAGCCGCCCGAAATGTTCGACCGCGCGCGCGACCATGGCTTCCTGTGACGCCGGATCGGTGACGTCGGTGGGCAGCGCCAGCGCGTTACCTTCGCCCAGATCCTTGACCAGGGCTTCGAGTTTCGCCTCCGACCGGGCTGCAAGCGCCACCTTGTGCCCTGCGGCGACTGCATGGCGCGCGCAGCTTTCGCCGATCCCCGAGGACGCGCCGGTGATAAGAATGACCTTAGACATGTCGGCCTCTCCGGTTTTGGGTTCGGGCGAAGAGGGCGCCGCCCGGACGGGGCGGCGCCTTTCGTGATCAGCCCAGAAGGGCCAGCACCTTGTCCGCGGCCGCCTCGGACGAGGCGGGGTTCTGGCCGGTCACCAGCCGGCCATCGACCACCGCATGCGGCTGCCAGTCGCCCACGCTTTCGAACTCGGCGCCAAGTTCCCGCAGGCGGGTTTCCAGCAAGAAAGGCACGGCCTCGACAAGGCCCACGGCCCGTTCCTCGCTGTCGGTGAAGGCCGAGACCTTGCGCCCCTTCACGATCGGATCGCCGTTCGCGTCCAGCGCGTTGGCAAAGGCCGCCGGGCCGTGACAGACCGACGCGACCACTTTGCCGCTGTCCCAGGCCTTGCCGATGGCCTTGGCGGCCAGGTCGCTTTCGGCCAGGTCGAACATCGCGCCGTGCCCGCCGGGGATGTAAAGCGCGTCATACGCGGTCACATCCTCGTCTTCGAGCCGGGCGGGAGACTTCAAGAGGGCGGTCGCCTTCGCGTCGGCCCGGAAGCGGGTGACCGACGCCGGGGCATCGTCGCCGGTCGCGTCCGAATTCGGATCGATCGGGATTGCCTTGCCGCCGAGCGTGACGAGCGTGACCTCATGGCCCGCGTCCAGAAAAGCGTAGTAGGGGGTCGCGAGTTCCTCATACCAGACACCCGTGGGCTTGCCGGTATCGCCCAGAACGTCGGATGCGGTGGAAAGAATGAGAATGCGTGCCATTGTGTTGGCCTCCTGCGATTTGCGTTTCGGGGCATTTCCGGTCCTGTTCGCCTTGGGCCGTCAACGCTTCA
>NZ_FNOB01000014.1 GCF_900106675.1 Allgaiera indica
GTGTCGCAACACGATACGATAGATGTCCGAAGGTCTTCCTCTCAGCCATCGCCCTTGCCGCAACTGTCATCTATTGGCTATGAGTCCTCACCCTAGCTACGTGCACAGAGCGCACAATTGTTGAAAAATATACTCCGAGTCCTGCGGAAGCCGAATTTGATGTCTTGACGGCTGGGCGTGGAACGATTCAGCTATGCCTATGATCCGCCCTGGGTTTCTTTCCTCAGCAGACCGCCTCGAGCTTGAGGCTTGCGTGCGTCGCCAGCGCGAGGACCACGGTATTGCCCGCCGGGCAAATGCGATCCTGCTGCTGGACGACGGCAAATCCTGCCAAGAGATTTCGGATTTTCTGTATCTGGACGACGATACCATCCGGGGCTGGCATAAAACCTACCTGCAAGATGGTTGGGATGCGCTTGCCTTCGACGGCTGGAAAGGCGGTCAATCCCGTATGACGCAGGCACAGGAGGCTGCGTTGTGCGCTTGGATGGAAGCGCGCTTCTGTCGCTCGACGGTCGAGATCAGGGCCCATGTCGCAGCTGAGTGCGGTCTGAACTATTCCCATTCTGGCTGCATCAAACTTCTGGCCCGACTGGGCTTTGAATACCGCAAGCCCAAGCCCCTGCCGCGCGTGGCATCAGCGGAAAAGCAGGCCGCTTTCATCGCATTCTACGAGCGCCTGATGCGTGAGTTGCCAGCAGATGAAGCCGTCTACTTCGCCGATGCGGTGCATCCGGAATACCAGACCAAGCCTGCATTTGGCTGGGTGAAGGTGGGATCAAATCCAGCGGTTCTCAGCACAGCAGGGCGCGGTCGTGTGAACATTCATGGAGCTGTAAACCTCGAAACCTTCGATGCACCCTTTGTCGAGCCCACCACCGTTGATGGGGTCAGTGCTGTGCAGCTTCTGACCAAGATCGAAGCGCGCAACCCTGACAAGCGCATCATTCATGTCATCTGGGACAACGCTGCCTACCACAAAGGGCCCGATGTCAGAGCCTTCCTCGCCAGGACAGCTTGCCGTATCCATCTGATCCAGCTGCCGCCCTACTGCCCTCATCTCAACCCGATTGAGCGGCTTTGGGCCGTCTTGCATCAATACGTTACCCACAATCGCTACTACCCAAGTCAGAAGCAGTTCGCCGACGCCATCCTTGCATTCATGCGTGAAACCATCCCGCAGGAATGGCGAAAATTCCGCGACAAGGTGTCAGACAACTTCCGCGTCATCACCCACGAGAACTTTCGGGTTTTGAAGTAAAGGCGGTATATGTTATAAAATCCTCTAATTAACGCTATTGGCTGTAGGTGTGTTCCCTTCCTCTGCCTCCCTTGATCGATATTGCGGGAAGCCGAGGGGAGAGCCGCGAATGTTGTCCTTCCCATCGTGCCCACCGTGGGCAGGCGGCTTGGACCCGCGGTCCGGCGCGCACGACCGCGACTGGCTGCGCGGCAGTTCGGCAGCGGAAGCGGTCACGTCCTTGTCAGGGAACCTTTGAGCGAGCGTGCCGGTTCTCCAACCGGCAGCTCACAATGGGATCCATGGATCTGCAAGGAGAGATGATGAAGAAGCCGGTCCGCAGTCAGGCAGACGGGGAGAAGCCTTACGCGACTGGTTTCCTGCCGGAACGCAACGGATATCTTCCGATCGGCGATTACGCGATCATAGGAGATACGCGGACTGCGGCACTTGTGGCGCGGGACGGGTCGATCGACTGGTTCTGTGGTCCCGATTTCGACGATGACACGCTGTTTTGCCGGCTAGCCGACCAGTACAGGGGGGGATATTTCCAGATCGCGCTGGCGGCGCGCGACGGAGGCGCGGCGACGACCGAGCGCCGCTACGACCCGGAGGCACCGATCCTGACCACGGCCCACCGTTCGCGCGATGCCGAGGTCGAGGTGACGGATTTCATGATCCTTCCCCGCGACCTTGCGCAGGCGGCAAGTTTCGGGCGCACCATTGTTCGTCTGATCGATGGGAAGGAGGGCAGCGCGCTGATGCGGATCAGCCTTGGCCCGCGGCTTCAATACGGGGCCGAACTTCCCAAGTTCGAACGTGACGGAGCGGGCCGCTGGTGGTTTCGCCACGACGGAGACATCGTGGTGATCGACGGAAGTGTGGAACTGGCGAACACACGGCGCGGTTTCCTTGAGGCAGAGGTGATGGTTGCGGAGAATGAGCACCATTATGTCACCCTGTCGGTGACTCAGGGCGGCGAGGGCTATGTGACGAGCCTTGCGGAGGCGCGTCAGAGCCTTGGGCGGACCCGCGCGACCTGGGCAGAGCGCGGATTTGCCGACAGTTACGAGGGGCCCTTTGCCGCGCAGATGAAGACCAGCCTGATGGTCCTGTCGCTGCTGGTCCATGCCCCTACGGGGGCGGTGATCGCATCCCCGACGATGGGCCTGCCCGAAGTTATTGGTGGCACCCGGAACTACGACTATCGTTATTGCTGGCTGCGGGATTCCTATTTTGTCCTAAACGCTTTCCTCGACCAGGGTCTCACCGAGGAAGCCGGCGCCTTCTTTCGCTGGCTGATGGCTGCCAGCCGCACCTCCGCGCCATATCTCGAGACGCTTTACACGGTGCATCGCGACAGCAAGATCGGTCTGCGGAATCTGCGGACGCTTGAGGGCTACAAAGCATCCGCGCCGGTTCAGCTTGGCAATGGCGCGTCGACGCAGCTTCAGCTAGACGCGTATGGTTCCATACTGATGACAGCGTTCTCTTACGTTCAGAAGGGCGGCCACCTGCATCCGGGTGAGGCCGTGCGCGTGGTCCGTTTCGGCGAAGTGGTGATGGACCAGTGGACGCTGCCCGACAACGGCATCTGGGAAATGCCGGATCCGAGGCGTCACCACACCTATTCCAAAGCGATGTGTTGGGCTGCGCTCGACAGCCTGGTGAAGCTGGCCGAACTCGGCGCTGTCTCGGAAGATGTGGACCGCTTTCGGCAGGAACGTGATGAGATCCGGGATGTCGTGCTGCGCGAAGCCTGGCATGATGAAATCGGCGCCTTCGCGGGGGCGCTTGGGTCGGACTGGCTGGATGCCAGCGTCCTTCTACTGCCGCGTATCGGCATCATCGAGGCCGACGACCCCCGGATGGTCGCGACCTATGACAGGATTCGCGAGCGGCTTGGGAACGGCGCCCATCTGCGGCGCTATGCCGATGGCGTAGATGGCCTTGAGGGGCGCGAGGCCACCTTCAACGTCTGCGGGTTCTGGGCGGCCGATTACCTTGCACGCGCCGGGCGGCTTGAAGAGGCCGAAGCGCAGATCGAGGCGATGCTGGCGGCGGCCAACGACCTGGGGCTGATGTCCGAGGAATATGATCCCGACGCAGGCCTTCAGCTTGGAAATTTCCCGCAGGGTCTTTCGCATGCGGGCATGATCGCGGCGATCTCCGCGCTGGCGGAAGCCTCCGGCGAGGCGCGCTTCCCGAAAAAGGGGTAGCGGTGGTCGAGCGCGGATTCGACGCGGCCGGGGAATTGGAGGGCTGGGAAATGGGGGGCCGCGCCAAAGCGGCCAGCCCTTCAGCCGCGCCGCGGGCCAGTGATGGCGAAGGTTCCCAACGCCACGATCGCCGCCATGGCCAACGCCGCGCCGCCGAACAGGCGCGAGCCTCCGTGTTCGCTTGTCCAGATCGCGGCCGAGCTTTCCTCTGCCTCGTCGCCGAACCGGCCCTCGGCCGCCCAATCGCCTTCGACGGTCTTGAACAGGTTGTCGGGGCGATCGGGATCGTCGGCTTCGTCGGTCTGTTGACCCGAGTAGCCAGTTCTCGCAAGGAGGGCGTCGCCGGCCGCGGGCGAGATCTTTTCCGACATGATGGCCTTCACGGACGAAAAGCCGAGCCAGTATTCGCGTTTCGGATGGAACGCCGCGTGATAGATGCCGTCGGCGATGAGTTCGGGGTCGAATACCGGGGCAACGGGCCGGGGCCGGTTGGGCATTTTGTTGCGCGCCCAGTCGAATTGCGGCGTATTGACCGCCGGCAGGTGGCACACCGTGATCTTCACGTTTGATTTATCATGGAGGAGTTCTGTTCGCAGGCTGTCGGTAAACCCCACGATTGCCGCCTTGGCGGCGCAATAGGCCGATTGCAGCGGCACCGCACGATAGGCAAGCGCCGAACCAGTCTGGACGATTGTCCCGCGCCCGCGACGATTGAAGCGCTTGAGCGCCGAGAGCGTTCCATTCACCGTGCCCAGATAGGTCACCTCCGTCACCCGGCGGTATTCTTCGGGCGTCATCTTCGCGACCGGTGAGATCACCGTCACCATAGCGACGTTGATCCATATGTCGATCGGGCCGAATGCCTTCTCGGCTTCGTCGGCGGCATGGTCGAGCGCGTCGGCATCGGCGACGTCGAGCGGCATGATCAGCGCATTCCCTCCGGCCTTGCGGACTTCCTCTGCCGCTGCCTTTAGCCGGGTCTCGTTCCGGGCGATCAACGTAAGGTTGTTGCCGGTCTCGGCAAAGCGGCGGACCACCGCGCGACCGACGCCGGCCGATGCACCTGTGATTACGATGTTGGTCATGGAAAACTCCTTTGCTTGTTCGCTCCGCGTTCAAAAGACATGGCGGGCTTTCGTTCTTCGGCTTCGAATATGTTCGTGCGGCCCGAACGAGGCGCTCGTGCTGACCGATTTCAAAGGTTACCGCGCGACGCGATGATGCGATCGGCGATCCGGGCGGAATTGGCCAGGATCGTCATGGCCGGATTGACCCCCCCCGCGGTCGGCATCAGTGAGCCGTCGCAGATCCAGAGATTGTCGACATCCCAGCATCGGCCCATGTCATCGGTGACAGAGGTTTCCGGGTCGTCGCCCATCGCGCAGCCACCCATGAGATGCGCCGTGCTCGATGTCTCCAGAAGGTTCTGTCCTCCGGCCGCTGTCAGCATCTTCGACATGAAATCAAGCGAATGTCTCTGCAACCGCTTGTCGTTTTCGCAAAACGAGAACGTGACCCTGGGGCGCGGCAGGCCAAGATCGTCCAGCTCGTCCGACAACATGACCCGATTGTCGGGGGAGGGCATCGTCTCGCCGACGATTTTCAGCCCCGCCATGCGATTGTAGTCACCCATAGCCTTGAGCAGGTCATCTCCGAAGAGGCCACTGGCCGAGGTCAGGGTGCCAGCGAAATCGCCAGGCAGGGGACCTTGACTCATGAAGGAATAGCCACCGTCGAAATCCTTGCTCGGATCGTCGTCGGCATAGTTCCAATGTTCGCAGGTCGCCATCGAGGGCGGTCCCTTGTACCAACGTATTTCTTCGTCGAACTTGGCCCAGACGGCGTGGTTGGAGTGAACCATCAGGTTGCGCCCGACCAGGCCGTTCGAATTGGCAAGCCCTTGCGAATGCCGGGCGGTGTCGGAGTTCAGCATCAGACGCGGCGTCTCGATCGAATAACCCGCGAGCACGACGTTGCGCGCCTTCTGATGCATCCAAGCCCCGCCGCGGTGGTAGGAAACGCCGGTTGCCCGCCCGTCACTGGCAGTCTCGACCCGGCCGACCATCGCAAGATCACGCACCTCCGCCCCGGCGCGGATGGCGCGCGGGACATAAGTGATAAGCATGCTTTGCTTGGCATTGACGGAACAGCCGATCTTGCACATGCCTCGATAGGCGCAGGGGGGGGACTTGCCGCGCGGCGCCGACACCGTGCAAAGCGGTGTCGGCGTCCAGCCGACCCCCAGGGCCTCGGCCCCGCGCGCCAGCACGAGGCCGGCTTCGTTTACCTCGTGTGCGCGATAGGGATAGCGGCCCCGCGGTGGCCCCCACGGGTATCGGATCGGCCCTGAAATCTTCAACGCCGCCTCGACCTCGGCGTAGTATTTCCACATCTCGCGCCAGTCGACCGGCCAATCCTTCCCGTATCCAAGCTTCGTGCGGGCCTTGAACCATTCCGGACGAAAGCGCAGCGACACCATCTGGAAATGCACGCTGCTACCGCCCACGGCCTGTCCCGAGTTGTTCGCGCCGAACTCGATCGGATCGTCGCCGTCGGAGATCCGCGGATCCAGCCAGTAAAGCTTTTCCTGTTCGTATTCGTCCGAGGCGAAATCGGATAGCGGGCGGAAGAAGGGCCCTGCCTCGAACAGCACCACGGACATGCCGGCCTCGGCCAGTTTCGCTGCCAGCACAGAGCCGCCACAGCCGGCACCCACGATCACGAAATCGACTTCGTCCTCTGTCCTGAACTCGCGCATGGGGACATAGCCCCTAGAAGAGAAGACGTCCGGCGCCCGGCCATCGACTGCGCGTGGCTCGGTTTCGGCCTCGGGCGCATGTTGTCCGATGGGGCGGGTCATTTCCGCTCCTCCTTCCAGTTTCCGAAAGGCGCTTCCCAGGGGTCGATGCCGCTGGCGGTCAGCCGCACATAGCCCCGCGGCGCGGCGGGTCCGCCATAACCGATCTCGCTCATGGCGGCGGGCTGAGAATAGTAGAACTGGACGATCTGCTTGAGCGCGATTGCGCGGAAGAACTTGCCTGCCGGCATGTCGTGCCAGGCTTGGCGTGCCCGCAGCTTGTCCGCGTCAATGGCCTTCAGCAGACGGCCCCGATCGGTTGACGGCAAGTCGGAAAAGCCCTTGCCGTCATGGGTGGCCTGCGCTTCCGCATCGATCGCATCCAGCCCTAGCGGCCAGGCTTCGCGGTCGGGCGGCATGACCGCGAACCGTGTCCCCGTACCGCGGTTTTCGTGCAGGGCGGCGTCGATCCAGGGAGCGATTTCCACAGGCCGGGCGCGGCGTTGGGGTATGACGGTGGCGCAGAGCGCCTGGAGTGTGGAGTACCGCTCCTCGGACAGAAAGCGTCGCGGCGGCGGGACGCGCCGAAGTCGCAACACGTTGCGAGTGGCATCGTCGAAGGAAGGCGAGGCCCATTTGTCCAGTATGTCGTAGCCCGGATAGGGCGTGCGGAATGGACCTGTCATCGCGCACGGCCCCCTTCGCGGTCTTCGGCCACGTCGAGCAGGTCGAGCGCCGCGCGTCCCGATTTCCCAAGCCCCGCAAAGCTGATCGGCGCAGGCATTGGTGGACCCGCCAATGTCGTCTGGCGCCAGTTCTTCCAGCCACCGGAATTACGCGCGACGCCGAGCGCGTGGAACGCCGTACCGATATAGCCAAGCGCCTCAACCGCACGCAGCAGAAGCTTCAGCGGACCCCGGCGGCGCTTGCGCGGCGACAGCGACTCGGCCAGAAGGCCGACCGCGGCGACGGGCGGAAGTGTTGCCGGAAGATACATCGCCGGATCGTGGTAGGCTCCGCGGAAATGCAACAAGGCAACCTCGGCCGTTTCGGCCAGCATTGCCGTTGCCGTCAGCGCGGCAAGCTGGCGGCCGTGGCGCCGCTCGCGCCCGGAGGACCGTGCCATCTGATGTGTCACCATCCCGATCAGCCCGCTCATGATAAGCGCCCCGGGCGCGCCAAGCGGCGCGGCGTAAAACAGGTTGTTCCACGAAATGCCCCCCGGCCGTCGCAGGACATTTCCCAGATGGAACCCCATGCCCATGAGGCCGGTCGTGAAGGATGCAATATGGACCCCCTCGAGCGCCCGGCCAGCCGCGTTTTGGCGCGGCTCTGCCATTGCAGCCGCCATCGAGGCCGCGCCGGCGAGCGGGGCAATATACATTTCATCACGCCGGAAGTCGCCGCGCAGATGCTCTAGCGCGCTGTCCAGAAGCACGCTGCTGCCCATGATCGCCGCGCCGTCGCGGCTTAGGCGCAGTGCTTCGCGCTTGGCCGGCGCGCGCTTTGCAAGGCCGCGTGGATGGGGGTCGGGGCGGCGTGCGGCCAGCCCGGCGGCAATGAAACTCAGCGCAGCCGTGGCAGCCACCAGTCCGATTCCAGAGCCGGCAACCGGCCGCCCGGTGCGTTTCGTCAGCAGATCGGAAATATTGCTGTCTTTCATCACCCGTACCTCCCGCGTGGTGTTTCGGATAGCTCCATCGACGTTGCGGACCCGCTGAAAGGTGAAACACCGAACCGCGCCGCCGGTTTCATTCCGCTACGTTGCAATGACGCGATGAAGTGTTGACCGGTTCGGGTGCCGATCCCGGGGAACCGTTTCAGCCCGAGAGTGTTGAGCGGGCGGAGCGAGGAAGGAGACCATGAAGCATGGAGCCGATAGGACATCGCCGATGGGCAATCGCCGACGGATATCTGCCCGCCTGGAGCCACGGCCCCGAACCCGAGATGGTCAGCCATGAATCCGTGAACATCCTCAACGCGGGTCCGACGGATGCGCGGGTGGAACTCATGCTCTACTTCGAGGATCGCCCGCCGGCCGGCCCGTATCGTTTGACCGTCCCCGCGATGCGTACCGTTCATCAGCGCATCAATGATCTCGATCCGCCGGTGCCGACGAACTTGGGATATGCCTGCGTGATAACCGCGGATGTGCCCGTGGTCGTGCAACATACCAGGCTCGATTCCCGGCAGGCGGAGAACGCGCTGTTCAGCACACTCGCCGCGCCCGGCTGAGACGCCGCGCCCGGAGCCATACCCCGGATGGACGGCGCGCTCAGCCGACACGGTAGCGCTCTGCCACATCGGGCCGTACCGTGATGCCAAGTCCCGGCAAGCCATTGTCGCGCAGTTTTCCGCCGCGAGGAACCGGGGCGCCATCGAACAGCATGTCCTCGATTCTGACATGATCGTGAAACCATTCGAGATGCACTGCGGGCAGCGCAGCGAGGCAGACATGAAGATGCAGCGCCGGGGCACAATGAGCCGAGAGGGGCGTCTGGTGCGCGGCCGACAACGCAGCCACCCCCATGAAGCCGGTGATCCCCGCGCAGCGCGTCGCGTCCGCCTGAAGCACGTCGACGGCGCCGGCCTCTAACATGCGCCGGAAATACATGATGTCGTAGCCGTATTCGCCTGCGGTGATCTGCATCCCGGCCGGACCGCGATCGCGCAGAAGTCGAAGACCGGACAGATCGTCGGACGATACCGGCTCTTCGTTCCATGCGACGCTGAACTCGGCTGCCCGCTCTGCCAACATCAGCGCCTCCTTTCGGTTTTGGGCGCCGTTGGCATCCATGAACAGGGCGACATCCGATCCGATCGCCTGTCGCGCGACACCCAAGCGGTGGGGGTCTCTTTCCGGCGCGCGGCCGACCTTGATCTTCACCATACCGAAACCCGCGCTTGCCCAACCGCCGAGCTGCTCGGTCATCTGATGATCGTCGTAGGAGGTGAAGCCGCCGGAACCATAGGCAGGGATCTCTTCGCGCGCCCTTCCCAGCAAGGCCGCCACCGGCTGATCCAGAAGCTTGCCTTTCAGATCCCAAAGCGCATTGTCAATCGCCGCGATCGCCATGGCGATCGCGGCCCCGCGACCATTGTTGCGCATAGCTTCGACCATTTTCAGCCACAGGGCGGCGATGTCCATCGGATCGCCGCCCTCGATCAGCGGGGCAAGCGAATCCCGCACGATCGCGGCGATCGCGGACATACCGTAGGTATAGCCGATGCCGGTTTTCTCGCCGGCCGAAATCTCGACCAGAACCATCGTGGTCGAATCCCATTTCAGCGTGCCATCAGATTCCGGCGCATCGGTCGGAAATGTCAGGACCGTCGTTTCGATCGTCTCGATCTTGGGTGCAGAAGAGCTTCCCATTTCAACGGTCCACGACCCGTTTGATCGTTTGCTTGATAATGCCGGCCGTTTCGGTATCGCCGTGCAGCATGGCGTTCATGAAGGATTTCGCCTGGTCCATGGTGATGTGCGGTGGAAGGGTGGGCACGTCCGGGTCAACCACGGCATGTATCACCGTGGGACGATCGGCCGAGAAGGCGCGTTCCCATGCTGGGCCGATGTCATCGGCCTTCTCGACGCGGATACCGTTCAGGCCGAGAATTTCGGCATAGGCGGCCATGTCCACATCCGGCACATCCTGGGTTTTGGCAACGCGCGGCGAGTTTGCCATGGCGCGCAGTTCCCATGTCACCTGGTTGAGGTCCTGGTTCGCAAGCACACAGACCACGAGGCGCGGATCGGACCACTCGCGCCAGTATTTGGCGACCGTGATCAGATCCGTTATGCCGAGCATCTGCATCGCGCCGTCGCCGACGAAGGCCACCGCCGTGCGGTCGGGGTAGCAGAATTTCGCGGCCACCGCGTATGGAACGCCCGGGCACATTGTTGCCAGCGTTCCCGAAAGGGATGCCTTCATACCCTTGCGTATCTTGATCGCCCGTGCGAGCCAGTTCGCCGAACTGCCGGAATCGGCGCTCAGGATCGCACGATCGGGCAGACGCGAAGACGCCTCCCAAAACAGGCGTTCGGGGTTGATCGGATCAGCGCTTTCGCGAGAGCGTTTCTCAACGCCGTCCCACCATTCTTGCACGTTCTTCTCGATCTTGTCGCGCCAGTCCCGATCCGTCTTTTGCTTGAGGTGCGGCAGCAGCGCCTCGATCGTGTCCGCCGCGTCTCCTGCAAGGTTCACGTCCATCGGGTACCGGATCGACATCATCGTCGGGTCGAGGTCGATCTGAACCGCCTTGACGTCGCCCTCTTGTGGCAGGAATTCGGAATAGGGAAAGCGCGAGCCGATCATCAGCAGCGTATCGCAATTTCGCATCATCCAGTCCGTCGCCTTGGTGCCGAGCAACCCGATCGAACCCGTCACATAGGGCAGATCATCGGGCATGGCGGCCTTCCCAAGCAGCGCTTTGGCGACCCCCGTTCCCAAGGTATCGGCTAACCGCGCTACCTGATCGGCGGCACCGGCGGCCCCCGCGCCGATGAGGATCGCGACTCTTTCGCCGGCATTGAGAATATCGGCGGCGGCGGTGATGTCCTTCTCGGCGGGCAGCAGGCGCGGGGTCTGATAGCCCACGCCGCTGTGGACTGTGCCATGAGCGTGGGGCGGGGTCTCTACCGCCGGGCTCTCTTGGACATCGTTCGGCGCGATCACACAGGTCACGCTGCGCCGAGCCTGCGCGATGCGGATCGCTCTGTCGATCAGGTGCCGTGCCTGACCCGGCGCCATCATCGTCTGGACGTATTCCCCGGCGACATCCTTGAAGAGAGATTGCAGGTCGACTTCCTGCTGGTAATTGCCGCCAAGCGCGTTTCGACTCTGTTGTCCAACAATCGCGACAACGGGCTGATGGTCGAGCTTCGCGTCGTACAGACCGTTGAGCAAATGTATCGCGCCCGGTCCCGAGGTCGCGAGGCAGCAACCGACCTCGCCGGTCCATTTCGCGTGAGCCGCTGCCATGAAGGCCGCGCTTTCCTCATGCCGGGTCTGGACGAACTCGATCTCGTCGTCACGTCCAAGCGCTGCCACAAGTCCGCTTATCCCGTCGCCAGGGAACCCATAAATCCGGGTGATTCCCCACTGCTTGAGGCGGGTCAGCATGAAATCCGCTACTGTTTCGGACATGGAAAGCTCCTCCGTGGGCTAGTTCGCAGTCGGGGAGAAGCGCGGAAACAAAACCAAAGTTCCTGCAACATTGTGCAATATAATGTGACAATCCGGTCGAGCGCGCCGTTCCCGTCCATTGGCCGGACCGAAATGGACGGTCGATCAAGTCCGGGCCTTCGCCCGCGGCCCACTCCAACAGACCGCGACGGAGCTACGCATCGTATTGCTTGTTCTTCTAGCTGCCTTCACGGTTTGGCCAACCATGAAGCCGCTGGGGCACAGCGATAGAGCTTTCTCGCGCCGCAGGGACCGGTGGCCTGCGTGCAGATGGATTGCTTCTGAATCGTGATCGTCATGGGCTAACTACGCGATCGCAACCACCGGTTCTTCGGTGAAGCTGCCTGTCATGACCGCAATAGCAGTCGCTGGGTCGCTGCTTGGGATTAGACACCATATCGTGGGGACAGGAACGGCCGAGTGGATCGCGCCGGAAATACTTGCCGGCCAGATGGTTGCCCATGGATCCTGACCTTGATGAGAGAGCCGCCCTTAGTTCTGATCGGAAACGATGGGCGTTCTCCTACGATAAATGCCGTCTCGGCCGGGAACTGTCAAAGCCACGGTGCATCGCCATAGCTGAAATGCTTTGCTGTCCGGCCAGCGGCTGATCTAGGTCTGGTCCCCAAACGCGGGTGAGGGCGTGCTGCCGCCCCGGGGAGGAGCGCCACGACTGAGCCCAACAGGGGATAGGGCGACCGCCCAGATCGCGCGGGGCCGTACCACGATGGTGCGGGTGGTGAAGGTGACCCGCGGCGACGGCAAGCTTGCCGCGATGGTGACCCTGGCCCAGTTTGTGATCAACTGGACAGGCGCACCGGACGACGCGAAAGAAAGCCAAGGCGCGGGCCGCGGGGCGCCTGCCGTTCGCAAGGTGCTGAGCCTTGGCTCAGGCTCCGGCGTCGCGCCCGTAAAGCAGGCCTGACAGCGCGCCCGCGGTCTGGTGCAGGTCGCGGGCGAGCGCCTGCAATTCGCCCTCGTCAAGCTGCCCGGCGATGGCGATGCCGGACAGGCCCAGCCGCGCCGTGCCCTCGGTATCGCGCACTGCGGATGCGGCGATGTCGACGCCTTGGAACAGGTTGCCGCGGTCCAGCGCAAAACCGTCGGAGCGCGCCCGCGCCACGTCGGCGGAGTATTCGGCGAAGCTTGGTGTCTTTTGCCAGCGAAGCGCGTCGAAGGCGCGGCGAAGCTCGGCCTCGGACAGGTCGCGGGTGGCCGCCACGCAGCGCCCGATGGCGCCGACGAAGGCCGGAAGCCGCGCGCCGAGCGACATGTCGACCCGCACCACCCGGCCCTCGACCACTCGGTCGACCAGAACGATGCGGTCGAACGACGTCACCTTCCACAGCCCGATCAGCGCACGGTGGGTCTGCGACAGCCGTTCCAGCCGCGGCCGGATCAGATCGGTCTGGCTGGTCCCCAGAAGCGGCACCGAGAATTCCAGTAGGCCGAGGGCGGGCCGGTATTCCTTTGATTCCTGGTCGAAAGAGACAAGACCCTCCTTGGCCAGCGTGCGCAGGATGTTGAAGCTTGTCGACACGTTCAGCCCGCAGTCGCGCGCGATCCGCGCCACCCCCGCGGGGCCGTGGTGATGGGTGAGAAAGCGAAGGATCGCCACGGCGTTCTCGACCGCGCCCACATACTTCGTCGAACCGCGCCCGCCGTCGGTGCCACCTTTGCCTCCGGTCGTGGCGCGGCCATGCGTATCATGTCCGGTTCCGTCCTCGGCGTGGATGCCCCCTGCAAGAGCTTGTGGCTTTTCCATGCCTTCCCCCCCTTTGCGCGCCACCGTAGGGGCGCCGTCCTTCCCGCTTGATGCATTGCTTCCGGGGGGCCTACCCCCATGATGCCGGGCATGTCAATTTTCTCTTTGAAGAATGGTATTCGCAATATAGAAAAATAAGGGGCGCTGACTCGCGTCGGACAAGGGAGGGATCAATGTTGAAAGCGACACGGACCGCGGCATTGGCCGCGGCGGCATTCTGCGCGGTTGCCGGACTTGCCGGCGGAGTGCAGGCGAAGGACATCGAGATCGGCGCGGAGTTCCCGCTGAGCGGGTCGAACGCCATCTATGGCGACGTGTTCAAGTCGGGCACGGAACTCGCGGTGGCACATATCAACGCCGATCACATGCTGAAGGCGCCGCTGAAGATCCTCTACGAGGACAGCCAAGCATTGCCGCAGCCCGCCGTGGTCGCCATGACCAAGCTGGTCGAGGTCAACAAGGTGCCCTATGTGCTTTCGGCCTTCACCGGCGTGTCCAAGGCGATCTCGACCCTTGGCCAGCGCAGCCAGACGGTGGTGGTGAACGGCGGCGGCGTCGGACCGGATCTTGCCAAGCTCGGGCCCTATTTCTGGAACGTCATTCCGCTGGCGAACCTCGAGGTCCGCGCGATGGTGCCCTATCTCGCCAAGCATGACATGAAGAAGGTCGCGCTGATCTATGTCGACGACCCGCTGGGCCAGGCGATCCTGGACGAGCTGAAGGCGAACCTGCCCAAGGCCGGCGGCAAGCTGGTGGCCGAGATGTCGGTTCCGACCAGTGCGCAGAGCTTTTCTGGCGTCGCGGCGCAGGTCCGGGCCTCGGGCGCGGACGCGGTTTACATTGCGTCCTATGGCGCGCAGCAGATCCAGATTGCGAAGCAGCTTCGTGACAACGGCGTCAAGGTGCAGCTTGCGTCCTATTCGGGGTTCTCGACCCCGGACGCGCTGAAGCTGCCGGAGGCGAACGGGTTGCTCTACACCACGCAGGCCGTGAACTACAAAGCCGATGACGCGGTGACCAAGCGGTTCCTGGCGGATTACGAGAAGGCGCACGACGGCAAGAAGCCGAGCGCCTACGTCGTGAACTATTACAATGCCGTGCTGCTGTTCGGCATCCTCGGCCACAAGCTGGAGGAAGCCGGCAAGCCGATCACCGGGGCGAACCTGCTGGCCGAGCGCAAGGCTACCAAGAGCTTCGACCTGGTCGGCGGCAAGGTCTCGTTTCAGGAGAACGGCACGCTGCTGGCGCCGATCCAGGTGAACAAGATTGTCGATGGGGCCGGACAGCCCCAGGAAACCGTCGACATCCACTGACGGGCAGTGCGATGCTTTGGCTTCAACTTACCCTCACCGGGCTTCAGACCGGCGCGCTTTACGCGCTGACGGCGGTCGGCTTCTCGCTGATCTTCGGGGCGACGCGGGTCTTCCACTTTGCCCACGGGGCGGCCTTCGTGCTGGCCGCCTACGTCTTCTACTGGGTCGATACGGCGGGGCTGGGGATGATCCCGGGCATCGTGCTGGCGGCGCTGGCGGCCATGGCCTTCGGCGTCGCCATGGACCGGTTGGTCTACGCGCCGATCCAGCGCCACGAGGGGTCTTTCTTTACCGTCTTCGTGGCCTCCTTCGGCGTGGGCATCGCGGTGCAGAACATCGTGGGCATGGTCTTCGGGCGCGGCTTCGTCACCATGAACTCGACACTGAGCCGATCGCGCGAGATCGTGGACGGGGTCTATGTCGCACCGCTGGCCTGGATCGCGATCGCCTGCGCGGCGGTGTTTTTCGCGCTGCTGCAGTTCTTCCTGCGCCGCACGCACACCGGCATGGCGCTGCGCGCGCTGGCGGATTCGCCCGAACTCATCCGGGTCTACGGCCTCGATCCACGCAGGCTTAGCTCCTACGCATTCGCCCTCGGGTCGGTGCTGGTAGTGCCGGGGGCGGTGATCACCGCCTTGGGCTCGGGGCTGAACCCGGCGCTCGGGCACCACGTCATGCTGATCTCTCTGGCAGCGACCATTGTCGGCGGAATCGGGTCGATCGGCGGGGCGCTGGTCGCGGGTTTCGTGCTGGGGCTGGCCGAGAACCTGGCGCTGATCTTCTTCCAGAGCCAATGGACCGAGGCGGTGACCTTCGCGATCCTGTTCCTGGTGATCCTGCTGCGTCCCTCGGGTCTTTTCGGCCGCGCGGCGGCACATTGAGGGGGATGCGCGGATGGAAGCCTATCTTCTGAACCTCGGCGTACTGGTGTCGATCTATGCGATCCTCGCGGTGACGCTGAACTTCATCATGGGCTATGCCGGGATCTTTTCGCTGGCCCATGCGGTTTTCTTCGGCGTCGGCGCATATGTTGGCGCGCAGGTGGGGATGCATTTCTCCGCCTCGCTCATCGTGACGATCCCGGCGGCCATGGCCGTTTCGGCAGTCCTGTCGTTGATGCTGGCGCTGCCCGCGCTGCGGGTGCGCGGCGAATATTTCGTGGCGGCGTCGCTGGGCCTGCAGATGCTGGCGGTAACGGTGTTCTCGGAATGGAAGGGGATGACCGGCGGCATCGGCGGGTTGATCGGCATCCCTGCGGTGCGGATGTTCGGCGAGGACATCTACCGCCCGGCGGCATTTTTTCCGCTGGCGGCGGGGGCGGCGATCTTGGTGCTGATCGTGACCCGCCTGCTGGTCCGATCAAGCCTCGGGCGGTCGCTGACCGCGATCCGCGACAGCGAAAGCGCGGCCGAGAGCTTCGGCAAGAACGTGGCGCTGATCAAGACGATCTCGGTGGTGGTCTCGGCGGCGCTGGCCGCGGTGGCCGGGGTTCTTTACGCCAATTACCTGAGCTTCATCAACGTCGAGAGCTTCACGCTGGACACCTCGGTGCTGGTGATGGCGATGGTGATCATCGGCGGCACAGGCACCGCGCTGGGGCCGATCGTGGGCGCGGCGCTGCTGCTGCTGCTGCCGGGAATGCTGAGCTATCTGTGGTTCCTGCCCCAGACCCAGATCGGCGCGATCCAGCAGATCATCTACGGCCTCGGCATGGCGGTGCTGATGATCTTCCGCCCCGGCGGATTGGTCGGGCGGTCGGGTGCCCGCCGCAGGACCCGCAAGGCGGGAGGTGGGAAATGACCGCGCAGGCGTTGGCCAGCCTCTCGGAAGAGGTGCTTCTGGAAATCCGCGGGTTGGAAAAGAGCTTTGGCGGGGTGAAGGCGGTCTCGGACGTGTCGATGGACCTGCGGGCGGGGATCGTGACCACGCTGGTGGGGCCAAACGGCGCGGGCAAGACCACGCTCTTCAACCTGATCACCGGCCACCTGACGCACTCGGGGGGCTCCGTCCGCTGGCTGGGGCGCGACATCGGCGGAATGAAGCCCTATCGCATTGCCCGGCTGGGCATCGCGCGGACCTTCCAGGACCTGAGGCTGTTCAAGGACATGACGGTCGAGGAGAACATCCTGACCGTGATGGAGCCCGGCGCGCTGCCGTTCTCTTTCACCGGGCCCTCGGCACGGGAGAAGCGCGAGAGGGTCGCGCGGGTGATGGAGCGCACGGGGCTGGCCGACAAGGCCCGCACCCGGGCGGTGGATCTGGCCTATGCAGAGCGCAAGTTCCTGTCGCTGGCGCGGATAATGGCGGCGAAGGCGCGGCTGTGGCTTCTGGACGAGCCCGCCTCCGGGCTCGACCCCAACAGCTATGCCACCTTCCTGCGGCTTCTGCGCGAGGAAGTGGCGGCGGGCGTTACCGTCTGCATCATCGAACACAACCTCGATATCGTCGTCGGCAGCTCGGACCGGATCGCCTTTCTCGACCGGGGGCGTCTGCTGGCCGACGGCGACCCGAAGACGGTGTTGGAGGATCCGGAACTGACCAAGATCTATTTCGGAGACCGGGTATGAGCGCCATCCTGGAAGCGCGCAACCTGACCACCGGCTACGGCGGGGCGACGGTGCTGGAAAACCTGTCCATCGCGCTGAACGAGGGCGAGGTGCTGTGCCTGATCGGGCATAACGGCGCGGGCAAGTCGACCCTGATGAAGACGCTCTTCGGCCTGCATCCGGCGGGCTCGGGCGAGGTGATGCTGCGCGGCGAAAAGGTCACCGGGGCCACGCCCAAGGCGCTGGCGAAGCAAGGGATGGCGATGGTGCCCGAGGGGCGGGGAATCTTTCCGAACCTGACGGTGGACGAAATCTTCGAGATGGGGATGTGGGCGGTGGGCGTGCCCGAGAGCGCGCGCGCGGCGCGTCGCGACTGGGTGCTGAAGGTGCTGCCGGTCATCGCCGAGTTCCGCCACCGCCGGGCGGGCACGCTGTCGGGCGGGCAGGCGCAGATGGTGTCGATCGGTCGCGCGCTTCTTGGCCGGCCCAGGATCCTGTTGCTCGACGAGCCCTCTATCGGGTTGGCGCCCAAGCTCTTTCAGGATCTTCTCGCCCCGATCCGGGCGCTGCAGCAGCACGAGGGCCTGTCGATCCTGTTGGTCGAACAGAACGTTCGGGAGGCGCTCAAGATCTCCGACCGCGTCGAGGTCATGAAGTCCGGAAGGATGATCTGGGAAGGAATGCCGGAAGAGCTTTCCGACAACAAGAAGCTCATGGAGCTTTATTGATGCAACGAACGCCAAGACTTGATGACATCCTCGCCGCGGGGCGCGCTCGGCCGGGGCCGCTGTTCGTGACCGACGCGGGCGAGGCGATCGACGCTGCGGGTTTTGACGCGCTGGTCGCCGGGGCCGTCCGTTTCCTGAAGGGGCTGGGGGTGGGGCCGGGGGACCGCATCGCGCTCTGGCACGTCAATCGCGTCGACTGGCTTGCGCTGTTCTTCGCCTGTGCGCGTGTCGGGGCTGCGGTGGCGGTGGCGAACACCCGCTACCGCAGCGCCGAGCTGGCGCATATCCTTCGGGCCTCGGGCGCGCGGATGCTGATCCTCGCACCGGCCTTTGGCAAGATCGAGTTCCTGCGCATCCTAGAGGGCCTGGATGGCGCCGACCTACCGGAGCTTGCGCAGATCGCGCTGCTGGACGAGGCGGCGCCATCCGCCACGCTGATCGGCCGCCCGGTGCTGACGGCCCGGATTGCGCCAGGGATGCGCGAGGGGCGGGATGGAAGCAGCGACCCCGAGGCGCCGCTGGTGTTCTTCACCACGTCGGGCACCACCTCGGCGCCGAAGCTGGTGACCCATTGCCAGCGCACGCTGGCGTTTCACGCATTGGCGTCGGCCGCGGCCTATGGCTTTGACGCGCCGGGGGCGGGGTTCGTGGCCACCATGCCCTATTGCGGCGTCTTCGGCCTGAATGCCCAACTTGGCGCGATCGCCGGCGGCGCGCCCAGCCACATCATGCCGATGTTCGACGCCGAGCGAACCGCTGCACTGATCCGCAACCATGGCCTGACCCATCTCGTCGGCTCGGACGAGATGTTCCGCCGCCTGATGGAGATCGATCCGAACGTCCTCGACGCAACCACCTGCTGCGGTTTCGCGAGCTTCACACCCGGTCTGGGCCCGGTGATGGAGGCCGCCGCCGCCCGTGGCGTGCCGCTGCGCGGGGTCTACGGCTCGTCCGAAGTCTGCGCGCTGTTCTCGGTGCAGGATGCGGGGATCGCGCCAGAGGAGCAGGTGAAAGGCGGTGGCCGTCCGGCCTCGGCCCGGTCCGAGGTTCGGGTTCGCGATACGGAAACCGGCGCGTTGTTGCCGCATGGCAGCCCGGGGGCGCTGGAATTCCGCGCGCCGAACCAGTTCCTCGGCTATTTCCGTAACCCGGAGGAGACGGCGAAGGCGGTTGATTCGGAAGGATTCTTCCACTCTGGCGACATGGGATACACGCGGTCCGACGGCAGCTTCGTCTACCTCGCGCGGATGGGCGACGCGATCCGGCTGTCGGGCTTCCTGACCGACCCGGCCGAGATCGAGGAGGTGCTGAAGTCCGCGCCGGGGGTCCGCGACGCGCAGGTGGTGGCGGTGGTCCGCGACGGGCAGAACCGGCCGGTAGCCTTCGTCATCGCCGACGGCCCCTTCGACGAAGCCGCGGTCATCACCGACGCGGCGGCCAAGCTTGCCGCGTTCAAGGTGCCGCTCCGGGTCTGGCCGGTCGAGCGCTTTCCGACGACCGACAGCGCCAACGGGCTGAAGATCCAGCGCGCCAGGCTGCGCACCATGGCCGAGGAACAGCTGAAGGAAGACGACGCATGAGCCACCATCCGAGCGCGATGTATTACGAGGATTTCAGCCCTGGGCAGAGTTTTCTCACCGCAGGCCGGACGATCACCGAAACCGACCTGCAGATGTTCTCTATGCTCACCGGGGACTGGAACGCGATCCATTGCGACGCCGATTTCGCCGCCACCACCCGCTACGGCCAACGGCTGGTTCACGGCAGCTTCGGCATCGGCCTTGCCATCGGCCTGATGCACGGCATCGGCATCTTCGAGGGCACGGCGGTGGCGATGCTGGGTATTTCGGACTGGACGTTCGAAAAGCCGATTCTGCTGGGCATGACCCTGCGCCTGCGCCTGACGGTGATCGAGGTGGAGCCGGGGCGTACCGGTCGCACTGGCCGTGTCGGCCGCCAGTTCGAGTTGATCGACAGCGCGGGCGAGGTGATCCAGCGAGGTCGCAGCGACGTGTTGGTCTCGACCCGCGCGGGTCGCGGCGCCGACAACGAGAGGGAGACGAGCGCATGATCGACGATCCCGCGAAACTGGGGCCGCAACAGGCCTTCGAGGCCTATCTTGCGAAGGGCCGCTTCATGTTGCTGAAATCGCGCGCGACCGGGGAACATGTCTTCTATCCCAAGGTGATGGCGCCTTCCGGCGCGACCGATCTCGACTGGGTCGAGGCGCGGGGTACGGGCACCATCTATGCGATCACCGTGAATCGCAAACGCGAAGGCTGCTACAACATCGCGCTGGTGGATCTGGACGAGGGGGTACGGATGATGGCCACCGTCGCGGGCGTCGAGACAGTGCCGATCGGCACCCGCGTCCGCGCCCGGATCGAGGCGGGCGAGACCCCGCGCATCGTCTTCAACCCCATCGAGTAGGGCTGACCATGACACATTCCCTGCGTGGCAAGACCGCGATCGTCGGCATGGGCACGGCGGGCATGGGCGAGGCGCCAGGCTTCTCGGCGATGGAACTTCTGGGCCTTTCGGTGCGTGAGGCGCTCGACGATTGCGGGCTGCGGCTTGGCGACATTGACGCGGTGTTTGCCGCCACCTCCAGTCACGCCTTCGCATCGATGAGCGTGGTGGAATACCTCGGGCTAAAGCCGAAGTTCTTCGACAGTACCAATGTCGGCGGCTCTTCCTTCGAGATGCACCTTCTGCAAGCGACGCTGGCGCTGGAGGCAGGGCTGTGCGACACGGCGCTGATCTGCTACGGCTCGAACCAGCGCACCGCGGGCGGGCGGCTGGTCTCGATGTCCGAGCCG
Organism: Allgaiera indica; assembly: GCF_900106675.1. GTDB lineage: Bacteria > Pseudomonadota > Alphaproteobacteria > Rhodobacterales > Rhodobacteraceae > Acidimangrovimonas > Acidimangrovimonas indica. The sequence continues at coordinate 20,614 of NZ_FNOB01000014.1, forward strand.
CAATGGCACGAGACGCCCTACCATCCGCGTCACCCGATCACCGGCTACGCGCTGGCGACCGCCCGGCACATGTACCAATACGGCACCACGCGCGAGGATCTGGCGGATGTGGCCGTGGCCGCGCGCGGCTGGGCCAACCTCAACCCCGAGGCTTTCGCCCGTGGGCCGCTGACCCGTGAGGACGTGCTGGGACGGCGCATGGTCTCGGACCCGCTGACCGCGGGGGATTGCTGCCTCGTGACCGATGGCGCCGCGGCCTGCATCCTGACCCGCGCCGATCGGGCGAGGGATTTCCCCAAGGCACCGGTCTATTTCCTTGGCGCGGCGGGCGCCAACTGGCACCGCTCGATCCAGGCGATGCCGGACCTCACCGTGACCGCAGCTTCGGACAGCGGGCCGCGCGCCTTCGAGATGGCGGGGATCGGGCATTCCGACATCGACCTGGTGATGTTGTACGACGCGTTCACCATCAACACGATCCTGTTCCTCGAAGATCTCGGCTTCTGCCCCAAGGGCGAGGGCGGGCGCTTCGTCCGCGATGGCCGCATCGCGCCGGGGGGGGCGCTTGCGGTGAACACCAACGGCGGCGGTCTTTCCTGCGTGCACCCGGGCATGTACGGCATGTTCCTGATCGCGGAAGCGGTGGCCCAGATCCGTGGCGAGGCTGGCGAGCGGCAGCTGGAGCGCGCGGATATCGCGCTGCTGAACGGCAACGGCGGCACGCTGTCAAGCCAGGTGACGGCGGTGCTGGGCTCTGCGATCGCGCTATGATCAGGCGCGATGACCTTTCGGGCTATGACTTCGCGGCGCTGGGGGCGCTTCTGTCACCAGGCTCGGTCGCGATCGTAGGCGCCTCGGCCGATCCGAGCCGGATCGGAGGTCGCCCGATCGCGGCGATGCTGCAGGCCGCCCACGCGCGGATCCTCGCCTCGGTCGCAGCAAATGTGGCGCGGGCGCGGGTCGGGGGCGCGCTTGTCGCCGGGCAGCTTTCGGGCGGTACCGAATGCCTGATGGGGGTCAGCCGCGATCCGGTCTTCGGCCCCGTCGTGGTCTTCGTCGATATCCTCAAGGACGTGGCGATCCGGCCCTGCCCGGTGCCCAAAGCCGAGGCGTGCGAGATGATCCTGTGGATCGGCGGCGCACAGATCTTGCGGGGTGCCCGCGGCCGTCCACCGGCCGACCTTGACGCCCTTGTGGCGATGCTCTCGCGCCTTTCGGTCTTTGCGCTGGCCGCGGGGGCACGCCTGGGGGCCATCGACCTGAACCCGGTCCTCGCGCTGCCCGATGGGGCCTGTACGCCGGACGCCGTCATCGACATCGCCCCCAAGGTCACCGCATGATCGACCCCGACCACCTGCTGAGCTATGATATACCGGAAGTGCGCCAGGCCTATGGCCCGCGCGACACTGCTTTTTACGCGCTGTCCATCGGTATTGGGCATGACCCGATGGACGCGGACGACCTGCGCTTTGTCGGGTCCGGCGCGCCGCGGCCCTTTCCGACGCTGCCGCTGGTTCTCGGGCATCCAGGCTTCTGGCTTGGCAACTCCGATACCGGGGTAGACGCGGTGCGTCTTGTGCATGGCGAACAGGGCATCACGATTCACGCCCCGCTGCCGCCCGAGGGCCAGGTGATCGGCAAGACCCGCGTCACCGGGCTGATCGACAAGGGCGCGGGCAGGGGCGCGCTGCTCTATTCCGAGAAGGAGCTGCGCGACGCGGCGACCGGCGCGCTTTACGCCACCACCACGGCGACCATCTTCCTGCGCGGCGACGGCGGGTTCAGCGGCACGCCGGGAAGCCGCTTCGGCCCCGGCGCAGAAGGGGGCGGGGCCCATACGCCGCCGGCCAGTCCGCCAGACGCGCGCTTCGAGACCCGGACCCGGCCCGAGCAGGCGCTCTGGTATCGCTGGAACGGCGATCATAACCCGCTGCATCTGTCGCCCGAGGTGGCGGCAAAAGCCGGGTTCGCGCGGCCGATCCTGCACGGACTTTGCACCCTCGGGATCGCCGCCTACGGGTTGGTGCGCACGCTTTGCGACCGCGATCCCGCGCGGCTCCGCGGCCTGCGCGGGCGCTTTACCGCGGCGGTCACCCCGGGCGAGACGCTGCGAACCGAGGTCTGGCGCGACGGGTCGTTCCGCACTGTCGAGGCGGAAAGCGGACGGGTGGTTGTCGGCGATGGGCTGGCGGTGATCGACTGAGGACACATCATGGGATTGAGCATCACGAATGACGGGCCGATCAGGGTCCTGACGCTGGACGAACCCGGTCGCCGCAACCCGGTGGGGCATGGTGTCCGGCTGGCCCTGCGCGACGCGTTGTCCGACGCAGAGCGCGAGCCGGAGGTCTCGGGCGTCGTGCTGACCGGGGCGGGGGGGCAGTTCTCGGCCGGCGGCGACATCCGCGACCAGCAGGGGGTGAGCGACATTCATGTCGCGCGGGACCGCTTCACGCTGATGAAGGAGCTACTGGGCCGGATGGCGCGGTTGTCCAAGCCGCTGGTGGCGGCGGTCGAGGGCTGGGCGGCGGGCGGCGGCTTTTCCCTTGCCGTGATCTGCGAGACGGTCGTCGCCGCCGAGGACGCCCATTTCGCCGCGAGTTTCGGGACGATCGGACTGTTCCCGGACATGCGTCTTCTGGCCACACTTCCGGCGCGGATCGGCGCCGGAAGGGCGCAACGGATCTTCCTGTCTTCGGGCCGGATCGACGCGGCCGAGGCGCTGCGGCTGGGCGCCGTGGACGAGGTCGTGCCGCCGGGCGCAGCCCTGAAGCGGGCGGTAGAGATTGCCCGCGCGGGCGCGGCGCTGGCGCCGTTACCGCGGATGCTGGTCAAGGATTACTACGCCGCCGAGATCGACCGCGCGCTCGACTATGAGCGCGAGTTGCAGCCTTTCCTGATGTTCAGCACCGACGCTTCCGAGGGTCGCGCGGCATTCTTCGAGAAACGCAAGCCCGCGTTCAAGGGCAAGTGACCAAGGCAGAAAGGGAGAGAGACATGACCATTGACCTGGGCCTTCAGGGCAAGGTTGCGATCGTCACCGGCGCGGGTGGGGGAATCGGCCGGAGCATCGCATTGGAATTTGCGAGGTCCGGCGCGCGGGTGGTGATCAACGATATCGGCGTGTCGCTGGGCGGCACGGGGGAACGGTCTTCTGCGCCCGCCGAGGAGACCAGGTCGATGATCGAGACGATGGGCGGAGAGGCGGTGATATCGTCGGAAAGCGTCTCGGACTGGGCCGGTGCAAAACGCACGGTCGAGATCGCGATGGATGCCTTTGGTCAGGTGGATGCGCTGGTGAACAACGCGGGCATCCTGCGCGACGTGATCTTCCACAAGATGGATCCATCCGACTGGGAGGCGGTGATCGGCGTCCACCTGAATGGCAGTTTCTACATGAGCCGCGCGGTGGCCGAGGTCTATCGGCTGCAGAATTCCGGTGCCTTCGTGCACATGACGTCGACCTCCGGTCTGATCGGGAACTTCGGCCAGGCGAACTATTCCGCCGCCAAGATGGGGATCGTGGGATTGTCGAAGTCGATCGCGCTGGACATGGCGCGGTTCGGGGTGCGCTCGAACTGCGTTGCGCCCTTCGCCTGGAGCCGTATGACGGATTCGATCCCCGCCAAGACGCCGGAGGAACAGGCCCGGGTCGAGCGGATGAAGAAGATGACCCCGGAGACCAACGCGCCGATCGTCGTCTTCCTCGCCTCGCCCGCGGCTGCGGGGGTGAACGGGCAGATATTCGCCGCGCGGATGAACGAGGTGTTCCTGTTCGGCCAGACACGGCCGATCCGCTCGGTCCAGGCCGCCGAGGGTTGGACGCCCGAGACGATCGCCGAGCGCGCGATGCCCGCCTTGCGCCCAAACCTGGTACCGATGGACCGGTCGGGCGACATCTTTAGCTGGGATCCGGTCTGAAGGGGGGGGCTTCAGGTTCCGTCGACACTGGCCTCATCAACCTTGGCCCCGGCGAATTCGGCGCGGATCGTCGATGTGTCCGCGCCGAGCCCGGGCACCCGGGAACCGATCCGCCGGGTGCCGTCGACGGCGGCGGCGGGCGCGGGCAGATCTTGCGGTCCGGTGGCCGTCTCGACCGTCGCGCGGGTGAGGTGGGGGTGGTCGATCAGGCCCGAAAGGTCGTTCACGTCGGCAAAGGCGATGTCGGCCTCCAGCAGCGCCTGCACCACGTCGGCCCGGGTCCGTTCGCCAAGACGGGCGGCGACGGTGGCATCCACCTTCACGCGATGCGCGACACGGGCATTGTTGCTGGCGAAGACCGGATCGCAGGGCAGGTCCGGATCGCCCAGCACGCGCGAGGCGAACGAGGCGAACTCGCGTTCGTTCTGGATCGCGATCAACAGGTGCGCGCCGTCAAGCGTGGTGAAGACGCCGTAGGGGCAGATTGACGGATGGGCGAGACCGATGCGCTTTGGCGGCTTGCCGGCCTTCGCGTGGAGATAGGGCACCGCCAGCCAATCGGCAATCACGTCGAACATCGAGATCCGGATGTCGGCGCCCCGCCCGTGGATCCCGCGGCCGATCAGCGCCTCGAGGATCGCGGCGTGGGCAGTCGCGCCGGTTGCGATGTCGACGATCGAGATGCCGACGCGGGCGGGCTCGTCCGGTCCGCCGGTGATGGAACACAGGCCGCTGTCGGCCTGGATCAGAAGGTCATAGGCCTTGCGGCCGGCATAGGGGCCGGTTTCTCCGTAGCCGCTGATCGAGCAGGTGATCAGCCGCGGATGGCGCGCCCTGAGGTCACCGGGTCCGACGCCCAACCGGTCCAGCGCGCCGGGCTTGAGGTTCTGCACCAGCACGTCGGCCCGGGCGACGATCCGCTCGAACAGCGCGCGGTCGGCGGGCGCCTTGAGGTCAAGCGCGAGCGACTGCTTCCCGCGGTTGAGCCAGACGAAGTAGCTCGACAGTCCACCGGCGGCGGTGTCGTAGCCGCGCGCGAAATCGCCCTCGGGGCGTTCGACCTTGATCACCCGCGCCCCGGCATCGGCAAGGCGTGCAGTACAGAAGGGCGCGGCGACGGCCTGTTCGACCGAAACCACCAGAAGGCCTTCAAGGGGGGCGTGTGCCATCGGGGTTCCTCCGCTCGCTGCCGCCGGCCACAGTAGCGGCAGATCCCGCGCGCGGCAAAAGCCGAATGCGAATTTCAGGAATGCCCATCGGATATGGAGTTGGCCGGGCCATGCCGGTCGGTGAGACCCTGAAGCTGCGTGCCTGGCCATTCGCCATCGGTGACCAGCCTGTGGACGGTCGCGTTCGGCATTTCCATGAACGGGCCGGTCAAGCGGCTTGCCAGGCGCGTGAGCGGCGTCCATGTCACCAGCGTGCGGTCCAGCGCGGGACTCTGGACCGGCCGGGCGACCAGCTGTCCCGCCACTTGCGGAAATCCACTATGCCGCTTCCTTATGGCTGTTACGCCATTCAATGCTCTTGCAGCAGATGCTTCGGGGCCACAGCCTGTGTCAAGATACCGCCCGCGCACAAGGGCGCATGAGGCCGCGAAGAGAAGCGCGGCCCATGCAGAAAGGCCCGAGGCGATCAGGCGCGCGCGGTGCCGGGGCGGCCGGCGAAGGTGGCCATGCAGGGCCGCGGGATCCTCGCGCGGCTGGTGCCGAGCAGCGTCGCGATCTGGGCGATGACCACGGCGGTGGAGGGCTGGCATCGTGGCACGGGCAGGCTCACGCCAGTGTTACGGGTGCCGATGTGAGTGTCGGACTTGATGGCCCTCGTCCCCGAGGGCTACACCGATATCGCGGGGTTCGCGCTGATGGTCGCGGTGGCCACCATTGCCATGCCTTGCGGGGAACCGATCGGGAAGGGCCCGCGCATGATCGACAAGAGGGTTGCAACACTGGCCGAGGCGATTGCACCGGTCGAGGAGGGCGCCGTGGTGATGATCGGGGGCTTCGGCACATCCGGCATTCCCTTCGGCCTGATCGATGCTCTGGCCAGCAGCGGGGTGGGCGGCCTCACCATCGTCTCGAACAACGCCGGGGCGGGCGAAGAGGGGATTTCGGTCCTCCTGAGGAACGGGCAGGTGGCGCGGGTGATCTGCTCTTACCCCCGCACCCCAGGCTCGATCTGGTTCGAGCGCCGTTATGCGGCCGGCGAGGTGGAACTTGAAGTCGTGCCGCAGGGTACTCTGGCCGAACGGATCCGTGCCGCAGGGGCGGGGCTTGGCGGCTTCTTCACCCCTACGGGCTATGGCACGAAGCTGGCCGAGGGCAAGGAGACGCGGCAGATCGACGGCCGCGGCCAGGTGCTGGAGATGGCGCTCCATGCCGACATCGCGTTGATCCGCGCGGAGGAGGCCGACCGCTGGGGGAACCTGTCGTTCCACGCCACCGCGCGCAACTTCAACCCGGTGATGGCGACGGCCGCAAAGCACACGATCGTTGAGGCGCGCCGCGTGCTCGACGGTCCCATGGACCCGGCGGCGGTGATCACGCCCGGCATCTTCGTGGGATCTGTCACCGAATACGGGGTCAGGCCATGAATGATCTTCACCGTCTCAGCGACAACGATGTCGCCCGCCGCCTTGCGCAGGACATTCCCGACGGCGCCTATGTCAACCTCGGCATCGGTATGCCGAACAAGGTGGCGGGGTTCGTGCCCGAGGGGCGTGAGGTCATGTTCCATTCCGAGAACGGCCTTCTTGGCGTCGGCCCGACGCCCGCGCCGGGCACCGAGGATCCCGAGTTGATCGATGCTTCGAAGCAGCTGGTGACGACGATCCCGGGCGCATCCTTCTTCGAGCATTCGACGAGCTTCGCGATGATGCGGGGCGGGCATATCGACATCGCGGTTCTAGGGGCCTACCAGGTGGCCGAGAACGGCGAACTGGCGAACTGGGCGACACTGGACGACAAGCACCCACCGGCGGTGGGCGGGGCGATGGACCTGGTGGTGGGTGTTCCGACGATCTACGCGATCATGCGCCATACCGGACGGGACGGATCGATCAAGCTGATGGAGCGGTGCAGCTATCCGCTGACCGGCCTCGGCGTCGTCAGCCGGGTCTACACCGACTTGTGCGTGTTGGATGTGACATCCGAGGGCTTCCGGCTGGTGGAGCTGGCTCCGGGAAACACGCTCGGCGCGGTGCAGGCGGTGACCGGAGCGAAGATCCATGCCTGAGGGCGGGCTTCGGCTGGTCTCGGCCACCATGGTCTTGCGTTCCTCGGTATCGGCAATCTAGGGTTCCCCGCCCGTGGCGCTCACGCTGAATATCGCGCCGTCGAATGGTGACGAGACGCGGCAGGGCCGAAACACCGCAGGAAGCCGCCCGTCCGCCCGGCGCCACGCGATATAGAACAGGTAGGTCGCCTGCGGCGGCCTTTGGACGATCAGTCCGGTTTAGCCTTCTTCCGCGCGGCAATAGTGCACGTCGCAATGGGTGCGGTGGCCGTTGAACGTGACCGTCGAGTAGTGCGCGAGCAGGACCGCCGCCGCGCCGATGGAAAAGCTTTCCTCGGCCTCGGGTGCCTCGGGTGCCGCCTCCGTCACGATCACGGCAAGGCACGCAGCAACCCGCAGGATGATCACGTCGGAAACCGCGCGGTTCTCGATACGAACGCGGCATCCCCAGCACATGTTCGGCGATGTAGCTCAGGATCAGGTTGGTCGAGATCGGCGCGACCTGGTAAAGCCGCGTCTCGCGGAACTTGCGCTCTACGTCGTATTCCTCGGCCAAACCAAAGCCGCGATGGGTCTGCACGCAGGCCTCGGCCGCGGCCCAACTCGCCTTGGCCGCCAGCAGCTTGGCGATGTTCGCCTCCTCGCCGCAATTCTCGTCCTCCTCGTAGCGGCGGCAGGCCTCCATCATCATCAACTAGGCGGCGCTTCTGGGCATAGGCACGGGCGATCGGGAACTGGATGCCTTGGTTCTGGCCGAACCGACGTTCGAAGGAAGAGACAGCCGGGCATCGGTGGGCTGCATCAACACCGCCAGAGTAAGGCTGAGGCAAGGGGTGCTGGCGGGCGCGAAACCCGAGCAGCGTTCGCGCCAGGATCGACCTTGCGTGATGTTACTTACCAAAGCGTATGATCGCGGATAGCTGGTTGCCAGCTTCGATAGCGACTTTAGGGTGACTGCCCGTCACAGGGCTTCTTGCACAGCAGAAGCGGAGCAAATCATGACTCTTTCAGTTCGACCCACACGCGCCAGGATCACCTCGGTCGCCCTCGTCGCGCTAATCTCCTTTGGGGGGATATCGGCGGTCGCCGCGCCCGCCCATGCGGACGGGATCTTTGCGCAGATCCTGCCCCAGATACTTTATGGCAATACCGACGACAACGGTTACCGGCGTGCCTACCATAGCGATGACTACTGGCGTCAGCGCCGGGAACGCGAACATTTCCGCCGCTACTACCGGCGCGAGGGCGACCAGCGCTGGCGGAACAATCGAGACGAGGGCAACCGCTATCGCAGCGCCGAGCGCGGCGATTGATCTGGGCCACCCCCCGGACCGAAGGAGCCGCAGCAGGGCGCTGTCCGAAGAAGGATTGATCGCGCCGGTAGGTTTCTTGGCAGGACGATCATGGGGCTGACGGGGCGGGCATCGGCCCCGACACCAGCCTTGCCGGGATCAGTCCGCGCAAGGAGTTCCCCAGGAAAAGCGCCTCGGCGCTGGCAAGATCGGCAAGTGTCAGCCCCGCCGGCCGGGCCTTGCCCTGGGCCAGAAGCTGTTCGCGCAGCACCCCGGGCAGCAGCCCTGCACCGGTGTCAGGGGTCAGCAGGACACCGTTCCTGAGTACAAAAATATTGCTGATCGTCCCCTCGCACAAAGCGCCAAAATGGTTGCAAAAGACGATTTCGTCGACGCCGGGCGGCAGCTCCGCCCGGTGGCGGTTGTAAAGCGACCGGCGGGTGGTCTTGTGGCGCAGCCAGGGGTCGGCCGCGTGAAGCCGATCACGGGCGATCGCAAAGTTCCAGATCGGCGGATCGGGGGCTAGCACCGCCGAATTCAGCTTGAAGCGTCCGGTGCGATTCAGCGTCAGGCGCAGCCGCAGCGGCCCTGCGCCGGAGGCCTCGGCAAGGGCGGCCAGCGCGCCGCCCCGATCGAAGGGAAAGCCGAAGGCGGTTGCGCTGCGGGCCATCCGTGCAAGGTGAAGATCACAACGAACAAGGCCCTGGCCGGGATCGAAGCGCAGCGTCTCGATGATCTCTAGCTCGCCTAGCTCCTGGTCGGACAGGCTGCGAAACGCGTCTTCCAAAGGGCTTCCTCATATTCGGCTTCGGCTGTGCTGTCGTGCACGATACCGCCACCGACATTCAACCGTGCGGTGCCGTCACCGGGCAAGACCAGGGTGCGTATGGCAACGTTGAACTCGGTTTCGCCAGTGGGTGCGATCCAGCCGATCGCCCCGCAATATGCGCCCCTTGGATCCGGCTCCAATGCGCGAATGATCTCCATCGCGCGGATCTTTGGTGCGCCGGTCACGGAACCGCAGGGAAAAAGCGCCGCGAACATCTCGTGCAGCGACAGGTCGCGGCGCAGCTGCGCCGAGATGTGAGAGGTCATCTGATGTACCGTCGCAAAGGTCTCGACGTGGAAAAGCCGATGCACGCGGACCGAGCCGAGTTCGGCCAGCCGGGAAATATCGTTGCGCAGGAGGTCGACGATCATCAAGTTTTCGGCGCGGTTCTTTGGATCGTTCGCCAGCCAGTCGCGCCGCATCGCGTCCTCTGCCGCGTCGCCGGCGCGCGCCAGGGTGCCCTTCATCGGCCGGGTCTCGATGCGGCCGGCGGCATCGGTGCGAAAGAACAGCTCTGGCGAGCGCGACAACAGGACCGGTCCGCCGAGATCGACAAAGGCGCCGAAGGGAACCGGCTGACGCGCGGCCAGCGCCGTGTAAAGATCGACCGGCGACACGCTTGCATCGTGGCCGAGGTCTGTGCTCAGCGGAAAAGTCAGGTTGACTTGATAGACATCGCCGCTGCCGATCAGCGCATGCACTTGATCGAACGCCGCGCGGTACTGTCGAAAATCCCACGCGGGCGTCAGTGCCGACAGCCCATCGAGGGCGTGGGGAAAAGGCGCGGCCGGGACCGGGGCCGGGATTGGCCCGTCGAAGGCGCCGAACATCAGCAGCGGCAGGGATCGGTTCGCCGGCATCAGGGGGCTCAGGCGATCGGTCAGGGCATAGCCCAGCTCATAGCTGGCATAGCCCGCTAGCCATTTCCCCCCGGCGCGGGCCTTTTCCAGCGCATCGAAGGCCTGCGGAATTTCTTCGGGGCGGTCGGCGCGGATGATTTCGCGCGGCGCGTCGAACAGGGTTCCCCCCGACAAAGGGCCCTGATCGAAAATTACCTGTGCTGCGGCTGTTGTCGCCATCGGCTGTTCCCGGTTGCCTGGGGGCGGCGGCCATCGCCGTGCCCGTGCCGCTTTCGACTGTTCCGCAGGCGGCGTCAAGCGCGGTGGCGGGGAAGAGGCGGTTCGCGAAATCCGAACGGTTGCGCCAGGAGGATCTTGCGCTTCCGATCCGGCGGCGTGGCCGAGACGACGACCAGACGGCGGAGATGGAGCCACAGCTTCAGCAAGGCCGTCACGGCGGTCGTGCCGCCCGAAGTCTGCCGCCGTTCCCATATTCGCCCAGTTCGCGGCACAGCCGTTTCCATCGCTGCCAGAGTTCAGCCATCCCTAATATTGGAATGAACCCATTGCAGGCGATGGTCCTTGATGCTTAGGAACGCCGCCAAAGCAAGGGACGGAAGGGCGCCATGTCGGACCATCAAGCCAGCACAGGGACGAAGACGTTGACCTCGGTGGCGGGGCTTGTCGACGCCGGTCTCGTCCAGGGCGACCGTGCGGTTCTAGAGAAGGTGGCGCAGGAGTTCCGCGTGGCGATCACCCCGGATCTCAGCCGCCTTGCCGACCCCGCCGCGCCGGCGGATCCCATCCGGGCGCAATTCGTGCCCTCGCCGGATGAGCTTGAAACCCATGATTGGGAAACCGGCGATCCGATCGGCGACGAGGTCCACGAGGTGGTGAAGGGCGTCACCCACCGCTACCCCGACCGCGTCTTGCTGAAGCCGACCCATACCTGCCGGGTCTATTGCCGCTTCTGTTTCCGGCGCGAGAAGGTCGGCGACGCCGGCGAACAGCTGACAGAGGATGAATTGGACCAGGCGCTTGCCTACATCCGGTCGCATCCCGAGGTCTGGGAGGTGATCCTGAGCGGCGGCGATCCCCTGGTGCTGTCGGACCGGCGCCTGGCGCGGGTGATGGCCGCGCTGGACGCCATCGAACATGTCAAGGTCATCCGCCTGCACACCCGGGTTCCGGTCGCCGATCCCGCGCGCGTCACCGGGGGCCTTCTGGCCGCGCTTGGCGTCAAGACGGCGGTCTATGTGGTGGTCCATTGCAACCACGCGAAAGAGCTGAGCACCCCGGTCCGCGGCGCGATCGCACGCCTCGTCGACGCGGGGATCCCGGTGCTGTCGCAATCGGTCCTGCTGAAAGGCGTCAACGACAGCCCCGAGGCCCTGCGCGACCTGACCCGCGCCCTGGTCGAGACCCGCGTCAAACCCTATTACCTGCACCATCCCGACCTGGCGCGCGGCACCGGGCATTTCCGTGTCTCGATCCGGCGCGGCCTTGCCCTGATGCGCGCCCTGCGCGGGGTTGTGTCGGGCCTTTGCCAGCCGACCTATGTGCTTGATATTCCGGGTGGTTTCGGCAAGGTTCCGCTGACGCCTCAAGCCCTGCGCGAAACCGGCGCCGGCCGTTACGAGGTGCGGGATTTCCGGGGAACGACCCACGCCTATGCCGACCCGATCGACCCGCTTCAGACGATCGCCTCGATCGACGACACGAGCTTGTAGAACGGCACGGAAAGTGGATACAGGCGCGGGCGAAGGGCGATACCGGTCAACGTCCCGGCCGAGTGCGCCGAGCCGGTGGCGACGCCGTCAACGCGCCTTCGCCCGCTGCGGATCTTGAACGGGGCATCGCGGGCGCGGATTGGTTGAACCAATACGCGATCCATCCTCGGCGCTGTCGGATTGCGCTGTCGGCAAGGATGCCGTCGGGCGGTGCTTGCAGTATCGCCCGGACCGATACACATATCGGTTTTATGTGCTATGGCCCATAAACATGATTTATGCGTCGCAGCACATATTGACAATTTATGCCCTAAAACGCATAAACGATGCATGAGCAAGCTGGCCAGAACCTCAAGGCAGATCGGCACCATCATCCAGCGCACACGCAAGCAGCGTGGCTGGACGCAGGCGCAGCTTGCCGAACGCGCGGGGCTTCGCCAAGAGACGATCTCGATCATCGAGAGCGGCGAGAAACCCTCGAAACTTCCGTCGATCCTTGCGGTGCTTGCCGCCCTTGACCTCGAATTCACCATCGGTCCCCGGGCCAAGGGAACGGCGTCGGATATCGAGGAGCTGTTCTGATGGGCCGGCGCCCGCGATATGCGCCGCTGCGCGTCTATCTCAACAACCGGCGCATCGGCACGCTTGAGCGCGAGCCAAGCGGCGCGATCAGCTTCGCCTATCATCCCGACTGGCTGAACTGGGCGCAGGCGCTGCCCGTCTCGCTTTCGCTGCCCCTGCGCGAAACCCCGTATCGCGGCGAGCCGGTCATTGCGGTCTTCGAGAACCTTCTGCCGGATTCGGACGCCTTGCGGCGCCGGGTCGCCGAAAAGGTCGGCGCGCGCGGCATCGACGCCTACAGCCTGCTTGCCGCGATCGGACGGGATTGCGTCGGCGCGCTGCAATTCATCGCCGGTGATGCCGAGGCGATCGACAGCACCGGACGGATCGAGGGCGAGGCGGTCGATGACGTGGCCATCGAGAAGATCCTGAAAGGATTGGGCCAGGCCCCGCTTGGGCTTTCACGCGACGACGACTTTCGCATTTCCGTCGCCGGCGCTCAGGAGAAGACGGCGCTGCTGCGCTACAACGGCCAATGGATCAAGCCGCACGGCACGACGCCGACGACGCATCTGCTCAAGACGCAGATCGGCCGGCTGCCGAACGGCATCGACCTTTCCAACAGCGTCGAGAACGAATTCTATTGCCTGAAGCTGGCCGAGGCTTTCGGCCTGCCGGTCAATCAGGCGCGTATCGAGACATTCGGCGAGACCAAGGCGCTTGTCATCGAACGCTTCGATCGCCGTTGGGCGAAAGACGGCCGCCTGTTGCGACTGCCGCAGGAAGATTGCTGTCAGGCGCTATCGGTGCCACCGACCCTCAAATACCAAAGTGACGGCGGCCCCGGCGTCGTGGACATTCTTGGCCTTCTGACGGGCAGCGACACGCCGACGGCGGATCAGGACCTGTTCTTCAAGGCGCAGATCGTCTTCTGGCTCATGGGGGCCACGGACGGCCACGCCAAGAACTTCAGCCTGTTCATCGGGCCGGGCGGTTCCTACCACATGACGCCGCTCTATGACATCCTGTCGGCACAGCCGAGCCTGATCGCCCGCCAGATCGAACGCAAACAGATGAAGCTTGCGATGTCTGTGGGTGACCGGCGACACTACCGCGCGGACCAGATCCATGGGCGGCACTTCCTGCAGACGGCGACACGCGGTGGCCTGTCAAAGACGCGCGCCCTCGGCTTGCTGGACGATGTCGCGGCCCGCGCAGGGGCTGCGCTGGACACGGTCGCGGCCGCGTTGCCGAAAGACTTCCCCGAAGAAATCCATGACGCGGTTCGATCCGCGGTCATCGACCGCGCGCGCGGCCTGGTGATCGATAAAGGAACGGATGCCTGACGGCGCGCCCGAGGAACCGCTTGCGCGATAGTCCCACCAGCGCCACCGCGTCATGGAAGCTGCGTTTGAATTGTCCGCCGATGCGCTGACGCGAGAAACTCCGCCAGAGAAACTGTTGCGCGCTGGCGGGGCCGGGTTTGGCTGTGCAACCAGGCTTGAGACAAGGTCGAGGTCCCGCTGCACGGGACGTTGCGGATCACGGGGCCAAGCGCCGAAAGATCATGGCGCCGGGATGGTGTGATGCTGTCCCTCGCGATTGCGGCGCTGCGTCCTACCAGACCCAAAACAGCAAAAGCCAGGGACTGAGGCCTGCAATGATTCCGCCGGCCCCGGCCAGGGCTGCGATGGCACGCCGGCTGCGTCGCGCGTAGCGGCCCGCGATCTGCCACAGAAGAACGACGCTCCAACTGGATGCAAGAGCCAGCGCGGTTGCCCGGGCCTCTGGCACCCACGGAAGGGCGACGCCATCGGCACGAAGGAGCGTCACCGTCTGCGCCGACAGGCCGAGGATCACCCCACAGGCGGCGACCGGCAGCAGGGCGAGCGCGAGATGGTGGAAGCGCCGCAGGTCGCGGAGCGGGCCGAGGATGCGGGCCGCCACAAGCAGCGGCGCAGCGATGGCCAGCGTCAGGACACCCGCCGCGGCGAAGACGAAGATCAGAAGCGTCGCGCCGTCGAGCACGGTCATCACGTCGTTGCGCCCGGGATAGTCGGTAAGCAGCCACCAGGGCAGGCGCGCCTGCAGCGGCCAAAGGATGCCGGCGTCGACGAGCCAGCTCGCGAGCTGAAGCTTGATGGCGATGAACCAGGGCGACGCCGACCACAGAAAAGCGCCGGGCGCCACGCCCATCAGGCCGGTGATGGTCAGCAGGCTTTCCCAGCGCGTCGCCAAGCCTCCGCGCTGCACGACCTCGCTGCCCGGCGCGCGCGGGCGAAGTTCGATCGCGTCGCGAAAGCCCGCGCAGCGACCGCACATGTGGCAGCCCGAGGCACTGTCGAGGCCGCGAAGCGGCACCAGCGGCGCGCAGGTGACTTGTGTCGTGCGCCCCTGATCCGGCGCGGTGCGCGCCCAGGCCTCCATGTCGGCGCCGTAATGCATTGGCGCAAGCTTGGCCAGCAGGCCGAAGACGCCGTTGACGGGGCAGAGGTAGCGGCACCAGACCCGGTGGTTGCGGCCGTAAAGATAGCCCACGACGATCGCGGCGACGGTTGAACCGCCCAGGATGACAAGGGCCGGGCCTGGATATTGGTAGACGCTGACGAGTTGGCCGTAGACGGTGGTCAGAACGAATGCGGCAAAGGGCCAGCCGGGCCAACGCATCCAGCGCGGTGTCGCGCGGCCGCGGCCGCGGCGGCTGACTGCTTCGCTAAGCGCGCCTTCCGGGCACAGAAGGCCGCACCAGAGCCGGCCGAAGAGAAGCATCGACAACAGCACCCCCGGCCACCAGATGCCCCAGAAAACGAACTGGGCAAAGAGCGTCAGATCGTTCCAGACATGCGCGCTGCGGCCCGGCAGCGGGATCAGGTTCGGACCGATCAGCAGCACGGCATAGATGATGACCACGCCCCATTGCAGCCGGCGCACGGCACGCTGATGGCGGCGAAGCCAATCGCCCGTGCGGGCCAGCCGGAACGCCCAAGCGTCGTGGCGCCGCCCCGCCGTGGCGGAAAACGCGGGCGGTGGCATGGATCCGTCAGGCATGGGCGAGGCCGCGGGTCTGACGCGGCAAGGCGAAGGCGATCCCTCCCCAGTAGACGAGCCGGCGAGCAATGGTCATCAGATCCGGAGCAGCGCGGTAGCCGGGCAGGGCAGCGGCGATGGATCCAATGCGCAACCCCGCCGCCGCAACGATCATCGTCAGTGCCGGCCGGGTCATCGGCGGTCCCTCATTCCCTATCGTTCGGTCAATAAGAGCCGATCTTGCCGACACCGGCAAAGACGAAATCGTAACTTGTCGTCAGTGGCTTGAACCAGGGTGGGACGCCGGTTTCCTTGTCGACGTGACGGCCGAATTCGGGGCCGGGCGCCTCGATGGTGAAGGTCAGGTGGTATTTGCCGACACCATCGAGTTTGACGTTGTCTCCGTAATGGGGCCCGTCACTGGCCACCATGGGCATCAGCTTGCCGGTGATGGTCTTGCCGCCCGCTTTGGTCAGCTCGTAGGTGATGCGCAGATAGGGCATCCAGGCACCCTCGGCGAAGCCGCCGGCATTGTCGGCCAGCGCGTGAATGTCGGCCTCCAGATGGATGTCCGTCGCGGCTGCCGGCGCCATGATATCGGGGGGATCCATCTTGATGGGCTGAAGATAGACCGCACCGATTTCCATGCCGGCGACATCGACAGGTGTTCCGACCGGGTATTCCTTGGCGAAACTTACGCAAGGCGCCGCCGCAAGCGCCACGGTGGTGAACACGGCCAGCATCGATCGGGTGTCAGGTCTCATTGCGCTCGGGCTCCCAGGTTCGCTTTTGAGTCGACGGAACCATAACAGCAAGAATTTCCGAGTAAAAGACTAAGGTTACTAAAAGACTCGGGTAATGTCTTGACGCCGCGCGACGTGGTGATGTCACGGAGGTGATGAAAATTGGAACGTGGCGCAATATCCGGGTGAGGTGAAAGCCACCCAAGGGGAAGCTCGTCTCCACGACGACTTCTGCAACAATGACCAGGCCGTGCCAACGCACACAGTCGCAGATGCGCAGGGGCCGGTCTCTCCTTTGAGGTGCATGCGCCGTGTTGCACCAAAGGGAACTGGAACTTCGCAGTCGCCCCTTGAACCTCTAGTTGCTGAAGGTCCTATCTTCAGTGCGACTCAGACTAGCGGGGGTGCCGGGATGGCGCGCGACGACCACGACCACGACCATAAGCATGACCATGACCACACGCATGACCACGGCACGGAGGGCGCCTGCTGCGGTGGTGGTGGCGATGTGATGTGCGGCGATATCGGGCCGGCGGGAAATATCGATGCCGGCGGGCGCAGCTTTCGCGTCAACGGGCTCGATTGCGTCGAGGAAGTGGCAATCCTGAACCGCGCGCTCGGCCCGGCACTTGGCGGAGCCGAGCATCTGGCCTTCGATGTGATCAATGGCCGGATGACGGTGCTGGACAGCGGCAAACCCCTTTCCGACGACCGGATCATAAAGCTGGTCGGCGCCACCGGCATGTCGGCGAAACTCTGGGATGCCGACAGTGCCGCGGCCGATCAGGCGGCGCATCTGAAACGGCAGAAAACCTTTACCATGCTTTCGGGCGGGTTCTGGGCGGCCGGGTTTCTCTGGCACGCGGTGAAGGTCGGGCCGGTTGGTGCGCTGGGGCTCTTTGCTGGCCACGGCACCGTGCCGATGCCGCTGGCCGAGGTCGCGCTGTTCATGCTGGCGATCGTCTTCGGTGCCTGGCTGGTGGCGCCCAAGGCCTGGTCCTCGGTGCGCCGGCTTGCGCCCGACATGAACCTGCTGATGGTCGTGGCCGTGATCGGCGCCATCGGCGTTGGCGCCTATTTCGAGGCCGCGACGGTGGCCTTCTTCTTCTCGCTCTCGCTCTATCTCGAAAGCTGGAGCGTGGGGCGCGCGCGCAACGCGGTCTCGGCGCTGCTCGATCTGGCGCCGCCGACGGCGCGGGTGATCCGCGACGACGGGACTGAGGCCGACGTGCCGGCGGCGCAGGTGCTGGCGGGCGACCGTTTCGTCGTCCGTGCTGGCGACCGCATCGCGCTGGACGGCGAGGTGGTTGACGGCATGGGCGGGGTCGATCAGGCCCCGATCACCGGCGAAAGCGCCCTGGTGTCGAAGGAACCCGGCGATCAGGTCTATGCCGGGACCATCAACGGTGAGGGCACGCTGACGGTGCGCGCCACCCGGGCCGCGACGGATACGGTCCTGGCCAAGATCATCCGCATGGTTGGCGATGCCCATTCGCGGCGCGCCATGGTGGAACAATGGGTGGCGCGCTTCGCCCGTGTCTACACGCCGATCGTCATGGTGGCGGCGATGGTGATCGCGCTGCTGCCCCCGCTGGCCTTCGGCGGTGCCTGGTCGTTCTGGATCTACAATGCGCTGGTCCTTCTTGTCATCGCCTGCCCCTGCGCGCTGGTCATCTCGACGCCGGTGTCGATCGTCGCGGCGCTGGCCTCGTCGGCGCGAAACGGCGTGCTGATCAAGGGCGGCGCCTATGTCGAGGCGCCGGGCCGCACGACGGCGCTGGCGCTGGACAAGACCGGCACCATCACCATGGGCGCGCCGGAGGTGAAAGACCTCTATGCCCTGAATGGCACGTCCGAGCGCGACCTGCTGGCCGTGGCCGCCGCGCTCGAGGCACGCTCCTCGCATCCTTTGGCCCGGGCGATCCTGGCGCGGGCCGCGGCCGACGGCGTTCCCGCGCGCCCGGCCGAAGCGATCCGCAACGTGGCGGGGCGCGGCGTCGAAGGGGTCCATGACGGGCGGGCGATCTGGCTTGGCTCGGACCGTTTCGCGCGGGAAAAGGCGCCCGGCGCGCGGATGCCGCGCGAGGCGGTGGACCGGATCGAGGGCGCGGGCGGCACGCTGGTCGCGGTGGGGGTCGGTGATGATCTTCTTGGCTTGCTTGAACTGCGCGACCGGATCCGGCCCGAGGCGAAAGGCATCGTTTCCCGCCTTCGCGCCCAGGGCGTGAAGACCATCGTGATGCTGACCGGCGACAACGAACGCACCGCCCGCGCCGTGGCTTCCGAGGTCGGGATCGACGAGGTGCGCGCCGGGCTGCTGCCCGAGGACAAGGTGACGGCGATCGAGGAGCTGGCCGCCAGCCATGACATGGTGGCGATGATCGGCGACGGGGTGAACGACGCGCCGGCCATGGCGCGGGCGCATTACGCCGTCGCCATGGGCGCCATCGGCTCGGATGCGGCGATCGAGACCGCGGATATTGCGCTGATGAGCGACGATATCGGCAAGCTGCCCTGGCTGATCGCCCACTCGCGCCGCACGATGTGGATCATTCGCCAGAACATCGGCCTGTCGCTGGCGACCAAGGCGGTCTTTGCCGGTTTGACGGTCTTCGGCATGGCCTCGATGTGGGGCGCGATCGCGGCGGATGTGGGTGTGTCGCTGATCGTGGTGGCCAATGCGCTCAGGCTGTTGCGCGCCAGGGGCCAGGTCCCCGCTGCGCCCGGCGGCGGCACGCGGGCCGATGAAGGCGACATAGGGGCGGTCCCGGCCCATGCACACTGAAGGCAAGGAAACCGAAAGTGTCCCAAAACGGAAACAGGAAAGGCGATCATCCATGTTGTGCCCTGTCTGCGAGGTCGCGCTGACCATGTCGGAACGCCAAGGTGTCGAGATCGACTATTGCCCGCAGTGCCGCGGTGTCTGGCTTGACCGGGGCGAGTTGGACAAGATCATCGAACGCAGTGCCGCCGAACTGTCCCCCCGCACGCCCGAGCCGCAACCGCGGGGTCATGATGGTGGCCATGGCCGCCATCGCGGCAAGCACGGCGGATATCGCCGCAAGTCCTGGCTGTCGGAAATCTTCGACTAGCGGGGGCCACGACAGCTGGGAAATGGCGCGGGTTTTCTATAAAGCTATAGTCGATGTAGGAAATGGGAAGAAATGCTGAGCATCGGAACATTGTCGCGCAAGACCGGCACCAAGGTGCAGACGATCCGCTATTACGAGCAGATCGGCCTGCTGCCGGCCCCCGGCCGCACCGAGGGCGGGCAGCGCCGCTACATGGTGGCCGATCTTGACCGGCTGGCCTTTGTGCGCCATGCGCGCCAGTTGGGATTTTCGCTCGACGCGATCCGCGAACTGCTGGAGCTGTCGGACCATCCAAACCAATCCTGCGCCGAAGCGGATTCGATCGCCCAGCGGCAGTTGAAACAGGTCGAGCAAAAGCTGAAACGACTTCAGGCACTGAAGAAAGAACTGAAGCGGATGATCGCTGAATGCAGCGGCGACCGGGTGGCGGAATGCCGGGTGCTGGAAGTGCTGCGCGACCATTCCGAATGCCTGACCGATCACGACGAGATCGGCGCCTGACCGCCAAGCAGGGGAACTGCGCGGCGTTCGGTCGGTTTCGGTCAGAACGAACTGGGACGGAATGGTATGACTGCGGCCTGGATCTATACGCTCGTGCCTATGCTTCTGGGGCTGACCGCCGCGTCGATTTCCGTTTGGGTTCGCCCCGGCCCGCTGGCGATCAGCGCGATTCAGCATTTTGCGGCTGGGGTGGTTTTTGCTGCCGCAGCGGGCGAAATCCTGCCCGATATCAAGCATCAGGGATCCGCGGTGGCGACGCTTGTCGGCGGGGCGACCGGGGTGGCGGTGATGCTGCTGGTCAAACAGATCGAGGGCTACATCAAAGGCCCGGCAGGTCTGCTTGCGGCGATCGGGATCGACGTTTTGATCGACGGGCTTGTGCTTGGGATCGGGTTCACGGCGGGAGTGAAATCGGGCCTCTTGCTGACCGCGGCCCTGTCGCTTGAGGTCGCGTTCCTTGGGCTGGCACTGACATCCAAGCTTGGTGCTTCGGGCTGGAACCGGCGGCGCATAGTCGCGGTCACGGCGGGGCTGATGGCGCTGATGCCGATAGGAGCGCTTCTTGCAACACCCGTCACCTCGTTGTCGCCCCCCGTCGTCAGCGGTTTTCTGGCGTTCGGCCTGGTGGCGCTACTCTATCTCGTCACCGAGGAACTGCTGGTCGAGGCGCATGAAACACCGGATCGCCCCTGGATCACCGCGATGTTCTTCGTGGGCTTCCTGCTGCTTCTGCTGTTCGAAGAGTCTTTGGCTTGAGCAGCGCGCCCCGCGCATCGCGCGGAGCCGCCGGGTTCATCATGAGGCGGATATGATCATCTCCGGCGGGTGATCGCTTTTCTCGGGCTTGGCAACTTGGCGAAAGGGACGCACGCGGCGTTCATCGTGACGAGGTCGCGTCCACGGAACCTTGCCCTCCACGCCGTATCGCGATCCAGAGCAGCGGCAAGCCGGTGATCAGGCCAAGGCCGAACACCGCCCAAGTGGCTCGGCCGAGGTCTCCGCTGGCCGCCTCGCCGCCAAAATGCGCAAGAACGAAGCTTGCCGGGACGATGCCGGCCAGCGTGGCGAGGGCGAAGCGCCAGGCGTGCAGGCGGCTAAGCCCCGCAGCATAGCTGATCATGTCAAAGGACACGAACGGCATCAGGCGGCTTGCGAATACCGTAGTCGTCAACGCGGCTTGCGATCCAAGAAGGCCGGCATCCATGCGTTGGCCGAACACCCGCCGCAAGACACCATGCCCCAGAACCCGCGCCAGGCCGAATGCGATCAAAGCCCCGAGTTCGGCACCAATCACCACCAGCACCGTCCCCCAAAGATGCCCATAGCCGGCCCCGGCGGCCAGCGCGATCGGCGCGCTCGGGATCGGGCTGGCCACGACCGCGATGGTCATGAGCGCGACAATCACGACCGGCCCCCACAGGCCGGCGCGTGCGACCAGCATTTCCAGGCGGTCCCGGTCCAGAACGCCGCGCGCCTCGGCAAAGATCGAAGGCGCGACCAGCCAGAGGATGCCCAGGACAAGCCCGACGAGCGCGAGGCCCGAGAGAATGCCGATGCGCAAACTCATCTCAGGCCGCCGCGGGGGGCCGCGCCGGCAGGCCACGGACAGCACCCGCAACGGCCGTCAGCTTGGCATTCCCGATCGCCTGATGCGCCATCTCGGGATTGCGCGCGCCGGGAACGCGATGCCCGGGCATTTCAGCGCTAACCTTCTTCATCGTGGCCTTGGGGTCAATCTCGGCAAGGATACCATAGCCGTGGTGCGCAAGCGCCGGGCGGGCACCGGCGTCGACGGCATCGATACCCGTGCCAAAGATCGTTCGCGCGATCGCATATGTCACTGACACGTCCATCTTGCTATTTTCGAAGGTACTTGATCAGCGCGGCTATGGCCAGGACCACAAGCACAAGGGTCAGCAGACCGAAGAGCCAGCCAAAGCCCATACCAAAGCCCATCCCCATCCCGGTTCCGTTCCAGTTGGTCATCTCAATCTCCTTCGTACCGACCGTGGACTGCGCTGTCTGGACGGATATTCCGGACATATCGCGCGCCGACGACACGGTGCAGATTTGCGTTCAGGCGATGCGTCCCGATCGCTATCAGTTGCCGCCGTTCTTGCGCAGCAGCATGACGACCAGAAGCACGACGAGAACGGTGATCAGCACCATCCCGAGGCCTCCGAATCCAAACCCCATCATGGCTTGACCCTCCGGTTGCGGGCGGCGCCGGGGTGGCACCGCCGTCGAGTTCCCAAATCAGGCCGTCAATTGCCGTCACCCTTCATCATCGGCGCCGGTTGGCCCTGCGGCGCGCCGCCGCCCTGATGCGACTGCCGAAACTTCTGCATCCACTCAAGACGGTCCGCCGGGGCAGAGATTTCATCCGCCGTCACCTTGCCGTCGCCGTTCACGTCGAGCGCCTGGAAATGGCGCACGGTCGCTTGGCGGGTCAGCGCGGCGCGCAGCTGGGCAAACTCGTCGAGCGAGAGCGTGCCGTCGCCATCGGAATCATATTTCTTCAACTCCGCCTTCAGGCCGCTGCGCATCTCGTCCGGGGTGACGTTGCCGTCGCCATTGGTGTCGAATTGCTTCATCAGCGTGCCCATCATGGCCGGCCCGCCGGCCATCGTGCCGCCGCCCATCATTCCGCCGCCTTGCGTCGACATCATGCCCATCCGGCCCATCATGCCGCCGCCCATCATTCCATCGGCGCCCTGTCCGCCCATTGAGCCAGGGCCACCGCGCGGGCCGTCGTAGCCACCATTGCCGTGCATCGCGCCGGGGCCGTAGCCCTGGCCCATGCCCTGGCCCATGCCTTGGCCCATTCCCCCGCTGCCTGTCCCATGTGCCAGAACCGGTCCGCTTAGCGCGGCGGTCAGCGCCACAACCAGGCCCGTGGCCAACACCGTCTTGCGTTTCATGTCATCACCTCTCGATATGTTGGTTGCGATGACATCAATCTGCGCCCTCCATGTCGCAGAACGATCCCGGAAGCAGGCTGTTTTGTATCCATTTGTAACGGTTTCGCGGCTTGATACAGATGGCTACACACTTTTCACCGCGCCCCACCGCGAATGGTCTAAGACAAAGGCATGGAGAACGAGCCGCATATACTCATCGTCGACGACCATCGCGAGATCCGCGATGCCGTCAGCCGCTATCTGGAGCGCAACGGCTTTCGTGTTTCCTCGGCCCGCGATGCCGCCGAGATGGATGACAGGCTGCGCCGGGGGCGCTACGACCTGATCGTGCTCGACGTGATGATGCCGGGCGAGGACGGGCTGTCCGTCTGCCGCCGGCTGAGCACCGAGGGCACCATCCCGATCCTGATGCTGACCGCGCTAGGCGAAGAGACCGACCGCATCGTCGGGCTGGAGGTCGGCGCCGACGACTACCTGCCAAAGCCCTTCAACCCGCGAGAGCTTCTGGCCCGGATCAAGGCGATCCTGCGCCGCACCGAACGCCGGCCGCAGCAGGTCGGCGGCCCCGGCGGCCATGTCCTGCGCTTCGCCGGCTGGACGCTGGACACGGACACGCGGCGGCTGGTGGCCGAAGACGGGCGCGAGGAGACCCTGACCACCGCCGATTTCCGGCTGCTGACGGTGCTGCTGGCGCGGCCGCGCTTCGTGCTCAGCCGCGATCAGCTGCTCGACCTGACCTCGGGGCGCAGCGGGCATGTTTTCGATCGCACGATCGACAACCAGATCAGCCGGTTGCGCCGCAAGATCGAGCGCGACCCGGCGGCGCCCGAGATCATCGTCACCGTGCGCGGCGGCGGCTACAGCCTGGCCACCGATGTGGAGCGCACGCCATGAGACGGCCGGTTCCGCGCACCCTGCGCGGTCAGTTGATCGTCCTGATCATCGCGGCACTGGCGGTCGCCCAGGCAATCACGCTGTGGCTGTTCATCGACCAGCGCGCGCTGGCAGTGCGCTCGGCCCTGTCGCTTGAGGCTGCCGACCGGGCCGGCAACCTCGTGCGGCTGCTGTCGGATGCGCCGCCCGCCCTGGCCCCGGAAATTCTGCGCGCCGCGAATTCGCCGCTGGTGCAGTTCTCCATCGCGGACAAACCGGCGGTGGCGCAAGGGAAACAGGCTGGCCACACGCTCATCGCCAACCGGATCCGCGAGTTGCTTGGCCCGGGCGGGCCGCGGGCGATACGGGTCGAGCTGCACCGGGGCGAGGGGCCGATGCCGATGATGCCGGGCGCCTCGCCCCGGATGATGCAGATGCACGCGGCGATGAACGCCGGCCGGATGAGCGCGGTCGAGTTGTCGTTGTCTATTGCGTTGAAGGACGGGCGCTGGCTGAACATGACCTCGCGGTTCCACGATCCGCCATATCAATGGGTCTGGTCCGAAACCGCGACCTTTGCGCTGACGGCCGCGCTGCTTGGCCTGGTGCTCTGGCTGGCGCTCGGGCGGCTGGTCCGGCCGCTGGAACGGCTGGCGGCGACCGCGGATCGCATCGGACGGGGCGAGGCGGCGGGGCCGATCGACATCCGCGGCCCAGAGGAGATGCAGCATCTGGCCGCGGCCTTCGCCGAGATGCAGGCCCGGCTACAGCGCTTCATCAGCGAGCGCACCCGCCTTCTTGGCGCGCTGGGGCATGACCTGCGTTCGCCGCTGACGGCGCTGCGGGTGCGTGCCGAGATGGTAGATGACGACGAGACCCGCGAGCGGATCATCGCGATCATCGCAGAGATGCAGGAAATGGTAGAGGCGACGCTGGCCTTCGCGCGGGGCATGGCGACGGCGGAACGGGTGGACAGCGTGGAACTGTCGCTGTTTCTCGGCGCCATCGTCGACGAATTCCGCGACCTGGGCGGCGAGGTGGCCTTGCAAGGGAAGGATGCCAAGCTGCGCTTGCGCCCCAATGCGATGCGCCGCGCGCTGCGCAACCTGATCGAGAATGCCCTGCGTTACGGCCAGCGCGCGCGGATCACCGCTTCGGTCGACAAGGCGGATGCGTGGATCACCATCGACGACGATGGCCCCGGCATCCCCGATGCCAGCCTTGAACGCGTATTCGACCCGTTCGTTCGCCTGGAAGGCTCGCGCTCGCGCGAGACCGGGGGGACCGGGCTGGGGCTGTCGATCGCCCGCACCATCGTCCATGCCCATGGCGGCGAGATCACCCTGCGCAACCGTCCCGAAGGCGGCCTGCAGGCCCAGATCCGCGTTCCTCTTGGCGCGGGTCAGGTGCTGCAGGGGGCCGGCGTGGTTACCCCATAGCCGCCCGGCGCTACCCTTCGGCACTACTCCTGTCCGACCATTTTGACGCGGTGCCCGGCGAACGGCCGTTCAGCCCGACGGATTTCAAGCTAAGACACGACCCGCGCCCCGATTGACACCGTACCATGGTACGGAGTTTAGGTTGGCACCTCGGAGGAAAGCGCAGATGACAGGTTGCAGCATCGGGAGGGCCGCCCGGGCCACGGGCGTCAATGTGGAGACCATCCGTTTCTACGAGCGGCGCGGCCTGGTGCCGCAACCGCCCCGGCCAACCCAGGGCTATCGCGAATACGGTGCCGAGACGATCGAGCGGATCCGTTTCATCCGCCACGCGCAGCAGATCGGGTTTTCCCTGAACGATATCCGCGAATTGCTGGCGCTGCGCACTGATCCTGGAAGCGATTGTTCCGAGGTGCGGTTGCGGGCGGTGGCCAAACTGGGCGACGTCAACGCCAAGATCTGCCGGCTGCAACAGATGCGGGCCGCGCTCGAGACGCTGATCGCTGCCTGCCCCGGCCAGGGCGCCGTCGGCTCCTGCTCGATCCTGAACGAGATCGCCCGGCAAAACCTGCGACCAGTGGGCTCGATCCATCCCGCGAAGCCAACTGCAAAGGGGCCTGTCGCCATGATAACCACGGAATTCATCGTCGACGGGATGCATTGCGGCGGCTGCGCAAAGACCGCCACCGCGCTGCTGAGGCAGGTGCCGGGTGTGCGCAAGGCCGAAGTGACCTATCCCGAAAAGCGCGCCCGCGTCCTGCACGACCCGGATCAGGCGAGCGCTGCCGATCTGCACGCGGCGGTCGGGCAGACGGGCTATGTGGTCAGGGACCTCGGCGCATGATCCTTTCCGGTGCGACCGGGTTGCTGCTGATCCCGGCCGGGCTAGGCCTGTTCGGCTTTGTGGAGCCCTGCTCGATCGGCACCAGCCTGATCTTCCTCAAATATCTCGAAGGAAAGAGCCCGGCGGCGAAATTTTCCGAGACACTGCTGTTCGGGTTGACCCGCGCGATCTTGATCGGGCTTTTGGGTGCGATTGCGGCCTACGCCGGTTCTACCTTCCTGGGGTTTCAGCGCGGCGCCTGGCTGGTCCTTGGCCTACTTTATATCTGTCTGGGCGTGCTGATCTTCACCCGCCGGGTGGGGGCGCTGATGGTAGCTCTGGGGCCCGGGCCGGGCTGGCTTGCCGGGCGGCGCGGCGCCTTGGGGCTGGGGCTGCTGTTCGGGCTGAACATCCCGGCCTGTGCGGCGCCGCTACTTCTGGCGCTGCTGGCGGGCGCGGCGGGTGGCGCGCTGTCGCCGCTGGCGGGGTTCGTGGCGCTGGCCGTCTTCGGATTTTTCCTGTCGGCGCCGTTGATCGTCCTGGTCCTGATCCCTGCCGCGCAGCGTCGCCTTGACCGGCTCGCCGCGCTGTCGGGCCGCTTTGTTCGGCTTGCCGGCCTGGTCCTGATCGGGTTGGGCGCCTGGTCGGTGTGGTTCGGCCTGTTTGTCGATATCGCCGCCAACACGGCGCGCTGACTAGGCCTTTGCGATGATTGTCGCTCGTAAGATGGATGAAACATCGCCTATCCGGGGCGACGAGCGCGCCGAGCGCGCGTATCCGGGCCCGCACCGGCGGGCAGCATTTCGCCCTGCCCCGGCACCATCGAAAAGGCTGTGGGCCGTCAGCCTGACGCACGAACAGGCGCTGGCGGAATGTGACCCGAAATTGCCCCGGCCCGAGGCACTTCTGCAGATCCTGCGGGGTATCGCCTACACGATCCACGACCCAACTAGCCGCGCCCCTTGGAGAAGGAAGAGCATGAGATCGATGCACGAGGGCCGCCACTTTCTGGTGGTCGTCGCCTTCAGCCTGCTGGCGACCGCGTTGATTGCCTTCCCGCGCGGTCCGGCGTCTGCTTGATTTTCAGCCCGATGCTGCCGCTTGCGGCAAGGCGCGGCTAGGCTTTCGTGCCGCCGCCGTACGGTTTTGCGCCCGATATTCGCCGGGCTCGGCGTGGCGGCGATGAGGCATCCCTGCGCGGTCGGCATCGACAAGGTGCATGCCTTGGTCTTGCCGGAACAGAAAGTGGATCTGATCCGCGATCTTCAGCAAGGCGCCGCACCGCGATGGTCGGGGACAGGATCAACGACCCACCTGCCCCGATGCGGCCGGATCTCGGCGGTCATCGCGGCGTGCGCGATCGGCCGTTCGGGTTATTGCAAGCTGCCATAGAACATATCGCTGGCCATCCTGTTCAATGGTGTGGGCGCGCCGCTTGTCGCGGCCGGCCTGATTTTCCGGGCCATTCCGGCACCGTCAGGCCGCGCGAAATCCGGGCCTGACCCGATTTCTGGTTGGGGCACTGCCGGTGTGGCTGAGGGCGAGTCCCAAGCGGGGCCGCGAAAATTCAGTGGCTTACGTGACGTTTCCGGCCGATCGCCCTGGGGTGTGTCACTCTCCGGCCAGCGTCCGCAAGACGGCGCAATCCGGAACGGTTTCGCCGGAACATCTGGCGGCGGTATCGGCAAGGACGGCCTCGATCCTCGCGAGATCGGCGATCTTCGCGCGTATGTCGACCAGGTGGCGCTCGGTCCTGGCCTTGACATCGGCGCAGTTGGGGGCGGTGCCGTCCTCTAGCCCCAGAAGCCCGCGGATATCGTCCATCCCGAAACCGAGTTCGCGGGCGCGCAATATGAACCGCAGACGCGTGACATGATCCGGGGTGTAGATCCGGTACCCCGCGGCCGTGCGCGGGGGGTCGGGCAGGATGCCGGTCTTTTCGTAATATCTGATCGTCTCGATATTGCAGCCGGTCACGCGCGCCAGCTCTCCGCGCGTCAGGCCCATCTCCGCCTTGTGTTGGCGCATGACGCCTTTTCCTCTTGAGCCTGTACCTCCTACAGACCGTACATAGACTTGGTCGGATGCTCAAGGAGAGTCGCATGACCGAACCCGATACCCCCCGGGTCGACACGACCCCGCCGAACCGCAGGGGCCTTTTCGCGGCGCTCGGCATGTTTGGGGCGCTCCTCGCCTCGGCCTGCTGCATCGTGCCTCTGGTTCTGGTGACGCTGGGGATCTCTGGCGCCTGGATCAGCAACCTGACGGCGTTGGAGCCCTACAAGCCCTTGACCTCGGGGATCGCCATCTTCTTCATCGCGGCGGGTTTCTGGCATGTCTATTTCCGCGCCAGACCCGACTGCGCAGACGGGTCGTATTGCGCCAAGCCGCAATCCTCTCTCATCACCAAGACCGCCCTTTGGGCTGCAACGTTGCTGGTCCTGTTGTCGATCACCGTGAACTGGTGGGCGCCGCTGTTCTACTGATCCCACGCCCCGAACCCGGCCCGAATAGGAGACACCGCATGAAGCGTTTCGCAATCCTCGCGCTGAGCGCGCTTTCGCTTGGAAGTCCGGCCCTGGCGCCGATGGCCATCGCCCAGTCGGCAACCCCGGTCGCGGCGAGCCAGGCCACCGCCGATTTCTACATCGCCAACATGACCTGCGCGCTTTGCCCAGTGACGGTCAAGGCCGCCATGGGCAAGGTCAAGGGCGTGAAGTCGGTCAAAGTCGACTTTGCGGCACGCAGTGCGCATGTCGTCTACGACCCCAGGCAGACCAATGCGGCAGCCATCGCCGCGGCCTCCAAGGAAGCGGGCTACCCCGCCACTCCTAAAGGCTAAGGACATGCGCGATGACTTCCACGGCGGATTGTTGGCGACGGCCATCGCCGCCCCTGTCGTGGTGATCTGCTGTGGTGGTGGCGGCGTGATCCTCTCTGCCATTCTTGGCGGAATTGGCGGCTGGCTGACCGGGCTTGGTGGGATCGCCGCGCTGACCGCGGCCCTTGGCGCCGGGCTGGTGGTTCGGCAAGTCCGCCGCAAGCGGCCTGTCCGGCGCGGTCGGATATCTTGATGTCATGTTAGGGCGCCGGAAAGACCCTCGGCGCGCATCTGATCAGCCTCGGGCGCCAAGAAGCGGATCACCCCGGCCGCCATGGCGATGGGCGCCCGGCAGACCGCCAACCAGATCAAGGCGATGATCTGCGCCTGCCCCAGCTACGCCTCCGGTCCGGGGTCGATGGTGTGAATTGTGAAACTTGATCGGACGCCCTGCGGGCCCGGTCGCGACGAAAAGGATATGATGATGGACCAGATGGTCGAAACGCACGATTGCTGCGCTACGAAAGATGATGGCGGCGACGCCTATGACCTGATCGTGGTGGGGGCCGGCTCGGCCGGATTTTCGGCCTCGATCACGGCGGCCGAGGCCGGCAAGCGGGTGGCGCTGGTCGGGCATGGCACGATCGGCGGCACCTGCGTCAACGTCGGCTGCGTGCCGTCCAAGGCGATGATCCGCGCCGCCGAAGCCGTGCACGGCGGCGCCTCCGCCGCGCGCTTTCCCGGGATCGAGCCCTGCACCCATTCCGTGGACTGGCCCGCCGTGGTGAAGGGCACCGCCGATCTGGTCGGCGAGATGCGGCACAAGAAATACATCGACCTTCTGCCAGCCTATGACAACGTGACCTATATCGAGGAAGGCCCGGCGCGGCTGATCGAGGGCGGCGTCGCCGTCGGTGGGCGGGTGCTGTCGGCCCCGTGCGTGTTGGTCGCCACCGGCTCGCGCCCGCATATGCCGGCGATCGCGGGGATCGACGGCGTCGACGTGCTTGATTCCACGGCCCTTCTGACCCTGCCTGAGCGGCCCGAAAGCATCATGGTGCTGGGTGGGGGCTATATCGGCTGCGAACTGGCCCAGATGGCCGCGCGGCTGGGGGCGAAGGTCACGCTGGTGACGCGTTCGCGGCTTCTGCCGGGCGCCGAGCCGGAAGTGGCCGAGGCGCTGACCGAGGCGCTGCGGGCCGAAGGCATCGCGATCGAGACCGGCCTGAGCTATGCTTCGGTGACCCAGGGCGCCCAAGGTGTCACCCTGACGATCGACCGCGACGGCAAGACCGAAACGTTGCGCGCCGCGCGTCTGGTCGCGACCACCGGCCGGATCGCCAATTCCGAGGGGCTGGGGCTGGAGGATCTGGGCATCGAGACCGATGCGCGCGGCGCAATCAAGGTCGGTCCCGACATGGCGACCAGCCGCCCCGGCGTTTGGGCTGCGGGCGATGTCACCGACCGCGACCAGTTCGTCTATATGGCGGCCTATGGCGCCAAGGTGGCGATCAACAACGCCTTCGGGCTGGAACCGATGCGCTATGACAACGCCGCGATGCCCTGGGTCGTGTTCACCGACCCGCAAGTGGCGGGCGTCGGCCTATCGGAGGCACAGGCGAAGACGGCGGGGTACGAGGTCAAGACCAGCGTGATCACGCTGGACAACGTGCCGCGCGCCGCCGCCGCCCGCGATACGCGCGGGGCGATCAAGCTGGTGGCGGATGCCGGGACCGATCGGTTGCTGGGCGGCCAGATCGTGGCGCCGGAGGGTTCGGATACGATCCAGACGCTGGCCATGGCGTTGAAGTTCGGGATGACCACCAAGGCGCTTGGCGACACGATCTTCCCCTATCTGACCACGGTAGAGGGGCTGAAACTTGCCGCCCAGACCTTCGACAAGGACGTGGCGAAGCTGAGCTGCTGCGCGGGGTAAGTTCGATCGAGACGCGGAAACCACAACTTTGCGGAAGGAAATTCTCATGACACCGAAACGTCAATCCGTCGGCCTTGCCGGGTCGCTCTTCGTCAGCGCGTGCTGCCTGGGCGCAGGGCCCATCCTTGCCGGGCTTGCCGCCGCCCTGGGCTTTAGCGCCTTCCATTCCATCCTGAATGTCTATGTGCTTTTGCCGCTCATGACGGTCTCGGTGTTGTGGGTTGTCTGGAACCTGCGGATCCAGGGAAACGCCCTGGCCGGATCGGCCCTGCGCTATCCTCCGTTCTGGAGCGGGTTGATCGGCGGATCGGTGGCCTGGGTCGGCGTTCTTCTGCCGCATGTGGTCGCCGGAACCAAGCATGTGGGGACCGATCTGATCATCGTCGGCATGGCGCTGTTCATCGGCGCCTCGCTTTGGAGCGTGATCGACCAGCGCCGCCGTCTCGGCGCCTCGGCCCGTTCGGCCTGAGCGCGAGGTGAAAGCGGCACGGCCCCGTTCAGACGGACGGGGC
Source organism: Allgaiera indica (assembly GCF_900106675.1). Lineage (GTDB taxonomy): Bacteria > Pseudomonadota > Alphaproteobacteria > Rhodobacterales > Rhodobacteraceae > Acidimangrovimonas > Acidimangrovimonas indica. The sequence goes on from NZ_FNOB01000014.1 coordinate 51,708, forward strand.
GCGGTGGCCCAGCAGAATGATCACGGCGCCGGCCAGGCACAGGCCGGCGCCGATGACGTCCCAGCGATCCGGGGCCTGTCCCTCGATGGCCCAGAGCCAGGCCAGCGACGCCAGGATATAGATCCCGCCATAGGCGGCATAGGCGCGCCCGGCCAGCGACAGATCGATCCGCGTCAGCAAGACGGCGAACAGCACCAGCGAGACCACGCCCGGAATGGCCCAAAGGACCGAGCGGTTGAGCCGCAAGATTGCCCATAAGGCGAAGCAGCCCGCGATTTCGAACAGCGCGGCCGCCGCATAGACCGGCCCCGCCTGGCCGAGTTCGGATAGTTTCATTGCATGTCCCGCCCCAATGGTTGGCTTGCGTCGCCCCAGCTTTTGCTACCGCCGGCGTGATGATGGATCCCCAGATAGCCCAAGTCGGTCAGGACCGCGATGGCAGGGCCGATGCCGAAGGCCCGAAACCGGCTTCTCGATGACTATTGGTCATTTATATCCCCTGTGGCGGATGAAACGGGACGAATGTCACCCCTGTCCGGCGGATTGCCCCGGGGCCATCCGGGCGCCACAAGATGGCAGGCGGCCCGACTTGGCAGGCGATCCGGCGGGCAACCCCGAAGCTTGTCTTCCCGGCAGCGATCCATCAACCTGGATCTGCCGCCCCACATGCCGTCTCCGGCGGCCAGGAAGGGATCCGGCGGCCGATCTACAGAAAACGAGCGAAGAATACATGAGTATATCTGTCGAAGAGGGAGGCCCGGACCTGGCGCTCCTCTCGGATCCGCAGGTCAGGGACGCGCTGTCCGCTCTCATGAACGAGTCCCGGCTGGCCGCGCGCTGGGGCGGGCTCTCGCCCGAAACGCGGCAAGTGCATCAAGAGATCCTGCGGACGTTTCTGACCGAAGGCGCGCCGCCTGCGGCGTCGGAGTTCCGCGCCGAAACGCTGGCCGACCTGGCCGCGCGCGATCTGGTGCATGTCCGGGACCGCGAGATCGCGCTTGCCTATCCCTTCTCTGCCCGACCGACCGATTTCAGGGTCAGATTGCGCGGTGTGACGATCCATGCCATCTGCGCGGTCGACGCGCTCGGCACCGCCGCCATGGCCGGCACCGCGGCCGAGGTCACCTGCGTCTGCCCGATCTGCCGAACCGGTGTCGATATCACCGTCGCCTCCGATGGGTTTGCGGTCGACCATGCCTCGCGGCCCGAGGCCCGGGTCTGGACCGGCGTCAAGGATGTCGGAACTTGCGCCGCCGACAGCCAGTGCAAGACGATGCGGCTGTTCTGCGGCCCCGAACATCTGGCGGCCTGGAGGCGCTCTCAGCCGCCCTCGGCACGCGGGTTCGACCTGTCGCTGACCCAGGGTGTGCAACTTGGCGCGGCGATCTTCCGGCCGTTCATGCAGTCCCCGCACGACAGGGCCGCTTCCTGACCACGCTTGCCCCGTGCGGGTTGACGGCGGGCGCGGTTTCGCCCCGCCGCCCGCAGGGTTCGCAGATGGAGTGGCAACGCGGGCCGGCCGCCCAACGACCGCGCGCCTTCCAAGTGCGATCGGTTCGAGAAAGACCGCGAAGCATGCGGATTTCGGCACTCTGGCGGTCAGGGCCCTATTCGCGATCCCGGCTCTGCCGTCAACACGGGGCCGTGGCGGAACGGCTGCTTGGGCCATGGCGGATTTGCCGCGCAAGTTCTTCGACCACCCGCGGGCGCTGACCCTTCGCGAGGTAGAGATTGACCGAGAACGGCGGAAGCTTGGGAAGGACCCCTGTGAGAGCCAGGATGTCGAGATCGCTCGGGACGGTCGAGGCCAGCCAAGCCGAGACCGCAAGATCAGCCCGGACGGTGGCGCGTGTCGCATCGATGCTGCCGCTCTCGAACATCGTGCGCCAGGACAGGCCGCAATCCTCAAGCGCCCGCAAAACGGCGGGACGGAAGGCGCAGGTCTCGGCCACCAGCGAAACCGGAAGCGGTTTTTTCAGATGTGCCGCGCCCCCCCTTGCGCCGACCCAGACCAGCTGATCGACCATGAGGCGTTCCCCATGGGATGGCCCCACGGGCTCTTCGATCAGGGCAAGGTCCAGCGCGCCGTTGCTGACGGCGCTTTGCAGATCCGGTGACGCCAGACAGACAAGCTCGATCTCCACCTTGGGGTGCGCCTCGGCAAACGCCGTCAGGATCGGGGTCAACCACGTCCCCAGTAGGTCAATGGCCTCGGCCGCGGCGGGGTTGGGCGGCGTCCTTCTGGCGTTTCCCGCATTGCAATTGGCTATGAAAGGGATCGGCACGCATTATCTGCTGTGGCTAGCATGGAAAATCGCGCGCAGCGGATCACCGCAGCTGCATGCGAAGATCGCCAAGCCCACCGGCTTTGTGGGTGCGATCTGGCTGGTCTGGCAAAATCCCAAGGGGTGGGCAATGACATTGGGGGCGGCCGCTTCCTTCGCGTCGCTCGCCGCGGGGCCGATGGATCTGGCGTTCATGCTTGGCGCTTCGTTCGGCATCGCGGCGAGCCTTTCGCTGTCCTTTTGGTGCGTGGCGGGGCTACTTCTGGCGCGGCTGCTTAGAACGGATGCGCAATGGCATGTCTTCAATGCGCTTCTGGGCGCCTTGCTCGCGGTCTCGATCCTTCAGTTGTGGCTTGAATGAGGGGAACACTTCGCCGGGCGTCTATGCGGCCAGCCGTGACGCGGCCAGGGCGTTTCGGGCCGCGCGGTCATCGAGGCGGTGGTTCGGGGCCGCCACGGTCAAGCCGCGGCCCGCTGATCCGCGCGCTCAGACACCGGCATACCACTCATAGCCCCGATCCTCCCAATAGCCACCCTTGCCGCCGCGAATGCCCGAGAGCGTGGACACCAGCGTGATCGACTTGACATACTTGGCCATCTTGTAGCCCAGCTGCCGCTCGACCCGCAGGCGCAACGGCGCCCCGTTCGCCACCGGCAGGGGCGCGTCATTCATCGCCAGGGCAAGGATGGTCTGCGGATGGCGTGCAGTGCGCAGGTCGATGCTTTCATAGTAGAATTGCGGCCCGTCCAGCCCGGTGCTCAGCGCATCGAAACAGCGAAAGACGACATAGCGCGCGGCAGGGCGCGTGCCCGCCCGATCAAGCAGGTGCGACAGGCGCACGCCTTGCCATTTCGCGATGCAGCTCCAGCCCTCGACGCAATCGTGGCGGGTGATCTGGCTTTGCTGCGGCATTGCCCGCAGATCGGCCAGCGACAGCTTCAGCGGCATTGCGACCTCTCCGCCAAGGGTCAGCCGGTAGTCCGCGAAGCCGCCCTTCTTCAGCGTCAGGTAGTCCGGTGCCTGCGGGTCGGTCGATCCGTTCGGACGCATCGGCTGGCGGATATCGGCCTCGGAATAGGTCGGGGCCAGCGCATCGCGGCCTTGAAACAGGCGCTGCGCCGCATCCGTCAGCCGGTTGGCCGAAAGCAGGATGCCCCGGGCCGGATCGTCCGGGTTCGACAGGAAGTCGAATGTCTTGCAGCCCGAGAGCGTTGTTGCGGCAAGGCTTCCGGCGCCGAGGCGCAAGATCGTACGGCGGTCCATGTCAGTCCTCCTCGGTTTCTTGGCCGTCGCCGGTGATCCTGTAGCGCCCGGTGACGATCGAGCGCAGCTCGTTCAGCGGCCCCGCGACCAGCACCATCGCGATATGGACCACGAAGAAGGCCACGATCAGCACCATCCCCAGGAAATGCAGGCTGCGCGCCGTCTGCCGCCCTCCGAAAAGATCGAGCAGCAGGGGCCAGGCCGCGTCCATTGCCGGCGACATGGTCAGCCCGGTCAGGATCATCAGCGGGAAAAGCACGAAGAAGACCGCGAAATAGGTCAGCTTCTGCACAGGGCTATAGCGCCGCCCGTGGCGCAGCGGGCCGCGCAGATGGGCGACGATGTCGCGCCCAAGACCCCGAAGGTCGCGGCGCCCGGGCAGGATATCGCGGCGCAGATGCCCGTTCACCAGGCTTGCCACCGCCCAGATCGCCAGCGTGCCCACCAGCGCCCAGGCGAAGAAGAAATGCACCACCCGCCCGGTGGCGAGATCCTGCGACGAAGGGATGGTGGCCCAGGCCGGAAAGGCGCGGGGCTGGGGGGCAGCGGCGGGCCCGCTCAGCCCCAGGACGCCGGTGGTGTCGAAGCGGTGGCCAAGGATCTGGGTGACGCCCTTCGCCGGCGTGGATCCCTGGCCGCCCTCGGCGCCGATCCGCAGCACGGCATTGTCGAAACCCTGCGTCATCCCGGATTGCTGCCCGATGTAAAGCACGGGGTGTGCGTTGAATATCTGCAACCCTGAGAGCAGCAGGAAGAAGACGCAGACGGCCCACATCCAGTGGGTGATCCGGGTCCAGGGCCCGTGCCGCCGGATCACTTCCGGCGTCGGTCCGTCAACTCTGTTTCGCATCCCGAGACCACCCGCGTCAGAATATGGGGCTGCCCGATGGCGGACAGCCCCGATCCAAGGTCAGCTTTTCGGCAGCATGACAGTGTTGATCACCTGGATCACGCCGTTCGACTGCATGACATCGGGGATCGTGACCATCGCGGTATCGCCGTTCTCATCCCGGATCATCAGCTTGCCATCCTTCTCGAAGGCGGTCAGCTTGCACCCGCCGAGGGTGTTGAGCGTCGCCTCGCCGGTCTGCATCGCCACCTTCTCGATGTCGGCCACGGTCTCTTTGCCCGCCAGCACATGGCAGGTGAGGATCTTCTGGAGCTTGGCCTTGTTCTCGGGCTTGAGCAGCGTCTGGACCGTGCCCTTGGGCAGCTTGGCAAAGGCCTCGTTGGTCGGCGCGAAGACGGTGAACGGCCCCTTGCCCTCCAGCGTCTTGACCAGGCCCGCAGCCTTGACCGCGGCGACCAGGGTGGTGTGGTCCTTGGAATTCACGGCATTCTGGATGATGTTCTTGCTGGCATACATCGGCGCGCCACCGACCATCGGATTTGCCTGCGCGGCAACGGCGGTCAGCGCCACGGCGGTGGCGGCGGCAAGGGTGCGGAAAGGTGCAGTCATCTGGGTTTCTCCTGTTGAGCGGACCCGGGAAAATCCCCGGTCCATGGTATCAGCTACGGGCCGCACCGGCGAAAAGTTTCAACGTGGAGAAAAAAATCGCGATGGCCGCCCCGATCAGGCGGTTCGGCGCGCGCCTTACGTCAGCGACAGGACCCCGGCGCCCAGAACCCGGGTGGGCCGACCATTGGGCGACCCGCCCGCGGGTTCCAGGCTGACCGCCAGCGTGTCGCCCGCGGACAGCTTCGGCACGGTCAGTTTCCGTGTCGCTGCGCTGACAAGGCCCACCGGGGCCGGCGGGTTGCCGGGCGTGATGATCCACAGCTCGTAATCATGCGCCGCCGCGGGGCCCGGGCCCCTGGTGCGGGTTATCGTCACGACGTTTTGGTCCGTGTCATAGCGCGCCTGGAAGATCAGCGCGCCGTCCGCGGCCGCGATCCGTGCCGTCAGAGCCTGGGGCGTGGTATCGAGCCCGGTGAGGTAGACGCCGAAGGCGGCCACAGCCGCCGTGGCGCCAAGCGCCGCGAGGAACCAGCGCCGGCGCGGAAGCCGTTTGGCGACAGGTTCGGGCCGTCCGAAGATCCTGGCCTCGATCGCCGGCATCAAATCAGGTGCCGGTTCCTCTGGATATTCCGCGTCGAGAGGCGCCAGATGCGCGGCCCAGCCGGCGACCTTTTCCGCAAAGGCGGGCTCACGGCGCAGGCGGGATTCGACGGCCAGCCGCTCGGGCAACGAAAGAACCCCAAGGACGTATTCCGCGGCAAGGAAATCGTCGCCGTCTTCGGGCAGAGGAGGGGGAAGCGTGCTCATTGTGCAAGACACTCCTTCAGCCGAAGCAGCCCCCTTCGCAGCCAGGTGCGCACAGTGTTGAGCGGGATCGCATGCCGATCCGCCAGTTCCGCATAGCTCAACCCATCGAGATAGGCCCCCCGGATCGCGGCGGCGTGGGCGGGCGGCAATATCTCGAAGCATTTCGAGACGCGACCTGCCTCGCCCTGCGCGACGGCGCGCGCCTCTGCGCCCGGCGCAGGGTCGGGGATCATCGCGAACGGGTCTGATTCGCTGCTGTCGATCGTCTCCTCTCGACGTGACCGCAGCCGGTCGATGGAATGATTTCTCGCGATCGAGATCAACCATGTCATCGCCCTGCCCCGGTCTGCGTCGAACCGGCCGGCATTGATCCAGATCCGTGTAAACACTTCTTGTAGGGCCTCCTCGGCCTCTGCGCGGTTCCTTAATATACGGAGGCAAACCCCGTAGAGTTTCGCAGAAGCCGCAGAATAAAGCGTACGAAACGCCACCCGATCGCCACCGGCGACGCCCTTCAAAAGATGCGCGATCTGATCGTCCTGCATCCACGCAATGTGAAGACAGCCGATCTTTCGTCAAGTGCTGATTCACGGTCGATCCCCGAATGTGGGGCAGGTCCGCCAAGGTTCCCGCTGTCCGGCCGGATCAGGAAACCCTCATCGTGCCTGCAAGTAGGACGTGCCTGGCGGTGCAATCAGTCTTGCCGATATCGCCCCGATCGCCACGGCCCAGTGCAACGCGCGGCCCGCGCCGGTCGCGTGCCGCGCGTCTATCGTTCCGCAGGTGCTTGGATTGGGACGGACAGAGCGGTAAGGCCTTGGCCAGACCGTCGCATCCGGTAGATCAAATGACACGCCATCCACAATTCGGCATCTTCCTTGGCCTTTTCGGGGCGCTGGCGATCACCCCCGATACGCTGCTCATGCGGTGGTCGGCGATGGGCGGTGCCGAGATGACTGCCTGGCGCGGGCTGCTGATGGGCGCGACGCTTCTGTCGGCATGGCTGATCTTCCGGCGGCGGCATCTGCGCGGCGATCTGCGCGCCATCGCCTGCGGGGCGGGCATGTTGGTCGTGGTCTGCCAGTTCTTCAACCTGTCGCTCTTCGCGATCGGCATCGCGGTGGCGCCGGTTCCCGTGGTGCTGTTCAGCGTCGCGACGACGCCGATCTTTTCCGCCCTCCTGTCCCGGATGCTGCTGGGCGAGGGGACGCATTGGTCGACCTGGGCGACGATCGTGGCGGTGCTGGCCGGTATCGGCATCGCGGTGTTCGGGGCGTCGCCGGGCGGGGCCGGGGGCAGCCCGCTGTTGGGGGCCGCGGCCGGGCTGGGCGTGGCGTTGAGCCTTGCGCTCAGCTTCGTCACCATCCGTCGCCGCACACAACTGCCGATCCTGCTGATGGTGGCGGTCGGCGCCATGCTGGCCGGTCTTTTCAGCCTGGCGTGGATCGGGCCTAGGGCGATGGCGGGCGGCCACCTCTGGGCCATCGCGCTTTCCGGCGGGCTGATTCTGCCGGTATCGTTCTTCTCGCTTTCGCTGGCGCCGCGCTACACGCAGGCATCGAACGTGAGCCTCTTGCTGCTGCTTGAAACCATCCTTGGCCCGATCTGGGTCTGGGCAGGCATCGGTGTGGCGCCGACGCCGGCGATGCTGGCCGGCGGCGCGATCGTGATCGGAAGTCTCGCGGTCTACCTATGGTATGCCGCGCAGCGCCAGACCCGGGTGCGCGGCTTGGCGCCCAGTTCGGAACCCAGTTCGGGGGCCAGTTTGGACGATGAGGGCCGCGTTTCCCCTTCGACGCCGACACCCGCCATGGCGCCGGGATCCGTGACGCAGTAGGACAACACCCGGACCGCGCCGTCGACGCGGGTCACCATCTCGGACGGGAAGGAAGACCTCATGCACGACGACCAGCCGCGGGGGGTCGAAACCTATCTTGCCTTTCAGGTGATCCCGCGCGTGCGGACCGGCAACAATTATGAGGTTGTCGACCGCGCGATCGATGTGGTGAAAAACGCCAATGTGCCTTTCGTGGTCGGCGCGATGGAGACGACGATGCGCGGCGAGCTGGACCAGTTGCTGGAGATCGTCAAGGCGGCGCAGCAGGCCTGTCTTGATCACCGCGCGGTCGAGGTGATCACCAATATCAAGATTCATACCACAACGCCATCAACAACGCCCGTGCGCTGTGCCAGGCCGCGACCGTCATGATGCACCGCGGGCGATCGACATGGCTGAGAACATGGGCCGCGCAGGTCGCTCGCCGCCGTGGCGCAAAGCGTGCCATGGTCGCTCTGGCACGACGCATCGCAGTGATCCTTCACCGGATGTGGGTCGATGACACCGACTTCCGACCTGAAATCGCAGTGCTCCGTGCGGCCTGATAAACTGAGTTTCGAACCGTTGCCTGCCTGACTGCAGGCCTTCGAGGTCCCCCAGGGACGCAGTTCCGATGATGCCGTGGTCCGGACGGTTGCCGATCCACATCGAGCACGCCAATGAGATGGGCACATCGGAATTGCATTTGAACCAGCATCATGTTGGCGGCCATCGCGCCGACCACGGACCGAAGCATGCACCCGGGTGATCTCAGACGAAGGCGGCAGTGTCAGAAGGACGGCCTCGAAAGACCAGATGTTCAAAACCGCACCATGGCGGCGGGCCTCGCATGCGCTAAACCAATTGCCTGGGACCGCCCCGTTACCGAAGGCCGGAGCCTAGAAATCCAGCCCGATGTCGAGCGTTCTGGCCGAATGGGTCAGCGCGCCGGACGAGATGTAATCGACCCCGGTCGCGGCAACCTCGGCCACGCGCTCCAGCCGCATGTTGCCCGAGGCTTCCAGGGTAAGCCGACCCGCAGTCATGGCCACCGCCCGCCGCAGGGTGGGCGTGTCCATGTTGTCGAGCAGAACCACCTCGGCGCCGCCCTCGTCGAGCACCTCGGCCAGTTGGTCGAGACGGTCAACCTCGATCTCGGCGCGCATCATGTGCGAGGCACCGGCCTTTACCGCGCGCAATACCGGACGTATGCCCCCGGCGGCGGCGATGTGGTTGTCCTTGATCAGGATCGCATCGGAAAGCGAGAAGCGGTGATTGAAACCGCCGCCATGCAGCACCGCCTGCTTTTCGACGAGCCGCAGGCCCGGGGTGGTCTTGCGGGTGCAGGTGATGCGGGTCGGGGTGCCCGCGGCTTGCGCCACGAAGGCGGCGGTCAGGGTGGCGATGCCGCTGAGCCGTCCGGCGAAGTTCAGCGCCACGCGTTCGGCCGAAAGGATCGAAGCGGCCGCGCCCTCGATCTCCATCAACAGGTCACCGGGCGCAATCCGGCTGCCGTCCGTGACATGGGGCGTGATCCGCAGCTCGGGGTCGACAAGGCGAAAGGCGAGGGCGGCAACCCGCAGGCCCGAAATCACGCCCGCCTCACGCGCACAAAGGCGCGCCATGTATTGCGTTCCGGCCGGGATCACCGTGCGGGTGGTGATGTCGCCATAGGTGCCAAGGTCTTCCATCAGCGCGGCGCGAACCAGCGGTTCGAGGATCAGGTCGGGTAGGGGGGCTTGCTGTGTCATCACGGCTCCATTCGGGTGGGGGTGCGCAGCGATTGCGCGTCATCCAGGGTCATGGCTGAGCGCTGTCCTTGCGGTTGGGCCGGTTCGGGGAAGTCCGAGCGGTAATGCGCCCCCCGGCTTTCCCTTCGGTTCAGGGCGGCGGCGGCGATGAGGGTTGCGGTCGCGGTCATGTTGCCCATCGTGGCGCAATCGGGTTGGGCGGCCTCCACCTCGGCGATGTCGTCAAGCGTGCGCCGCAGGCCGGCCGCGTCGCGGATGACGCCGGCGCCGTCGGTCATGCTTTGGCGCAGCCGCGCCACCAGCGCGGGTTCGGGCGCCGGGGCGGCAGGCAATTCGGGAAGGGCGACTGCGGGCGCCGCGCCGTGCCGCGTGCCAAGGGCGCGATCGATTTCGCGGGCCGCGCGGCGGGCGTAGACCAAGGCTTCGAGCAGCCCGTTGGATGCCAGCCGGTTCGCGCCGTGCAGCCCGGTCGAGGCCGCCTCGCCACAGGCCCAGAGGCCGGGAAGCGAGGTCAGCCCCCCGGCGTCGGTCGCGATGCCGCCCATATGGTAATGCGCGGCGGCGGCCACCGGGATCGGATCGCGAAGCGGGTCAAGCCCGGCGACCCGGCAGGCCCTTGCCACGGCCGGGAAGTCGGACAAAATCCTGGCCCCCAGTGCCGCGCGGGTGTCAAGGGCGGGCGCTTGCCCCGCCTGGGTCTGCGCATAGATCGCCCTGGCGACGATGTCGCGGGGCGCAAGTTCGGCATCGGGATGCAGATCGCACATGAAGCGTTCGCCCTGCCGGTTGACCAGAATGGCCCCTTCGCCACGTAGCGCCTCGGTGGCCAGCGGGGCCGGATCGCTGCCGCAGGCGATGGCGGTGGGATGGAACTGGACGAACTCGGCATCCGCGATCACCGCGCCGGCGCGCGCGGCCATGCCGATGACCTGGCCCCGTATGCGCGGCGGATTGGTCGTCAACGCATAAAGCCCGCCCGAGCCGCCGCCCGCCAACAGGCAGGCCGCGCCGCGGATCAGGCACGGGGCCGACTGGCCGGGGCCGCAGCGCGCCACCTCGACGCCCGTCACCGCGCCCTGTTCGACCCGCAGCGCGGTGGCCATCACGCCTTCCAGCACCTGGACATGCGCCGCGTGCCGAAGCTGCGCGATCAGGCTGCGCATGATTTCGGCCCCGGCCTGATCGCCGCGGACCCGGACGACGCGGGCGAAGGAATGGGCGGCTTCGCGCGAAAGCAGGTAATCATCGGTCGCCGTCCGGTCGAAGGGCGTGCCAAGGCCGGTGAGTTCCAGGATATGCGCCCGCGCTTCCGCCGTGACGCTTTCGGCCACGTCGGCGTCGACCGCGCCCGCGCCCGCGATGATGGTGTCGCGGGCGTGGGCCGCGGCGCTGTCGCGCGGGTCCATCGCGGCGGCGATCCCGCCTTGCGCCCAGGCGGAACTTGCCCCCTCGCCAAGCGGCTCGGGCGAGATCATCAGCACCGGGCGCGGCGCAAGGTTCAGCGCGGCGTAGATTGCCCCCAGCCCCGCCCCGACGATCACGACGCAAGGGGTGTCGATCACCTGCATCGGGCTTATCCGGCCAACCGGCGCGAGAGGTCGATCATCCTCTGCACCGCCAGACGCGCCCGGTCCGCGATGCCTGGATCGACTTCGACCGCGCCTTGCATCGAGTGCAACGACCAGAGGATCTTTTCCAGCGTGATCTTCTTCATGTAGGGGCACATGTTGCACGGGCCGATGAACTCTACCTCGGGCAGTTCGTCAGAGATGTTCGAAGCCATGGAGCATTCGGTCACCAGCATCGCCTTCTCGGGGCGCTCGTGCTGGACATAGGCGATGATACCGCTGGTCGAGCCCGAGAAATCCGCCTCGGCGACCACTTCGGGGGGGCATTCGGGATGCGCGATGATGCGCGTGCCCGGGTTCCATTCGCGAAATTCGCGCAGCTCTTGCGCGGTGAAGCGTTCGTGGACGACGCAGGCCCCTTCCCACCAGACGATGCGCTTCTCCGGTACCTGCCGGGCGACGTTTCGGGCCAGATATCGGTCGGGCGTCATGATGACCGTGTCGCTTTCCTGCGCGGCGACGATCTGCGCCGCATTGGACGAGGTGCAGCAGATGTCCGAGGCGGCCTTCACCTCGGCGGTGGTATTCACATAGCTGACGACCGGCGCGCCCGGATATTTCGCGCGCATTTCGGCGATGCCTTCGGCGGTGATGCTTTCGGCAAGCGAACAGCCGGCCTCGCTGTCGGGGATCAGCACGGTCTTGCCCGGGTTCAGGATCTTCGCCGTCTCGGCCATGAAATGCACGCCGCACTGGACGATCACCTCGGCGTTGACCTCGGTTGCTTCGATCGCCAGTTGCAGACTGTCGCCCACGACATCCGCGACCCCGTGATAGATCTCGGGCGTCATGTAATTGTGGGCCAGGATCACGGCGTTTCGCTCTGCCTTCAGCCGGTTGATCGCGGCGACATAGGGCGCGAATACCGCCCAGTCCGGCGGTGAAACCACCCGACTCATGCGGGCGTAGATGTCGGCAGTGGCTTCGGCGGTCTTGAGGGAAGGCGAAAGATCGTAGTGATCAGCGAGTTCGGCGCGCAGCGCGATCTGGTCGAGCACGGACGGATTATCCTCGGTTCATTGCGTTCCGTCACGGCGCGTGACGATCGCAACAGGGTTTCTGGTGGCCGGTGAAGGAGCTGTCCAGGTAGCGTTTGACTGGGGCCGTGGAAGGCCTGGCTAGTCCTCGCATCGAAGGGAGTAACTGAATGCACCCGGTTCACCCCGGCACCTAGGGGAGTCGTTTCCGCCGATCAACACACGGGCCTTCAATTTTCCGCGCCTTGCAATCTTTCCGCCCTTGTCATCGGCGAGACCGCGCATTCCGGCCCGCCCTTCCGCGAACAATGCGCCATCGTTTCACCTAAAACGGTTTCGATGCGACGCAGATCGGTGATTTTCGCGCCAATGGGTTCGATCCGGCGTGATGCGACGGCCTGAGCCCTGGCGCAGGTTGCGGCATGGCAGGCCACGAGACCTAGAAAATCGCCAACCTTTTCAAGGCTGAAGCCAACATCGCGCGCGCCTGTTCGGCGGGCAGAGGGTGGCAGCCGAAGGCTGCCGACAGGACCCTGGCGACGGCGCTGAAGAGGGGCTGAATTCAACCGTCAATCGGCAGGAATGAACTTTTGGGCGGCGATGGCGCGACCCGCGGGAACAAGTTGACCAATGGGTTCGACGCGCCCAAACAGGTCGCCGGGCAAGACGGGCGCGCGTTGACCCCCAGCCAGGGGGGAAGATGCGCTGCGGGCCGAGCGCGAAGGACCGATGACCGGCCGATCGTCACCCACCGGGCCGTGGCAGTTGGGGGCGGACGAAACCGCATGGACGCGCCGCAAGACAGGCGACAAGAGCTTCGCCGGCAGCTGACGCTTTGCCGCGCCTGCGGCTATTGCGACGGCTATTGCGATGTCTTTCCCGCGGCCGGGCGCGCGCAGGTCTTGGCGAACGAAGACCTGACCCAGCTTGCCAGCCTGTGCCACAATTGCCGCGGCTGCTATTATTCCTGCCAATATGCGCCGCCGCACGCGTTCGGGGTGAACCTGCCGGCAATATTGGCCGAGGTGCGCAGCGATAGCTGGGACGGGATGATCTGGCTCAGAAGGCCGATGCGGCTGTTTCAGACCCGCGGGCTTCTTGTGGCGCTGGTTCTCGGCCTCGGTATCGCGGCGATCTTGTCGCTGGGCCAGCCCCACCCCCAGGCGGGCGGCAGTGGCCTTTATCGTGACATGTCACATGCCATGATGGTGACGGTCTTCGTGCCGGCATTCCTGGCGCCCATCGCGCTGGTGCTTGGCGGTATCCGTCGCTATTTGCGCAGCGTCGATGCCGGGCCGGTACGCCTGCGCCACATCAGGACCGCGCTGATCCGCGGGATGCGGCTGGATAACCTGTCGGGCGGCCACGGCCAGGGCTGCAATTTCGAACGCCAAGACCGGTTTTCAGACCTTCGCCGCAAACTGCACTGGGCGACGGTGGCCGGTTTCCTCCTTTGCTTCGCCGCGACCATGGCCGGGGCGATCATGCATTATGCCATGCACCTGCCCGCGCCCTATGGCCTGGCCAGCCCGCCAAAGTTTCTGGGGGCCACGGGGGGCGTCCTTCTTTCCTTCGGCGCCGCCGGGTTGGGGCTGCTCAAGCTGCGCGCGGACCGAGGCCTTGGCGATGCACGGGTCTGGGGTGGCGAACTTGCCTTCATCTTGCTGCTTTTGCTTCTTCCCACCAGCGGATTTGCGCTGTGGGCCGCATCCGGCAGCCGGCTGGCGCCTTGGTTTCTGGGCCTTCATCTGGGCAGCGTTCTGACATTCTTCCTGCTGCTGCCGTATTCCAAGATGGTTCATGGTGCCTTCAGGTTGTCCGCGCTGATCGTCGAGGCGCAGCGTCAACAGGGATCCAGGCGCTAGCGAAGGGTTCCTGGCGCCCGGCTGTGTGCGTGGCGGGCCGCGCCCTCTCCCGCGATCCTTCCGAATACCGCGCCTATGGTGATCCCGACGCCGGAAAGATAGCCCGTGCCAAGGACGCCTGCGGCCATGATCATCCCCGCGGCGAACAGATGATCGCTGGGGCGTCCGTCGCGCAGGATCACGCGTGCCCGGGCATCGACCCCGACGCCATGGCAGGTGAACGACACACCGGGGCAGAGCGGCTGCGCCCAATAGGGCGGGCTTCCAAGGCGCCCGAACTCCTGCGCGGAATGCTTCAAAACGCCCGGCTCTACCTGCAACACGGCCGCCAGTTCCTCTATCGTGTCGGCCCTCCAGGCCGGGAATGGTGTCGGGGCGCGGGCGCGGGCGCGCATCGCGGCATCATCCAGGATCAGGGTCGCCCTTTGGTCGGGGCGTTCGGCGATCAGGTTTCCCCAGGTCGCGTAATGATGTGGTCCCGGGTCGGCCCTTTCGTCGTGAAACCGCCGCCCCGCGCGATCGACGACCATGCCCAGCGGGATATCCTTTACCCGCGTCACGATCCCGCCATCGTGGCGGGGAGAACGCGCATCGACCGCCACCATATGGCACGCCCCGGCCACGCCGGTGGATCGCGCACCCAGGTTCAGCAGCGATTGCAGGACCTCGCCTTCTGCAAACGGCGTGCCTCGGTTCACCAGCCCGCCCGTCGCGGCGCCGCGTTCGCGTCGCAGCCAATCCGAGTTTGCCTGATATCCGCCGCTACAGGCGACCACCGCTTTCGCCGTCACGGTTTCGAAGGCCGCGCCACGGACGATCCTGGCCGCGCCGTCGCCGGTCAGGTCGCTGACGGTCGCGCCATATCGAATGGTCACGCCACGACATTCGGCCGCGGCATAGAGGGCGTTCAACATGGTTTTTCCCCCGCCCAGCAGGAAGGCGGTCTTGCGTGACCAGGGAATGCGGCCACGCCCGAAAGCTTCGAACACCACGCCGCGCGCCGACAACCAGTCGGTGATCGTCTCGGACCCCCGCGCCAGCGCCCGGATCAGCGTTTCGTCCCCCTTGCCACCGGCTGCCCGTGACAGATCCGAAGCATATTCCTCTGCGCCATAGGTGCCGGGCGACAGCACCGTTGCGCCGTCATGCGCGACGCGAAGGTTTCTGGAATGCCTTGTGTTCCCGCCGCGCATGTCGATCGAGGCCTTTTCCACCATCATGACCGACGCGCCGGCCTCGCGCGCCGAGATCGCGGCACATAGCGCCGCCACGCCCCCCCCGGCGATCAGAACATCACAGGTCGTATCCGCTGTAAGATCGTTCGTCATGTCCCATGCTTCTTCGCGGCTACGGGGATGGCCCGGGACCACGACAATCCGAAACCGGTGCGCTGCGCAATGGCGCGGTTGCAGCGCCCCGCCCATCGCCGTGCAGCCGGTCGTAAAATGATGTTGTGCCGGACGCCATGGATACCTACGCTCGCAGCACCATTCGGTGCCCGCTTCGGCGGGAGAATCGGGAACGCGGTGAAACTCCGCGACGTGCCCAACGCTGTAAGGGTGATCCGCCGGACATCAGCCACTGGCTTTCATAGCTGGGAAGGCGCCCGGAGGGAGACGAGCCCAAGTCAGAAGACCGGCCGAAGGGGATAGGCGACCGTCTGGAATGCGGTGGTCACGATCCATCGAAGGGGAAAACAGATGGATATTACCCAACCCCAACCGGGGCGGGCGGATGCGTTGGACGCCGCCGCCCGCGAAGCTGTCTACCGTACGATCCTGAGCCGACGAGACGTTCGGGGCGAGTTCCTGCCCGATCCGGTTTCGCAGGCGCAATTGTCCAGGATATTGCTGATGGCCCACCATGCGCCCTCTGTCGGGTTCATGCAGCCGTGGGATTTCATCCTGATCCGCGACCGAAGCGTGAAGGAACAGGTGCACGCGCTGTTTGACCGGGCGAACGCGGAAGCCGCGATGATGTTCGAGGACAGCAAACAGGCAACCTATCGCGCTCTGAAGCTGGAGGGCATCCTTGAATCGCCGATCAATATCTGCGTGACCTGCGATCGCGAACGCGCGGGCCCGGTGGTCATCGGGCGCACCCATATCCCTTTCATGGATCTCTTCAGCTCTGTCTGCGCGGTTCAGAATCTCTGGCTTGCGGCGCGCGCGGAAGGCTTGGGTCTGGGCTGGGTTTCGATCCTGGACAATGCGGCCCTGCGCAAGCTGCTTGGCATTCCCGCGCATATCGTCCCTGTCGCCTATCTTTGCATCGGACATGTGAAGGGCTTCCATGAACGGCCGGAACTGGAGAAATGCGGCTGGCGGCAACGTCTGCCGATCGGCGATCTGATCCATTTCGATCGCTGGCAGGGCCATCACCGGAACGCGCCGCTGCTGTCGCGGCTGCAGCGGGACCAGGACGCCATCGAGGACGGGACGTTTCTTTCGTCACGTCTGGCCTGAGCCAAGACACCGCAGCATTCGGCAACTTCGTGCTGGCCCGGGCGTATCGCTGCGCCGCGGGCCAGTGCCATCAATCCATCAAACCATCGCCCGGATCGCCGACAAGATGACCTTGTCGCCGCGGGCAGCCCATGAAGGTGAAATGACATGATCCAACCGCTTTTTCCCGCCCCTTCCTTTTCCGATCTGCGCGACCGCGTCGTGGCGCTGCCCGACGCCGACGCCGGGGCCATCAAGGCCGCCCGCGCGCGTCAGGACAGCCTGACCAAGCCGCCGGGGTCACTGGGCCGGCTGGAAGACCTGGCCGTGTTCATGGCCGGCTGGCATGGGGTCGCGCGGCCCCGGATCGCACAGGCTCAGGCGTTGGTCTTTGCCGGCAACCACGGGATCTGTGCCCAGGGGGTGAACCCTTTCCCGCAGGAGGTGACGGCGCAGATGGTGGCGAATTTCCAGGCCGGGGGCGCGGCCATCAACCAGCTTTGCCGTGCTTCCGGCGCCGAGCTGACAGTGATCGCGCTTGATCTTGAACGCCCGACCGCCGATTTCAGCGCGGGCCCGGCGATGCGCGAGGCCGAGGTTCTGGACGCGATGGCCCGCGGGGCCCAGGCCGTCGACCCCGGGGCGGACGTGCTGATCCTGGGGGAGATGGGGATTGGCAACTCGACCGTCGCGGCGGCGCTGACGCGGGCGCTGTTCGGCGGCACGGCGGACGAATGGGTCGGGCCGGGGGCCGGTTCGGACAGCGAGGGGCTGCGCCTCAAGGCGCGGGTGATCGAGGCGGGCGTTGCGCGGCACGCGGCGGCGCTGGCCGATCCGTTGGCGGTGCTGGCGGCCTTCGGCGGGCGCGAGCAGGCGGCGATCTGCGGTGCGGTTCTGGCGGCGCGGGCGGCGCGGATTCCCGTGATCCTTGATGGTTTCATCTGCACCGCGGCGGCGGCGGTGCTGCATGCGCTGGATGCGGGTGCGCTCGACCACTGCCTTGTCGGTCACGCGAGTGCCGAGCCCGGGCACCGGCGCCTGCTTGGCGTGCTTGGCAAGAAGGCGGTGCTTGACCTGGGGATGCGGCTGGGCGAGGGCTCGGGCGCGGCGGTGGCGCTGGGGGTGCTGCGCGCGGCGCTGGCGGCCCATGACGGCATGGCGACCTTTGCCGAAGCGGGCGTGTCGGGGGGGTGACCCCGCGCTTGCCCGAAGGCGCGGGCGGTCCCGGCCCTGTTGGCCCGCGCGGTCAGTCGAATGCCGCGATCCGCCTCAGAAGGTAGCCTTGCAAGGCCTTGGCGTTGTTGAACTGCTCGTTCCTGGCGCCGTAGATCAACGTGACTGGGCCCTCCTCGACCCGCGCCAGAAGCGCGCCAAGCGCCTCTGGCTGCAAGTCCAGCTCGGCGCCATAGCGGCGCTGAAACTCCGGCCATTTGGCAGGGTCGTGGTTGAACCAGCGGCGAAGCGCGTCGCTGGGCGCCAGATCCTTCATCCACGCCGAGAGACGGGCGCGATCCCTGGCCAGCCCGCGCGGCCAGAGCCGGTCGACCAGAATGCGCTGCCCGTCCGACACCCGGGCGGCGCGGTATGCGCGTTTGATGCGGATGTCGGTCACGCCGGTCGGTTCCTTGCGGTGGTCGGTGCAGCGGGTTGCGTCAGGGGAAAGCTAGGCCGCCCGGCGCGAACCGCAAGGTCAAATGGGTATTGTCAATGCCTATTGATGGGTGCAGGTTTGCCGCGCAAGGTCAGACGGCGGCAGCGGGGCAAAAAGATGATCGGGTTCGAGAACGGCACCATTCAGGTCGACGCGGAAGAGATCGCCCCCGGCCTGCGTCTGACGCCGGACGAGGTGATGCAGGGGTTCAGAAATGGCACGATCACCAGCGTCTGTGAACAGGGGCAGGACGAGGACGCCGGCCGGCACCGGCTGACGTTCACCTCGGCCGACCGGCGGCTGCGCCTGATCGTGGACGCCGAGGGGAGGGTGTTGAAACGATTGTCGGCGGACCGCGCGCCGGCGCGAACGGGGCAACAGCCCGAGGCCGGCACGGACCGCGCGCGGCAAACCCCGACTGCGGCTTCGCGGATCGGAGGCACCAAATGAACGACGACGATATCGCCGATGGCGGGTCTGGCGGCAGCTATGCCTCGCCGCCGTGTTTCTGGCATGAACTGGACCCGTCCCAGGGCGGCCTGCCCGCCGAGCCCGATGCGCAGCAGGCCCGCGACGTGGCGCGTTGGCGCAAGGCCGAGCGTATCCGCCTTCTCGACGCCCGCGCCGCCCTGCCGCTGGCTGTGCGCGAGGCCGCGGCGGCGGCCATTGCCGCGCATCTTGACCGGGTGATCGGCGATGTGGCGGGCAAGGTCGTGTCGGCCTATTGGCCGATCCGGTCGGAGCTGGACCTGCGGCCCTGGCTGGCCACGCTGATCGCGCGCGGGGCGGTGGCGGCCTTGCCGCTTGTGGTCGAAAAGGCCGCGCCGCTGCGATTCCGCGCCTGGGCGCCGGGCGTGCGGATGACGCGTGGGTTCTGGAACATTCCGGTGCCCGCCGAGGGCGACTGGCTGACCCCCGATATCCTGATTTCCCCGGTCGTCGGACATGATGCCGACTGCTACCGGCTTGGCTATGGCGGCGGCTATTTCGATCGCACGCTGGCGGTGGCGGGACCCGGGGCGCGGGCCTATGGTGTCGGCCTGGCGGCAAGCCGGATCGCCACCATCTACCCGCAGCCGCATGACATCCCGATGCGCGCCGTGGTGACCGAAACCGGCGTTTGCCAGCCAAGCGCCCGCTGACGGCGCCCCGCCGCGCGACACTGCATGACATGGGCGATACATAGGCTGGCCTTGCCGAGCGCCCCCAGCTCCGCGCGGAGCTGAGAGCGCGGAATGCTCCAGGCCCTGGCGTCGGTCAGGCGGGCATCTTGGCAAGCTGGTCGAGGATATTCTTGTAGTTCTCCACGCCCTGGGCGCCGGTCACCAGATGCCTGCGCGAAAAGACAACGGCGGGAACACCCCGGATACCCTGACGGATCCAGTGATTTTCAGCGGCGCGCACTTCGGCCGCGAACCTCTGGTCGGCCAGAACCGCCAGCGCCTCGGCGCGGTCCAGCCCGATCCCGGCCGCCACATCGGCCAGCACGGCATCGTCCGACAGATTGCGCCGTTCGGTGAAATGAGCGGTGAACAGGGCCTGTTTCAGGTCGTGCATCCGGCCCGACAGGTTTGCCCAATGCAGCAATTGATGCGCGTTGAAGGTGTTGTGCATCCGCATGTCGTCGGAAAAGCCGAAGGCAAAGCCC
This sequence comes from Allgaiera indica, assembly GCF_900106675.1. Lineage (GTDB taxonomy): Bacteria > Pseudomonadota > Alphaproteobacteria > Rhodobacterales > Rhodobacteraceae > Acidimangrovimonas > Acidimangrovimonas indica. The sequence continues at coordinate 71,303 of NZ_FNOB01000014.1, forward strand.
ACCTCGGCGCCGATCGCGGTCATCCTGACCCGGCTTTCTTCAGACTGCTCTGGCGTGGAGCCGTACTTCTCGGCCACATGCTCGCGCAGGTTCTGGCCCTCGGGGGGCATATCGGGGTTCAGTTCGAACGGATGCCAGTGGATTTCATGCGCGGTGCCCGTCGCGTCCAGCGCGGCGGCCAACTGGCGGTAGCCGATGACGCACCAGGGGCACATAACATCCGACACGATGTCGATGCGCAAGGGTTGTGATGGTTCGGTCATAGTCTAGCCTTTCCGCTTGGCCCGGGACGAGGCGATCGCCCCCGAAAGCCCGTCATGCAAATCGTGAAATCGAAGGCGGCCGAGATCTCCGCCGTCTTCGGGCGTCATATCAGAAAGCCGCCCTGTGCGAATATAGCGCCGGGGGCGCGAATTGCCTATCCGTCGGGGGGCGGCGGCATGTCTTGCCGGGGGTGGCATAGGCTAATCCCGCGAACGCCGCGACGGACGCAGCGACAGCGCAATGCCCCCCAGCACCAGGACCGTGGCGGTCACGAAGCGCCAGCTAAGCGCCTCGCCCAGCAGGGCCACGCCGCCGGCGGTGGCAAGGATCGGAACGCCAAGCTGCGCGATCGCCGCGGTCGAGGCCCGCAGCTGCGGCAGCACATGATACCACAGCGCATAGCCCAACCCCGATGTCACCACGCCGGAGGCCAGCGCCAGCGCCACCCCCGTCGGGGTCAGCGGCGCGCCCACCGCAAGGGGAAGCGCGGCGATCCCGAACGGCGTGGCCAGCAGGAAATTCGCGGCGGTCTCGGCCTCGGGTTCGCTGGCGCCCCGGCCCAGGATCGAATAGGCGCCCCAGGCGATGCCCGCGGCGGCCATCAGCAAAGAGCCCGCCGGATCGGGCGTGGCGTGCCCCGCGGGCCACATCAGCCAGATCAGCCCTGCAAAGGCCACCGCCGCCCCGATCAGGCGCTGCGGAGGCATCCGTTCGCCCGACCGCAGGCCGGCAGAGAACATCGTGATCTGGACCGCACCGAACAGGATCAGCGCCCCCACCCCGGCCGAGAGCCACACATAGGCGAAGGAGAACCCCAGCACATAGATCGCCAGCGCCACGACGCCGCGCCACCGCCCCGGGGTTGCAAGCGGCAGCTTCCGCCCGCGCAAGATCACCAGCAGCGAAAGTGCCAGCGCCGCCGAGGCAAGCCGTATCGCGCTGAACGCGGCCGGGCCGATGCGCCCCTCGGCCAGGCCCACCCGCGTAAGCACGGAATTCGCCGCGAAGGCGATCATGGTGACGAGGATCAGCGCGAACAGTCGCATCCGGACTCCCAGGGAATGAACAGCACGCGAGGACATGCACCATTGCACCAAGAGATCAAGGTGCCGATGGGCTGTTCGCTTCAACCAAACCGAATGCTGGTCGCGGCGCGGCGAAGGTCGATCCCAAGGAAACGTGGACAGCTAGGGAAGAAGACCCCATCCATTTGCCGCCGCGCCAAGGACAATCGCGTTACCGGTTGACCAGGCGGCCGGGGCTATCGCCAAGGCGACGGCAAAAGGCACCGCAATGTCGAGCATGTATTCAAAAATTATCCCGGCTTCATCTTGAGGATGCTGTGACGACACGAGAGCTTGCATAGCCGGTACTTAGCTCACGGAAAAGTATGGGGTATGTTGCGATTATTCGGTCAAAGGGGCTTCGTCGATGGCCCCGATTGCCCGAAGGCGGGGATGCGGGCCTTGTGCCGCACCCCCGCCCTGAATGTGGATCGCAAGCGGCGCTTAGCGCGTCGTCGTGGCATTCAGCGGCAGATTGCCGGTCACCACCACATGGGTGCTACCCGCGCTTTGACCGTTGTATTGCTGCGCGAAGGGCATCCGCGGCTCGGCGCCCAGTTCGGCGACCTTGACCTCGCCCGCAGTGCCTTGGGTATCGGCGGCGCTGACCGGCTGGAAGGCCAGATCGGGCTGCGGGGCCAGAGCCTCGACCGAGACCGACATGGGGGTCGCGTCGGCAGCGGTCGCCACGCCATGGGCCATCGCCATCGGTGCGGCGGCGGTCAGCGACACAAGAGCGATTGCAGCGATTTTCGTCAGACGGATATCCATCTTTTCTTCCTTTCCTTCACAGCGTCTGGGCGGGTCCTTCCGGCGTGGCCGGGCAGATCGGAAACAGACAAGCCGGCTTCGCTACCGGTCCTTGAGGATCGGCGCGAACAGGCTATATCGTTTTCGGAGCACTGCCCTGGTGCGGCCGTCAGGCCGGTTCCGGCCAGACGAATGTGACTTTCTTATTATGGGCGCGGGCTGTGCCGCATCCCGGGGGTTGTCGATCTGGAACCGATGGGACCGGGATTATCCCCTGCCCGTTTCCGGGCGTGTTCCGTCGGTTCGTGACAGATATGTAAAACTGAACGGTTCAGTTTAAATATGCATCACAGATGCGTGTTTGTTCGTGATTTCCCGCGATCACGCCACCACAGGGCGTGCAAAAGCGCGGGACTGTCGCGACGCCGAAGCTGTTGACGGATCTGGCAGCGAAAGACCGGTTCCTTGCCGAACCCCGGCCACACCGACATCGGCGACCGTCGCCTGATATCGGCCCTGCAGCCGTTCATGACAGCCGCGGCCCGTATCGGATGAAATGATCCTGGCCCTCCGGCACAAAGCCTCACGCCTCGCCATTTTTGGCATACCATAATCGGGAAAATCTGGTATACCATTGCGGTAACGATCTCACGGCCCGGCACGGGATTGCCAACGTTGGGGCTAGAATTCTCGCGGAGATGGAGGACGGCTGCCTCGGCAGAAGCGCCGAGGAGGTCGCGCAAATGGGAGAGGAAAACATGCAACGAAGGGATTTTCTGCGAACGACCCTGGCGGGGGCCGCCGCGATCGCGCTGAACGACACGCTGCCGGGCATGGCGATCGCGGGGGCTAGGGAATGCTTCTCGCCCTGGGACAGCGGCACCCAGACCTTCGCGTGGAAGAAGAAGCAGGGCCCCTACAAGATCGCCCTGTCGAATTCCTACATCGGCAACATGTGGCGGACGGAGATGATCCAGATCGCCAAGGCCTATACCGAGGAGCCCGCGGTCAAGCGCGATATCAAGGAATTCATGGTTTCGAGCGCGGGCAACGACGTCAGCGCGCAGATCGCGCAGATGAACCAGATGATCCTTGCCGGTGTGGATGCGATCGTGCTCGACGCGGCCTCGCCCACCGGCCTCAACTCGGTGATCGACCAAGCGGTCGCCGCCGGGATCCTGGTGGTTTCCTTCGACAACGTGGTGACCACCAAAAAGGCCGTCTGGGTCAACCAGAACCAGTTCGAGATGGGCCAGAAATGGGCCAACTGGCTGGTCCAGAGGACCGGCGACAAGGGCAATATTCTCGTCGTGCGCGGCGTCGCGGGCACCTTCGTCGATCAGGAACGCATGAAGGGCGGCGAGGCGGTCTTCAAGAAATATCCCGGCATCAAGATCACCGAAGTCTACGGCAAGTGGGATGACGGCACCGCGCAGAAGGTGGTGGCGAACGCGCTGGCCTCGGGCACCAAATTCGACGCGGTCTGGAGCGAAGGCGGAGACACCGGCGTGGTGCGCGCCTTCCAGCAGGCGGGGCTGAAGATGCCGCCGATCGCGGGCGAAGCCGAGAACGGATTCCGCACGCTGGCGGCCAAGGACAAGTTCCCGATGCTGTCGATTGGCCAGTCGCCGGCCCTGGGCGCGCTGGGGATCAAGGTCGCGGTGGCGATCCTGAAGGGCGAGAAGCTGCCACAGTCGATCGCGACGCCGCAGCCGACCGCGACCAACGCGACGCTGAAGCCGGGGGTGAACTATTTCCCCAACCTCCCCGACAGTTTCTTCACGCCGATCTCGATCAGCGACTGCGGCCTGAACTTCACGGCCGAGAAGATCCTCAAGATCAAGGTCTGAGGCGCCCGCCGTCCGACTGCAAGACCACCGCCCCGGCCGATCGGGGCGGCGTATGGGGGAACTTGGATGACACCCGAAACGACTGGCGCGGGGTCGCTTCTGGAGGTGCGCGCGATCACCAAAAGCTTCGGCGGCGTCCAGGCGCTGAACGCGGCCGATTTCGCCTGCGACCGGGGCGAGATCCACGCGCTTCTGGGCGCCAACGGGGCCGGCAAGTCGACGCTGGTGAAGATCCTCAGCGGCGTGATGGCGCCCGACAGCGGCACGATCTTCTTCGACGGGCAGGAGGTGACGTTTTCCAGCCCCGCCGACGCCGGCGCGCAGGGTGTGGCGACGGTGTTTCAGGAACTTTCGCTCTTTGCCCATCTGACCGTGGCCGAGAACATCTTTATCGGGCATGAGCCGCTGACCCGCCTGGGCCAGGTCAGCGGGCGCCGGATGCGGGCGGCGGCGCGGGCGCTGTTCGACCGGCTCGGTATCGACCACCTGAACCCCGACGCGATGCTGTCCGATCTGTCGCTGGCCGACCGCCAGCTGGTCGAGATCTTCAAGGCGCTGTCACGCGATCCGCGCCTGCTGATCCTTGACGAGGGCACCTCGGCATTGGGCCGGACCGAGGTAGAGCGGCTTTTCGCGCTGCTGCGCAAATTGAAGGCCGGTGGCACCTCGGTGGTGTTCATCTCGCACCGGATGGCCGAGACCCGCGAATTCGTCGACCGGATGAGCGTGTTTCGCAACGGCGCCCTTGTCGGCACCGTCGCCGCGGCGGAGTGTTCCGACGAAGAGATCGTCGAGATGATGCTTGGCCAGCGGGTCGAGAAATCCTTTCCCGAACGCAGCCCCCTTCCCGCCGGCGCCCCGGTGCTGCTGGAAGTCGAGCGGATGTCCGATGGCAGCCGGCTCAGGGACATATCGCTGCGGCTGCGCGGCGGCGAGGTGCTGGGCATCGCCGGGCTGGAAGGCCAGGGCCAGGGCGAATTGCTGCTGGCGCTGTTCGGCGCCTACCGCAGGCTTTCGGGCCGGGTGCTGCTGCATGGCAAGCCCGCGAAGCTGTCGAAACCCTGGATCGCCAAGCGCGCCGGCATCGCCCTGATTCCCGAGGACCGCAAGACCGAGGGTCTGGTCCTGCCGATGAGCGTGCGCGAGAACGTCTCGATGGCCACCCTGCCCGCCTACGGGCGCTTCGGCTTCGTCTCGCTCAAGCGCGAGCGGCAGTTCGTGGCGCAGATGATCGCACGGCTGGAAATCAAGGTCGGCGGCATGGAACAGCCGGCGCGGTCGCTTTCGGGCGGCAATCAGCAAAAGCTGGTGCTGGCGAAATGGCTGGCGACCGGGGCCGAGGTGTTCCTGTTCTATGACCCGACGCGCGGCATCGACGTGGGCACCAAGCGCGCGTTCTACGAATTGATCGCCGGCCTCGCCCGCGCGGGCAAGGGCGTGATCGTCTACACGACGGAAACGAGCGAGCTTGCGGGCCTGTGCCACCGCGTCCTGGTGATGGACGACGGACAGATGGTGCGCAGCCTCGAAGGCCGCGACATCACCGAGCCGAAGATTCTGGCCGCCTCGTTCGGGCTTGGGGACGGCGCAAAACCCGAGAAGGTGCCAGCATGATCTTCAGACGCTACAACACCTCGGTGCTGGCGGTGGTCGCGCTGGGGCTGCTGCTGATCTACTACTATATCCGCCAGCCGCTGATCCTGTCGCCCTTCGGCGCGAAGATCCTGGCCAATCAGGGCACCACCCTGGCGCTGGCGGCGCTGGCGCAGCTTGTCGTGGTGCTGACCGGCGGCGTCGATCTGTCGGTCGGCGCGGTGGTCAGCCTGAGCAACTGCATCGCCGCCACCTACATGGGATCGCATCCGGCCTCGGTCATTGCGGTCTGCGTGCTGACGCTGGCGGTGGGCGCGGGGGCGGGCCTGGTCAACGGGGTGCTGGTGGCCTACGGGCGGATCCAGCCGATCATCGTGACGCTGGCCACGCTTTACATCTTTTCGGGTCTGGCGCTGATGGTGAGGCCACAGCCGGGCGGCCTGGTGCCGCCGTTCTACGCCAATGCCCTGACCGGCGGCTGGGGCTATCTGCCCTATGCGATGGTTGCGCTGTTCGTGATGCTGTTCGCGGTCTGGACGCCGTTGATGCGCTCGCGCCTGGGCACCGCGATCCGGGCCGTGGGCGACAACCCGGGCGGTGCCCATATGTCGGGGATCAACGTGCCGCGCACCTTGATCCTGGCCTATGTGATGGGCGGCGTCTTCGCGGCCGCCGCCGGGCTATACCTTACCGCGCAGACCACATCGGGCGATGCCGCGATCGGCACTTCCTATACGCTGAACTCGGTCGCCGCGGTGGTCTTTGGCGGCGCGCTGCTGGGCGGCGGGCGCGGGGTCGCGCCCGGCCCGGTGATCGCGGCCTATTTCCTGTCGATCATCATCAGCGTGCTGTTCGCCGCCGGCATCTCGCCATTCTATCAAAGCGTCTTTCAGGGCGGCATCCTGATGGTGGTGCTGGTGTTCGGCAACCTCTGGACGCTGCGCACCCGCAACTGGCTGACGATCCTCAAGAATTGACCTCAAGACCCGAACCCGGAGGACCATGGACAACTTGCTCGCCCGCCGTCTGTCGGACTTCACCCGCCACGGGGTGGCCGTCGCCTATGCCTTGCTGGCGCTTCTGGTGATCGCGGCCTTCGTCTACGACCCCGGCCTTGCCAGCTGGCGCTGGATCCACGCTCAGCTGCAGATCGCGGCCTTCATCGGGATCATCGCCATCGGGCAGACAATGGTGATCCTGATCGGGCAGATCGACCTGTCGGTGCCCTGGAACCTGACCTTTTCGGCCCTGGTGATGGCCACGCTGTCGTCGGACGGATATTCCGTCTGGCTGGCGATGGGGGCCGCGCTGCTGTGCGGGCTGGTCATCGGCGCGATCAACGCGGTCGGGGTTGCGGTTTTCCGGCTGCATTCGCTGGTCTGGACACTGGGGATGAATGCGCTGCTGCAAGGGGCGTCGCTGGTCTATACCAACGCCCAGCCGCCGAAATCCGACGTGCCCGCCGTGGTGCGCGAGATGGCGGTGGGCAATATCTTCGGCATCCCCGCGGCGGCGCTCATCTGGGCGCTCTTGGCGGTCTTCACCGTCGTCGTGCTGCGCCGCTCGCGCTTCGGGCGCTACCTTTACGCGATCGGCAACAACGAAACCGCGCTGTTCGTGTCGGGGGTGGACAGCCGCAAGGTGGTGCTTGGGGCCTTCATGGTCTCGGGTTTCGGCGCGGCGCTGGCGGGCATCCTGCTGACCGGATACGCCTCGCAGACCTATCTGGGGATGGGCAACGATTACCTGCTGATCCCGATCGCGGCTGTGATCATTGGCGGCACCAATGTGATGGGCGGCTCGGGCGGCTATGTCGGCACGATCGCCGGGGCGCTGATCGTCGTCATCCTGCAATCGCTGCTGTCCACCGCCCAGATCGGGCAGGCCGGCAAGGATGTCGTCTTCGGGGTGATCATCCTTGCGCTGGTGCTTCTCTACGCGCGTGAGGCGCGCCCCACCGATTGACGCCAGGAGATCCCCATGGCCGCACAGCATTACGAGATCCGCGACCCCAGATTTCGCCCCCTTCACAAGGCCAACGCCGGGGTCGACAGGCTTTACACCGGCTGCCGCTGGGCGGAGGGGCCGGTCTGGTTCGCCGCGGGCCGCTATCTTCTGTGGTCCGACATCCCCAACGACCGGATCCTGCGGCTGGACGAATGCAGCGGCGCGGTGTCGGTGTTCCGCCAGCCCGCGAACAACGCGAACGGGCATACGGTCGACCGCCAGGGCCGGCTGGTGTCTTGCGAGCATGGCGCGCGGCGGGTGACCCGGACCGAGTTGGACGGATCGATCACGGTGATCGCCGACAGCCACAAGGGCAGCCGGCTGAACAGCCCCAACGACGTGGTGGTAAAGTCGGACGGCTCTATCTGGTTCACCGATCCGGTCTATGGCAGCGAAAGCGACTATGAGGGCAACAAGGGCGTGCTCGAGCAGGACGGGAACCACGTCTACCGCGTCGGCCCCGAAGACGGTGCGCCGCAGGTGGTGGCGAACGACTTCGTGCAGCCCAACGGGCTGGCCTTCTCGCCCGACGAAAGCCTGCTCTACATCGCCGACACCGGCGTCAGCCATGTCGAGAACGGCCCCCGCCACATCCGCCGCTTCCAGGTTGGCACGGGTGGCGCGCTGAAGGGCGGCGAGATCTTCGCCACATGCGAAAACGGTCTCTTTGACGGTTTCCGGCTCGACACCGAGGGCCGGATCTGGACCAGCGCCGCGGACGGGGTGCATTGCTACCATCCGGACGGCACGCTTTTGGGCAAGGTGCTGGTGCCCGAGGTGGTGGCGAACCTGTGCTTCGGCGGGCCGAAGCTGAACTACCTCTATATCTGCGGCACGACCTCGCTCTATGGCGTGCGGCTGCCGGTGAACGGCGTCAGCCCGGTCAGGGGCTGACATCCCCGGAAGGCCGTTCACCAAGGTCCGGGCAGAACGGCGATCGCCAGATTTCGGCCCAGCGTCGCCAATGTGGCCGCGCGCAACGCAGCGCCATAAACATGCCGACCGACCGCGGTGCGGGCGACGGCCCAGTCAGGGGAACCACCGCAGCGCGCTGGGGGCGATGCGCAATCCGACCGCCTGACCGGGATCAAGGCGCCGGGATACCGGCACCTGCAGGGTTTCGCCGCCGGCAAGACGCACCGTCGCCAGATGCGCGTCGCCCCGGAAAAGGCAGCGCAGAACCCGCGCATGGATCGCGCCGTCTTCTGCCGCTCCGACACGCAGCAACCGTGCCGCAAGAAGGACCTGCGTGCTGCCTGCCGGGGCGGCATCATGCGGCGCGATCACGGCACCTCCGGCGATGCACCACCCCTGCGCCGCGCGCTCTACCGGCAGAAGGGCACCGAGGCGCAGGAACCGGGCGACATCGGGGGTCGCGGGGCGGTCCACCAGCACTTCGGGCGCGGCGATCTGCTCGATCCGGCCCGCGCGCATCACGGCGACCTCATGGGCCAGCGAAAACGCCTCGGCGTGATCATGGGTCACATACAGCGCCGTCAGGCCGAGATCGGCCACCAGCCCGGCGATCTCGTCGATCATCGCCTCGCGCAATTCGCGGTCGAGGTTTGACAGCGGCTCATCGAACAGCACAAGACCGGGCCCGCCGACAACCGCGCGGGCGATTGCCACGCGCTGTTGCTGGCCGCCCGACAGATCCGCTGGCCGGCGCTTTGCCATCGCGGAAAGACCGACGCGCGCGAGGGCAGCATGGGTCATCGCGTCGCGCCGCTTGGCCGGGATGCGCTGCATCTCGAGCGGGAAGCTGACGTTGTGGGCGACGCTCAGATGCGGCCAGAGCGCGTAGTCCTGAAAGACCATCCCCAGACCCCGGTGCTCGGGCGGCACGAAGCGGCGCGACGAACCGTCCGCGACCACGGCGCCGCGGATCGTCACCCGGCCGCGATCCGGCGCAAGCATGCCGGCAACAAGGCGCAGCACCGTCGTCTTGCCACAGCCCGAGGGGCCCAGCAGGGCGAGGACGCGCCCCGGCTTCAGCGTCAGATCGATGCCGCGCAGCACCTCGGTCTGGCCAAGGCGCAGCGAAACGCCCTCGATGCGCACGGCGGCGTCAGGGGTGTCGGCGGTGTCGGTCGCATATTCGTGCGGGTCGAAGTCGCGCATCTTGGCAATCCAGCCGGGTCCCTTCCCGCCTAAGCGCAGTTTGCAACAGCATGGTGACAGGCCCGCCCAAGCGGCGCGTCACGCGGCTGTCACTTCAGGCGACTAGCACCGGGGCAAAGTAGTCGTCCCATCGAAGAGGAGAGAGATCATGTTGCGATTTGGAGCCGTTGCCCTGGCCCTTGCCCTCACGGCAGGGGCGGCGCAGGCCGAGGTGGCCGGAAAGCTGGTGCTGTATACCTCGCAGCCGAATGCCGACGCGCAGAAGACCGTCGACGCCTTCGAGGCGAAATACCCCGCCGTCAAGGTGCAGTGGGTGCGGGACGGAACCACCCAGATGATGGCCAAGCTGCGGGCCGAATTCGCCGCCGGCGCGCCGCAGCCCGACGTTCTGCTGATTGCCGATATGGTGACGATGCAATCGCTGAAACAGGCAGGCCGGCTGATGGCCTATCCCGGGGCCGACACCAAGCGCTTCGCCAAGGGCCTGATGGATCCGCAGGGCTATTATTTCTCGACCAAGCTGATCACCACCGGGATCATATACAATACCAGCGCGCCGATGAAGCCGACGTCCTACAAGGATCTGCTGAAGCCGGAAGCCAAGGGCATGATCGTGATGCCCTCGCCCCTGAATTCGGGGGCCGCGGCGATCCAGCTGGATGCCATCACCGCCGATCCGGCACTGGGCTGGAAGTATTACCAGGGTCTGGCCGATCAGGGCGCGGTGGCGCAGGGCGGCAACGGTGCGGCCTACAAGGCGGTTGCCAGCGGCGAAAAGCTGTATGGCTTTGTCGTGGATTACCTGCCGGTGCGCGGTGCGGCCAAGGGCGCGCCGGTTGCCTTTGTCGCCCCGAGCGAAGGGCTGACCGCCGTGACCGAGCCGGTCGCGATCCTGAAGACGGCAAAGAACGTGCCCGCCGCCAAGGCCTTCGTCAACTTCCTGCTTTCCCCCGCTGGTCAGAGGCTGGCGGCCAAGATGGGCTATCTGCCTGCCGATGCGAACATCGCGCCGCCCCCGGGGTTTCCGCCGCGCAGCCAGATCAAGCTGCTGCCCTTCGATCCCGCGCAGGCGTTGAAGGACAACACGGCAAATCTGAAGAAGTTCGCGGCGATGTTCGGCGGCTGACCCGCGATGGCCATACGTCTGCAGCGCGGCGAGTGGGCAACCCTCGGCGCGCTGACCCTCATGTCGGCGGTGCTGTTTGCCTTTCCGCTCGGGCTTCTGGGCCGCCTCGCGCTTAGCGCGGGCGGTCAGATGACGCTCGCGCCGCTGCGCGCAGCGCTGCAGGATGCGACGGTGCGGCGCGCGCTTTGGCACAGTGTCGAGACCGCCGGGTGGTCCGGGCTGTTCGCGCTGCTGATCGGCGCCGCGCTGGCCTTCGCGCTGGGGTTGGGCGATCTGCGCGCCAAGGGGGCCATCGTCTTCGCGCTGATCCTGCCGATGATGATCCCGCAGCATGTCACCGCGATTGCCTGGATTCAGGCGACCGGCCCCGCCAGCGTGCTGCTGAAGGCGCTCGGGCTGGCGCCGCCGATCGGGACGACGAACCCGCTTTATTCGCGCGACGGCGTCATTCTGCTGCTGACCATTCAACACGCGCCGCTGGTGTTTCTGGTGATGCTTGCCGCGCTGCGGCGGCTGCCACGCGCGCTGGTCGATGCCGCAAGGATCGCGGGGGCGGGCCCGGGCAGGGCGCTGACGCGGGTGCTGCTGCCGATCAGCGCGCCGGCCCTGATCGCCGCCTATGCCCTTGCCTTCGTCTCGACGCTTGGCAATTTCGGCATTCCGGCGCTTCTGGGCATTCCGGGGCGCTACATCACGTTGCCAGTGCTGATCTGGCAGAGGCTGTCCAGCTTTGGCCCCTCGATGCTGGGCGATGTGGCGACGCTGTCGGCGCTGCTGGGGATCGTCGCGATTGCCGCTGTGCTGATCCAGATGGCATTGCAGCGGCGTATCGGCGCGCGCCTGCCGGGGCGGCTGCAGGCGCCCATTTCATTTCGCCTCGGGCGGCTGCGCCCGGTCGTCGAGGCGGTGATCCTGCTCTACATCGTGCTGACCGTCGTGGTGCCGCTTACCGCGTTGCTTTCGACCTCCTTGGTGCCGACCTATGGAGTCGCGCTGAACGCATCGACCATCACCCTGTCGAACTACACCGAGGTTCTGTTTCGTCAGCAGGCGACACTGCGGGCCTTCGTCAACAGCACCCTCGCGGCGGGCGGCGCGGGGGTGACACTGGCGCTGGCGGCAATGCTGCTGTCGGTGTTTCTGGTCGGGCGCCGCAGCCCGGTGCCGCGCAGCATCACCTCGGCCATCGTGACGCTGGGCGAGATCACCTATGCCGTCCCCGGGATCGTCATCTCGATCGCGTTCATCCTTGCCTTCCTGAGGCCCCTGCCGATCCTGCACCTGTCGCTTTACAACACGCTGGCAATCATCTTTCTGGCCTATCTCACGGCGTTCTTCTCGATCGCGCTGAAACCCGTTGCCGCGGCGGCGGCGCAGATCGACGAAAGCCTCGATGCGGCCGCGCGGGTGTCAGGCGCGGGCTTCGGGCAGCGATTTCGCCGCATTCTGGTTCCTATGATCGCCCCGGCGGCGGCCTCGGGGGCAATTCTGGTGTTTCTGACGGCCTATAACGAGGTGACGGTTTCGTCCCTGCTGTGGTCGACGGGGACCGAAACGGTCGGCACGACGATCTTCAATTACGAAGACGGCGGCGCGACCACGCTGGCCGCCGCGATGGCGATGCTGACGGTGGGGGTCACCGTCGCGCTGATGGGCCTTGTAAGCCTTGCCGCACGCCGTTTACCGCCGGGCGTCATCCCGTGGCGGCCCTGATCACGGCGCCAGAGCGGCCCCGCGACACCCCGCGCCGCATTGGCCATGCCGCCGTCCCTGGCGTCGCAGCATCTTCGTCCCCGGGTCATCAATCCATCATATCGGCTCGGTAGCCTGCCGCTCATACCTGATGGAGACATCTAGATGAGTCTTGCGGCATTGCAGCGAACCGGCGGCGAAGCGATCTACAGCCAGATCGCGCGGCTTCTCAGAGAAGAGATCGCCTCGACCATGGCGCCGGGGGATAGTCTGGCCTCGGAAACCGAGCTGGCCGCGCGCTTTGGCGTCAACCGGCACACGCTGCGCCGGGCGGTGGACGAACTGGTCGCCGACGGCCTGCTGGAGCGGCGCCACGGCACCGGGACTTTCGTGCTCGACTGGCTGATGGATTACATGCTTGGGCGCGGCACCCGTTTCACCCAGGCCTTCGAAGCCCTTGGCATGACGGCCGGCAGCCGGATCCTGCGCAAGCTGGTGATTCCGGCCCGGGGCGGCGTCGCAACCCGTCTGGGCCTGGCCGAGCATAGCCCCACGATCTGGATCGAGACCCTGCGACTGGCCGACGACCGGCCGGTCTGCGTGGTGTCGCATTTCCTGCCGCAATCGGTCTTTCCCGAACTGCCCGCAGGCTATGACGGCGGATCGCTGCATGAACATCTCGGCGAGCGCTACCAGCGCCGGCTGCAGCGGGTCGAAAGCCTGATCAGTGCGATGCTCCCGCAGGGCGACGATGCCTCATTGCTGAGCATGCCGAAGAACCAGCCCGTGCTGCGGGTCAAAAGCGTCAATGTATGCGAACGGGATGGAACCCCGCTCGAATACGCCCTGACCCGGTTTCGCGCCGACCGGATTCAACTGCGCATCAATCCCTGATCCTCTTACCGATCAACCCTGCAGGAGCCTTCACAATGTATGGCAAGCATATTCTCACGGCAAGCGCTCTGGCGCTGGCCTTCTCCCTTGGCGGCGGCATCCTGGCCGCCTCCTCGGCCAGCGCCGCGTCGGCCAAGGAACCCGATACGCTGACCATCGCCTGGCTGCCCAACGACTCGTCGGACGGTCAGGCCGGAATGCGCGACGAGATCGCCAAGGTCATCTCCGAGGCAACCGGCAAGAAGGTGGTCAACAAGCTTACCACCGACTATGCGATCGCCATTGCCGCGCTGGAAAACGGTCAGGCCCAGATCGGCTGGTTCGGGGCGAACGAATACCTGACCTCGCATGCCCGCAACCCCAAGGTCATTCCGCTGGTGGTCAATTCCGGGCCCTCCGGCACCCTGAAGGATGCGCTGTATTACAGCCGCTTCGTGGTCAAGAAGGGCAATGAGGCGCAATATGAGACCGATGGCCATTTCGGCATCGGCGATATCGTCGGCAAGCGGATGTCCTTCGTGTCGGCAAGCTCGACGTCGGGCTTCAACATGCCCGCGGCGGCCATTCTGAGCACTTTCGACAAGCAGGCCAAATGGAAGACCCTGACCAAGGAAGATCTGGCGCAGGGCGGGTCGGGGCATTTCTTCTCGAAGGTGATGTTCGGCGGGTCGCACCAGCTGTCGCTGGTCAATGCGCTGACCGGACATGCCGATGTGGCGGCGGTCTGCGACTTTCTGGTGGCGCCCTATGTCAAGCTGGTCTCGGGGACCGACAACACCGCCGGCGCGGTCTATGCCATCAAGAAAGACGCCGCTGCGCCGTTTTCCGCCCTCGGAGGCAAGGAATTCGTCATCATCAAGTCGATCCCGGTGCTGAACCCGCCCTTCGAGGTCAACAGCGCCTATCTGAGCGACAAGACCATGGCCCAGATCACGAATGTCCTGACCTCGGACGCGGTGGCCAATGATCCCAAGATCTTTGCCCCCGCCGGTGCCAAAGGGTCGGATTTCCAGCGCCCCGCCCGCTTCGTGAAGGTCACCGACGCCTGGTACGACCCGATGCGCAAGGTTCTGGGGATCCAGTAATCCCGCAACCCTTTTGGGGTCCGGCACCCGCCGGGCCCCGATACCGGCTTTGGCTTTGCCCGTTCGAGGAATGGTGGATGACACAGGTTTCGCAATTTCCCGGACGCCCGTTGCTGCCCGGACGCCCGTTGCTGGAGGTCAGCCAGCTCGTCAAACGCTACGACGCGGGAAAACCGGCGCTGGACGGCATCAGTTTCTCGATCCGAAAGGGTGAGTTCGTCTCAGTGATCGGCCCGTCCGGGGCCGGCAAGTCGACCCTGCTGCGCTGTATCAACCGGATGATCGAGGCGACCAGCGGCGAGGTGAGTTTCGAGGGCGCGTCGGTCGGCCTGCTTGACCGCAAGAGCCTGAAGCGGCTGCGCAGCAAGATCGGCATGATCTTCCAGCACTACAACCTTGTCGAGCGGCTGACGGTGATCGAGAACGTGCTGCATGGCCGGCTCGGCGCCAAATCCACCCTCGCGGGGGCCGCGGGCCACTATAGCCGCGAAGAAAAGCGCCAGGCCACCGAGGTGATCGCGACGCTGGGGCTGAGCGACCATCTCTACCAGCGCTGCGACCGGCTGAGCGGCGGCCAGAAGCAGCGCGTCGGCATCGCCCGGGCGCTGTTGCAGGACCCCCGGATGATCCTGTGCGACGAGCCGATCGCCTCGCTCGATCCCAACGCCTCGCGCAATATCATGGAACAGCTGAAACGGTTCTCGCAAGAGATGGACATCGCCCTGATCGTCAACCTGCATCAGGTGAATGTCGCCTGCAAATATTCCGATCGCATTCTGGGCGTCAACGCCGGGCGGCTGGTGTTCGACGGGCGCCCGGAGGAGCTGACCCCCGAGAAGATATCCGAGATCTACGGCGCGGATTCCCGCAGCCTGACCGCCGAGCTTGGGGAACAATATGCCAGCTGACATCTTCGCGCGGCGCTTCAACAACGGTCTGGTGTTCTTCCTTTCCGTCGCGGCACTGACGGCAGGGTCGATCCTCATCACCCAATATGACGTGGTCGCGGGCTTCACCAGCATCGCCAAAGCCTTTGCCTGGGGGGCGCACAATTTCTACCCAGATCACCACGCCATGGCGCGGCTGCCGGAGATCCTGCAAAAGCTGTGGCAGACCGTGCTGATGTCGATCGCCGCGACCACGGTTGCCGCGATCTTCGCGGCCTTCATGGCCATGCTCGGGTCACGCACCACGCGCTTCAACGCGCTGTCCAGCATTCTGGTCAGGGGGCTGGCGTCGGTGTTTCGCAACATCCCGCTGGTTGCCTGGGCGATGATCCTGATGCTGGCCTTCAGCCAGAGCCTGGTGACCGGCTATCTGGCGCTGTTCTTCGGCTCGTTCGGCTTTCTCACCCGTGCGTTCATCGAAACGGTGGACGAGGCCAGCCTCGATGCCGTCGAGGCGCTGCGGGCCACCGGCGCGGGGTATTTCGCCATCATCTTTCAGGCGGTGCTGCCGTCATGCCTGCCGCAAATGGTCAGCTGGCTACTGTTCATGATCGACACCAACATCCGCGACGCCACCCTTGTCGGCCTGCTGACCGGCACCGGCATCGGCTTCACCTTCGACCTCTATTACAAGAGCTTCCATTTTCACGAGGCCAGCCTGGTGGTGATCATGATCGTGATCACCATCATCGTGATCGAGATGTTCTCGAACTACGTCAGAAGGATCATCCTGTGACGGCCTTGCAGCAGATCCCGGGCAGGCCAGCCACGCCCCGCCTGCCGGGCAGGCCCCTGCGCAAGGAAAAGGTTGTCATCCGTCTGCTGCTGCTGGGGCTGGCAGGGACGACGATCTATGCGCTGGCGACGCTCGATTTCGGTGGCATCGACATGGCCGAGGCGGTGCGCGACACCTTCGCCAACCTGAAGATCATCTTCCTGCATCCCGGCGGGCCGCGTCTGTCCTTCCTCAGCGCGCTGGAAGAGGTGGTCATCACCCTTGGTCTGGCGTTTCTGACCACGCTGTTCGGCGGCATCATCGCCCTGTTCCTGGGGCTTCTCGGCGCCCAGAACCTGTCGCCAAAGCCGGTGACCGTGATCATCATGGCGCTGGTCGCCCTCATTCGGGCGGTGCCGACGATCCTGTGGGTGCTGATCTTCGCCGTGGCCGCCGGCCTTGGCAGCACGGCGGCGGTGGTTGGCATGACCTTCCATTCCATCAGCTACCTGACCAAGGCCTATGCGGAATCGTTCGAAGACCTCGACCGCAGCGTCATCGAGGCGCTCAAGGCAAGCGGCGCGAACTGGTGGCAGATCGTGTTTCAGGCCGTCATCCCGTCCTCGTTCAGCTATCTGCTTTCCTGGACGTTCCTGCGGTTCGAGATCAATTTCGCCAATGCCGTGGCCATGGGCGCTGCCGCGGGCGCCTCGGGCGTGGGGTTCGATCTTTTCATGGCCAGCGGCTTCTATTTCGACCTTCGCGAGGTGGGGCTGATCACCTATATCATCCTCGGCTTCGCCATGGCCCTCGAGGCCGCCGCGACCCGCGCCAAGGGCCGGATCAAGCATGCCGGCTGATCGCCGGGCAGGGGGCCCCATAGCTTTATGCGCTATGGGGCGCCGTTGCTCAGGCAGGCATCTTGGCAAGCTGGTCGAGGATATTCTTGTAATTCTCCACCCCTTGCGCGCCGGTGACGAGGTGGCGGCCTTCGAAGACCACGGCCGGAACACCCTGGATCCCCTGACGGATCCAGTGGTTTTCAGCGGCCCGCACATCCGCGGCAAATCTCTGGTCGGCCAGAACGGCCAGCGCCTCGGCGCGATCCAGCCCGATCCCGGCGGCCACATCGGCCAGCACGGCGTCGTCCGACAGATTGCGCCGCTCGGTGAAATGGGCGGTGAACAAGGCCTGTTTCAGGTCGTGCTTCCGGCCCGAAAGGTTCGCCCAATGCAGCAACTGATGCGTGTTGAAGGTGTTGTGCATCCGCATGTCGTCGGAAAAGCCAAAGGCAAAGCCCACCTCTGCGCCGATGGCGGTCATCCTGACGCGGCTTTCCTCGGACTGCTCGGGGGTGCTGCCATATTTCTCGGCCACATGCTCGCGCAGGTTCTGGCCCTCGGGCGGCATCTTGGGGTTCAGCTCAAACGGGTGCCAGTGGATTTCATGCGCGGTGCCGGTCGCCTCCAGCGCGGCGGCCAGCTGGCGATAGCCGATGACGCACCAGGGGCACATCACATCCGACACGATGTCGATGCGCAGGGGTTTGGTTGGTTCGGTCATGGTCTTGCCTTTCCGCCACGGCCAGGGACGATGCGACTGCCCCGAAGCCTGTCATGCAAATCGTGAAATCGAAGGCCGCCAAAATCACCGCCGCCTTCGGACTCCATATCAGAAAGCCGCCCCGGGCGCACATAGCCTCAGGCGCACAACCTGCCTATCCATCGCGCACAGCGGCTTGTCTTGTCAGCGGCGGCATAGGCTAATCCCGCAAACGCCGCGGCCGGCGGAGCGAAAGCGCAATACCCCCAAGCACCAGAACCGTGGCGGTCACGAAGCGCCAGCTAAGCGCCTCGCCCAGAAGGGCAACCCCGCCGGCGGTGGCAAGGATCGGAACCCCAAGCTGCGCGATCGCCGCGGTCGAGGCCCGAAGCTGCGGCAGCACATGATACCACAGCACATATCCCAGCCCCGATGTCACCACGCCAGAGGCCAGCGCCAGGCCCACCCCCGTCGGGGTCAGCGGCGCGCCCACCGCAAGGGGAAGCGCGGCGAGCCCGAACGGCGTGGCCAGCAGGAAATTCGCGGCGGTGTCTGCCTCGGGTTCGCTGGCGCCCCGGCCCAGGATCGAATAGGCGCCCCAGGCGATGCCCGCGGCGGCCATCAGAAAAGAGCCCGCCAGATCAGGCGTGGCATGCCCCGCCGGCCACATCAGCCAGACCAGCCCGGCGAAGGCCACCGCCGCCCCGATCAGACGCTGCGGGGGCATCTGCTCTCCTGCCCGCAGGGCGGCGGAGAACATCGTGATCTGGACCGCGCCGAACAATATCAGCGCGCCCACCCCGGCCGAAAGCCACACATAGGCGAAGGAAAACCCCAGCACATAGACGGCCAGCGCCAGAACGCCCCGCCACCGCCCCGGGGTTGCAAGCGGCAGCTTCCGCCCGCGCGAGATCACCAGCAAGGACAGCGCCAGCGCCGCCGAGGCAAGCCGTATCGCGCTGAACGCCGCCGGGCCGATGCGCCCCTCGGCAAGGCCCATCCGGGTAAGCACGGAATTCGCCGCGAAGGCGATCATGGTGACGAGGATCAGCAGAAACAGTCGCATCCGGGCTCCGCGGAAATGGATTGCATGCGAGGACTTGCACCGTTGCACCGCGAATTCAAGGCGCAGACGGGCCGTTCACCTCATCCGCACCGCCTTGGGATGGCCGCCCGCATGCGCAGGGGGGGCCGCCCGCCCCCGGAACCCGCTGAAAAGCAGGCCCAAGGGCGCAACTGCCCCGAACCGCCCGTGGAGAAGGGTCCGGGGTGACGCGGTCGCTAGCTGCGGGCCACGACCCAGCGATTGCTTGAATCGCCCTTGAACACATGAAGGATTTTTCCGTTTTTCAGATCAACCAATGCCGCCTCATGACGGTTCTCGACCGTTACCAAGGCATCCTTGCCGCCCTGAACGATGGCCAACCCACTGAGCTTGCTCATACCTTCACCCGCCCGGACCGGGATCTCTCCAAGGTATTTCGGGTGCTCGGCCGAGAACTTCAGGATATGACCGGAAAAACCCGCGCTATAGACAACCTGTTGGTCCGGGGATTTCGCAAGCTGCATGAAGCCTGCGGTCGCATGCGGTATTGCCGCATAGGAAAAATGAGGATCGACCTCCGGGGTCTTTATCCGTGTCACCTTGCCCGTCGCGGTATTGACCACGCTCATGACGCCGGTCTTGATATCCGCTGAAAACAGATTTCCCCGGGCCATGAGAAGATCGCCAGATCCGGCAACAGGGTATGTTCCGGCGATCCGGCCGGAAGGAATATCAACAATGGTGATTTTCCTGTCCATATTTCCGCCGACAAACAATTTCGTTTCCGAACGGTTTGTCGCAAGCGCATTGCCCCCAACCGGTATGGTGAACAGAGGGGTGTGGCCTGGCAGCGAGTAGGCCGCCAATGATTTTCCCGACAGCACCATAAGAAGTTTCTTTTGCCCCAGAACATCCGCGACCCGGGCGCCCTTGATGGTCGAGAACGTTCCGACGCGATGGCCGGTTTTCTCATTCAGGACGGTGACGCGTCCGACGGGCGATGGAACAAAGATGGTTTTCGTGGCGGCGTCATACCCGGCATAGAAGCTGTTGCCCGCAAGTGTTCCGGCCTTCGCGAAACTCGCACTGCTGGCCGTCCGGGTCGCCGGGTCAATGAACAATACCTGACCGTGACCAGGACCTTTCGGTTGGTTTGCCGTCGCGCCGAGGACAGTGGTGTTACTGCTTGCGTAGGCGGCCGGGGCTATCGCCAGGGTAACGGCAAAAAGCGTGGCTCTTTTAAGCATGTATCCAAACTCCTGATTGATGACGCAATGACGACTCAAGAGCTTGGTTAGGCGTTACCGAGAACACTAGAAAGTAAAAGAAACGTTGCGGTTATTCGGTGCGGAGGGCCGCTGTTGATGGCGTGGATGCCCCCTCATGGCTGGGGGGCGGCCCTGAAGCCGCCCCCCAGAATATGCGTCGCAAGTGGCGCTTAGTGCGCGGTCGCGGGGTTCACCGTCAGGTTGCCGGTCACCACGACATGGGTGCTGCCAGCGATTGGGCCGGTGGATTGCTGCGCGAAGGGCATCCGCGGCTCTGCGCCCAGTTCGGCGACTTTGACCACGCCGGCCGAGCCTTGCGCATCAGCGGCGCTGACCGGCAGATAGGCCAGGTCCGGCTGCGGGGTCAGGGCCTCGACCGAGACCGACAGAGGGTTCGCGCTGGCATCGGATGCCACGCCATAGGCCATCGCCATCGGCGCGGCGGCGGTCAGCGAGACAAGAGCGATCGCGGCGATTTTCGTCAGACGGGTAGCCATCTTTTCTTCCTTTCCTTCACAGCATCTGGCGCGGGTCCTGTCGGCGCGGCTGAGCGGGTCGGAAACGGGCAAACCGACTTCGGTGCCGATCCTTGAGGATCTGCGCGAAGACGCTATCTCATTTTCGAAACGCTGGGCTGATGCGACCGCCAGGCCGGGTTTGGCCAGACGAATGTGACTCTCTTATTATGGATGCAGCATCTGCCGCATCCCGGGGTTATCGATCGGGAACCGATGAGACCGGGTCTATCCCCTTCCCGTTTCCGGGTGCGTCTCGTCGGTTCGTGACAGGAATGTAAAACTGAACTGTTCAGTTTAAACCTGCATCACAGATACGTGTTTTCGCGTGACTTCGCGCGACCATCGCGGCGCCGGACGGGCCGCGCGGGCCGCACCCGGCAACAAGACGATCTTCGCCACCCTCGTCTGGCCGTCATGATCGACATGCTCCGCAAACTGGCGAGGCTGGGCGAGGGCATTTCGCTGGAAGTGGACTAGGCACCGCCGCCAGGTGGGGCAAAGAACCTTTGAGACGTCAGCCTTGAGGCCATCGTGGGCGTCGCTGATGACCAGATTGGCCCCGCGCCGCCCCCGGCGCGTCAGCTTGCGCAGGAACTCGGTCCAGATCGGCTTGGCCCCGGAGGTGCCTATTTCCAGGCCCAGAACCTCGTGCCGCCCGCCGCGCCGGACCTCGAGGTAGGTCGCGTCGATCCACAGACAGGGCCAATCCCCCTCGATCGGGCGGGTGAGGAAGGCCCTCAGCGACGCACGCACCTCGCCGACTTCATGGCACTTGCAACTTCGCCCGCAGGCTCAAGACACCCGGCGGCCTCATGCCATACGAATGCATCTGCAAGATCAGGACTTCGGAACCGGACAGTTTCAACCTCAACCCGATCCACCAGATGTCGGGACTGAACATCTAGGCGGGTTCGACCGCGACCGGCGCGGGCAGCGCTCTGCCCTTGTCCGTGCTGATCAGGGCAACCCCGGCAAGAATGATCGCCCCGCCGATCAGCCGCGACGGGACCAGCGCTTCGCCAAGAAAGACAACCCCGCCGAGCACGGCGAAGATCGGCAGCAGCAGCAGGAAGGGTGCCACCTTGCCGACTTCATGTCGGATGAGGAGGAAATTCCACCACGCGTAGCCGAGCGCCTGCATGACAAGGCCAAGATAGAGGACCGCGAACCAGACAGACGGCCCGGCCGAAACGATCGCCGCGCGCTGACCGGACTCGAACAGAAACGACGCCACGAAAAGCTGGGGCACCGCGAGAACCGCGATCCAGCCGGTGACGGCAAGGCCGTTCAGCCCGCGGATCTTGCGCACCAGCACCTGGCCCATGGCCCAGGTGAAGGCCCCCCCCAACACCAGAAGGATCGAGCCGAGCGATCCCTGAAGATGCCCGATGCCGGTGATCACCGCGACACCGGCGAAGGCGATGCCGATGCCGACCCATTTGCGGCGGGTCGGGCGCTCGCCCATGACCAGCGCCCCGAGAAGCACGAGAAACGGCACCTCGGTCTGCACGACAAGCGCGGCGACCCCGGCGCTGAGCCCGGTGAGACCGGTGAAGGTCAACGCGTATTGCACGGTCGCGCCGACGAAGGTGGCGATGAGCAGCCAGCGCATGTTGCCCGCAGGTCGGGGAAGAAACCAAACGAGCGCCACCGACGTGACGACGAAGCGCAGCGCCTGCAACAGGATCGGCGGGAAGGTCTCGGTTCCTGACTTGGCGACGACAAAGCCCATGCCCCAGATCAGCGCGATGCCGATCGCCTTGGCCACATCCGCGGCGGTCATTCGAGGGTCTGCGGGCATGGGGCGGCTCGGGCAGGGTCTGTTGCCGCGATCCTTGCGCGCCCGGGGCCGCGGCGTCCAGCCCCGGCACGCGCCCTTGCAATTGTTTTGAGGACAAGACCGGCCCTGGAGTCGGTCCCGCCTGATGTGCGATGGCAATTTCGACAGACGCCGTTGCCCAATTCGGCTGACAGCCGCGCGTCCCCTATCCCCGGACGGATTTATCCCGCGACCTCGGGGACGGGTACTCGCGAAGCGCCACGCCAACTACGAACCGCGCCCCGCCGCTCTCGCCGAGTGGCGCGGCCTCTATGCCGAATACGGGTCAGCTCGGCTGCCGTGGGGGAGACGGGTTCGCATCTGTCCGACAGTCCCCCTGCGGCGCGTCTCGGGCGAAAATGGGACGTGGCCCCGGGCGGGCGATCTGGCGCCGCCCCTCATTCTGCGGGGCCGCCGCCGTTCTGGCCGAGGCGCCAGAAGCTCATCGAGATATGGGCGCGGCGGATGCTGGCGGCAGCCATGATGTCGCCCAGTTCGACCGCGGTGCAAACGTCGTTGATCTCGTCGGCGAAGATCGCGACCTCCTCGGCGAGGTCGAGATGCGAGATCGACTTCAGCCAGATCCGGGTGGTCTGGTAGTAGAGCCGCTCTGAAATCTCGCGCAGCGGTGCATTGCCCGAGCAGCGCATCAGCGCATGGAAGAACTCGATATTCAGCCGCGCGAAGCTGCGTGTATCGGGTTCGGCCGCCAGCTTCTGCCCGCGCTGGCGCAGGCTGCGCATCAGCGCGACGGTCTCTGCATCGGGCGGCAGGGGCGAGAGCTTGCCGATCAGGTCGGCCAGTTCCATCCGCAACTGATAGACCTGCGCCAGCTCTTCCAGCTCGACATCGGTGACGATCGTGCCGACCCCTTGGACCGAAACCAGCAGTCCCTGGGATTCGAGCCAGCCCAGCACCCGCCGCAGCGGTGTGCGGCTGATGCCGAATTCGCTGGCCAGCGCCTCCTCGCTCAGCCGGGTGCCGGGCGGGTAATCGAGCAGGCAGATACGGTCGCGGAGCGTGTCGCAGAGCAGCGCGTAGCGTTCGCGCGCGGGGCTGGTCTGCGGGTCCTTGGGGTTGCTTATACCGTGCCTCTCTGCTTCAGGCGTGCCGCCGTGGCCCGCCCGGGCCAAGGTTGCGCGGGCGGGCCGCGGCGATCAAGCAATTTGCGGTCCGCCCCACGATCAATCCTTCACGAACATCCTGCGCGGCCGGTCGCAAAGGCATTCGGCAGCGCCGCTTTCGCGGATCAGGATTGTTTCGGTGATCTCCAGCCCCCAATCGTCCATCCAGAGGCCCGGCATGAAGTGGAAGGTCATGCCCGGCTCCAGCACTGATTGGTCCTCGGAGCGGAGCGAAATTGTCCGCTCGCCCCAGTCCGGCGGATAGGAAAGGCCCACCGGATAGCCGCAGCGCGCCGCCCGGTCGATGCCCGCCCGGGTCAGCGGCGCGGCCAGCGCCTCGGCGATGTCGCAGGCGCGGTTGCCGGCGCGGGCGGCGTCGAGCCCGGCCTCGAGTCCTTCGACCAGCGCCGCCTCGGCGCGTTTCAGGTCGTCCGGCGGGGTGCCGAGGAAGACGGTGCGGCAGAGCGGGGCATGATAGCGTCGGAAGCAGCCCGAGATTTCGAAGAACGTGGCGGTTTGCGCGGGCAGGGGCCGTCCGTCCCATGTCAGGTGCGGAGCGGAGGCATCCTTTCCCGTGGGCATCAGAGGCACGATCGCGGGGTAGTCGCCCCATTCGCCATCTGCGCCGCGGATCGCGTCGCCATAGGCCTCGGCGACCAGCTCGTTCTTGGGCAGGCCGGGGCGGGCGCGCTCGACCAGACCGTCGATGATCTTCTCCGAGATCCGCGCGGCCTTGCGCATGAAGGCTATTTCCTCGGCGCTCTTGACCCCGCGGGCGCGGTTCACCAGCGCGGTCGCGTCCTGAAGATCCGCCCCCGGCAGATCCTCGCGCAGCGTCAGATACGCCTTGGCGGAGAAATAGTAATTCTCAAGCTCCAGGCCGATCCGGGCCTTATCGCCCACCGTGTCGCGGATCAGGCGGGCAAGGTCCTGCATCGGGTGGCGTTCGGTCGACTGAACATAATTGTCGGCATAGAAGTGCACCCTTTCGTCGGCCATCCAGACGGTGCGGAATGCGCCGTTCGCATCCTGCCGCCGGCCCCACCAGATCGGATCGGCGTCGGGCAGCACGATGACGCCCTGATGGACGTAGAAGGACCAGCCGTCATAGCCCGTCATCCAATGCATGTTCGACGGATCCTCGACGAATAGCAGGTCGAGCTCCTGCGCCGCCATCGCTGTGCGAACCTTGGCCAGACGGCGGGAATATTCCGCCGCGGAGAAAGATGGGGTCTGGGCGGTCATGATGTCTCCGGAAGGATGAACTCTGAGGATTTGTGCACAACGTATGCTGGCTCCACATAGATATACTAAATAATGCGGTCGTTATGGCAGCGCAAGATTGCAAACCATTTCGAGTTGTGTACAGCTTTCGGAAAACGAGACTCGAACACAGAAACAAGGGAGTTGAGCCAAGATGAGACGGACTTTCCTCAAAGGTGTCGCCGGAGTGGTCGCGATCAGCCTTCTGGGCGTAGGCGCGGCCGGTGCCGTGACGCTGAAGCAGATCAAGGAGCGCGGCTATATCCGCATCGCCGTCGCGAACGAAATCCCCTACGGATTCGTCGATCCCAGCGGCAACGCCAATGGCGCCGGGCCGGACGTGGCCAAGGCTGTGCTGGGCAGGATGGGCATCAAGCCCGACCAGATCCAATGGGTCGTGACCAACTTCTCGTCGCTGATCCCGGGGCTTCTGGCCAACCGCTTCGACATGACCGCAGCCGAGATGGCGATCCGGCCCGAGCGCTGCGAGAAGGTGCTCTATTCCGATCCCAACACCTCGTATGGCGAGGGGTTGCTGGTCAAGACGGGCAATCCCGACGGCGTGCATTCCTATGCCGACTTCAAGAAGGAGGGGATGAAGGTCGCGGTGATGGCGGGTGCCGACGAGTTGCAGATGATGCAGAAGCTGGGCGTGCCGCAATCGAATATCGTCACCATCGCCTCGAATTCCGACGCGATCTCGACCGTCGCGACGGGTCGGGCGAACGCCTATGCCGCCACCGGGCTCACCGCCAGCGAACTGGCCAAGAAAAGCCCCAAGGTGCAGGTCGCGGACAACTTCAAGGACCCGGTGATCGACGGCAAGGAGCAGCGTAGCTGGGGCGGTTTCACCTTCAACAAGAAGTCGACCAGCCTGCGCAACGCCTTCGACAAGGAACTCGTCGCCTTCAAGAAGACCGATCAGTGGAAGAAGATCCTGTCGGGCTATGGCTTCACCGAGGCCGACATCCAGGGGTCCGGCAAGAAGACGACCAAAGAGCTTTGCAAATAAGCTGACTGAGGCGTCCGCGCGCATGCCGCGGGCGCCCTCTTTCTTTCATTTCGCCAACCGGAGTTCCGCGCCATGACCTGGACGCAGTATCTCGGCCCGTTGTCGCAGGGCGCCTGGGTCACGGTGCAGCTCACCTTCTGGTCGACGATCCTGGGCGCGTTCCTGTCGTTCGCCGCCGGGATCGGTAAGCTCTCGCCGGTTCGCGGGGTTCGGTGGCTGTCGATCACCTATATCGAGGTCTTTCGCGGCACCTCGCTGCTGGTGCAGCTTTTCTGGCTGTATTTCGCGCTGCCGATCATGGGCGACGCGATCGGCATCAATCTGCGCCTGCCACCGGTTGCCGCCGGGGTGCTGGCTCTGGGCCTCAATATCGGCGCCTATGGGGCCGAGGTGGTGCGCGGTGCGATCCAGGCGGTCAGCAAGCAGCAATACGAAGCGGCGAAAGCGATGAACTTCACCTATCGCCATACCCTCTGGCGCGTGGCGCTGCCGCAGGCGATCCCAGAGATGATGCCGAGCTTTTCCAACCTTGCGGTGCAAAACCTCAAGGACACGGCGCTTGCCTCGCTGATCAGCCTCGGCGATCTGGCCTTCAAGGCCGAACAGCTGCGCAATTACTATCAGGATTCCACCACCGTCTACACGATCGTCCTGCTGATGTATTTCGGCATGGCGCTGGTGTTGTCGGTACTGATGCGCCTGCTGGAGGCCAATGTCGGCCGCTGGCGCGGCGCGCGGAGGTAGCGGATGCTGTTCGGCCTTCACTGGGATACCTCGCATGGCGAGCTGGCCTTCGCGGTTTCGATCCTGCCGATGCTGCTGATCGGCATGTGGGTGACGATCGAGGCCTCGATCCTGGGCTTCTTCGTCGCCATGGTGATCGGGCTGGGCCTTGCGGTGCTCAAGGGCGCGCGCTTGCGCATCGTCCGCTGGCCCGCGATGTTCGTCACCGAATTCATCCGCGATACGCCGCTGCTGGTGCAGCTTTTCTTCCTCTATTATGTGCTTCCGGATTACGGCATCGTCCTGCCTGCCTTCCTGACCGGTGCGCTGGCCCTCGGGATCCAGTATTCGGCTTACATGTCCGAGGTCTACCGCGCCGGGATCGAGGCGGTCGACCACGGCCAAATCGAGGCCGCCAAGGCGCTGGACCTGCCGGGCAGGCGCACGTTCACCCATATCGTGCTGCCTCAGGCGGTGCCGCGCGTGGTGCCGGCACTGGGCAACTACATGGTGTCGATCATGAAGGATGTGCCGGTGCTTTCGGTCGTCACCGTGCTCGAGATGCTCAACGTCGCCAAGATCATCGGCGACCAGACCTTCGATTACCTCGTCCCGCTGTCGATGGTGGGCGGACTCTACATGATCCTGACGCTGATCGCCTCTGGCATCGTGCGCTGGGTCGACGTGAAACTTCCCAAGAGGGGGCTCGCACTCAGATGAGTGAACCGATCATTCGTTTCGACAAGGTCGAAAAGAGCTTTGGCGCCTTCAACGTGCTCAAGGACCTCGATTTCGAGGTCGCCAAGGGCGAAAAGGTGACGATCATCGGTCCCTCCGGCTCTGGCAAGTCCACGGTGCTTCGCATCCTGATGACGCTGGAGGATGTGACCAGCGGGGTCGTCTATGTGGGCGGACAGCCGCTCTGGCACGAGAAGAAGGGTGAGCGGTTGGTGCCCGCGTCCGAGGCCCATCTGCGCAAGATGCGCACCCAGCTTGGCATGGTGTTCCAGAGCTTCAACCTGTTCCCCCACATGACCGTGCTGCGCAACCTGACCGAGGCGCCACGCGTCGTGCTGGGCCTGTCCAAGGTCGCGGCGAAGGAGCGGGCGGATGAATTGCTGGAACTCGTGGGGCTGACGGAACATGCCCACAAGTTCCCCAACCAGCTTTCGGGCGGGCAGCAGCAGCGGGTGGGGATCGCTCGGGCGCTGGCGATGCGGCCCAAGGTGATGCTGTTCGATGAACCCACATCGGCGCTCGACCCCGAGTTGGTGGGCGAGGTGCTGAACGTCATCCGCCATCTGGCCGAGGCACATGATCTGACCATGCTGATGGTGACGCACGAGATGCGCTTTGCGCGCGAGATTTCCGACCGGGTCTGCTTTTTCGATCAGGGCCGCATCCGCGAACAGGGAACGCCGGACGAGATCTTCGGCAATCCCAAGGAAAAACGCACACAGCAGTTCCTGCGTGCGGTGACGGAGGCCGATTGATGACACCCCAGGCCGCGGGGCTTAGCCTTGCCGATGTTCTTGCCGCAAGGCAGGCAATTTCGGGCATCGCCGCGCGCACGCCGCTGGTGCCCTCGCCCTATCTGGCCGCTAAGCTGGGCGCCGATT
Source organism: Allgaiera indica (assembly GCF_900106675.1). Lineage (GTDB taxonomy): Bacteria > Pseudomonadota > Alphaproteobacteria > Rhodobacterales > Rhodobacteraceae > Acidimangrovimonas > Acidimangrovimonas indica. The sequence goes on from NZ_FNOB01000014.1 coordinate 99,344, forward strand.
TCCTGCTGAAGCTGGAAATCGCCCAGCCCACCGGCGCCTTCAAGCTGCGCGGCGCGGCCAATGCGGTGGCCTCGGTGCCCGAGGGCGCGGCGGGGGTCGTCTGCTGTTCGACCGGCAACCATGGCCGGTCGGTCGCCTATGCGGCGGCGCGGCGCGGCCTTCGGGCAGTGGTGTGTCTGTCGTCGCTGGTGCCCGAGGCCAAAGTCGCGGGCATCCTGGGCTTGGGCGGTGAGGCGCGGATCACCGGCCACAGTCAGGACGACGCGCAGGTCGAGGCAACCCGCCTGGTGGCCGAGGAAGGGCTGATCGAAATCCCGCCCTTCGACGATCCCCGGGTGATCGCGGGGCAGGGGACGATCGCGCTGGAGATGCTGGAGGCCCGGCCTGACATCGCCACGCTTCTGGTGCCGCTGTCGGGCGGCGGGCTGGCCGCCGGGGTGGCGCTGGCGGCGAAGGCGATCAAGCCCGCGATCCGGGTGATCGGCATCTCGATGGACCGGGGTGCTGCGATGGCGGCCTCGATTTCCGCCGGCCACCCGGTCGAGGTGAGGGAGGTCGCAAGCCTCGCCGACAGTCTGGGCGGCGGCATCGGGCTGGAGAACCGGCTTAGCTTCTCACTCTGCCGCGATCTGCTTGACGCGGTGGTCCTTGTCACCGAAGAGGAGATCTACCGCGCCCTGCAGGCGGTCTTCTATCAGGACCGGCTGGTGGCCGAAGGCGCCAGCGTCGTCGGCATTGCCGCGCTACTGGCAGGCAAGCTGGACGCGGCGGCACCGGGGCCGATGGCCACGATCCTGACCGGGCGCAACCTCGACATGGGGCTGTTCGCGCGGATCGTGGCGGGGGCGGATGTGGATCTGGACGGCAAGACCGTGAAGGGGGCGTCATGGCGCATGAAATGACGACCGTGACCTAGGCAGAGCGGCACTGCCCCCTCGCGTCATCGCTTGTGCTTGGCAGTTCCGTTTGCGGTGCGTTTGTCGCCCTTGATCGCGTGTTTTCCGTCCGGATCAGAGGAGCCGATCCATCGACGAGCCCACGCGTATCGCTGTGGATCCTGCGAAAGCAGAAAGGAGCATAGTCCCTCTCTCACTTCACTTGCCACACTGACCATTACGCTGCGCAGATCCTGATCAATGGCATGAAGATCCGCTCCAAGCCCTTCTGCCTTTTGGAACCATTCCTGCCCTGACTGGAAATCCGCACGCTGCATCGCGAGCGCTCCGAGCAAGGTGCAGGGCCTGAAGTCCTTTGGTGCCAAATCATGCGCATCGCGCCCCATCACCTCGGCCTCGGCAAGCCGTCCAAGATCTCGCATCGCCCCGCCGCGCGTCGTACATAAAGCAGAGCGGATCTTTGGTGCAGACCCATTCCGCTTCAGCCCTTCATCTGTGATCTTCAGCGCTTCCAGCGGCTTGTCAGCCTTACGCCAATGGCCGCGTGCATTTACGGCCGCCCAGAGGTCGCCGTTGCGCCTCCATTCTTCCGCGAGCGCCCCCGCTTCAAGTCGATGATAGGTCTCCTGAATCTCATCGGTCCAGCAATCCACGGATTCAGTCATAAGCCAGGCAATGTCCTCAGGCTCCATGCGCTTTCCGCCATCAATTTGCTTCAACAGCTTGATCACACGCCGATAATGCTCAGGGTCGACGAAACCCAAGCCGTAGCGCCCGCGTAGTTCTTTGGCTTCGCGCTTGCCGCGAAGTGCTGGATCATTCTCCAACGCTTTAAAGCGGGCTTTGATGGCAGCATCCATCGCAGCAGCCTTCCGCGCGCTTTCAGCTGCAGCGGAGGTCGCTGATAACGCGCTGGACCGGCAATTCGAGGTCGCCGTGCCTGACAGGATTTGGGTGACCGACATTATCCCCGAAATCAATCAGGCAGGTGGGACAGAACGGAAGACGGGGTCTCGGCAGCGCCGGGGTCTGGGCTGTTGAAGTCGGCGGTCTCGCGTCGATTAGAGGTGCTGACGGAGGCGCGGCTGTCCGCCCCTCCTTCGCGCCCGGGATCACGTGAAATCCGTGCCTTCCATCACGCGAAACAGGCACACAGGAAACAGGCTGCGCCAGCATTTGGGGCTTTGGGCTTGCCTCAGAAAATCCGCAAAAACCGCATAGTGAAGCCCAAGAGCACCGATAAATTGGCAGACTAGACAAATGTTTCTTTCAAAAGTTGCTCGTCGTGAGGCAATGCGGACCTGAAACGCGCCGCATCGGACCATCTAAGTCAATTAGTGCCAAGGGGATGAGGCTTGAAGTGATGGAGCATCCGCGTGCTTTGAACAGGACGACAGACTCGCTGCGGCCCAAGAGGCCCGACGCGCAGTTGTCAGATCGGTTGCGGGATTACGCGACCGTCGGGATGGCGCTGTTCTGGCAGCGCATGTTGATCTACGGCGCGGGTATCGCAATCGGCGCCTATTATATCGACACCCGGTTGGCACTCATCGCGCTTGCGCTCTTCTCCATCTCGGAAGTCTTTGACCTTCGCACTTTTCGGAAGGTCTTGCACACGAAGACCTTCGATCTCATCACACAATCGCGCGCTCGGATGCATGTACTGATTGGCGGCGCGCTGAACTCCGGCACGATCTGCATCATCGTGCTGTGGATCAGCGCGATCGAAGGTCCGGGCATACACTACATGGCCTTTTTCATATTGTTTGCCGCGTCGCTCTTCGCGGCCATGAACTCGCATCAGCTGATCAGCTTGTTGAAGATCAAGATGGTTTTCTATGGCACGACCTTCCTTTTTATTCCGGCCTGGGACATCGTTCATACGGGCGCCGCGCTGTCGTCACCGGCGTGGATGCATCTCTTTACCAATATCTTCTTTCTGTACTTCATGATCGAATGCGCCCGGATCTTCATGCACCTTTACCAGCGGCAGCTGGAGCAGATCGAAAACCTGCGCCAAGAACACGAGAAGGTCGAAACCGCCTACAGGAAGAAGTCAGAGTTTCTCTCGACCATGAGCCATGAGCTGCGCACGCCGATGACCTCCATCAACGGAGCCGTCATCCTGGCCCGGTCCGGCATGCTGGGTAAGCTTCCGCCGCGGGTCGATTCCACCTTGGCGATCGCCGAAGCGAACTGCCGACGGCTTTCGCTGCTGATCAATGACGTTCTCGACCTGCAGAAAATCGAGAGTGGCAAGATGAAGCTTGAAATCGAGCCGCTTGAACTTGGCGAATTCCTCAATGCCGCCATCGAGATGAACTCACCCTATGGCGCCGAATTCAAGGTGAATTTCCACACCGAGCTTCCTTCGAACCCGGTCTTCGTGCAGGCAGATCGGCACCGCCTGAATCAGGTCATGGCCAACCTGCTGTCAAACGCGGCGAAATTTTCGCATGCGGGCGACACGGTCACAATACGGCTGGAGACCGACGAGCGGTCGGCCCGCATTCTGGTGATCGATACCGGCATTGGCCTTTCGGAGGCGGATCGCGCCACCGTCTTCGATCAGTTCAGTCAAGTGGATGCCTCCGACAAAAGGCAAGTCGGAGGCTCTGGCCTGGGCATGGCCATTTCCGAGCAGATCCTGGCAGCCCATGGCGCCACGATCGACTATCGCAAGAACCCGGGGCCGGGAACCACCTTCACCGTCGAGATGAAGCGATCCAAGGCGCCTCAGAACGATCAGGACTCCGACAACACCGCGGCGCTGGCCACGGGCGGCATGAATGGGGTTAGCCCGGCTTATTCACCGAAATCGAGCTAGATTGGTTGCGTGCGCCTGAATGTGCTTTAGAATCAAGCTGCTAAACAAAGACCTTCGGCAGCATCGGACGCACGCATGGGTGAAACGCTACAGCCGGTCACGCCCGGGTTCAACCGTTCGCTTCGGATCGAAAGCCGGGCCGATCGGCTGACGGGGGATCCCGGTGTGGTGGTGCTGCGAGAGATCCTCGAGCGCAGCGGGATCGTGGGCTGGATGACCTCCCGGATGAGGGACCCTCGCCGCCAGGAGGATGTGACGCATGACCTGGCGTCGCTGATCCGCACCTGCGTGTTGCTTGCCGCGCAAGGTTGGCGCGACCATGACGACGCGGATGCCCTGCGCCACGACCCGGCGTTCCGGCTGGCGGCCAGTTCCGCGGCGGGTCTGACGCCGCTCGCGGACGGCGGCGGTCTGGCGTCGCAGCCGACCTTGTCGCGGTTCACGGCACTGATGGCCGAGCCCGGCAATCTGCAGGTGCTGCGCGAGGCGGTTCTCGAGATGGCCGGGCGCGGCATCCGGGCAGAGCGCGGCGGCAAGCGCGCCAGGCGGATCACGCTCGATGTCGACAGCGCGCCGATCGAAGTTCATGGCCACCAGCCGAAGGCCGAATGGAATGGCCACTACGCGGCCCGCATCTATCACCCTTTGATCACCTCGATTGCCGAGACCGGTGACATGCTGGATGCCCGCCTCAGGGCCGGCAATGTCGGCACCGCGGATGGGGCGCTCGATGTCATCCTCGATGTGGTGGACCGGGCACAGACGAGCCTGTGCGAGGTCGCCATGGTGCGCATCGACGCGGGCTTCCCGTCCGCAACGCTTCTGGCCGGGCTCGACGCGCGCGGGATCGACTACGTCTCCCGCCTGCGCGCCAATCCCGTGCTGGACCGGATGGCCGAGCCCTACATGAAGCGCCCGCCCGGGCGCAGGCCGCTGGAGCCGCGGATGTGGCTCTACGAGCTGCGCTATCAGGCCGAGAGCTGGGACAGGCGCCGGCGGGTGATCCTGGTGGTGAAGGAGCGCGCGGAGGATCTGCTGCTCGACCGCTTCTTCCTGGTCACCTCGCGCCACTGGACCCGACAGACACGCCACGAGGTGCTGGCGCACTACCGCGAACGCGGCAAGGCCGAAGGCCACATGGGCGAGTTGAAGGACGTGCTGGCCCCGGCGCTCTCGTCGACCAACCGGGCGAAATCGCATTGGCGGGGCAAGACGCCAAAAGCGGCAACGCCGGCCATTGACGCCTTTGCCTGCAACGAGGCCCGGCTGCTGATCGCCTGTCTCGCATATGAGGTCATGCACATCGCCCGCCGGGCCATGGCAAAGGCGACCGGGACGGGCTGGAGCCTGCGCCGCCTACGCGAGCGGGTGCTGCGCGCCGGCGCGCGTCTGGTGATCTCGGGGCGCAGGATGGTGCTGGCGCTCTCCTCGGCAGCGGCCCCCTTCTGGTCCGTGCTCTGGCCCAGGCTCCTCGCGCTGCATTGGGCCGACCCGTAGCTGCCCGACATCGGACCGCCCGGGAACCAGAAACCGCCTGGGGGCGGCCCGCTGTCATGCGCAAGAGAGGCACGCGCGCCTCAGGAAACCGCCGAAAACAGACCCAAGGGCGGCGACCACCACACCAATCATCGCAAGACCCCGCCCAGAGCCCCAGACAGAGCCCTATCCGCGCAGCGAAACCGACCAGAAACGCCCTCGGAGGAGGGTTCGGTGAATAAGCCGGGTTAACCTTTCGCAGGCTTGGGAAGCCTGGATCGACGCCGAGGATATGCGGCGTCACAGCTTTCTCGGGAGTATGGGGTTCGAGGCGCGAGACGGTAAGGATTATCTCTACCGCCGCGTCGGAGGTGCCGGGAAGAGCCTTGGCCCCAGGTCAGAGCAAACGGAAGAGCAACTCGCCCGCTTCAAGGACGGGCGCGAAGAAAATCGGGCGCGACTTCAGCGTTTGCAAGACTCTCTGGACAAGCAAGCAGCAATCCTGCGGGGCCTCAGAGATGGGCGCCTGCCCGTTGTGGCGGCGCGGATCCTGCGTGAGTTGCGCCTCCACAGCCGGCAAAGCAGGATCCGGGTTGTGGGCACGAATGCGCTTTATGCTTACGAAGCGTTGGCAGGTGTCAGATTCGAGGTGGGGGCGACGGCCACCAGTGATACCGATCTGCTTCACGATGACCGAAACAGGCTGCGCCTGCTCACCGATGAGCGCCGCTTGATCGGTCTTGCCGAGATGATCAAAAGCCGGATCGACGCGAGCTTCACCTCGCGCAATCCGCGGGACTATCGGCTGACAAATGCGGAGGGTTACATGGTCGAACTGATCCGCCCCAAGCCGCGTCCTGCCTGGAAGAAAATGCCCGGCGCGGAGTCGGGACAGGCGGGCGATCTTGTCGGAACCCCTAACATCGGCCTGCAATGGCTCGTGAACGCACCTGCGGTCGACACCATCGTGGTCGATGAGCGCGGTTATCCCGCGCCAATCCGTTGTCCAGATCCGCGCTACTGGGCGGCGCACAAGTTCTGGCTTTCGACCCGCGAGGATCGCGACCCGGCGAAGAAGGGGCGCGATGCCGCGCAGGCTCTCGCGGTGGTGAAGCTTATCGCCGAGAAGTTACCTCATCTGCCTCTGGATGAGGTGTTCTTCACCCAGCTGCCGAATGCGCTGCGTGATCAGATCAAGGCGATAGTGCCAGCGAAAGGGGACGACCGGCCGGGATGGTGAGCGGCGGCGTGAAAGTCAAGCCCGGCTTCAGCCGCTCGCAACCAGGTGGCAAAGGCCGGCTCCCAGATGTCGACATCCTCGATGTCGCGGTACTGGCCGTCTACGTGATCGAAGCAGACACCGCTGCGAGCAAAACCTATCGCCGCAACCTGCACCGGTCTTCCCATAGGCCTCCTCGGGCGGCCCCTTGGAACCCGGCCATTCGTGCTTGTCGCGCGACTAGGTCTGCGACATTGTCCGCGGCACCCACAGCACTGAAGAAGCCCTGAGTATCTCCATGTCCAAGAAGACCCTGAACCAAGCCAATCTCGAGACGCTGGGGGCGGAGAAGCTCGCCGCACTGGTCATGGACCTGGTTCAGGGAAGCGCCCCCCTGCAGCGCCGTGCGAGGATGGAACTCAGTGCCGCCCAGGGCCCGGGGGAAGTTGCCGCCGATCTCCGCAAACGCTTCGCCTCGCTGCGCCGCTCGACGAGCTTCGTCGATTGGCGCAAGCAAAGGGCGCTGGTAAAGGATCTCGGTGGGCTGCTGGGACTGATCGAAACCACGGTCGCCCCACAGGATGCGAACGAGGCGTTTGAGCTGCTCTGGTCTTTCCTGCAGCTTGCCTCCTCGATTTATGAACGCACAGATGACAGCAACGGCGCGGTCGGCGGCGTCATGAGCGACGCGGTCGAGTTGATCGCGACGATATCGCCCGCCATTTCCACGGACGGCACCGCCCTGGCCGAACGTATTCTCGACGCGGTCGCCGATGCGGGCTACGGCGAGTTCGACGGGATCATTTCGGCGACGGCCGAGGCGCTCGGCCAGGAAGGGCTCGAGCATCTCAAAGAGATCACCGAAGCCTGGGCTGACGCGCCGCCGACCGAACATGAGCTTGCGCAATACCGGGGCTACGGCATCAGGTCTTCCGCCGAAGAAAGCGCGCGGCGCAACCGGCAGGCGACCCGGTCGATCATTCTGGCGGACGTCGCGGATGCCCAGGGTGATGTCGACGCCTACATGGCCCGATATTCCGAGGAACAGCTGACCTATGGCACCATCGCCCCCGACGTCGCGCGCCGATTGCTGGATGCGGGGCGCGTCGACGAGGCCTTCGACATCGTCACCCGCGCCCGCGCCGCCGAAGACGACACGTCCTTCCGGGTGTTCCGCTATGATCTCGACGCGGTCTATGAAGAATGCCTTGAAAAGCAGGGCAAGACGGAGGACCTGAAGGCGCATCTGTGGGCCACGTTCGAGCAGACCCTTAGCGCACCCTGCCTTCGGAAGTATCTGAAGCTGCTGCCGGATTTCGACGACATCGAGGCCGAAGAGGCCGCGCTGGACTTCGCAGAAGCCTATCCGCATCTGGGTGCGGCGATCAGCTTCCTCGTCGACTGGCCGTCGCACGAACGCGCGGCCCGGCTCGTCGTGGCTCGCGCTGCGGATCTGAACGGGGATTCGTATCACACCCTGACGACCGCGGCGGAGGCGCTCGATGTCGAGCACCCGCTCGCCGCCACGCTGATGCGTCGCGCGATGGTTCTGGACACCCTGGCGGGCGGAAAGTCCAAACGCTATCGCTACGCGGCGCGCCATCTGGCCGAATCTCAGTCCTGCGATGCCGCCATCGAGGATTATGGCGACCTGCCCACACACGCGCAGTTCCTTGAAATGCTCAAGCAGGATCACGGACGAAAATATGGGTTCTGGCGATTGGTTGAAGCATGAGAAGTGGTCCTATCCGGCCATTCGCGCCGGGCGCGGCGAACTGGCGGATCTAGCCTATTCTGTTGAAAAACTCACCTGCTCGCCCGAACGGGCCGCTCCGCCGGAATATCATCCCGTGAAGACACGCCTCAACAAACAGCGTTTTCCAGTTGACCTATGGGAAGAACAGCGTTCCGAATTTCTGAGATGATTTTCGCGTGGCAGAGTTTTTCAACAGAATAAGCCCATACGCGACCTTCGGTCCTGACGCAGCATGGAGCGGCGCGGCGGACACGAAGGGCGGGCTCCTGACTTTCGCTGCGCAGGGAAAGAGCGGCTGGAGTGCGCAGCAAGCGGGCCGAGTAGGATCAAGGGACGAGGGGTTGCTCTGCAGGCAGCGGGGCGTGCTGAGCGTCGCGCACGGGGGCGGTGTTTGAACTCTCCGGCTGCCCCAGGTCGATCTTCGCGCCCACCGTTGCGCCTGAGACCTGCTCGGGCACCGCGTCCTGGGCTGCCCCGGCTTCGGTCGGCCCCACCAGAACGAGCGTCTTCGCGCCAAACAGACGCCTGAGGGCGCCGGGCCGTTGGGTGATCTCTTCGACCAGCCCGCTATGCTTCAGGTTCAACAGCGAGCGCGCCACCTCTATACCGATCCCACGGGCTTTGACCGACAACTGGCTGCGCTCGATCGGCCCGTCTTCGGCGTACAGGCCGAGGATGAAGGAAAGGAGCCTGCGATCGTTGGCGTTGAGCAACTGGTGTGACATGGGACCTGTCATCCGAGGGGGGGGCGCGCCGGATCGCAGATATGGCCGCAGTGGTCAATCTGTGAGGACCTAAAATGTTCTGGCAGAGCACGCACCATAGGTGCCTTCTTGCACGATCGCGACGCGTGCGCGAGCGTGAAACCTAACCTGAGATGGGAACGCGCGGATGCTTTGCGCCAGACTGGAAGGAAGAACACGTCCTTGGCCACTGCCTTCGCCAACCGCGCGTCCACGGGGACGGGATGCTCGCGCGATCTTTCCTTCAGAACAAGGAATTGGTGGTCAAGAAACGCTTCAACGTCGTCTGCCGCGACGTCCCCTGCCGCCGCGCGCGAAACCAGAAGCCCTAGCGCCATCCCGTCCAGCATCCGAATGTGCTCTTGGGCGAAGGAAAACCGCGCCCGCGCGGGGTGCGAAAGGGCTTGCCGCCGCCTCGCCGACGCGCATGATGCGCCGATGGGCAGGGGGCGGATCTCGACAGGCGTGGTGTTCCTGGTGCTGGGCTATGTGCTCAGCCAGTTCTACCGGGCGTTTCTGGCGGTGATGGCGCCCTTCCTGATCCGCGATTTGGGGGTGACGGCCGAAAGCTTGGCGCGGGCCTCGGGGCTGTGGTTTGTGGCGTTCGCGCTGGCGCAGCTGCCGGTGGGATGGGCGTTGGACCGGATCGGGCCGCGGCTGACGGCGGCGGTGCCGCTGGCGGTGCTGGGCGGGGGCGGGGCGTTCTGGTTCGCGCTGGCCCAGGGGCCGGTGGGGATCACCCTGGCGATGGTGCTGACGGGGCTGGGCTGTGCGCCTGTGCTGGTGGCCGCCTATTACATCTATGCGCGCGAATATCCGCCGGCGCTGTTCGCCACCCTGGCCGGGATGACGGTGGGGATCGGATCGCTCGGCAATATTGCTGGGACCTTGCCGCTGGCCTGGGCGGCGCAGGCTTATGGCTGGCGCACCACGGTGGCGGGCGTGGGCGTGGTGACGCTGCTGGCGGCGGCGGCACTGTGGCGTTTCGTGCGCAACCCCGCGCCGGTCGTACATGACGGCGGCGGGTTGACCCTGCGGGGGCTGTTGCGCGAGCGCTCGCTTTGGCTGCTGGCGCCGATGATGATCGCCGGCTATGCCCCCGCGGCCGATATCCGCGGTCTTTGGGTCGGGCCGTGGCTGAGCGACGTCTACGGGCTGGATGCCGGTGGGATCGGCCGGGTCAGCCTGGTGATGGGGCTGGCGATGATCGCGGGAAATTTCATCTACGGCCCGCTCGATCGGGTGATCGGCTCGCGCAAATGGGGGGTGTTCGGCGGCAACGTGCTGGCCTGTCTGTGCCTGCTGGCGATGGGGTTGTGGCCCGGCGCGGGGCTGTGGCAGGCGACGCTGGGGCTGGCGGCGCTGGGGGTGTTCGGGGCCTCCTATTCCGCGGTGATGGCGCATGGGCGCGGCTTCCTGCCGCCGCATCTGGTGGGGCGGGGGGTGACGCTGCTGACCCTGGTGGGCATCGGCGGGACCGGGCTGATGCAGGTGGTCACCGGCCGCATCCACGCCGCCTGGGAGGGCGCGGGGCCGACCGCCCCCTACAGCGCGATCTTCCTGTTCTTCGCAGGCTTCCTGGCGCTGATGCTGGTGCTCTATCTCTTCACCGAAGACCGGGTGGACTGAGGCGCGCGCGCCCTCGACCCCCGGAATGCGAAAGGCCGCCCCCCGAAGGGAGCGGCCCGATGTCATGCGTCGACGGATCGGGGGATCAGGGAACCAGCACGGTGTCGATCACGTCGATCATGCCGTTCGACTGCTTGACGTTCGGCACGGTGATCATCGCGGTGTCGCCGTGGCTGTCCATGATCATCAGCTTGCCGTCCTTCACCATCGCCGGCCATTCGCAGCCACCCACGGTCTTGATCGCGGCGCCCGGGCCGGCCTTCATGACAGCGTCCTTCAGCTGATCGACGGTGAAGCTGCCGGCGATGACATGGCAGGTCAGGACCTTCTGCAGCTTGGCCTTGTTCTCGGGCTTCAGCAGGGAAGCGACGGTGCCCTTGGGCAGCTTGGCGAAGGCCTCGTTCGTGGGCGCCAGCACGGTGAACGGGCCGGGGCCTTCCAGCGTCTTGACCAGGCCTGCGGCCTTCACGGCGGCGACCAGCGTGGTGTGGTCCTTCGAGTTGACGGCGTTCTGGATGATGTTCTTGCTGGCGAACATCGGGGCGCCGCCGACCATCGGGTTGGCGAGCGCGGCGCCCGAGGTGGCGAGGGCGGCGGCGGTGGCGAAAGCGGTGGCGGCAAGCGTGGCGCGGAATTTGAAAGTCATGTTCCATCCTCTTGGTGACCGGAGCGGGGCTGTCCCCCGTGTCCTGCCAAAAGCTACGGAGCAATTCGCGCGCCGGTTTCATGATGGCGCGCGAAAAATCGCGAAAAAGATGCAACTATTTGTTTTTAAGTTGTAATTTTTTTCGCGATTTTTCGGGCCTCGGGGCGTGCCCTGCCGCTTGTCCCGCCAGGCTAGCCGGGCGCGGGCATCGCGGGCAGCACCTTGTGGGTCAGCGGGCTTGCTGGAGCAATGGGGACCTGGCCTCACCTATGAGCGGATGCGTTCCGAGCGTGGATCGTACATCGGCACGACACTTGCCTCGGCGTCACAAAGCTTGCCTGCAATCTCGATGGAATAGCTGGAGGCCAGCATGGTATCGACCGGTTCTCCCGCAGCAGCACAGGGCACATAGCCCAATCCCACCGCCGCCCCCAGCGCATGGCCGTAATTGCCCGAGCTGAGGAAGCCAACAATCTCGCCATCGCGCAGGATCGGCTCATTGTGGAACAGAAGCGGCTCTGGATCTTTGAGTCGGAACTGAACCATCCGGCGCGCCAGCCCTTCCTCTTTCTTACGTAGCACCGCGTCACTGCCGATGAATGCACCTTTGGCCAGCTTCACCGCAAAGCCAAGCCCCGCCTCCAACACATGATCCTCATCGGTAATGTCATGCCCGAAATGGCGGTAGCCTTTCTCGATCCGGCAGCTGTCCATCGCATGCAAACCGCAAAGCTTCAGCCCGACATCCTCGCCTGCCTCGACGATGGTTTCGAAGACATGTGCGGCCTGATCGCTCGATACATACAGCTCCCAGCCCAGCTCGCCCACATAGGTAACGCGGTGCGCGCGCGCGATCCCCATGCCGATCTCGATCTCTCGCGCAGAGCCGAACGGATGGGCGTCGTTCGAAAAATCATTGGGTGAGATCAGCCCCAGCAGATCTCGCGATTTCGGCCCCATCAGCGGCAGAACAACCTCTCCCGCCGTTACATCGGTGATCGTCACGTTCAGCGCATCCACGTGACGGCGCAGCCATGCCAGATCGCGCTGCAAGGTGGCACCGGGCACCACCAGATAAAACGCGGTGTCCGAAAACCGCGTCACGGTCAGATCGCATTCGATCCCGCCACGCGGGTTGAGCATCTGGGTATAGACGATGCGGCCCGCCTCGACATCCATCTGATTGGCACAAAGATTTTGCAGGAAGCCGAGCGCATCGCGCCCCTCCACGCGAATCTTGCCAAAGGAGGTCATGTCCAGCAGGCCGACGCCTTCGCGCAGCGCCATATGCTCGGCACGACTGTTGTCGAACCAGTTCTGCCGCTTCCAGCTATATTGGTATTCTGGCCTCTGCCCGGGATTGGCGAACCAGTTCGCCCGCTCCCAGCCCGCGACCTCGCCAAAGACCGCGCCGCGCGCCTTGAGATGTTCGTGCAGCGGGGAGCGACGAATGCCGCGCGATGTGGCCATCTGGCGATAGGGGAAGTGATCGGCGTAAAGCAGGCCCAGCGTCTCGGTGACGCGCTCTTTGAGATAGCGGCGGTTCTTTTGGAACGGCTGCGCACGGCGGATATCGACGTCCCAAAGATCAAACGGCGGCGCGCCATCATTCATCCACTGCGCCAGCGCCATGCCTGCGCCCCCGGAGGACACGATCCCGATGGAGTTGTAGCCGGCAGCAACCCAGTATCCCGCAAGCTCCGGCGCCTCACCCAGGTAATATCGGTCATCCGGCGTGAAGCTTTCGGGACCGTTGAAGAACGTGTGGATGCCAGCATCCGCCAAGAGCGGCATCCGCGCGATGGCCTTCTCCAGGATCGGCGCGAAATGGTCGAAATCTTCGGGCAGTTGATCGAAGCAGAAATCCTCGCGGATGCCATTCATTCCCCAAGGCTTTGCCACAGGCTCGAACGCGCCAAGCAGGATTTTGCCGGCATCTTCCTTGTAATATGCACATTCATCGGGCACGCGCAGCACGGGCAATCGCGTGAGGTCGGGGATCGCCTCGGTCACGATATAGAAATGCTCGCAGGCATGGAGCGGCAGCGTCACCCCGTTTTGCGCCGCCAGATCACGGCCCCACATGCCTCCGCAATTGACAACCAGATCCGCGGCAATGTGGCCCTGATCGCCGCCCATTTCCCAATCCACGCCAGTCACGCGGCCCCTGGCCTGCGTCACGCGGGCCACTTTGACCTGCTCGATGATCTGCGCGCCCCGCATGCGTGCGCCCTTGGCCAGTGCCAATGCGATATTGGCCGGGTCGGCCTGCCCATCCCCGGGCAAATGCACGCCCGCCACCACGTCCCCAATCGCCAAATGCGGGTAGAGCGCCTTCACCTCGGCAGGCGATAGCTCGTTCACCTCCACATCAAACGCCCTCGCAAGGCTTGCCTGGCGCAGGATCTCTTCGTGCCGCTCTTCAGTCAGCGCCACCGTAATCGAGCCGCATTGGCGCAGCCCCGTCGCAAGGCCGGTCTCCGCCTCGAGCCGCTTGTAAAGATCGGCGGAGTATTTCGCCAAACGGGTCATGTTCTCGTTCGCGCGCAGCTGCCCCACCAACCCCGCAGCATGCCATGTGGTCCCGCTGGTCAACTGCTTACGTTCCAAGAGCACGATGTCTTTCCAGCCCAGCTCGGCCAGATGGTAGGCGACAGAGCAGCCAGAGATGCCGCCGCCAATGATGACAACGCGCGCATGCGACGGGATTTTGGCCATGATTTCGCTCTTTCCTGATAGGGGAGGGCAGGTCTGGCCCTGGTGCCTCTGGCGTCGGGGCATGTCGTCAGAAAGGGTGTAAACTCGATTCACGTCAAATGAAATTTTAACAAGAAAGTTCATTATGAAGCTTCTTTAAGAAACACACATCACACTGGAAGACGCGATCCTTGTATTTCGCGCCACTCCGCGCGATGTTGCCACTTCCTCGAACGGACGTGGGAGCGCCCTCAGTGACCCTCAACAACCTCGTCGGGAACGACATCCGCGCGCTGCGCAAATCGCGGGGGGCAACGATCAAAGAGCTCTCGGCAACGCTTGGCCGTTCGGTTGGTTGGCTCAGCCAAGTCGAGCGCGGACAGGCAACGCCCTCCATCACGGATATCGCGGCCATCGCGAACAATTTTGGTGTGAATATCAGCTTTTTCTTCCGCTCCGCGAACCGCGACCCCGACGAGCAAGGGATCGTCCTGCGCGCCGCCGACCGCATCCCGATCGGCTCAAGCGAATCCGGTTTGATCGAAGAGCTGCTCTCCCCCACCCTTGGCGGCACTTTCGAGATGATCAAATCTACCTTCGCGCCGCGATCCAGCAGTGACGGGCTGCGCGCCGCGCGACAATCCGAGGATGGTGGAGTGCTGATTTCAGGTCAACTAACCTTGGAAATCGACGATCTGACCCTCGCGCTGGAAGCCGGCGATAGCTTTCAATTCACAAGCAGAACCTACAGCTGGCGTAACAACCACGACACCCCCGCTGTCGCGGTCTGGGTAATCTCGCCGCCGGTGTATTGAGGGCAAACAGGCAAACCCTTTCGCACCATCGCCGATGTCGCGCGCGACGGCCTTCTGATTGCTGGTAAAACACCATGCACATCGCCCGCCGCGCGATGGCCGGCGTGATGAACGTCTTGTGCGGTGAGTGAGTCTTCGCTTCTAAGCGACCTGAAGAGACGCTGGCACCTCATCCGACCGGTACAAAGTGCAGAATTTCTGATATCGGGTCCCCGCAACCACTTTTGCCGAACCAGCATCAAGTTCGTTGGCTGCCCCGGGCTGGGCTGCCTCGATCATGGCCACGATTGCGCCCTGCAAGTCCAACTCGACGCGGTTTTCCGTGATGATGACGGTGACGCTGTCGATGAGGCTTCGGATGGTTTCGAGGGCGGGCGTTCGTATTGCCGGATCTTCAAGGTCAACCGCGCCGCCGCTCTTGCCGAGTGGCGTGGCCTTTCCGCTGGGTAAGGGGCAGGCATGTAGCCCTTGCCTGGAGCGACATTCATCGCTTTGACAAAGCCCAAAGCCGCTTTCTACTCGCCTTGGGTGTCGTCAGCGCTATTCTCCCAATGCAACAGCAATCCGGGCCGGGGTGGCGCTGTGGTTCATTCTGGCGGCCCGACGCCAACCCTCCATCAAGAAACTGAAATCTGGAGATCGACATGACGACCACGGGCAAGCAGCTCTTCACGACATTAGAAGCGGACGGAAAGCTCACCGTAGCGATCGAGGACGTGACCTTTCCCGATCCGACCGGCAACGAGGTTCTCGTGAAAATGGAAGCCGCACCGATAAACCCGTCGGACCTCGCTATCCTCGTCGGGGCGGCGGATATGGAAAATGCCAGCTATACGCCCGGCAAATTCGTCGCGACCGTGCCCGAGCCCTTCAACGCGGGCTCGAAGGCACGGCATGGGATCAAACTGCCAGCCGGGAACGAAGGCGCGGGCACGGTGGTCGCCGCCGGCGACAGTGACGCGGCCAAGGCGCTTGTGGGACAGCGCGTCTCTTGCGTGCCCGGCAATGCCTATAGCCAATACTGCATCGCGAACGCCGCGATGTGCCTGCC
>NZ_FNOB01000035.1 GCF_900106675.1 Allgaiera indica
CCGCGCCTGCGCCCATTGCTCACGCCGCCGAATGATGGCACACAAATGCAGAACAAACTCGACTTACGAGTGGCCCTGAAAATAGGGGCAGGTCACTTGCGACCGCCGCATGCTTTCTGCGAACGGATCGGGCTATCCGCAACGGGTGAGTCGGCCCGCGCATAAGCCCCTGCCTAGAAAAATCCGCGCTATGGCAACCGTTTAGGCGGCTTCGTTGCGCATATGCATGAATTTGAGGCAGCGTCATTTCGGAGGTGCGCGCGCAAGGATATTGCCACGACACGAAGCCGTGATATCGGCGGCGGGCCTGGCATTGATGGGTTTTCGGCACCGGCGGAAAAATCATGCGCGCGCCGGCGCTCATGATCGCGGCGCATCACGGTTTTATGAGCACATTTGAGTCTCGTGCCGCTCGTTTTGGAACTTGAACGTGCCCTATGACTGCGCCGCACAACTGCATTCGCAATGTTCCATCCGCGAACCGCGCTGTCGGCCTGGTTCCGGGTGGAAGAATGGGAGGGATATCCATGAAACTGAAGCAATTTCGGCTCGCGGCGGCGATGGCTGCGGCGGCGCTGAGCGCGGCCGGCGCCGCAAGCGCCGCGAACGCGCCCAGCGTCATCAAGATCGGCACGCTCTATGCCGGCTCGGGCAATTTCGCCGTCGCCTCGCAGGCGCAGTACAAGGGCCTGGAATTCTGGGCCAAGCGCGTCAACGCCGAGGGTGGCGTCTATGTCAAGGCCTATGGCAAGAAGATCCCCGTCAAGATCGTCGCCTATGACGACCAAAGCTCGACCTCGACGGCGACCACGCTCTACAACCAGCTGATCACGCAGGACAAGGTGGATCTGGTGGTTGCCGATTTCGGCTCGGTGCTGACTTCGGTCGCGATCCCGCTGGCGAAGGAGCACAAGATGCTGCTGATCGACCCGACCGGGTCCTCGGCGGGTTTCTTCAAGGAAAAGACCGACTACCTGGCCGACGTCTCGATCCCGTCCTCGGCGGTCTGGCCGATGCCGCTGGCGAAGTTCCTTGAGCAAGAGCACATCAAGAAGATCGGCATCATCTATGGCTCGAACGATTTCGACGGCTCGCAGGCCGATACGCTGAAGGCCGAGTTCAAGAAGGTCGGCATCACCCCGGTTTTCGACCACGCCGTGCCCACGGGCGAGCGCAACTATACCGTGCTGCTGCATTCGGCCGCCGCCGCCCGGCCTCAGGCGCTGATCGAGCTGGGCTATCTGCCCAATGACGTGGCCTTCCTGAAGTCGCTGAAATCCTCGGGGCTGCACTTCCCCTTCGTGTTCACGATCTTCCCGGGCCAGTTCAAGCAGCTGATGGAAAAGAACGTCGGCAAGGACGCGCTGAAATACACCTATTCGTACCCGGCCCCGCCGATGATCAAGTACGAGAAGGTGAACCTCGGGATGAACACCGACCAGTTCCTGAAGGCCTGGGGCAAGACGCATGACGGCGCCGAGGCGAACTTCGTCAATGCCGGCGGCTACAACGCGGGCATCCTGATGGCCAAGGCGATGGGCACCGCGCCGCAATTCACCCAGACCGACCTGCACAAGGCGCTGCTTGGCATGTCGGGCAAGATCACGACGGTGCTTGGGGCCTACAAGCTTTCGCCCACCGGCGCCCAGCTGGGACAGCGGCTGCCGGTCGCGCAGTTCCAGCCGCAGAAGGACGGTAGCCTGAAGACCGTGGTCGTCTATCCGGCCAGCCACAAGACCGGCGACGCGATCTATCCGGCGCCCCAGGGCTGAGGCCCGATCAACCATACGATAAGGGCGGCCCGAAGTGTTTCGGGCCGTCTTCTTACTCAGGGAGGCGCCAATGCAAGCGCTCTTGGAATATGCGATCGTGGGGGGTGTCCTCTACGGCATATTCTTCGGTCTCGTCGCGGTCGGGTTGAACCTGATCTTCGGGGTGATGCGGATCATCAACCTGGCGCATGGAGAATTCGTCATCCTCGGCGGCTTCGGCGCTTATTGGCTGTCGACCTCGCTGGGGTTGAACCCGCTTTGGGGGCTGCCGCTGGCGGCGCTGGGCGCGGTGGTGATCGGCTTTCCGCTGTATTACGCGGTGGTGCCGGGGCTGCAACGCTCGCGCGATCCCGAGATGCTGTCGTTCATCCTGTTTTTCGGGCTGGCGCAGATCATCGACGCGATTATCTCGCTGGGGTTCGGCCCCGATCAGCGCAGCCTGCCCGACGAAGCGCTAGGTGGCGGCACGATCTCGGTGCTGGGCCAGGCCTTCCCCGACAGCTGGTGGGTCGCGGCCGGGGTCGCGATACTGGCGATCATGGGGCTGTGGCTCTATCTGACGCGCACCCGGCTGGGTTTTGCCACCCGCGCGATCATGGCCAACCGCGACGAGGCCTTCGCGACCGGCATCGCCGTCGACCGGGTTTCCGCCATCGCCTTCGTCATCGGCCTGGCGCTGGCCGGCGCGGCGGGGGTCTTCGTGCCCTATCTGCAGGGCTCGGTCGCGCCGGGCATCGGCAACAACCTGACCACCACCTCCTTCGCGATCCTGATCATCGGCTCGCTCGGCAATCCGGTCGGCACGCTCTTTGGTGGGCTGGTGTTCGGGGTCGGCTCGATGCTGATGCAGACGTTCTATGCCTCCTGGTCGGATCTGGTGCCCTATGTGCTGCTGGTCGTGATCGTGTTGCTGCGCCCGCAGGGCCTGTTCGGAAAGGCGGTACGCAATGCGTGAGACCTGGTTCAAACGCGCGCGTGCGGGGGTCATCACCGCGGCGGTCCTGGCGCTGGTCTTCGGCTTCGCGCCCACGCTCTACAACAACAGCTCGCTCTTGTTCATGATGATGACCTACATCGTCCTGGCCCAGGGGCTGAACCTGCTTTACGGCTTCACCGGCTATCTGCCCTTCGGCTATGTCGGCTTCTTCGGCACCGGCGCCTATGCGACGGCGCTGCTGGTGATGAAATTGCACCTGCCCATCGCCCTGGCGATCGCCGCGGGGCCCGTTGCCTCGATGGTTGTCGCCGTGGTGCTGGGGCCGCTTCTGCGGCTGTCGGGGGCCTATTTCTCGATCGCCAACCTGGCGGCGTCGCAGATCCTGTTCATCGTGATCGGCAACCCCAACATGCAAGACATCACCGGCGGCCCCTACGGTGTGAAGATCGACCAGGTCTACAACCCCACCGCCAGCTACGCGGCGATGGTGATGCTGGTGGTCGGGGTCACGCTGATCGCCACATTCTTCCGCCGCTCGCGCTTCGGGCAGGGGCTGAAGGCGATGGCCGACGACCCGGTCAGCGCCGAGATGTCGGCGATCCCGGTGGTGCGGATGCGCCTGCTGGCGTGGCTGACCTCGGCCGCGGTGGCGGGGCTGGCGGGGGCGCTTTACGCCTGGAACCTGTCGGTCTTCTACCCCGATGCGGTGTTCACGCTGGAGATCTCGGTCTTCGCCATCGTCTTCGCGCTGTTTGGCGGGGTCGGCACGGTGCTGGGCCCGATCATCGGCGCGGGGCTGCTTTACGCGCTTTACAACGCCATCGGAATTTCCGAGCCGCAATATTTCCAGCTGATCTACGGCGTCCTGATCGTCGGGCTGGTAATGTTCCTGCCCGAGGGCATCCTGTCGCTGCTGACGCGGAGGGGCATCAATGTCTTCTGAACCGATCCTGGCGCTGACGAATGTCGCCAAAAGCTTCGGCGGCTTTCAGGTCCTGACCGACGTGAACTTCGAATTGAAACCCGGAGAGATCCTGGGCCTTGTCGGGCCGAACGGGTCGGGCAAGACCTCGGTCATCAACCTGATCTCGGGCGTGCATCAGCCCGAGGCCGGCACGATCCGCTTCGACGGCGCCGAGATCCAGCGCCTGACGCCCCATGCGCGGGTGAAGCTGGGGATCAACCGCTCGTTTCAGGTGCCGAAATGCTTCATCTCGATGTCGGTGCGCGAAAACATCGAGGTGGCGGCGCATTTCAGCGGCCATGACGCCGATATTCCGGCAATCCTCGAAGATATCGGCCTGTCGGGGATGGAGGCCGCGCCCGCCGCCTCGCTGACCGCCAACCAGCAGAAGATGCTGGATCTGGGCCGGGCGCTGGCCACGGGGCCGAAGCTGCTGCTGGTGGACGAGATCGGCGCCGGGCTGAACCCGGCAGAGCTGACGGGGATCGCGGATCTGCTGAAGCGGATCGCGGCACGCGGCATCTCGATGATCGTGGTCGAGCATCTGATGGAATTCCTCAACAAGCTGACTTCGCGCGTGATCGTGCTGTCGGCGGGAAAGATCATCTTCGAGGGCAGCCTGGGGGATGCCTCGCACGATCCCGAAGTGGTCACAGCCTTTTTCGGAGGTGCGGCATGAGCGCTTTGCTGGAAGTCGACAAGGTCGAGGCCGGCTATGGCGCCGTGCAGGTGCTTTGGGGCTGCGACATGGTGGTCAACAAGGGCGAGACGGTGCTGCTGCTGGGCGTGAACGGGGCGGGCAAGACCACGCTTCTGCGCACGCTGGTGGGGTTGCAGCCCTGCCGCGGCGGCGCGATCCGGCTGGCGGGCGAGGACGTCACCGGTCTTGGTCCCGACGCGCGCATCCGCCGCGGCATGGCCTATATGTCGGAACTCGGCGTCTTCCCGACGCTGTCGATCGCGGAAAACCTGCGCCTGGGCGCCTATGGCGCCTCGAACGCCGAGGCGCGGCGCAGGGCCGAGGCGATGTATCAGATGTTTCCGGCGCTGGCGCAGAAACGGCGCAGTGCGGCGGGGTCGCTCTCGGGCGGGCAGCGCAAGATGCTGGGGCTTGCCAAGGCGCTGATGTCGGGGGCCGAGATGATCTTCATGGACGAACCGTCGTCGGGCCTGGCGCCGGTCTTTGTCACCCAGGTGATCGAGACGCTGAAGGGGGTGATCGGCGGTGGCACCTCATTGCTGATCGCCGAGCAGAACATCGCCTTTCTGGAACTGGCCGACCGGGGCTATCTGATGGATCACGGCAAGATGGCGGTGTCCGGCACGCGGGCCGAGCTGGAAAGCAGCGATGCGGTGCGGCGGGCCTATTTCGGCGTCGGCGCCGAAGGGTAGGTCCCACTTGACGGCGGCGGGGCAGGGTGGCCAGATCCGGCCATGATGCACGCGCCCTTGCCCCGTCTCGAAACCCGCCGCTACGGCGAAGGCCTGGCCCGGCACCGCCATGCCTTTCATCAGGTCGTCCTGCCGCGCGCCGGCGAGATGCAGATCGAGATCGGCGGCCGCGAGGGCCTGCTTGGCCGCCAGCACGCGGCCTTCATCCCGGCCGGGGCCGTACATTCGTTCGAGGCCCGCGGCGCACAGGATTTCCTGATCCTCGATCTGCCGCGCGATCCGGCACAGACGCGCGGCGCGGGCGCGCTTGATCGCCTGGCGCAGACGCTTTTCTTTCCGCTGACACCGGCGCTTGATCAGTTGATCGCCTATGCCCAGGGCTTTCGCGATCTGCGCCTGCCGGACCCCGCCGCCTGGGTCGCGCTGCTGATCGCCACCGCCGCGCCGGGGACGCCGCAGGCGCCCTCGGGCGCCCTGGCACGGGCGCAGGCGCATATCGAGGCCCATCTCGGGACGCCGCTGACGGTGGCCCGGATCGCCCGCGCCGCCGGCATCAGCGAACGCGGCCTGCACCGGCTGTTTCGCGCCGGCCTGGGCACCACGCCGCATGCCTATCTGGCCCGCCGCCGGGCGGCGCGCGCGCTGGATCTGCTGGACCGCTCCACGCTGTCCATCGCCGAGATCGCGCATCTGGCGGGATATGCCGATCAAAGCGCGCTGACTCGGGCGCTGAAGCGGCAATTGGGCGTCACGCCCGGCGCCTATCGCCGCGATCGCGCCCGGCGCTGATTGGCAGGATCGGTACAGCGATCGGCAGGGTGGGCCAAAGACCGCGCCCGCCCGCCGGCCTAGCCTGACGCGTGATGATCCGTTCCCGATTCCGCCCGCGATGACAAATGTTCCCGATACCGCCGCTCTTGCCGCGTCGCCCGCCACAATGGCGCGCGCGACGGCGATCGGCATCATCGCCATCGCCTGCTGGTCGGCGCTGGCGCTGCTGACCCGCCGCGCCGCGCCCCTGCCGCCGTTCGAGCTTTTGTCGCTTAGCTTCGGGGTGGCCTTCGTGGCCAATGGCGCCGTGGTGCTGCGCCGCGGCCCCGCCGGGTTGCGCAGCTGGCGCCAGCCCGTGGCGGCGTGGGTTTTCGCCTTTGCCGGCATTTTCGCCTATCATGCGCTTTACTTCACCGCGCTCAGCCTGGCGCCGGCGGCGCAGGCCAGCCTGATCGCCTATCTTTGGCCGCTGCTGATCGTGTTGCTGTCGGCGGGGGCGGCGGGGCGGGGCTTTGCGCCTCGGCATCTGGTCGGCGCCGCGTTGGGTTTTGCGGGCACGGTTTTCGTGGTGCTGGGGCCGGGCGGGGCGGCCCCCCTGCCGTCCGCGCAGCCGGGGGCCTGGGCGGGATATGCGGCGGCGGCGGGCTGCGCGCTGGTCTGGTCGGTCTATTCGGTCGCCAACCGCCGCTTCCGGGCGTTGCCCAGCGGCATGATCGGCGGGGTCTGCGGGCTGGTCGCGCTGGCCGGCGGTGCGGTGCATCTGGCGCTGGAGCCGACGCTGACGCCCAGCCCCGCGCAATGGGCGGCGGTGGTGCTGCTGGGTCTGGGCCCGGTGGGGGTGGCCTTCCTGGCCTGGGATCATGCCACGAAACACGGACATATGGCGCTGCTCGGCGCGCTGTCCTATCTGACGCCGCTGGCATCGACCCTGCTGCTGATCGCGGCCGGGATTACCCCGATGCGCTGGGGCATCCTCGCGGCGGCGGTGCTGATCGTGCTGGGTGCCGCCATCGCTGCCCGACGCCCGAAACGCCCAAGCCCCACCAGCGGCTAGCCGCGTCCCGCCAGCCGCCCGGCGACTGCGGCGCGTACCTTGCGCGCGGCCTCTTCGCGGACCGGACCGTAGCCGCGAATGCCGTCGGGCGCGCCCAGGACCTCGGTCCATAGCGCCTTGTCCTGGGGCCGGTAATCGCGCGCTGCCCGGTCCAGCAGTTCCTCGAACCACGCCAGCAGGTCCCGGTCCAGCCGCCGGTCGGCCGAAAAGCGGAACGGATCGGCCCAGCTGCCGCGCAGGCGACGGGCCCGCGCCAGGCCGCGCAGCAGCGGCGCGATCCAGGGGCCGAAGCGGCGCTTCTTCGGCCGTCCGCGCGCGTCGCGGCCAAGCGGCAGCACCGGCGGCGCGAAATGATAGGACAGGGTGAAATCGCCCTCGAACTGATCCGCCAATTGCCGGATGAAGGCCGGATCCGTCTGCAGCCGGGCGACCTCATATTCATCCTTCACCGCCATCAGCTTGAACAGCGAATGCGCCGCCGCGCGGGCGCAATCCTCATCGGCGCGGGCGCGCAGGGCGGTGATCTTGTCGCGGAAACGGCGGGCGAGGGTTTCGTCGTGATAGTCGGTCAGGAAGGCGGCGCGATTGTCGATCAGCGCGTCGAGCGCGGCGACGGGCGCGGGGGGCGGGGGGGCCAGCGCCTCGGGTCGTGCGGCCATCACGCGGCCCAGATCGAAGGCGCGGGCATTGGCCTCGATCGCGACGCCGTTCAGGGCGATCGCCTGCTTCAGCGCGGCCTCGGACAGCGGCACCAACCCATTCTGCCACGCATAGCCCAGCATCATCACATTGGCGAAGACGGCCTCGCCCATGAACCGCTCGGCCAGGGCGTTGGCATCGAAGGCGGCCAGGTTTTCCGCCCCGATCGCGGCCCCGATCGCGGCTTCGCGCGCCGGGATCTTCAGGTCGGCGTCGCGGTTCAGCACCAGATCGCCGGTCGGCATCGCGGCGGTGTTCAGCACCATCCGCGTGCCCGCCCGGTAATGCGCGGACGCCTTGGGCGAGGAACTGACCACCGCGTCGCAGCCGATCACCGCATCGGCCGCGCCGGTTTCGATGCGCACCTGGTTCAGCGCCTCGGGGCCCGACGCCAGGCGGATATAGCTAAGCACGGTGCCGAATTTCTGGGCGAAACCGGTGAAGTCCAGCACGCTTGCCCCCAGCCCTTCCAGATGCGCGGCCATGGTGATCAATGCGCCGACCGTCACCACGCCGGTGCCGCCGACGCCGGTGACCAGCAGATCGTAGGGCGCCGATATCGCGGGGATCTCGGGCGCGGGCAGGTCGACCTTCAGCGCGGGCAGGTCGATCTCGGCCCCGGTGCGGCGCCGGCGCCGGCCGCCCTCGACGGTGACGAAGCTGGGGCAGAAGCCGCCCAGGCAGGAGAAATCCTTGTTGCAGCTGCTTTGGTTGATGCGCCGCTTGCGGCCGAATTCGGTTTCCACCGGCTCGACCGACAGGCAGTTCGAGGCGATCGAGCAATCGCCGCAGCCTTCGCAGACGGCTTCGTTGATGACGGCGAATTTCGCCGGGTCGGGCAGGGTGCCGCGCTTGCGGCGGCGGCGCTTTTCGGTGGCGCAGGTCTGTTCGTAGATCAGCACCGACACGCCCTTCACCTCGCGCAACTCGCGCTGCACGGCGTCCAGATCGGCGCGGTCGTGGAAACTGGTGCCGGGCGGGAAATCGGCGCGCCGGAACTTGGTGATGTCGTCGCTGACCAGCGCGATCCGGTCCACCCCCTCGGCGCGGCTGGTCTGGGCGATGCCCTGCACGCTGATCGGCCCGTCCACGGGCTGGCCGCCGGTCATCGCCACGGCGTCGTTGTAGAGGATCTTGAAGGTGATGTTGGTGTGCGCCGCCACCGCCTGGCGGATCGCCAGGCTGCCGGAATGATACCAGGTTCCTTCGCCGAGGTTCTGGAACTGGTGCTTGCCGCCGTTGTATTTCGACGCCACGACCCAGGGCACCCCTTCGCCGCCCATCTGGGCATAGCCGTCGGTGTCGCGCCCCATCCACGACGCCATCACATGACAGCCGATGCCGCTGGCCGCCTTGCTGCCCTTCGGCACGCGGGTGCTGGTGTTGTGCGGGCAGCCCGAGCAGAAATAGGGCGTGCGGGTGGCGCCGGGCACGGACAGGACCGGCACCGCCTTTTCGCACAGCGCGGCAGCCCGGGCGGGCAGGTTTTCGTCCGGAAAGAACGCGTCCAGCCGCTCGGCGATGATCGGGGCAAGGATCAGCGGCGAAAGCTCTCCGGTCCAGGGCACCAGATCGCGGGTGGCGGCGGCGTCGTGCTTGCCCACCATCTTTTCGGGCTTGTGGCCGGGCCAGTCGTAGAAATATTCCTTGAACTGGCTTTCGATGATGCCGCGCTTTTCCTCGATGACCAGGACCTCGCGCTTGTCCTTGACGAAGTCCAGCGCCGCGCGGCGGGCCAGCGGCCAGACCATGCCGACCTTGTAGATGTCGATGCCCAGACGGCGACAGGCGGCCTCGTCCAGCCCCAGCAGGCGCAGCGCCTCCATCAGATCCAGATGGCCCTTGCCGGTGGTGACGAAGCCATAACTTGCCTGCGCGATGTCATAGATCCGCCGGTCGATCGGGTTGGCCTCGACGAAGGCCTCGACGGCGCGCAGCTTGTGGCCGATGCGGGTCTCGATCTCGGCGCTGGGCAGATCGGCGGGGCGGACATGCAGGCCGCCGGGGGGCAGTTCGATCTGGGGAAGGGTGAAGGCGCGGTCGGGGGGCAACTCGACCGAGCGGCCGGATTCCACGGTTTCCGAGATTGCCTTGAATCCCACCCAGGTGCCGGAAAATCGTGACAGGGCAAGACCGTATTCGCCGAAGCTAAGGTATTCTCCGACATCCGCGGGGTTCAGTGTCGGCATGAACCAGGTCATGAAGGCCACGTCCGACTGATGCGGCATCGACGACGAGACACAGCCGTGATCGTCGCCCGCCACCACCAGCACGCCCCCCTTCGGCGAGGAGCCATAGGCGTTGCCATGGCGCAGCGCGTCGCCCGAACGATCAATCCCCGGCCCCTTGCCGTACCACATCGAGAAAATCCCCTCGACCTCGCAATCGGGGTCCAGAACGGCCTGCTGCGCACCCAGCACGGCGGTGGCGCCCAGATCCTCGTTCACAGCCGGCATGAAGGTGATCCTGGCCGCCTCCAGCCGTTTCGCGGCGCGCCACATCTCCAGATCCACGGCCCCCAGCGGCGAGCCGCGATACCCCGAAACGAAACCGGCGGTGTTCAGCCCCGCCGCCCGGTCGCGCCGCGCCTGATCCAAAAGGATGCGCACCAGCGCCTGGGTGCCGGTCAGGAACACCCGACCCTCGGTGCGGGTGTAGCGGTCTTCCAGCTGATAGGGGGCGAGGTGGGGGCGCGGAACGGTCATCGGGATCTCCTGCGATGAAGGTCTTGGCGAAAGCGTAACCCGTGAAGTCCGAAATATTATCCCGATGGCTCCCGACCATCGACGATCTTCCGAATTCATGTTTCACAAAGATGGGCAAATGCGGTATCGAAGTTCGCATGAACCTGGATGATAAGGACCGGGCGATCCTTGCCCATCTTGCGCGCGACAGCCGCATCTCGAATGCCGATCTGGCAGAGCGGGTGGGCATGTCCACTTCGGCGCTCTGGCGCCGCGTCAAGGCGTTCGAGGATGCCGGGATCATCGAGGGCTATGGCGCGCGGCTCAACCCCGCCCGCATGGGGCTTGGATTTCACGCCATCGTCCATGTCCAACTGATCCGCCACGACCCCGAGCGTCTGAAGGCCTTCCTGGCCGGGATCGCCGCGCGCCGCGAGATCGAGGAATGCTTCGCCACCACCGGCCAGGCCGACTACCACCTGCGGGTGCGCTGCGCCGATATCGAGGCCTACAACCGCTTCCTGGAAGAGTTCCTCTTTCGCCTTCCCGCCGTGCGCAGCGCCGAAACCAACGTGGTGCTGCGCGATCTCAAGCGCGGTAGCTAAGCCCTTTCATTGTTCCCCAAATACGCCCGCGGCCTGGGCAAGCTCGTGCCGCCAGGGCGGGTTGGCCCCGGCGCGCGAAACGGTCACGGCGGCGACCCGGGCGCCAAAGGCCAGCGCCTCTTCCAACGCCTCCGCCTCCAGCGCCGCCAGCGCGGGTTTCGTCAGCTTGCCCAGCTCCGACAGCCGCGCCAAAAGGCCCGCGTTGAACGTATCGCCCGCGCCCACGGTATCGACGACTGTCGCGCGCCGCGACGGGACAGAGACGATCCGCCCCGACGGCAGCCGCGCGATCGCGCCCTGTGCCCCGCGCGTCACCACCACGATCTTCGGCCCCTCCGCCGCCAGCGCCGCCAGTCCTTCGGCATCGGCGCGCGCGCCAGGGATCAGCCAGGCCAGATCCTCGTCCGACACCTTGACGATATCGGCCAGGGCCAGCATCCGGCCCAGCCGCGCGCGAAAACGCCCGGCGTCGCGGATGAAGCCGGGGCGGATGTTGGGGTCGATCATCACCGCGCGGGCTTGACCCTCGCGCGCGCACAGCGCCGCGTAGGTGTCGCCGCAAGGCTCGACCGGCAGCGAGATGCCGCCGAAATAGAGCGCCTCGACATCGTCGGGCAGCGCCGGCAACTCGGCCTCTTGGATCATCCGCCCGGCAGAGTTTTCGTCGTAGAAGTGATAGGTTGCATGGCCGTCCCGAAGCTCGACGAAGGCCAGCGTCGTGGGCCGGTCAGAGGTGATCGCCAGATCGGTCGCGACATTCGAGGCCGCCAGCGCCCGGCGCAGCTTTTGCCCGAACAGATCCGTCGAAAGCCCGGTCAGCATCGCCACCGGGATCTCCAGTCGCCCCAGCGCCACGGCGGTGTTGAAGATCGCGCCGCCGGCATGGGGGACGAAGCCCTCGGGGCCCGCCACCGTGGCGGTCGGGATCATGTCGATCAGGGCTTCTCCGCAGCATAGGATCATGGTGGTCTCCGTTATGCGCGCCAATCCAGAAGGCGCCGTTCCGCAAGGCCGATCAGCCAACTGCCTGTCAGGCCGATCGACGACAGGATGATGACCCCGGCGAACAATTCGCCGAGGTTGAAGATCGAGCCCGCCATCAGGATATAGGCGCCGATCCCGTGCTGGGCGCCGATCATCTCGGCCGCGACCAGCAGCACGATCGCGATCGAGAACGAGATGCGAAACCCCGAAAGGATTCCGGGCATCGCGCCCGGGATGATGATCTTGCGCACGATCGACGACCATTTGAGCCCGAACGACTGTCCCATGCGGATCAGCCCGCGGTCCACCGCGTCGACGCCGGCATAGGTGGAAATGACCGTGGGAAAGAAGGTGCCGAACAGGATGGTCGCCACCTTCGATCCCTCGCCAATGCCGAGCCAGATGATGAACAGCGGCAGAAGCGCGATCTTGGGGATCGGAAACAGCGCCGATACGATCGGCAGGGCGGCCGCCCGGGCCTGGCTGAGAAGGCCGATGATCAGGCCCACGCTGATCCCCAGCACCGCACCCAGCAGCCAGCCGGTCAGCAGGCGATAAAGGCTGACGGAAAGGTTGGTCCAAAGCGTGCCGGTGACGATCAGGTCGCGAAAGGCGATCAGCACGTCCCGTGGCGCGGGCATGGCGATCGGGCTGATGAAGCCGGTGGCAGATCCGATCTGCCAGAGCACCAGCAGGATCAGCAGAACGACCGGCGCAAGGAACGGATGGCGGCGATGCTGGAAGCCGCCGCCGCGGAACGGGACCGGGCGGGCGTCCTGGGGGATCTCGATCGCAGAGCCGGGCCGCGGTTCGGGCAGGGGGCTGTCAGGCATGGGCCAGTTCCCGGTCGGCGGCGGCGGCCTCGTCGCGCATCATCTCCCACAGGCTGCGTTGCAGGGGCTCCAGTTCGGCCATGCGGGCGGGGCGTTCGGCCAGCGGCATGTCGATGTCCACCACCTCGCGGATGCGGCCCGGGCGGCGGCTGAGCACCACGATGCGGTGGCCCAGGCGCACGGCTTCGGCCAGGTTGTGGGTGACATAGGCCGCGGTGAAGGGGGTGCGGGTCCACAGTTCGACCAGGTCGTCCATCAGCAATTCGCGCGTCTGGCTGTCCAGCGCGGAAAGGGGTTCGTCCATCAGCATCACCGCAGGGCGCACGGCAAGCGCCCGGGCGATCGCCACGCGCTGCTTCATCCCGCCCGAAAGCTGCCTTGGCCAGGCGCGGCGGAAATCCGACAGCTTGGTGCGCGCCAGCACGTCCGCGATCACCTCGCGCGCGCGGGCGCCCCGGATCCCGTGATCCTCCAGCACCAGGCTGACGTTGCCTTCCACCGTGCGCCAGGGCAGCAGCGCGAAGTCCTGGAAGATATAGGTCAGCGGATTGAGACAACCCTCGGGCGCCGGCCCCGAAATCAGCACTTGCCCCGCACCTGGGCGTTCCAGCCCGCCGATCATGCGCAGCAGCGTGGATTTCCCGCATCCCGAGGGACCGATGATCGAGACGATCTCTCCCGCGCGCAGGTCGAAGGAGATGTCGCGCAGCACCTCGGTGTCGGCGTAGGAATGGCTGATCCGGTCGAGGATGATGCGCATCTGTCTGTCCCGATGTGGCAGGGGCCGCAAAGCCCCCACCGGCGACGCCCGGGGGGCGTCAGAGTTCCTTGACGTAGCCTGACTTGACCAATTGATCCATCGTCACGTCCTTGGGGGCCATGTTGGCGCCCTGAAGCCATTCAAGCTGGCTTCTCACCGAAGACATGGTGATCGCCGCGCCCGGGTTCACCAGCATCGCGCCGTGCTGGATGCGCGGCGCGGCCTTTTCCAGCGGCATCGAGGAATAGACGTATTCGTGGATGATCTTGACGACCTCGTCCACCTCCTTGGCGTCGGCCTTCTTGTAGACCAGCGCGTTGTTGTAATCGTCGATCCCCTTCGACAGCGCGGCAAGGTAGCGTTTCACGACCTCGGGCTTATGGTCGGCATTCTTGGCCGAGGTGAACACGGTGGTGACCTGATAATCGGGGATATAATCCGAGATCTTGCCGATCTCGACCACGCTGCCGCCTTTTGCCAGCGCATCGGCGATGTTGGGCACGATTGACCAGGCGTCGATCTGGCCGGATTTCAAAGACGCAATGATCGCCGGCACCTTCTGTAGCGGCACGAAGCGGATGTCGGAGGATGGGAAGCCCGCCTTCCTGGCGATCATATCGGCCATGTAGTTGAAGGACGACCCCGCCGAGGTCAGCCCGAAGGAATGCCCCTTCAGGTCCTCGGGCGTCTTCAGCCCGGCGTCATAGGCCTTTTTCGAGGCCAGGATCTTCTGGCCCTCGATGCCCTTGTGTTCCTGCAGGGCGCCGCCGATGATCTTCACCGCGCCCTTCTGCGCCAGGCTGACCAGGCCGCCCGAGATCGCGGTCATGCCGAAATCGACATCGCCCGAGGCGATCGCCACGGCCATCGGCTGCGCGGCCTGGAAGCCGACGAAGCTGACGTCGAAGCCCTGGTCGGCGAAATAGCCGCGCGCCTTGGCGATCATCGCCGGGGCGTGCGAGGTGAAATGCAGGATGCCGACCTTGATCGGCGTGCCGGCGGCACGGGCGCGGCGGGGCAGGATGAAAGGCGCCGCCGTCGCGGCGCCCAGACCCGCCAGAACGGCGCGGCGGTTGGTGGTGGTCATGCTGGCTCCTCCCAGGTGGCCGGACGTTGCGCGCCCGGGGCAGATGATATTGAAATGGCTAAGGCGTTAACGCCGGGGCGTCAACGTCCGGGGGGCGCTTCTGTCGAGCCGGGCCTGCCGTGTTCGGGCGGGGGCTATTGCTGCCATACGGGTTTGCGCTTTTCGATGAAGGCGGTGATGCCTTCGTCGGTATCGCGCCAGAGCATGTTTTCCACCATCACCGCCGCGGTATGTTCATAGGCCTGGGCCAGCCCCATCTCGATCTGTTCGTAGAAGGCGCGCTTGCCGATCTTCACCGCCGCGCCCAGCTTGCCCGCGATCGTCTGCGCCAGTTCCAGCGCGGCGGACTCCAACTGGGCCTCTGGCACGGCGCGGTTGATCAGGCCCAGGCGCTCGGCGCGGTCGCAGTCGATGAAGGCGCCGGTGGTCAGCATCTCGAAGGCCTGCTTGCGCGGCACATTGCGCGACAGCGCCACCATCGGCGTCGAGCAGAAGAGGCCGATATTCACCCCGTTCACGCCAAAGCGCGTGCCCTCGGCCGCCACCGCCAGATCGCAGCTGGCCACCAACTGGCAGCCCGCCGCGGTGGCGATGCCGTGCGGCGCCGCGATCACCGGTTGCGGCAGGCGCGGGATCATCTGCATCACCTCGGCGCAGCGCGCGAAGAGATCGGCGAAATAGGCACGGCCCCCATCCTCGGCCTGGCGGCCGGCCTGCATCTCCTTCAGGTCATGGCCGGCGCAGAAGGCCTTGCCGGCGCCGCGCAGCACCACCGCCTTGATAGCGCGGTCGCCCTGAAGCGCCGTGAATGCCGATTTCAAGGCAGCCAACATCGCGTCGGACAATGGATTGAGCGCAGCGGCGCGGTTCAGTGTCAGCACCGCGACCGCCCCGCGATCTTCGCGCAGCAGGATATCATCGCTCATCTTGCCAATCCTTTCGCTTTCGCCGAACTGTAGGGCGGGCAAGAGCAGAGGGAAAGAGATGCGTGACATCGTGATGGACGGGCCGGCCCTGGAAGCGTTCTGCAAGGAGGCCTTCCCGCAGGTCCATCAGGACTTTGCGGTGGAAGAGGTGGCGCCGATGCGGGTGAGGGTGCGCCTGAAGGTTGCTGAACGGCACCTGCGCCCCGGCGGCACGGTGTCGGGGCCGTCGATGTTCGCGTTGGCCGATGTCGCTGTCTATTTCGCGCTGCTGGCGATGATCGGGCCGAAGGCTTTGGCGGTCACGACGAATTGCTCGATGGATTTCATGCGCAAGCCGGCGGCACATGCCGACCTGATCGCCGAAACCCGCCTGCTGAAGCTGGGCCGGGCGCTGGCGGTGGGCGACGTGCTGATCTTTTCGGCAGGCATGGAGGCACCGGTGGCGCGGGCGACCATGACCTATTCGATCCCGCCGGATCGCCCGGCCGCCGCCCCGGCCGCGACCCCCTAGCGCGACTTCGCCTGCTTGAACTTGCCCTCGACATCGGCGCCGCTTTCGATGGTCAGGCTTTCATAGCTGACCTGCACCCGCGCGCCGGCCGACGAGCGCAGCGTGAGGTTCCGGCAGGAAATCGAGCCATCGATCTTTCCCATCACGTCGACGATCTCGGCCCGCACCTTGCCGTTCACCCGGCCCTCGGCGCCGATGATCAGCTTGCCCGCCTCGATATCGCCCTCGACCACGCCCAGCACCTCGACGGAGCCTGCGGCCTTGAGGTTGCCGGTGATCTTGAGATCCTGGGCAAGACGGGTTGGGTGAATCTCTGGCGCCCCGGCTGGGGGCGTCGTGCCGGTCTCCGATTTGCTGAACATCGCTTTCTCCTTGACCCCGCGCAATGGTTGCGTCGTCGTTAGAAGCGGAACCTGCCGTGCGGGTCAAGAGCGCGCGCGCCCGCGCCGCAGGAATTGCGCGCCACTCCGCCGGGCGGGGGGATGGCCGCGCCTCTTGCGGCGCGGTCGATTGCGGTTTAGGCGGAAGGCGACCGGAGGGCGCAGCATGAGTATCGACAAGGAAAGCGACATCGCCGCGAATTTGCAGATCGGGCCGACGACGCTCGGGATGGTGCGGATCTATGTCGAGGCCGAGGGCATGGATCTGCCGCTCGATTTCGAACCCGAGGAAGCCGAGGAGATAGCGGAAGAGTTGCTGGCCGCGGCGAAGCTGGCCCGCGGCGCCGGCGACCGGACCGGAGCGGGCAGGGGCGAGGCCGCGAAAAAGGCCGACAAGGCAGCGGCGCGCTCGGAGGGGCGCTCGGGGGGGCGTTCGGCCGAGCGTCCGGGCCCCAAGGGTGCCGGGCGGTCGCGCCGAAGCTAGCGCCGCGTGCCCGGGCCCGGGTCGCGCAACGCCCGCAATTGCCGTGCCGATTGTCGGGCGAAGGCCCGCGTCACCACCTTGCGCCGCGCCGCCGGCAGCGCCCGGCATTCAGGCCAGCGCAGGATCTCGGCGCCGTATCCATCGGCAAGGATCAGGCCGGACTCGGCAGGCAGCAGCTCTTGCGGGAAATCCGTATCCACCGCCCAGAAGAAGCGATCGCAATAGGCCAGGTATCCGCGCCATTTCCTGTCCGAGGTGAAATCGGCGCGGCAGGATTTGCATTCCACGATCCAGATCTCGCCCTTTGGACCAAGCGCCATCACGTCGACCCGAAGCCCCGGTGCGGGCACCATTTCGACCATCGGCACGAAATCATGCCCCAGAAGCGCGCGGCAGACCCCGCGCGCCAGCAACTGCCCCGGCTGCGCCGCCGGGTCGGGGGCGGCGACCGTATCGGAAAAGAAATCTGACCTCATGCTCAAAAGCATGAACAAATGATGAACATAAATCAAGCCCCGAGGCGCCGTTTCGGCTTGGCCCCGTCCGGTCCGGTCGTGGTCAGGCGCGGTTGCGCAGCACCACGATCACGAATACCACCATCGCGGCCAGCACCAGGAAGGATCCGACGATCGCCACGCCATGCGGCCCGTGCTGGGCGATCGCGATTCCGGCCGGAAAGATCCAGGAGCCAAGCGTCGACAGGGCGAAATGCAGCTTTGCCAGCCCGGTCGCGGCGGCGGCCGGCACCGCGTGGTAATACAGGCCGAAAAGGGCCATCAGCACGCCGCCCACCAGGTTCAGATGCGCGTGTGCCGGCGCCATGGTGAAATCCTCCTGGATCCCCATGCCGATGCCCCAGATCATGCCGATCGTCAGATAGGCTGCCGCCGACAGCACGAAGGCAAATGCCAATCCCTTCATGTATCCCCCCCGGGGCGCGCGCGGCCCCGTTTTCCCGTTCGCGGGGGGCATGCTATCACGCAGGCGTGAGCTTGGCGAATAATTCACCCGCCGGCCCGCGCGCCCTTGTCGCGCGCGCGGCGCAGACCTATCTTGGGCGATGGCGGGTTCTGCCCCTCTCGTGCAAGGCCGATTTTCCAGTGGCCGATAAGCAATTCCGAGGGAGCTGGCTCTGCCGGGGCCGTGGCCTCGGTATCTGGCGCCCACCTGGTTAAACCAGGCTCTCGGGAAAACAGCGCCTTCACGGTTGCCGCGGGCCCGCCATCCCATCCCCCTGTTCGAAGATGCCGGTCGTCGAAGATGTCGGCGCCGCCCGCCGGCGGGGAGCGTGCCGACGGCGCGCGACCCCGGGCCGTCGCGGGCAGGGCGCGATCCAGACAGGCATGCGCCGGATGCCGGGGCCCTCGGCCCGGCGCGCTGACATCATTGCAAGAAATCGAAGGGTCCGGGTCCGAAGGAAATGGACGGCCCGATGTGAATGGACAGGTCGTGAATGGACAGGTCGCGCCGCGCCGTCTGCTTCGGCCTGGCCGCGCCCTCGGGCTGGCCCAGGGGCTTAGCGCCGCCGAAAGGCGGCCTTGCGCGGGGCGGTGGCCTCGGCGCGAACCGGGATCGGCGTGCCGGGGGGCAGGCGCAGCCGGGTGCCGCCCCGCGGGCCGTCGTCTTCGGCCATGCGCATCACGGCAATGGCGAACTGGACCCCCGCGAAGACCGCCGCATTGGCGACCCACAGCATCCCCGCGGCCAGCCAGCCGCCGCGTGTCTCAAGCACGAGATGGCCGAGACCGGCGATGTTGAACCCGATGAGCAGCGCCACGAAGACCGCGGCCAGCGCCCAGCCGATCAGGACGTTGCGGATATACATGCGGATGAGTTCCGGCATCGTGGGCCTCCCTTCGTCACATTTCTATAGTAATGTGTTTTTTGCCGATTCCCAGATGCAGATCGCCGCAGCCGCCCCGGATCGGCGGTCTTGTGCCGTTCAGAAGGCCTCGGGGCGGGCCTCGCGGGCGATGTGGTCGAGCACGGCATTGACGAATTTCGCCTCGCGCCCCTCGGGAAAGAAGGCGCGCGCGACATCGACATATTCGTTGATCACCACCTTGGGCGGGGTGTCCATCGCGACCAGCTCGGCGCCGGCGGCGCGAAACAGCGCCCGCAGAACCGGGTCGATCCGCGCGATCGGCCATTTCGCGACCAGCGCGCGGTCGGTCATCTTGTCGATTCGCGCCTGCCAGTTCACCGCCCCGTCCATCAGGGCGCGGAAATGGTCCGCGTCGCCCTCGGCCATCTCGTCGCCCTCATAGGTGGCGCCGAAGCGGTGGTCGAGGAATTCGCGGCTGACCGCCTCGACCGTCTGGTCGGAGCGTTCCATCTGAAACAGCGCCTGAACCGCGTAAAGCCGCGCCGCCGCCTTCATCTGCTTCTTGTCGGGCTTGGTCATACCGTGTCGGTCCCGCCGGCCATCTTGATCTCGTCCCCTGCCTGAAAGCCCATTGGCCGGGACGTGCCCGACCAGCGCCGCGCCAGCGCGATCAGATGCAGCGCCGCCTCGGCCGCGCCGCTGCCCTTGTTCTGGCCCGCGGGATCGGCGCGCACCTCGGCCTGGGTGCGGTTCTCGACCGTGAGGATGCCGTTGCCAAGGCAGGCGCCCTGCAGCCCCAGCAGCGTCAGCCCGCGCGAGCTGTCGTTGCAGACCGTGTCGTAATGCGTGGTCTCGCCCCGGATCACGCAGCCAAGCGCGACATAGCCGTCGTAATTCGACAGCCGCGCGGCCAGCGCGATCGCCGGCGGGATCTCCAGCGCGCCGGGCACTTCGATCAGGTCGTGCGTGCCGCCCACGGCCTCGATCGCGGCGCGGGCACCGGCGACCAGATTGTCGGCGATGTCCTTGTAATAGGGCGCCACCACGATCAACAGCTTCACGGGCTTGGCGAAGGCGGGCAGGGGCAGGGTGTAATGGGTTTCGGATCCGGCCATGGTTCACTCCATCGGGATCGGGCGGGTGCCGGTGATCGACAGCCCGTAGGCATCCAGCCCCACGACGCGCGGGGTGGGCGAATTGGTGAGCAGGGTGATCTCTGCCACGCCCAGCGACGACAGGATCTGCGCGCCCACGCCATATTGGCGCAGGGTCTGGGGCGAGACCGCGTCATCGGCGCTCAGTTTCATCGTCACGTCGCGCAAGAGCACCAGCGCGCCACGGCCCTCGGCGGCGATCAGTTGCATCGCGGCGCCGAATTCGCGGGTGCGGCCCGGGCCGCCGGTGCCGACCACGTCAAGAAAGGGGTCGAGCGTGTGCATCCGCACCAGCGTTGGCCCCGGCGCGGTCAGGTCGCCCTTGATCAGCGCGATATGCTCGGCGCCGTGGGTTTCGTCGGTGAAGATCCGCAGCGCCCATTCGCCGCCGAATTCGGACCGCACGACGCTTTCCGAGGTCACCCGCACCAGGTTGTCGTGGCGCCGGCGATAGGCGATCAGGTCGCTGATCGTGCCGATCTTCAGCCCGTGCCGCTGTGCGAAGGCGATCAGATCGGGCAACCTCGCCATGGTGCCGTCTTCGTTCATGATCTCGCAGATCACGCCCGAGGCATTGAGACCCGCCAGGCGGCTGACGTCGACCGCGGCCTCGGTATGGCCCGCGC
Source organism: Allgaiera indica (assembly GCF_900106675.1). Lineage (GTDB taxonomy): Bacteria > Pseudomonadota > Alphaproteobacteria > Rhodobacterales > Rhodobacteraceae > Acidimangrovimonas > Acidimangrovimonas indica. The sequence goes on from NZ_FNOB01000035.1 coordinate 20,449, forward strand.
GCACCAGCACGCCGCCCTCGCGGGCGCGCAGCGGAAAGACGTGGCCGGGCGTGGCGATATCGGCGGCGCCTTTGGTCGGGTCGATCGCCACCGCCACGGTGCGCGCCCGGTCATGGGCCGAGATGCCGGTGGTCACGCCCTCGCGCGCCTCGATCGACAGGGTGAAGGCGGTCTCGTGGCGCGAGGAATTCTTGGCGCTCATCAGCGGCAGACCCAGCGCGTCGATCCGCGCGCCCGGCAGCGCCAGGCAGATCAGGCCGCGGCCATGGGTGGCCATGAAGTTGATCGCCTCGGGCGTCGCCATCTGCGCGGGGATCACCAGATCGCCCTCGTTCTCGCGGTCCTCGTGATCGACAAGGATGAACATCCGGCCGTTGCGCGCGTCCTCGATGATTTCCTCGACGCTCGAGATCACGCCGGAATATTCGGTTTTCTCGCTCATCGCCCGTCTGGCCCCGCTGCCGTTTGAAATGCCGTGCTGCTGCACCGTCGATCCGGCGCGGCCTTGCCTTATCGCGGCGGGACGGAAATGGAAATCCCCCGAGTGGGCGGCGCGGCCCCGGCCTGGCGCACAGTTTGCGTGCATCCCGGCCCGACGCGGCGCGCGGACCCCGCGGGGAGCGGAGTATTTTTGCCAAGATGAAAAGGAAGGGCGCCTGTCCGGTCCTTCATCTTGGCCCAAATACTCATATGGCGGCGCGGGAAGGATCAGGGCGCCGGCGACTGCGCGAAGAAGCGATCGGCCGGCAGGTAATAGGCAAGCCCCGCCGCCGCCGACCAGTCGCGTTCGAGGCCGAGATCGCCCACCAGCACCACCCGGTCGCCCGGCAGCTTGTGCGGGTCCAGCGCCGCGCGCAGGGCGGCGCGGGCCTCGGGCCAGGCGGCAAGCGCGGCCGGCGCGGGATAGGCTGCGTCAAGCTGCGGCGCGGCCATCATCACCCGCGCGGGATCAAGCGGCGCCTGCGCCAGCGCGATGCGTCCGCAGGCGGCCAGGCGGGAAAGCTTTTCGACCCGGTCGCCCGGAAGGCGCGGCGCGGGTCCCAGCAGGCGCAGCGCGTTCGATGAGAACAGAAACGCCACCACGTCATGCCCCGAAGCCGCGCGGACCGAGGCATAGGTGCGGTAATCGAGCCCCAGTTCGGCTGCCCGGCGTACCCGCGTTCGCACCACCTCGACCGGCAGCGAATTGGGCAGCAGATCTGCCCGAGCGCGGCGCCAGGCATGGCGGCGCCAACTGTAGCCACCCTCGAGCGTCGGGCCGCCGTTGTGGCCGATCGTGCTCATGCGTTGCCCGCCAGCCGGTCGATGTCGCGCCGGGCGGCGTCCAGCACCTCGGCCGCCCCTCCCGCGCCCCGGCTGGGGGCACCCAGGCGGCGCCAGCCGTGCCCATCCCCGGGGTCAAGGCGGCATTCGACATGGGCGAAGCCTCCGGCGCTGCCTTGCAGGATGTCGACGCAGCGCAGCCCGTCCGGTGCCTCGACCGAATGGGCGACGACGGGTTTCACGCCCAGTCCCGAAGCCGCGCGACATAGCGCGCCATTGTGTCGATCTCCAGGTTGACCGGATCGCCCACCTGCGCCGCCCCCCAGGTGGTGACCTGCTTGGTATGGGGGATGATGTTGACGCCGAAATCGCGCCCCGCCACCTCGTTCACCGTCAGCGAGGTGCCGTTCAGCGCGACCGACCCTTTCGGCGCGATGAAGCGCGCCAGATCCTGAGGGGCGCGGAAGGTGAAGCGGGTGGAATCGCCCTCGGGTGCCATGGCGATGATCTCGGCCACCCCATCGACATGGCCCGAGACGATATGGCCGCCCAATTCGTCGCCCACCTTCAAGGCGCGTTCCAGGTTCAGCAGCTTGCCCGGGGCCCAGCCATTGCGGCCGATATTGGTCTTCGAGACGCTCTCGGCCGAGATCTCGACGTCGAACCAGGGTTCTGGCGTGGCGCCGAGCGCGATCACCGTCAGACAGACCCCGTCGCAGGCGACCGAGGCGCCGATGTCGATCGTGTCGATGTCATAGCCGGTGGCGATGCGGGCGCGCAGGTCGCCGCGCTGCTCGACTTCCAGAATGCGGCCCTGATCGGTGATGATGCCGGTGAACATGACGCCTCCTTCGTTGGCTTCGATGCCTAGCCCCGGGCCGGGGCCGTGTCCAGTGCGGCGCGCCCCAGCTTTTCCCTTCCCAGATCGGCCCCAGCCCCCTAACACAGTGGAAAAACACAGTGGAAAACGAAGGAGACGCCGATGCCGGTTCCTGTGGATCCGACCTTCCGCCCGGTCTCGGGCTTTGATCTGCCGCGCTTTGCCGGGATTCCCACCTTCATGCGGCTGCCCCATGTCGGGCTGGACGATCCGCGGCTGGGCCAGGTCGATATCGGCCTGATCGGCGCGCCCTGGGACGGCGGCACCACCAACCGCCCCGGGCCGCGCCACGCGCCGCGCCAGATGCGCGACGCCTCGACCATGATCCGCGCCGAAAACGGCATCACCGGTATCCGCCCCTTCGAGATCGCCAATGTCGCGGATCTGGGCGATGTCGGCCCGAACCCCGCCGACCTGCAAGACAGCCTGGCGCGGATGACCGCCTTCTACGCGCGCGTGCGCGAGGCGGGGGTGCTGCCGCTGACCGCCGGCGGCGATCACCTGTGTTCGCTTCCGATCCTGCGGGCGCTGGCGGCGGACGGGCCGCTGGGCATGATCCATTTCGACAGCCATACCGACCTGTTCCATTCCTATTTCGGCGGCACGATGTTTACCCACGGCACCCCCTTCCGGCGCGCGGTGGAAGAGGGGCTGCTGGACCCCAGGCGTGTCGTCCAGATCGGCATCCGCGGCAGCGCCTATGACCGCGAGGACCGCGACTTCGCGCGGGCGGTGGGCATCCGGATCATTCCGATCGAGGAATTCCACGCCCGTCCGCTGGAAGACGTGATGGCCGAGGCCCGCGCCATCGCCGGGCAGGGGGCGACCTATGTCAGCTATGACATCGACTTCGTCGACCCGGCCTTCGCGCCCGGCACCGGCACGCCCGAGGTCGGCGGCCCCAATTCCTGGCAGGCGCTCAGCGTGGCGCGGCTGCTTGAGGGCGTCGATATCGTCGGCGCGGATCTGGTCGAGGTCTCGCCGCCTTTCGACCCCTCGGGCGGCACGGCCTATCTGGGGGTGTCGATCATGTTCGAGATCCTGTGCGTCATGGCGGCCCGGATCGCGGCGCGGCGCTAGGCGGCGGGGCCTGACGGGTCGAGGCGAGGCGGGGTCCGGGGATTCGGGGCGGCGCAGGGGATTCGGGGCGCGATTCGGGCCGGACCGGGGGCGAGTCGGCCCATTTCGGTGGTGATTCCGGCCTTTGCGGCGCTGCGGGCGGCAGGGAGGCAAAGTTATCAACAGCCCGTCCACCAAAAACCGCATGGCACGGGGCCGCGACTTGTGGCCGTGCCTACCGGAAGGGCCAGCAAAACAAGGGCTTCCCGAAAAAAAGCACATGTTGAGTGAATTTTCCTCTTGCGGCCTGCTGCGCCCAACCGTAAACACCCCCTCACCGAAGCGGAAGCAACGGGGCGGCGCGGACCGGCGCCAACGGGAAACCGGCGGAACGGGTCGCGGCGAACAATCAGGAGGCTAGGCAGGCGGGCGCGCCCCAAGTAAAGTGGCGCTTCAGGCTTGTTTTTGTGTGCTGGTTAGCTCTTTGACATAGCGAATATCTGAAGAGATATGCGGGCGGTTTGGTCTTAATCGACTGATGAGCTTGTATATCGGCTCTCTAGGGCTTCGGTCC
>NZ_FNOB01000023.1 GCF_900106675.1 Allgaiera indica
GGCGCCTCCCTGACCGAGGCCGAGGTCCGCTGGCTCATCGACCACGAATTCGCCCGCGCCGCAGACGATATCCTCTGGCGAAGAACAAAGCTGGGGCTCAGAATGAACCACGAGGAGGTTGCCGCACTCGACACCTGGATGCGGCTAAAAGCGGAGGCGGCATGAGTCATATTCTGGCGATCGACCAGGGCACCACGTCCAGCCGGGCGATCCTGTTCGACACGGCGCTGAACGTCATCGACACGGCGCAAGAGGAGTTTCCCCAGCATTTCCCCCATTCCGGCTGGGTCGAGCACGACCCTGCGGATATCTGGGACACCACGCTGCGCAGTTGCCGGGCGATGGCGCGCAAGGTGGGCGACGGGGGGATCGCCGCGATCGGGATAACCAATCAGCGCGAAACCACGCTGCTGTGGGACCGCGCCACCGGCAAGCCGCTGCACCGCGCGATCGTCTGGCAGGACCGGCGCACAGCGGACACCTGCGCCCGGCTGCGCGACGCGGGGCACGAGGATATCGTGCGCGCGCGCACCGGGCTTTTGCTCGATCCCTATTTCTCGGCCACCAAGCTTGCCTGGCTCCTGGACAACATCGAAGGCGCGCGGGCCCGGGCCGAGGCCGGCGAGCTGGCCTTCGGCACCGTCGACAGCTACCTGATCTGGCAGCTGACCGAAGGTCGCGTCCATGCCACCGACGCGACCAACGCGGCGCGCACCATGCTGTGCGACATCACCACCGGCGACTGGGACAGCGAGATCTGCGCGCTGCTTGAAATCCCGATGTCGGTGCTGCCCGAGATCCGCGACTGCGCGGCCGATTTCGGCACGACCACGCTGCTGGGCGGGAAGATCCCGATCCTCGGGGTGGCGGGTGACCAGCAGGCCGCGACCATGGGCCAGGCCTGCTTTCGCCCCGGCATGGTGAAATCGACCTATGGCACCGGCTGCTTCGCCCTGGTCAACACCGGTGACCGGATGGTGCATAGCGAAAACCGCCTGCTGTCCACGGTTGCCTACCGGCTGAACGGCCGCACGACCTATGCGCTGGAAGGATCGATCTTCATCGCGGGCGCCGTGGTGCAATGGCTGCGCGACGGGCTGGGACTGATCGAGACCGCCGCCCAGACCCAGCCGATGGCCGAGAAGGCCGACCCCGAACAGGCGGTGTATCTGGTGCCCGCCTTCACCGGTCTTGGCGCGCCCTATTGGGATCCGGACGCGCGCGGCGCGATCTTCGGCCTGACCCGCGGCACCGGCCCGAACGAGGTGGCGCGCGCGGCGCTGGAAAGCGTGGGCTACCAGACCCGCGACCTGATGGAGGCGATGGCCGCAGACATGGGGCGGGACGGCAACAGTGGCAGTGGCGAGGTGCTGCGCGTCGACGGCGGCATGACGGCAAGCGACTGGACCATGCAGTTCCTGGCCGACATCCTGGGCGCCGAGGTCGACCGCCCCCGCGTTCTGGAAACCACGGCGCTGGGCGCAGCCTGGCTGGCGGGAATGCAGGCGGGCCTGTGCCCCGGGCCGGACGGCTTCGCCGAAACCTGGGCGCTCGATCAGCGGTTCAAGCCGCAAATGGCGGAGGAACGGCGCGACGTGCTCTATGCCGGCTGGAAGGACGCGGTGCGCCGTACCCTCTCTGGCTGACCCCGCATCATTCCGGCCAGGCGGAGCGCCTGCTGTCGTGCGGATGTCAGCGGCGGGGGCGCTGCCCCCTGCACCCCCGGCGTTTTTGGGAACAATGAAAGAAGGGGCTCCTTGCCTTCACTATGGCACAGGTATCGCTTGGGGGGCCGGGGATGTGAAAGCCCCGGCGCCGAAACCCGCAAGCCCCCTATAGGCCCAGCACGTCCATCATGTCGTATTCGCCGGGCGCCTGGTCCTGCGCCCAAAGCGCCGCCTTCAGCGCGCCGCGGGCGAACAGCGCCCGGTCGGTCGCCATGTGGCGCAGCGCGATGCGTTCGCCGGCGCCGTAGAAGATCACCTCATGCTCGCCCACCACATCGCCGCCCCGCACCGCGGAGAAACCGATATGACCGCGCTCGCGCGCGCCGGTGATGCCGTCGCGGCCGCGGTCGGAAACCGTGTCCAGATCCACGCCGCGGCCTTCCGCCGCCGCCGCGCCCAGCATCAGTGCCGTGCCCGAGGGCGCATCGACCTTGTGGCGATGATGGGCCTCGACGATCTCGATGTCGAAATCGGCATCCAGCGCCGTCGCGACCTGGCGGGTCAGGCGCACCAGCAGGTTGACGCCCAGGCTCATGTTGCCGGCGCGCACGATCGGCGCATGATGGGCGGCCTTGCCGATCTTCTCGATATCCTCGGGCGCCAGGCCGGTGGTGCCGATCACATGCACCGCGCGGGCCTGCGCGGCCAGCTTGGCAAATTCCACCGTCGCCGCCGGAGCGGTGAAGTCGAGCACCGCTTGCGCCCTGGCGAAGGCCTCGAGCGCGTCGTCGGTCACCGTGACGCCGACCTCGGCACCGCCCATCGCCGTGCCCACGTCGCGGCCGATCCAATCATGGCCCGGGCGCTCCAGGCAGCCGACAAGCCGCGCCTTGTCGCTTTCCAGGACGGTGCGGATCAACATCTGCCCCATCCGTCCCGACGCCCCGGTCACAACGATCCCCGGCAATTCGCCCATGACATGCTCCCTCATCCGAACGGCCCAGCGCCGCGCGCACCCAGCCCTTGCGGCGAGGCTTAGCCGTTTCCGCGCGCCATGGCAAAGCCCGGTTGCCGCGGCGATCGAAACGGCCTAGATGGACGCCATGGCAAGCAACCGCTTCAATACCGGCCCGGGCCCCTCGCAACGCCAGCTTCGCGTGGGCGAGCTGATCCGGCGCACCCTGTCCGACGTGCTGTTGCGCGGCGACGTGCACGACCCCGAACTCAACCGCCTGTCGATCACCGTGGGCGAGGTCCGCTGCACCCCCGATCTGAAGGTCGCGACCGCCTATGTCATGCCGCTGGGCGGCGAGGGCGTGGACGAGGCGCTGGCCGCGCTGCGCCGCAACCGCAAGGAATTGCGCCATCTGGTATCGCGCGAGATGACGCTGAAATACGCGCCCGAACTGCGCTTTGAGATCGACAAGACCTTCGATCAGATGGACGAGACCCGCCGTCTTTTCGCCGACGAGACCGTCCGCCGCGACATCGCCGCACGAGACGACGAAGGCGGCGCGGAAGGGACGGACTGAATGCTGCGGGCCGCCGCGATCGCCCTGCTGCCGGCATTGCTGTCGCCGGCTGCGAAGGCGGCGTCACCGGCCGGGCCTTGCCGCGACACCTCGTTCCAGGGGCGGGCCTACACGATTTGCACCGTGCATGCGGGCGACGATCTTCGGATCTGGCAGAACACCCCCGACGGCACGCCCTATGGCTCATTCGAGCGGGTGGGCGCGAAGTTGGGCGCCGACGGCAAGCAACTGGCCTTCGCCATGAACGCGGGCATGTTCCATGCCGATCGCCAGCCGGTGGGCCTGACGGTGATCGACGGCCAACAGGTCCACGGCATCGTCACCTCGGCCGGGCCGGGCAATTTCGGGATGCTGCCGAACGGGGTGTTCTGCATCAAGGGTCGTGGCCAGGGCTTTGCGGTGATCGAAAGCCGCGCATTCGCCAAATCGCCACCGTCCTGCCGCTACGCCACCCAATCGGGGCCGATGCTGGTTATCAATGGGGCGCTGCACGCCCGCTTCATGCAGGATTCGCCCTCGCTTCACCTCCGCAATGGCGTGGGCGTCAGCGCCGACGGCAAGACCGCCTATTTCGCGATCTCGAACCAGCCGGTCAGCTTCCACGATTTCGCGTCCCTCTTTCGCGACGATCTGCACACGCCCGACGCGCTCTATCTCGACGGATCCATCTCGCGTCTCTATGCGCCGGGGCTGGGGCGCGAGGACGCGGGCCTGCCGATCGGTCCGATCGTGGGCATGGTGATCGGGCGGGGCTGAGGGCGGCGAAGGCCACGGCGCCCCGGGCGCCCCCGCGGCGCCCCCGCGCCCGAGCCTTCGCGTGCCCCCACCTGGCTGCGGTTGACCCACGCCGCCTGCCGCGCTAGCAGGCACATCGCCGCGACGGAGGGTATCATGGGACGCAAACGCAAGGGGCGCGACATTTCGGGCTGGCTGGTGGTCGACAAGCCGGCAGGCGTGACCTCGACCGCTGTCGTGAACAAGGTCCGCTGGGCATTCGACGCCCGGAAGGCGGGCCATGCGGGCACGCTTGACCCGGCGGCGACGGGGGTGCTGGCAGTGGCCCTGGGCGAGGCGACGAAGACCGTGCCCTATATCACCGACGCGCTGAAATGCTACCGCTTCCAGGTGCGTTTCGGCGCGGCCACCACCACCGACGATGCCGAGGGCGAGGTGATCGAAGCCGCCGACAGCCGCCCCTCGGACGACGAGATCCGCGCCGCTCTGGCCGCCTTCCGGGGCGAGATCGAGCAGGTCCCGCCGCAATTCTCGGCCGTGAAGGTTGATGGTGCGCGGGCCTATGATCTTGCCCGCGACGGCGAAGAAATGGAACTGGCCGCGCGCGCGCTATGGGTTGAAAGCCTGGAACTGATCGCCCGCCCCGACGCCGATCACGCAGAGCTGGAGATGGTCTGCGGCAAGGGCGGCTATGTGCGCGCGATCGCCCGCGACCTGGGCCGGGCGCTGGGCTGCCTGGGCCATGTCGCCTGGCTGCGGCGCACCTGGTCGGGCCCGTTCGACGCGGACGACGGGCTAGGCCTGGACGAGATCGACGCAAAGGCGCGCAGCGAGGCGCTGGACGCCCGCCTTCTGCCACTGGAAACCGGCCTGGCCGACCTGCCGGAGCTGAAGGCCACGCCCGAGGGCGCGGCGCGGCTGCGCAACGGCAACCCCGGCATGGTATTTGCCTCGGACCTGGAATACGGCGACGAGGCCTGGGCCAGCTTCAAGGGCCGCGCGATCGCCGTGGGCAGCTACCGGGCCGGCGAGTTGCACCCAAGCCGGGTGTTCAACCGCTAATCTCCTTTCCGGCCCGAATTTACCGGGGGTCCGGTGGCAAGGCCCCGGCCAGCCCCTTGCACCCTGCCCGGCGCCGCGCGAAACATCACGCATGATCACCCGCACCCATACCAAGGGCGACGCGCCCTCGACCGCCGTCTATTCCGATTGCGAAAGCTACCGCTACCTGCTGACCCGTACCTGGGATCCGGCGGGGCGGAAGGCGCTGTTCATCATGCTCAACCCGTCGACCGCGACCGAAATGCAGAACGACCCCACGGTCGAGCGCTGCGAACGCCGCGCCCGGACATTGGGGTTCGGCGCCTTCCGCGTGTGCAACATCTTCGCGTGGCGCGACACCGACCCTCGCAAGATGCGCGCGGCCCCCGATCCGGTCGGGCCGGGAAACGATACCGCGATCCTCGAAAGTACCGGCTGGGCCGACCGGATCGTCTGCGCCTGGGGCAGCCATGGCGCGCATCTCGACCGCGGCGCCCGGGTCGAGGCGCTGCTGCGCGCCACCAGGCTGCCGCTTTATCATCTGGGTCTGACGAAGGCGGGGCAGCCGAAGCATCCGCTTTACATCGGCTACGACAGGCAGCCCGAACTTTGGACCTGACCGGCGCCCTGGGGCCGGGGCCCGCACGTCGGAAGGAAACGCTGGGCCGGCGTCGCGCCCGCCCGGTGGAACCGCACCGCCCCGACCGTTACCCCGGGCGGCTGCGGCGCGTCAGGCGGCCTGGGGATTGTTCAGCGCCCGCAGCGTGACGTCGTGTGGGCTAAGCCCTTCTCCGTTGGCCACCTCGGCCACCCGCATCCCGTCGAGCGAAAGAAAGACCGAGCCATCCTCATGGGCGGCGTCTATGCTCAGACGCGGGTCAGGATGCGCTGCGGGATCATAGACCAGCACGAGTTGGTCCTCGGCGGGATCGTAATCATGGATCATCGCGGGGCCCGCCGTTCCCCATTCGCCAAACGCGAAGATGTCGGCGCCTTCTCCGCCTGTCGCGTGGTCAAGCGCGCCCAGAACCAGCAGGTCATCGCCCGTACCGCCGTTGAGGTAATCCACCCCGTCGTGTTCGCCCGCGACCGCGAAGGGATCGGCGCTGCCGCCGCTCAGGATCAGGTCGTTCCCATCGCCCCCGTCGATGGTGTCGGCACCGAAGCCGCCGATCAGGTGATCGTCGCCGCCGTTGCCCTGAAGCGCATCGTCGCCGGCCCCGGCCAGCAGGCTGTCGGCCCCCGCGCCACCGATCAGCGCGTCGTGCCCGGCGCCGCCGATCAGCAGATCATCCCCGTTCTGGCCCGCCAGCATGTCGTTTTCTGCGCCGCCCCGCAATTGATCGTCGCCGTCGCCGCCAACCAGCGTGTCACGGCCGGATTCGCCGGCCAAGCTGTCAGCCCCATCTTCGCCCACCAGCCAATCATTTCCCGCGCCGCCCGACAGGCTGTCGTCGCCCGCGCGCCCGTTTATCTGATCGTCCGCACCCAGCCCCTCGATCGTGTCGTTGCCTTCCTGGCCCGACAGGATATCCTGGCCCTCGGTGCCTTCCAGCGCGATGCCAGCCGCTGCCGTTACCTCCATGTCCTGCGTCGAAGCCGTTTCATTGGCTGGAAGATCCGCTTCGCCAAGCACGTAGTCGAGCATGCTGCTAGCCGCGGACTCCTCGCCTTGCCCGAGGTCGCCGCCCCCGTCGCCGGATTCGTCCGACTCGGGCGATGGTTCTTCCTGCTCCGCCCCTGCAAGATCGGCGAAGATCCCCATCGCCAACATTCCCAGCAAACCTGCCAGCCCCAACATACCCACACCTCCGCTTCCGCCACCCCGGCGGGTTTCGTTAACCAAGAATTTTGTTAACTATTTGACATCATACATATTTTGTCGCATTCGAAGGTGGCCCAAACATGGCAGGCGAAGCATGAAATAGCTAAAATTCTATCGATCCGCCGTTCCGAGGCCGGGGCATGCGCGCCGGGGGCTTTTCTTTTCCGGCCAGAGCGCTTATACGCCCCCGATCCGCCATTCGGGCGGCTTACTCCAAGGGCCCTGCTGGACGACATCCCGGCTTGTGCCATGACCCTTTCGAAGAAGGAGACCCCGATGTCGATCACGGCAGAAGAGAAGACCCGCCTCATCAAGGAATTCGGCACCAAGGAAGGCGACACCGGCTCACCCGAAGTGCAGGTGGCGATCCTGACCTCGCGCATCTCCACGCTGACCGAGCATTTTAAGAGCCACAAGAAGGACAACCATTCGCGCCGTGGCCTTTTGATGATGGTCGCGCAGCGCCGCAAGCTGCTGGACTATCTGCGTGGCAAGGACGAGGCGCGCTACAAGGACCTGATCAGCAAGCTCGGCATTCGCCGTTAAGCTGTTCGACAGTCAATAGAGAACGCCCGTTCCCGCAGGAGCGGGCGTTGTGCTTTGTATTGGCCCGTCACCGTTCGCCGCATTCGGGCGCGCGACTACGGTGCCCTTCTGGGCAAAGATGCGCATCCGGTTCTGCCCCTCTCGGCACGGGATGGAGTGTGGTGGCGCCCCTGTCATGTACAATGAATCTCATGCCATGAATTTTCGCCGAAAATTCAATGCCCTCTCGGCAAATCATACCAGCCTTCGGATCGCGCCACGCTGGCAGATGACCACGAACTGCCCACCACATTCGAGCAGGCAAAATCCCCGGGCGCGCACTTCCGCGATTAGCCGCTCGCGCCCGATCTCATGCTCCACCCAGGCGACCGATCTGCGGATCACGCCGCCCCGGGTAACCGCCTTCGCGGCGAACATGTGCTCGATCCAGCACTCGGACTGGTGATGTACACCGATTTCCATAGCCGCAAGAGCATCGCAAAAGGGCTAACGCGCGGTTAACGACCGCCGAGACGGCTTTCCAAAGGCCGGGATTTCCTGTATGGCCCGCCCATCTGAGACGTGACGCCTTTGGGCCCCCGGGCGCGTGCAAGAAGGATTGGGGGCGGCGGCAATGGGGCCGCCAGCAAGAACGGGAGACCCGGCAGGGGCCGGGAGCGCTCCCTTACAGGATACGCTAGATGTTCAACGAAGTGAAAAAATCCATCCAGTGGGGCGAAGAGACGCTTACGCTGGAGACCGGCAAGGTTGCCCGCCAGGCCGACGGCTCGGTCATCGCCACGCTGGGCGAGACCTCCGTCATGGCCAACGTGACCTTTGCCAAGGAACCGAAGCCGGGGCAGGACTTCTTCCCGCTGACGGTTCACTACCAGGAAAAATACTACGCGGCCGGCAAGGTGCCCGGCGGCTTCTTCAAGCGCGAAGCCCGGCCCTCGGAAAAGGAAACCCTGACCGCGCGGCTGATCGACCGTCCCTGCCGCCCTCTGTTCGTCCCCGGCTTCAAGAACGAAGTGCTGGTGATGTGCACGGTGCTGTCGCATGACCTGGTGAACGAGCCCGATATCGTGGCGATGATCGCGGCCTCGGCCGCGCTGACGATCTCGGGCGTTCCCTTCATGGGCCCGATCGCCGGCGCCCGCGTGGGCTACGCCAACGGCGAATATGTCCTGAACCCCGAAGTCGACGACATGCAGAAGCTGCGCGACAATCCCGAGCAGCGCCTGGACCTGGTCGTCGCGGGGACCAAGGATGCCGTGATGATGGTGGAATCCGAGGCCTACGAGCTGTCGGAAGCCGAAATGCTGGGCGCGGTGAAATTCGGCCACGAGCAGATGCAGCCGGTCATCGACCTGATCGTCGACCTCGCGGAAGCCGCGGCGAAAGAGCCGTTCGACTTCCAGCCGCCCGACTACAGCGCGCTCTACGCCAAGGTGAAGGCCGCGGGCGAAACCCAGATGCGCGCCGCCTTCGCGATCCGCGACAAGCAGGAACGGACCGAGGCGATCTCGGCTGCGCGGGCCGCGATCAAGGAAGCGCTGAACGAGGAAGAGCAGGCGGATCCGAACCTCGGTTCGGCCTTCAAGAAGCTCGAATCCTCGATCCTGCGCGGCGACATCATCTCGGGCGGCGCACGGATCGACGGTCGCGACCGCACCACGGTGCGGCCGATCGTGTCGGAAGTGGGCCTGCTGCCGCGCACCCATGGCTCGGCGCTGTTCACCCGCGGCGAAACCCAGGCGCTGGTGGTCACCACGCTGGGCACCGGCGAGGACGAGCAGATCATCGACGCCCTGCACGGCAACTCCCGCTCGAACTTCCTGCTGCACTACAACTTCCCGCCCTACTCGGTCGGCGAAGCCGGTCGCGTGGGCCCTCCGGGCCGTCGTGAAATCGGGCATGGCAAGCTGGCGTGGCGCGCGCTGCAGGCGGTTCTTCCGGCGGCGACCGACTTCCCCTACACCATTCGCCTGGTGTCGGAGATCACGGAATCGAACGGCTCTTCGTCGATGGCCACGGTCTGTGGCGCAAGCCTTGCGATGATGGATGCGGCGGTGCCGCTGAAGGCACCAGTCGCCGGTGTGGCCATGGGCCTGATCCTTGAGGACGACGGCCAGTACGCCGTGCTGACCGACATCCTTGGCGACGAGGATCACCTCGGCGACATGGACTTCAAGGTCGCGGGAACCGAGGACGGCATCACCAGCCTGCAGATGGACATCAAGGTCGCGGGTATCACGCCCCAGATCATGGAACAGGCGCTTGCGCAGGCGAAAGACGGCCGGATGCACATCCTGGGCGAGATGTCGAAGGCGCTGAGCGAAGGCCGGAGCGAATTCTCGGCCCACGCGCCGCGCATCGAGACCATGCAGATCCCGACCGACAAGATCCGCGAAGTGATCGGTTCGGGCGGCAAGGTGATCCGCGAGATCGTCGAGGTCTCGGGCGCCAAGGTCGACATCAACGACGACGGCGTGATCAAGATCGCCTCGGCCAATGGCGAAGCGATCCAGAAGGCCTATGACATGATCCATTCGATCGTGGCCGAGCCGGAAGAAGGCAAGATCTATACCGGCAAGGTCGTGAAGCTGGTCGATTTCGGTGCCTTCGTGAACTTCTTCGGAAAGCGCGACGGCCTGGTCCATGTCAGCCAGATCGCCAACAAGCGCCTCAACCACCCGTCCGACCTGCTCAAGGAAGGCCAGGAGGTGAAGGTCAAGCTGCTTGGCTTCGACGATCGGGGCAAGGTGCGCCTTGGCATGAAGATGGTCGATCAGGAAACCGGCGAGGAAATCGCGCCGGAGCGCAACAAGGAAGACGCCGAGTAATCGGCCAGAGCTTGGACTGAACCAGGCCCCGGCGGTTGCGCCGGGGCCTTTTTCGCTGGCAGATGGGCGGCATGGGCGAAACGGCGGAACAGATCGACGCGCTGGTGGTCGGCGCGGGACCGGCGGGGCTGATGGCGGCCGAACAGATGGCCCGCGCCGGGCGCCGCGTCGTGGTGGCCGAAGCGATGCCCAGCCCCGGACGCAAGCTGTTGATGGCCGGCAAGTCGGGGCTGAACCTGACAAAGGACGAAGATTTCGCCGCGTTCCTGTCGGCCTATGCCGACGCCGGGGATTGGCTGGCGCCGATGCTGAAGGGCTTCGGCCCCGACCAGGTGGCGCCCTGGGCCGAGGGGCTGGGGCAGACCCTGTTCGTGGGCTCGTCAGGCCGGGTGTTTCCCAAGGCGATGAAGGCCTCGCCGCTGCTGCGCGCCTGGCTTGCACGGCTGGGGGATGCCGGGGTCACGCTGCGCCGCCTCTGGCGCTGGACCGGATTTCGTGAAGAGCGCCTGGCCTTCACCACGCCCGAGGGGCCGCGCCTGATCGCCCCGCGCGTCACGGTGCTGGCGCTTGGGGGCGCCAGCTGGTCGCGGCTGGGGTCCGATGGGGCTTGGGCGCCCTGGCTGGCGGATCGGGGGGTGGAAATCGCCCCCTTCGCCCCTGCCAACATGGGCTTTCGCGTGGCCTGGTCCGACCATATGGCGCGCCATTTCGGCCAGCCGGTGAAGGGCGTGGCGCTGAACGCCGGGGGCCAGCACCTGCGCGCCGAATTCGTGATCTCGGCCCGGGGCATCGAGGGCGGCGGGATCTATGCCCTGTCGCGCGCGCTGCGCGAAGGCGCGACGCTGGTGCTGGATCTCGCCCCCGACCGCGACCACGACGCACTGGCGGCAAAGCTTGCCGGGCGGGGCAAGGAAAGCCTGTCGAACCGGCTGCGCAAGGCGGGGCTTTCGCCGCTGCAGATCGCGCTGGCGCAGGAGGTCGCGCGCCCCCTGCCCCGCGATCCCGCCGCCTTGGCCGGCCTGTTGAAGGCGCTGCCCCTGCCGCTGGCCGGCCCCCGCCCGCTGGACGAGGCAATATCGGTCGCCGGCGGGATCACCCGCGCCGCCCTGACCGATGGGCTGCAACTGCGCGTCCTGCCCGGCGTCTTCGCCGCCGGCGAGATGCTGGATTGGGAGGCCCCGACCGGCGGTTACCTGCTGACCGCCTGCCTGGCGACCGGCCGCTGGGCCGGGCGCGCGGCGGCGGAATACTGAGCGCCTATTCGGGTTGCGGAAGCATCCGCCCCAGCCGCCGCCCGCCCAGGATATGGACATGCAGATGCGGCACCTCCTGCACGCCATGCGCGCCCGCGTTCGATATCGCCCGGAAGCCCTGGCCCTGATCCAGCGTCACACCCGTCATCTCGCAGACGCGGCCGATGGTGCGGGTGAAGTCGACGATCTCGGCATCCGTCGCTTCGCGCGCGAAATGGTCATAGCTGACATAGGCGCCCTTGGGGATCACCAGGACGTGCACAGGCGCCTGCGGGCCGATATCGTGAAAGGCCAGGCTGTGTTCGGTTTCCAGCACGGTCTTGATGGGGATCTCGCCGCGCAGGATCTTGGCGAAAACATTCTGGTCGTCGTAGCTGTAGGGCATTCTGTCCTCAATCGGCAAAGAGGTTCGGGGTCGCCGCGATCTGATGCGCCTGATCCTCGGACACACCGAGGAAGGCGGCAAGCGACACGGAATTCTCGGCCACCGAAGCACGTTCGCGCAGCCGATGGAAGCCCGTGAAACCGGCATCGCGGATGCGGTCGCTTTCGAAGGACACGTCTTGCCGGATCGTCGGCAGCAGCCGCTCCAGCACGTCCGGAGGCGTATTGTCCCCCGCCAGCCCGATCCGCCGGGCGTGGCCGACAAGATAGGCTTCGGACAGCTCGCACTGGATCTCCAGCACGCGGGTGGTGGCTTGGTCCGCGTAGAAATCCTGCATCAGATCCAGGTTCGCCGTATCCATGCAGATGATCAGCTTGTCCGTCTGATAATAGTCGAACAGCATCCGCACCAATGCCCGCCGGTGGCGGGTGCGTTTTTCCAATGTGATCTCCAGCCCGCCCAGATCGGGCAGCGGCGTTTTCTCTTCGTTGAAGAGATAGTCGACCGCGGGCAGCCCGGTGACCTGGCGCATCCGTTCGACCACGCCCTTGGCGACATGCCATTTCTTGCTGGTCACGATCATCAGTTCGCGTTCGCGGCCCAGGCTGGTCTCGGTCTCCCAGAAACGCGGGGCGAAGCGGCGCCCGACACGGCCGCGCCCCGTCAGGAACTCGAACAGTTGCCGCCCCTCGTTCGAGATCGGGAAGGTCACGCCCTTGGCCGTGTATAACTGTCCCAGCCGCGCCTTCAGCTCTGTCGCGTCGGGAGATATCTTGCGCGCGAACAGGTAATCCTGCCCCAGAAGCAGATCGAAATGGTCGTTGTAGAAGGTCACCGGCATTCCGTAATCGGTGAACAGCAGGAAGGTCAGGCTGCGGCTCTGGATCTGATCCGTGGGGATCAGATGGCGCACAAGGGTCTGAAAGAATGTCTCGTCCGGGATCCAGGTGGTACGAAAGAAGCGCAGCACATCGGGGCGCTCGCGCAGGAATTGCAGGATCTCCTCGATGGTGCGGCGGCGCAGGCACCACCATTGGCTGCCGATCTGCACCTGCAGGTCTTCCGGGATCTTGCGTTTCAGCCGTAGCCAGCGCTGCATCTTCAATGCCCAGTAGAACAGTCGCTTGTGCTTGCGCTCGTTTAGATAGTGGCGATAGTTCAGCCGGTCTTCCTTCAGCCCGGTCTTGATCCAGCCAGAGGTGAAGAAATCGCAGCTTTCGATATAGTCGGCGTCCACGCGGCCCAGGAAATCATGCGCGTATTCGGCCGTCTTGATGACCATGCAATCGCCCGACAGCAGGTAGAAATGGGTCGCGTCGGGGAAGCTTTCCAGCGCCGCCTCGATCGCGTTCAGCGTCGCCTGCACCAGGCTCCATTCGCCCCAGCCGCAGCGCACCCGCTGGCGCGCGAAAGTGACGGCGGGTTTGTCCTTCAGCGCGGCGCGGATCTTGGCGTACTCCTGATCCGAGGCGCGGGCGTCGAAATGGATCGCCATGCAATCCCCGGCCGCGGTCAGGCGTTCGGCCTGGGCGATGATCCGGTCGGGATCCCTGTGACACAGCAATATGAAGGCGATCTTCGTCATCGCAGTGAACCTATCCCCGTCCTTGCCCCGTCCTAGGCCCGTCCCTGGCTGGTCGCGGACACGTCCTGGGCCGGTGCCTTGCCGGCCTCCTGCCCCATTCTTTCCCCAAAATAGCTGCATCAATTGTTGAAATGACAGGACTTGTTTGATTTTTTGTCGGGAATTGTGCGGGCGCTTGCCCGGGCGGCCCGGCCTGGGCCAGAGGAGGCACAAGAGCATGGGATTTCCGGGAACCTGGATGACCGAAAGCGAAAGCGTCGTCTACCGGGTGGTGCCGAAATGCGCCTGCTCGTCGATCGGGCAGATCCTGTATTATTCGGATCACGGGCGGTTCTTCGACGGTGACATCCACGATTCCACCGAAGGCCTGCACAAATGGGCGCAAGAGCACAGCCAGCCGCTGATCGAGGCCAATGCGCGCGCCCACAAATCCTATGCCTTCACCTGCGTGCGCAATCCCTACACCCGTATCCTGTCGTCCTTCTTCGACAAGATCTGCGGCATCCAGCGCAACGGCAAGCGCTACCGCGGCAAGCTGGTGCCGATGCTGGTGCAGAAATACGGCATCGAGGTCGGAGACCCCGAGACCGGTTTCGAATTCGACCAGATCGCCAGCTTCCGCCGTTTCCTGCTGTTCGCGCGCGACACGATCCGCTGGCGCAAGCCGATGGAGCCCGACATCCACTGGTCCGCGATGTCTGGCCATATCTCGACCTTCATCGCCAATGGCGGACATTACGACCACATCTTCTTCACCGAGAAATTCGACGAAGGGATGCAGGTCGTGCTCGACCATATCGAGACGCCCGTGAAGGTGGATCTGAAACAGGTGCCGCGGTTCAATGAAAGCGAAGGCCACGGGCCGAAACGTGCCCAACCGGTCGAGGCCTATTTCGACGATCTCTCGATGCATCTGGTACGCGAGATCTACAAGCGCGACTTCGAGCTGTTCAAATACGATTTCGACAACCCGGGCAACAAGATGCCGCTGGCCGAGGTCGACCTGGACGAGGTTCACGCCAAGCTGGGCAACTAGCGCCCGGGTCCCGGCCTCGGCGGTCAGGCCCCGAAAGCCAGATCGCGGAACGCCCGGAACAACCGGTGCACTGCGGGGCGCTTGTAGGGAAAGGTTTCCGCGTCGTCCATGTCATGGACGATCAGGGCGGTGTCGATCTCGAACACCAGCAGCCGGCCATCGGCGGTTTCGGCGCAGTCGAGGCCCCAGTAATCCAGGCCCACCCGCGCCTGCATCGCCGCGAAGGCGGCGGCGTGGCGATGGGCAAAACCACCCTCGTCGTCGAAGGTTTCGAACCATTCTCGCTCGGCGTCGCGACGGTCGGTGTTGCCGGACATTGCGGCCGACAGGTAATGCACGATCCAGTGGTCCGACAGTGCCAGATGCACCGGATAGGGCCGTCCGCCGATCAGCACGACGCGGGCCTTGGCGTAAAGGCCCTGCTTGCCGATGTATTCGACGAACGGGGCCAGATAGAAGGTGTGGGCCTCATTCACCATGAGGATCGCGCCCAGATGGTGATGATCGAGAACCCGTTCCATCCCCTCGCCGGCATGGGTGCCCACAGGGCGCAGCACCAACGGCCAGCACAACCCCGGATGCAGCCCTTCAAGCGGCGCGCCCGCCGCCACCGCCGCCAGCGCGGCACGTTCGGCGCGCAGGGTCGCTGGGCAGAGAACGCCGGGGATATCGGCCAGAAGCCGCGAGACGCCGTCGCGGGTAAGCCCGGCGATCCGCGCGGGATTTCCGTTCAGCATCCGTCCGCGATAGCTTTCCCTGATCGCGTCCAGCCGCGCCAGCGTGGCACGGTGGGCCGGCGCCTCGGCCACCCCCATCAGCAGCGCGTCATGGGGCGGAAGATCGGTCAGGCTTTCGATGGTCTCATCCACATGGTGCGTCAGCAGCGTCACGTCCGACCCCGACAGCAGGAAATCGACCGGCGTGTTGGACATGAAATCCCCCGGCGTGACCAGCGCCAATAGGCGCGGGCCGGAGCCGTCACCATGCGGGGTGGCAAAGGTCGGGGACAGCGCCACCGCCTCGGCCCGCAGGGCGGCGGCCTCATCGGTGCGGCCGTGGCTTTGCAAGATGGTTGCCAGATCCATCAGCGCGGCGGCATCGGTCGGATCGGCATCGAGCCGGGCGATCATCGCATCGAACAGCGGCTGCAGATCCCGGCCCTCGAAGACCCGGCGCGCAACCGCGGCCATTCCCAGGGTGACCGGCTCGGTCCCGCGCGCCCCTGCACCCGCCCCGGTGACCGCCAAATCGTCCCTGTCGCCCCGCATCACGCCACATCCCCCTGTCCCGATGTCATTCGGGGGCAGTTTAGAAGCCCGCGCGCGGAACGTCTTGCCCAAAAGCACGATCGGCCCGCGAAGGGCAACCGGAGACCAAGATGATGTTCCAAGAAGCGCACGGACGGGCATTGAGTTCGCCATGCGCGACCTCCGGGCACCACATCGCTTTCGCGTTCCCTATCGTGCCGATCTGCTGCTATCTGGTAGAGGCGATGTCCGCCCGTCTGAACCGCGCCGGGTTTGCCGGAGGCTCCAACTCCTGCGCAGGATGGAGCATCATGAGCAAGGCGAGCGCGTATTTTGCGCGTCCGGTCACACCTTGTGATCCGCGTTCTGTATCTTCCTCCAGTTTTGGGCAGAGACCGCTCCAACAAGGAGACGGACAATGAAGCGGTCGAGGGTCAGCGAGGAGCAGACCATCAGATGAACAGCGCTTACGCTTTTACCGGGAGGTCCCTTGATGTTCCCGCTCTGAATGTGCTTCTTCACTCCTTGGAGTATGAAGTGAACAGCACTGGATCATCCCACGGAAGGGTCGAGCTCGCTCCGCGCAAGGAACTCTACTTCGGATGGGCGTCAACATCATGTGCGCCGGACAACAACGGGAGACCGACAATGCGTGCTGTACTTGCGCGCCTCAACAAGAAGAGGCTGTATCGACGCCATGCGCGCAAGGCGAATGCCGAGGCTTGGCAGAAGTACGCTGCGCTTTCTGCACAGGAGCGCGCGCTGATAGCCGCGACGCTTTCACATTTCCGTCCAGTTGAGACCGGGCACCCGCTTGTCAGGTGCGGTCCCAACCAGGACGGCGGGTACTTATTGCCCGACGATCTCGCAGGACTGACCGCGCTCTATTCCCCCGGAGTATCTGACACGACCGGTTTCGATTTGGAGATGGCAGAGAGCGGACTGGCATGCTTCCTGGCAGACGGTTCCGTCGACAGGCCTTCGCACCTCCATCCCAACATGCGGTTCGAGAAGATGATGATCGGGCCGGCAATGGCCGATGGCTACATGACCCTCGACTCCTGGGTGTCACGCACCGCGCCCTCGTCTGGCGACTTGCTGATGCAGATGGATATCGAAGGTTCAGAATATGACGTGCTACTCTGCGCGTCGGAGAAATTGCTGTCGCGATTCCGCATTATCGTTCTCGAGATGCATTTCATCGATCGCATGTTGTTCGGCCCCGATCGAGACAGGCTGGATAGGTTATTCCGGCATTTGGCCCGTACCCATGTCCTTTGCCACACGCACGTCAACAACGTTGCAGCGCCTGTCCGGATCGGCAAGGCACTCGTTCCGCCTTTCGTCGAGCTGACCTTTTTGCGTCTCGACCGAGTTTCGTTGGATGCCTGCCGGGAGGCGGAATATCCACATCCTCTGGACGTGGACAACATGCCGGATCTTCCCCCGGCATCGGCCATTCCATTTTGGCGATCTGAAGTGGATGATGACCGATGCAAGCATTCCTGATCAATCTCGACCGAGCGACAGAGCGCCGTGCATACATGCTGGGGGAACTGAAGCGTCTCTGGCCGGAATTGGTGGTGAACCGTGCGCTGGCTGTCGATATCAAGGCACCAGATTGGCAACCTCCAGCGCGATACCGACCGGGGAAGTGGCGCAGCGATCGCTGGGCCCTTGGCCCAAGCGACATTGAGATCTTTCGAAGTCACCTTGATTGCTGGGAGAAGATTGCGCGCTCAGATCAGCCAGGTCTTGTGTTAGAGGACGATCTTTTGTTCTCGGAACAGTTTCGTACATCGGTCGAGAAGATGGTGCAGCATCCCCACCCTGGCGTGATCCGGCTTGATGGATTGTCGCGTTCGTTGCTTCTGGAAGCCCCGATCGCTATCTGCCAAGATGTTGGGATCAGTAGATTGCGGAGTCTGGCACCAAGTAGCGCGGCCTATCTGCTATGGCCCCAGGCGGCTCAGGCACTGGTATCTACGGCATGGATCGCGCGTACGGTCGACGACTTTCTGTTCGACCCTTACCCTGCTGACCGCGGCACCCGAGGACATGGTCTGCCTGTGTGGCAGTTTGAGCCAGCACCATGCACTCAGGCGCAATTTGGCGGTTATGAGGGTGCGGAAAGGTCGATTCCCGAGTGCCTCAGGATTACCGAACGCAAGGATACCGTGATACGGAAGAACCGAAGGCTCAAGGGACCGCTTCTCTATCGGCTCCGAAAGGAGTTCCTGCGTATTCGCCAACGTAGACTTGAGGCTGCGCGGGTGCGACGCATTGTTGCAGACGGAGGCCGACATTGCCCAGCCCAACCGGCGCCCGGCTTATCTTGGTAATTGCGCTTCGCTTCCAAAGCTGTGGGGACTCTGATCGATTTTCCAAGACGAGGCATGTTTATTTCGGCTCACCCTAATCTGTGTGAATAGCCCTAGGGTCAGGCCTCATAGCCAATAGATGACGGTTGCAGCGAGTGCGATTGCTGAGAAGAAGACCTTCGGACAGCGGTCATATCTTGTTGCCACACGCCGCCAATCCTTGAGCCTGTGACCTGCCACGGGTCTTTCATCCAGCCGTGACCGGAACCCGGTTGGTGTTTACGCCGATCGGCGCAGGTTGAGCAATCGCCCGACGCGCGGAGCTATCATCTCGCGCAGCGGGGCGGGCGATTGCGGTGGTCAGGCTCCGCGCGTAGTCAGCCGGTGTCTGATAGTCCAAGGCCGAGTGCGGGCGTTCGGTGTTATAGTCGGCGGCCCAAGTGGCGATCACGATCCGCGCGTGGGCCAGGTTGCGGAACATGGTCTCGTTGAGCAACTCATCGCGCATCCGCCCGTTGAAGCTCTCCACGAAGCCGTGTCTCGCATCGGCCTGCCCGGCGCGATGTAGTGCCACTCGATCCGGTGGGTGGCTGCGAAGGTTAAGATCGCGTTACTGGTCAGTTCGGTGCCCCTCGCCATTGTCTCTCGGACCAATGGCGTTCCAATGGCTCGATCGCTGACGATCATTCCGGGTTTGCCGCGGCGTTCGATCAGGGCCGTCAGTTCACGCGCCACACGGCGCCCCGAGATCGAGGGTGAGCCATCGAGCCGCCATCGGTTCGAGGCCGATGGCGAACGGGATCGCAGCGAGGCACTCCCGGGTGACGTCGTCGACCACATTGAGCACCCGGAAGCGCTGGCCGTTGGCGAACTGGTCATGGACGAAATCCAGCCACCAGCGCGCATTGGGCCGCGCCTCGACCAGGATCGGGGCTCGCGTTCCGACAGCCTTGCGCCGCGCCTTCCGTTTGCGCACCGCCAGTGTCGTCGGGAAAACAGTCCCCCGGACTGTTTTCTGATCCTCCTCCATCCTCGCGGTAGAGCCGATAGATCCGGTTGATACCGGAAGGCTCGCCCTCGCGGCGCAACAGCACGTAGAGGCGCCGATAGCCGAACCGCCGACGCTCGTTGGCCAGCTCCCGCAACCGCCCGCGCAGCGCCGTGTCCGGCGCACGCTGCGTCTGGTAGCGGACCATCTTGCGATCCGCCCCGGCAATCCGGCACGCCCGCCGTTCCGAGAGCCTGAACTGGGCCCTCAGATGCGCGACCGCCTCGCGCTTCACGGCAGGCGTCACCGCTTTTTTGAAACCAGCTCCTTCATCGCCGCCAGATCCAACATCTGCTCGGCCAACAGCTTCTTCAGCTTCGCGTTCTCATCCTCGAGCGCCTTCAGCCGCTTCGCCTCCGACACCGTCGTGCCGCCGAACTTGGCCTTCCAGTTGTAGAAGGTGCCTTCCGACATGCCGTGCTTGCGGCACAGGTCCGCGCACTTCGCACCTGCCTCGTGCTCGGTCAGGATGCCGATGATCCGCTCGTCCGTAAATCGCGTTCGCTTCATTGTCCGTCCTCAAGTTGGCGCGGACTCTAATCGACGGTGGAGGAAAAATCCCGTGGCAGGTCACCTGCCGAACATGATCCCGATCCGGTTGCGTCGTTTGTTTGTATCGGCGCTTGTCATACTTCACAGTTTTCTTGCGCTGTTTCCGAGGCTGATGATGGCGACGCAGAAAAAATGGCGCAAACTCGATGGCCAAAACCGACTGTCGGAGATCATCCAGGGGGTCGAGTTCCGCGACGGTCTCTGCCACCTTCAAACCGCCGCCTGATCAAGCGTCACCAACTTTCGCGCATATCTCGTCGTAAGCGCTTGGAGCGTCACGCCATCGTAAGCCATTGAGATTGAAGAAGATAATTCCGATCAACACAGGTCGGCCATCGACCCCTGGTTTACCGTGTGACTTTGGGAAGAAAGGCTCAAGACGCGCCATCTGCGCGTCGCTCAGCCAGAAGAGATCAGACATGTTCACCGCTCGGTCTTCTAACCGTGAATCACGCCCCTACGCGGAAATCAATGGGTCCAGAGCCTAGAAAAATAGCAGACGCACGCGGAGATCAACGAAAAGAAGGAAACGAGGCGCCGGTCCTATGAGATTCGGCTCGCTAAGACACTAAAGGAAATGGCCGATCTTCAAGCGCTCCTGGGAGCTGAGCTTCGTGAGATAGATACCGACCGCCAATCTCTCGAAACAGACAGGGCGCACGGGGGCGTCGGAGAAGTTCGGGAAAAGCCTTGATGGAGTGACGGGATGACACAAGCGATCCAAGCTATCGCGGGCAGAACCGAAGCTGCCTACGCACAAAACAGGGTTTGAGTGGTGGACGCAAATTCCCGACCATTCCACCTCGTTGATTTTTCTGATCTTCTAAGGAGAACTTGGTGGAGTCGAGGGGGATCGAACCCCTGACCTCGTCATTGCGAACGACGCGCTCTCCCAACTGAGCTACGACCCCAACGGCGCGCTGTTTGGCGCATGAGACCGGCCTTGTCAAGCGCGTCGAATCCCTGATCCGCGCGCCATGCCCGTGACACCCGGGCATGGCCCTAGAAGGTGTTGATCGAAAAGCCGATGTAGGTCTCGCGCGCCTGCAGCTTGCGCCCCAGACGCAGGCTGTAGGGGGTATTTGGGAAACGGTAATCCAGCGTCACCGTCCTGTCGGCATAATGGGCGTTGTTGCCCACCGCCGCCAGTTCCAGGCTGACGCCGGATTTGTGGTTGAACTGGGCCAGGAAGAAATAGCCCGCGTCGATCGTGCTCAGATCGCTCAGCAGATAGAGGCTGCCCCAGGAGGTGGGATTGTAGCTTTCCGCCGCAACGGAAAGCCCGCCGCGCCAGGCGGAGGGGTGGCTATATTGCACCGCCGGCCCGAGGCTGAGCGTCACCGGAACCGACCCGAACTGGATCGGAAAACGCCACGATACGCGCCCGACCCAGTGAAATCCGCCGTTCCAATCCGAACGGCTCAGCGCGAATTGCACCCGCCCCCGCTGTACGGCCAGCACCCCACCGGTTGCGGTTCTTGAGCGGTCGAGCTGAAAGAACGTGCCGTCCGCCCGCGCAGGCATCGCGACCGCGACCGCCCCGGCAATGCTCAGCGCGGCCAGCGGCGCCCCCCAGGTTCCCATGCCACGGGTCAAGCGGCGTTCCTGCGCGCCGGCGCCGTTCCCCATGCCGCAATCCGTCCTCCTGGTCATCGCCGCGTTCCGCCCCTTGAAATTCACCCTGTCGCGGTCTTGGCCGCCGTTGGGGGCAATCTGCCCCACTCGCGGCGCCGAAAACCAGAGAAATCCTGCCTTGCGCGCGAAGTTCCGCCCGCGACGTGACATTCCGCGCCTTCACCAAGCCGGGCCGAGGGCCACGGGCCAAGAGACCATCGCCCCCGGACAGCAGCCCCGGCACGAAGCCGCCTTACCCGGTTGACAGGATCTATGCCCCTCCTACCTTTCCCGGCACTCAACAGGACCGATTGATGACTGAACTCAGCTCTGCCGACGCCCCCGCGACGGTCAACAAGTGGGCGGCGGTGGCCGTGCTTCTGTTGGCCAACTTCATGAACCTGATCGACATCACCATCGTCAACGTCGCGATGCCGTCGATGCAATCCGAACTCTCCGCCGCCCCCAACCTGATCGAATGGATCGTGGCCGGTTACACGTTTTCCTTCGCGCTGCTTCTTCTGCCGGCGGGGCGGATGGGGGACCTGTTCGGCCGCAGACGGTTGTTCATGGCGGGGATCGTGATCTTCACCCTGGCCTCGCTGGTCTGCGGACTGTCGCCGGGGATCGGCACGTTGGTCGGCGCGCGCGTCGTCCAGGGCATGGGGGCCGCGATCATGACGCCGCAGACCCTGGCGCTGGTACCGGCGCTGTTTGCACCCGCGCAGCGGGGCGCGGCCTTCGGGTTGTTCGCGCTGACCGCCGGGCTGGCCTCGGTAACCGGCCCGATCCTGGGGGGCCTGCTGATCAATGCCGACATCCTGGGCCTGACCTGGCGGCCGATCTTCCTGGTCAACATCCCGGTGGGCATCCTGGCATTCATCGGCGCCCTGGCGCTGGTGCCGCGCGGCGAGGGCAACCGCAAGCTGGGGATCGACACGGTCGGGATCGTTCTGGCGGGGCTGGCGATGCTGGCGGTCCTGGTGCCGCTGGTCGAGGCGCCGTCGATCGGCTGGCGGTCGTGGATGTGGCCGATGGTGGTGGCGGCGCCCTTCCTGGGGTGGGGCTTCGTGCGTTGGCAGGCGTTCCAGGAGAAGCGCAAATTGCCGCAGCTTCTGCCGCTTCGGCTGGCCCGGTCGGACCGGTTCCTGAAAGGCGGGGCGCTGAACGCGGCGCTGTTCTCGGCCGTGCCCAGCTATTTCTTCACCATCGCGCTTTACCTGCAATCGGGCTTTGGGCTGTCGCCGCTGCAATCCGGGCTGACGACGACGCCCTTCCCCGTGGGGGTGCTGGTCGCCTCTTTCGTGACCGGCTGGTTCGGGTCGCGCTGGGTACGCTGGCGCGTCCTGGGCGGCGGGCTGCTGCTGGGTGCGGGCTTTGCCGGGCAGGCCTGGGCGGTCTGGCATATGGGGGCGCAGATCTCATGGTTGCAGATGGCGCCGTGGTTCCTGATCGGCGGCTTTGGCATGGGCAATACCGTGTCGCCGCTATACCAGCTGGCGCTGTCGGCGGCAGAAGCCGACGATACCGGATCGGCAGCCGGCGCGGTCCAGGCGATCCGCCAGATCGGCATCGCCTTCGGGGTGGCGATCATGGGTGGGATCTTCTTCGCGGCACTCGGCGGCGCCCAGCACGGCGACCACGCCGCCTATCGCATCGCCATGCTGTCGGCGATCGGCTACGCCTGCGCGGTGGCGGCGGTACTGGTCATCACCGCGCTTCTGACACGCATGACGCTGCCCGACGACTGATCCGGTGCGCCGGATCGGACCAGACGGATCAGGCCAGACGGATCAGGCCGAAACGCCGGCGGACTTACGCACGAAGGCCTCGATCTCGGCCGCGGGGCGGGCGCCGGCCAGATGGCCCAGGGTGCGGCCGCGCTGAAACAGGATCAGCGCCGGGATGCCGCGAATATCGTGGCGCTGCGCCACCTGCGGGTGATCTTGCGTGTCGATCTTGGCCAGCCGTGCCTTGGGCGCCAGCGCCTGCGCGGCCTTCTGAAATTCCGGCGCCATCATCCGGCACGGGCCGCACCAGGGCGCCCAGAAATCCACCAGCAGCGGAATATCGTCCGTCTTGGTGGCCTTCTGCAAGATCGCAGGGTCCAACGCACGCACCTTGCCGTCGTTCAGCCGCGCCCCACAGGTGCCGCATTTCGGACCCGCGCCCAGCTTCGCCTCGGGGACGCGGTTCACGGTGCCGCACTCCAGGCAGGTCAGTTTCAATCCCTCGGCCATGGAACGCCTCCTTCATTATCGGGTTAGGGTGGATATGAGGGCCAAGCCGCGCAGCCGCAAGAGGTGCTCGATTTCGTCGCGGCCTGCCCTATGCTGGCCCCGACGCCGGCTGCACGGTCGGCCTGCCTGCGACCGGGAGAGGCATGATGAACTCGAAGCGGCTTTGGAAATTGCTGCGCCTCACGCGCGAGCTTTGGGTACGCACGGCGATCCTGGCCGTCCTGGCGCTGGTTGCGGCCCTGCTGGCCGAATTTCTGGGCCCCATCATCCCCGCCAGCATCGCCAAGAATTTCGGCCGTGGCGCGGCGCTGCCGTTGCTAAACATCATCGCCAACTCAATGCTGACAGTCACAACCTTCTCTCTGACCATCATGGTCACCGCCTATCAGCAGGCCTCTTTGCAAAGCACGCCGCGCGCGCAGCGCGTGCTGCTGGAGGACACCACCACCCATACCGTGCTGGCCACCTTCCTGGGCGCCTTCATCTTCTCGCTGCTGTCGATCATCCTGATGCGCGCCCATGTCTATGACGATCGCGCGGCGGTGGTGGTCTTCGGCTTCACCGTGGCGGTGGTGGCGATGGTCGTGGTGGCGATCCTGCGCTGGATCGAACATCTGTCGCGGCTGGGCTTCATGGACGACACGCTGGACCAGATCGAGGGCCAGGCCCGCATGGCGTTGGAGATCCGGCGCGAACGGCCAAGCCTTGGCGCGCGGCCGCTGAGCGCGGCGGCCGTGATACCCGGCGGCTGCCGGAAGATACGCGCCGGACGCGGAGGCTATGTCCAGTTCATCGACACCGGTGCGATCTCTAGCTGTGTCGAGGCGGCGGGGACGGAATTCTACCTCGCCGTCCTGCCTGGCGATCACGTCACCCATGACACACCGCTGGGCCACGCGATCGGCGGCGATGCCGAGCACCACGCGAAAATCGCGGACGCGATCCATATCGGTCGCGTTCGAACCGCCGACCAGGACCCGCGCTTCGGCCTGCTGGTGCTGTCCGAGATCGCCTCGCGGGCGCTGTCGCCCGGGGTCAACGACCCCGGCACCGCGATCGACGTGGCCTTTCGGCTGGAACGCCTGCTGCTTGACCATGCCCGCCCCAGCAAGGCCGCGCAGGAGGTGACGTATCCGCGCGTCCACGCCCCCGTGCTGACAGACGCGCATTTGGTCAGCGACGCCTTCAGCGCACTGTCGCGCGACGGCGCGCCGCTGATCGAGGTCGCGATGCGCCTTCAGCACGCCCTCAGGATGCTGCGCGAACGCGGCGCGCCCGAGATGGCCGCCGCCGCCGAGGATGTCGCGCGCACGGCGCTGGCCTATGCCGAAGCCGCCCTGCCGCTAAGTTCGGAATGCGATCGGCTATGGCGTGCCTCGGGGCTGACGCGCCCCGAGGAAGGCCCGAAGAAGGCCTGAGCGCCCCGCCGCCCTATTCAGCCGCGTCGGCGTAGCTTTCAACCGGCGGGCAGATGCACACCAGATTGCGGTCGCCGTAGACATTGTCCACCCTGCCCACCGGCGGCCAGTACTTGTCCACCCGGAAGGCGCCGGGGGGGAAGCAGCCCTGTTCGCGCGGATAGGGGCGATCCCATTCGGCCACCAGGTCCTCGACCGTATGGGGGGCGTGCTTCAACGGGTTCGAGGCTGGGTCGATCTCGCCCGCCTCGATCGCCCGGATCTCGTCGCGGATCGACAGCATCGCGGTGATGAAGCGGTCGAGTTCGGCCTTGGTTTCGCTCTCGGTCGGTTCCACCATCAGGGTTCCGGCCACCGGCCAGGACATTGTGGGCGCGTGAAAGCCGTTGTCTATCAGCCGCTTGGCGATATCGTCCACGGTCACGCCGACATCGGCGAAGGGCCGTGTATCAAGGATGCATTCATGCGCCACGCGGCCCCGGTTGCCCATGAACAGCACCTCATACCCGCCCGACAGCCGCGCGGCGACATAGTTCGCATTCAGGATCGCCACGCGCGTCGCCTGGGTCAGCCCCGGCCCGCCCATCATCAGACAATAGGCCCAGCTGATCAGCAGGATCGAGGCCGACCCCAGCGGCGCCGCGCTGACCGGGCCGGCGTCGGTCGCCGGGCCACCTTCCGGGTGCCCCGGTAGATGCGGCGCCAGATGGGCGCGCACCCCGATCGGGCCCATGCCCGGGCCGCCGCCGCCATGGGGGATGGCAAAGGTCTTGTGCAGGTTCAGGTGGCTCACGTCGCCGCCGATGTCGCCCGGCTTCACCAGCCCCACCAGGGCGTTCATGTTGGCCCCGTCGATATAGACCTGGCCGCCATGGTCGTGGGTGATCTTGCAAACCTCGCGCACGGTTTCCTCGAACACCCCATGGGTCGAGGGATAGGTGATCATGCAGGCCGCCAGATTTTCGCCCGCGGCCTCGGCCTTGGCGCGGAAATCGTCAAGGTCGATATCGCCGTTCGGGGCCGAGTTCACCACCTTCACCTCCATCCCCGCCATATGGGCCGAGGCGGGGTTGGTGCCATGCGCGGACATCGGGATCAGGCAGATCTTGCGATGCCCTTCGCCACGGGCGCGGTGATAGGCCAGGATCGTCAGAAGACCCGCATATTCCCCCTGCGCGCCGGAATTGGGCTGCATCGAGAAGGCGTCATATCCGGTGATTTCGCATAGCTTTTCCGAAAGGTCGCCAATCGCCTCGGCATAGCCGGCGGCCTGATCGGCGGGGGCAAAGGGGTGCAGCGCGCCGAATTCGGGCCAGGTCAGCGGCATCATCTCGGCCGCGGCGTTCAGCTTCATCGTGCAGGAGCCCAGCGGGATCATCGCCCGGTCCAGCGCCAGATCGCGATCCGACAGCCGGCGCATGTAGCGCATCATCTCGCTTTCGGCGCGGTTCATGTGAAACACCGGGTGGGTCAGGTAATCACTGCTGCGCAGCATCGCTTCGGGGAAGCCCAGGGTGGCGCGGTGCGGCGGGACGCCGTCTATCCCGAAGGCGCGCAGCACCCGCAGCAACACCTTTTCGTCGGTGGTCTCGTCAAGGCTGATGCCCACCCGGTCGGTGCCGATCTTGCGAAAGTTCAGCCCCTCGTGCCGCGCGGCGGCCAGGATGCCGGCCTGGCCCACGCCGACCTCGACCGTGATCGTGTCGAAGAACGCCTTGGGGCTGACCCTGGCGCCCGCGGCCTTCAGCGCGCGGGCCAGGCGCTGGGTCAGGAAATGCACCCGCTCGGCAATGGCACGCAGGCCGGCGGGGCCGTGGAAGACGGCATAGAATCCCGCCATCACCGCCAATAGCGCCTGCGCCGTGCAGACGTTCGAGGTGGCCTTTTCGCGGCGAATGTGCTGCTCGCGCGTCTGCAGCGACAGGCGATAGGCCCGGCCGCCGCGCGCGTCGACCGAAACCCCGACAATACGGCCCGGCATGGCGCGCTTGAAATCATCGCGGCAGGACATGAAGGCCGCGTGCGGCCCGCCATAGCCCATCGGCACGCCGAAGCGCTGGGTCGAGCCGACGGCGATATCGGCGCCCATCGCGCCCGGCTCCTTCAGCAGGCACAGCGCCAGCAGGTCGGTCGCCACCACCGCCACGGCCTTGGCGGCATGCAGTGCCGCGATCTCGTCGGTGAAATCGGTGACATGGCCATAGGTGCCGGGATATTGGAACAGCGCCCCGAACACGGCTTCGGCGTCAAGCTTGGCGGGATCGCCCTCGATCACCTCGATGCCCAGCGGCTCGGCCCGGGTGCGCACCACGGCGATGGTCTGGGGGTGGCAATTGCGGTCTATGAAGAAGGCCTTCGCCTTCGATTTCGCCACCCGCTGCGCCATCGCCATCGCCTCGGCCGCCGCGGTGGCCTCGTCCAGCAGCGAGGCATTGGCGACCGGCAGGCCGGTCAGGTCCGACACCATGGTCTGGAAGTTCAGCAGCGCCTCCAGCCGGCCCTGCGCGATTTCGGGCTGATAGGGGGTATAGGCGGTGTACCAGGCGGGGTTTTCCAGGATGTTGCGCTGGATCGCGGGCGGCGTGACGGTGCCGTAATAGCCCTGCCCGATCAGGCTGGTCATCACCTTGTTCCTGGCCGCAACCTCGCGCATCCGCTCCAACAGGCCGTATTCCGACAGCGGCGCCCAGGACAGCGGCTTGTCCTGGCGGATGGATTTCGGCACCGTTTCGTCGATCAGCGCCTCCAGGCTGGGCGCACCCACGGCCTTCAGCATCTCCTCCATCTCGGCGGGCGAGGGGCCGATGTGGCGGCGGTTGGCGAAATCATAGGGGTCATAGGCGGTGGGCGTGTAGGACATTTGAGGCCTCAGTTGTGCATCACGACATTGACGAGGTTTCCGGCGGGATCGCGCAGGTGGAAACGGCGCACCCCCCAGAGTTCTTCGACCGGGCCATATTCGGGCTCGATCCCCGCGGCGCGGGCGCGGGCGAGCGCCTCGTCGAGGTCGTCCACGCCGATCGAGATGGCCGGAAGCGGCGTGCCGGAACCACCCTCGGAAGCAAGTTGAAGGCGCTGGGGCCGATCCGGCGGCGCCGTCAGGAAGACGATCCAACCCAGGTCGTGTTCGGTCTCAAGGCCAAAGACGTTCCGGTAGAATGCGGCCAGCGCCGCCGGATCCGGCGCGGGCAGGTTCGGAACGATCCGCGTGACTTGCATCAGTCGATCATCGCCTTGTAGGCGGCCTCGTCCATGAACCCGTCGATCACCGAGGGATCCGCGACCTTCATCTTGAAGAACCAGGCCGCGCCGGTCGGATCCTCATTCACCAGGCCCGGGTTGTCGGCCAGCGCCGCGTTCACCTCGACGATCTCGCCCGCGACCGGGGCCAGGATGTCCGACGCCGCCTTGACGCTTTCGATCACCACCGCCTCGTCGCCGGCCGCGACCTCGGTGCCGGTGTCGGGCAGTTCGACGAAGACCACGTCGCCCAGTTGCGTCGCGGCGTGTTCGGTGATGCCGACGACGACAAGGTCGCCCTCGGTGCGCAGCCATTCATGTTCTTCGGTATATTTCATCTCGGGACCTCAGCGTTTGTAGGTGGCGGGACGGAACGGCATGTCGGTGACGCGGACGGGCAGACGCCGGCCCCGCACATCGCCGTAGACGATCGTATCCTTGCGGCACAGTTCGGCGGGCAGGTAGCCCATCGCGACAGGCGCGCCCAGCGACGGGCCGAACCCGCCCGAGGTGACCCGGCCGATCGCCGCGCCGCCCTCGGGGGCCGCGAACAGCTCGACCCCTTCGCGCATCGGCGCGCGGCCCTCGGGCAGCAGGCCCACCCGCAGACGGGCGGGGCCCTCGGCAAGTTCGGTCAGGATCCGCGCGGCGCCCGGAAAGCCGCCCTCGCGCGCGCCGCCCGCACGGCGGGCCTTCTGGATCGCCCAGCCCAGCGCCCCCTCGACGGGCGAAGTGCCGCGGTCGATGTCATGGCCGTAAAGGCAAAGCCCGGCCTCGAGGCGCAGCGAATCGCGCGCGCCCAAACCGACGGGGACGACGGGTTCTTGCGCCAGCAGCGCCCGCGCGAAGGCCTCCGCGCGGTCTTGGGGGACCGAGATCTCGAACCCGTCCTCGCCGGTATAGCCCGAGCGCGAAACCCAGATCTCCGTGCCCTCCCATGTCAGCGTCGCGACGTCCATGAACCGCATCGCCGCCGCACCGGGGGCCAGTGCCTCCAGCACCGCCTCGGCCGTGGGGCCCTGCAGCGCGATCAGCGCCCGGTCGGTGATTTCCTCGACCGCGCAGGCGCCGGTAAGATGGGCGCGCAAATGGGCGATGTCATCATCCTTGCAGGCGGCATTGACGACAACGAAAAGATGATCGCCGCGATTGGCGAACATCAGGTCGTCGAGGATCCCGCCGTCGGGCGCGGTCAACAGCCCGTAGCGCTGGCGCCCGGGCTTCACGCCCAGCACGTCGACGGGCATCAGCGTCTCGAAGGCGGCGGCGGCATCTTGCAGCCGCCCCGACAGGGGGCGCAGGATCACCTGGCCCATATGGCTGACATCGAACAGACCCGCCGCCGCGCGGGTGTGCAGATGTTCCTTGAGCACGCCCATGGGGTATTGCACGGGCATCTCGTAGCCCGCGAAAGGCACCATCCTGGCCCCCAGTTCCAGATGCAGGTCGTGAAGAACCGTGCGCTTCAGGTCGGCCATGCCACCCCCCTATTCCGCCGGTTCATGCCGGCACCGCAAAACCGGGCCCTGGCCCGCTACGATGCCCCCTCTGTCCTTCCGCCTGAGATCGCTATCCCTTCGGCGCCCCGTATGCGGGGTCTCTCCAGAGTCTGTGCGTCGGACGGGTCCCTTGCGCCTGAGAGTTTACCGGGGCGGTTGCTCCTTCGGCACCGGGCGCGCTGGCCCGGCTTCTCCCCTATCCGACACCCTCGCCATATCGCGAACCGGGGGCGGCTGGCAAGGGGGGGCGAAGAGGCGGAACCGGGGTTTCACCTCCTGCCTTCGCATGGGAAATCTTGCCCGCAAGATCGCGCCTGGTCTCAGCCGCCAAGATGCCTGCCTATGACCGTCGCGACGCTTGCGGTCACAGCGGCTTTCAGGCAAGCCTGCGGGCCATGACCCAGGATTTCTTCTTCGGCTACGGCTCGCTCGTGAACCGCGCGACTCATGCCTACCCCGAGGCCCATCCCGCCACACTTTCCGGCTGGCGGCGGGTCTGGCGTCACACCGCGCTGCGCCCCGTCGCCTATCTTTCGGCCGAGCCCTGCAAGGGTAGCAAGATCGAGGGGCTGGTCGCCTCGATCCCCAACGCCGACTGGGCCGCGCTCGACGAACGCGAGGCCGCCTATGACCGCCACCTTCTGCCCGGCGCGGGCGTGCGCCACCCGGTCGGACGCACGATCACGGTGCAGATCTATGCGGTGCCGCGGCCGGTGGCAGCGGCGCCCTCGGTCCGCCATCCGGTATTGCTTAGCTATCTCGACGTG
The DNA here is from genome assembly GCF_900106675.1 of Allgaiera indica. Lineage (GTDB taxonomy): Bacteria > Pseudomonadota > Alphaproteobacteria > Rhodobacterales > Rhodobacteraceae > Acidimangrovimonas > Acidimangrovimonas indica. Next base: position 30,377 of record NZ_FNOB01000023.1, read on the forward strand.
GTGGTGCAGGGTTTCCTGAACGAATTCGGCGAGGCGGGCGCCGCGCGGTTCTTCGACACCACGGCGGGTTGGGACGCGCCGATACTGAACGACCGCGCCGCGCCGCGCTATGCGCGGGCACAGCGGCTTTCGGCCGCCGAGACGCAACTGGTCGATGACCATCTGGCCACGCTGGCCGCCACGGTGATCCGGGGCTGAGGCCCGACCTAGGCCGGAAACCCCGCCGTTTGGCGGCGGATCACCGCGCGGGCGATGAAGATGGCGGCGACGCCGAAAAGGATGCCGCCTATCGCCTGCCCGACCAGCACCCCGATCGCACCATAGGCTGGCGCCAAAAGCATCACCGGCAGGACCGTCCCCACGGTATTGCGCCCCCAGTTCACCAGCGTCGACAGAAGCGGCCTTCCCAGGTTGTTGCAGGCCGCGTTCGACACGAAAATCGCCCCGTTGAACCAGAACAACAGCGCCAGCGGCCCGCAGAACAGATAGACCAGCCGCCGCGTCAGCCCTTCGGCCCGGAAGAGATCCGCGATCGCGCCGCCCAGCAGATACAGCAGCGCAGACACCGCGGCTGTATACAACGCGGCAAAGATCAGCCCGTCGCGATAGGCCCGCCCCACCCGCGCGCCCTGCCGCGCCCCGAAATTCTGCCCGATGATCGGCCCGATGGCGCCCGACAGCGCGAAGATCACCGCAAAGGCGATCGGCGCGGTGCGGGTGATGATGGCCATGCCCGCCACCGCCTCGGCCCCGAAATCCGCCATTGCGCGGGTCACATAGGCCTGCCCGATGGGCGACGCCATCTGCGTCATCAGCGCCGGACCTCCGATCGCCATCACCGGCCGCAGATCGGCCAGCACCCGCGACGCGACCGGCCGCGCCAACCCCCGGTGATAGCGCTGGATCGTCCACAGCGCGACCGCCGCCATCACCGCCCGCGCAATGGCCGAGGCCATCGCCGCGCCGACGATGTCGAGCTTGAGCCCGAAGATGAAGATCGGGTCCAGAACCGCATTCACCAGCGCCGCGACCATCTGCACCAGCATCGCCCGGCGCGCGTCGCCATGGGCACGCAGCACCGCCCCCCCGGCCATCGCCACCAGCAGGAAGGGCAGCGACGGCACCAGTATCGAAAGATAGGCCATCGCATGGTCGCGCACCGCGCCCGCCGCGCCCAGCCCGGTCAGGATGACACCCAGGTTGGCCCAGACCAGCACCGCAAAGACCACGCCGACCCCGGCGCCGATGAGCAGCGCGCTGGTGGCGCTCTGCCGCGCCTCCCAGCCGTCGCCCGCGCCCAGCGACCGGGCCACCAACGCCGAGGTGGCGATCGCCATGCCGATCCCGATCGAGGTGGTGAAGAACAGCACCGCCGCCGAATAGCCCAGCGCCGCCGTCAACTCGTCACGCCCCAGCATCGAGATGAACAGGATGTCGACGAAATCGACCAGGAACACCGCGATCAGCCCGGCCGAGGCCGACAGCGCCATCACCGTGATATGGCGAAACAGATTGCCCTGAAGAAAACGCGCGCGCCTCTCCTGCATGCCGGTGCCCTTTCACCTTGGCAAAACCACTCTCGGGGGAGCGTAAGGCCCAAAGGGCCGAGGGGGGGCAGACAGCCCCCCGGGGCTAGTCCTTGGCGCGCACTTTCTGCAAGAGCGGCATCACCTCGCTCATGTCCGGGCCGAAGGCCTGTCCGGTCAGGGCCTTGCGCAAGGGCATGAACAGCGCCTTGCCCTTGCGCCCGGTCTTTTCCTTCACCGCCGCGGTCCAATTCCCCCAGGTCTCGGGCGCAAAGGGCGGATCGGGCAGCAGCGCCAGCGCCTCGGCGATGAATTCGCGGTCCTCCTCGGCCACGTCGGGCTCTGCCCCGTCGCGGAAAAGCGTCCACCAATCGCCCAGATCGTCGAGCACGGTGATGTTCTGGCTTGCGACCTTCCAGAAGGTTTGGGCCAGATCGTCGGGCACGCCCAGCCCCGCGATCCGCTCCGCTACCGCCGCGAACGGCAGCGCCTGCACATGGGCGCGGGTCAGCGGAAACAGATCCTCGGCGTCGAACTTGGTCGGCGCCGCGCCGAAGGCCGAGATGTCGAAGCCCGCGATCAGTTCGTCGAGTGAACCGAACAGCTCCACCGGCTGCGAGGACCCCAGGCGCGCCATCAGCGACAAAAGCGCCATCGGCTCTACCCCACGGGCGCGCAGGTCGCGCAGCGACAGCGTACCCAGGCGTTTCGACAGCGCCTCGCCCTGCGGGCCGGTCAGCAGCGAATGGTGGGCAAAGCTCGGCGGCGTGCCGCCCAGCGCCTCGATGATCTGGATCTGCGTCGCGGTATTGGTCACATGGTCAGCGCCGCGCACGATATGGGTCACGCCCATGTCAGTATCGTCGACCGACGAGGCGAAGGTGTAAAGCACCTGCCCGTCCGCCCGGATCAGCACCGGGTCCGACACGCTGGCCGCGTCGATCGAGATATCGCCGAGGATGCCGTCGGTCCACTCGATCCGCTCATGCTCCAGCCGGAAACGCCAGTAGCCGGGGCGCTCGGTGCGCAGCCTGTCCTTGTCGGCCTCCGACAGCCCCAGCCCGGCGCGGTCATAGACCGGCGGCTTGCCCATGTTGAGCTGCTTCTTGCGCTTCAGGTCCAGCTCGGTCGGCGTTTCGAACACCTCGTAAAGCCGGCCCGCGGCCTGCAGCTGCGCCTTGGCCTCGGCATAGCGGTCGAGGCGGGCGGATTGGCGTTCCACCCGGTCCCAGGTCAGGCCCAGCCATTCGAGATCGGCCATGATCGCGTCGGCATATTCCTGTTTCGAGCGCTCCTGGTCGGTGTCGTCGAGACGCAGGATGAAGGTGCCGCCGGCCTTGCGCGCGATGAGAAAGTTCATCAGCGCGGTGCGCAGGTTGCCGACATGGATGTAACCGGTGGGCGACGGGGCGAAGCGGGTGGTGGTCATCTCGAACTCCTGTTGGCCGCTGCTGTTTCACAAAGACGGCCAAATGTCCACTGGAAGGACGGTCCGCGGGTCAGTGGGCCATCGGCGCACCGCCGTGGCCCTGCGATCGGGTCATGATCAGCAGGATCGGCAGCAAGGCGAAGGCCAGCCAGCCGGTCGCGGTGAAGACCTGCGTGAAGGACAGCAACGCCGCCTGGCGCGCGACCTCTGCCGACAGCACCGCGGCGCCCTGGGCGGTGTCGGGGCTTAGCCCTAGCGGATGCAGATAGCTTTGCACCGCCGCCGCATAGGGCGTGACATGTTCGGTCAGCCGCGCCGAATTCACCGAGACGGCGTGGGTCAGAAGCGCGCCCACCGCCGCGATCCCCACCGAAGACCCAAGCTGCCGCGTCACATTGTAAAGCCCCGAGGCCTCGTCCTGATGTTCGGAAGAGATCCGCTCGAACGCCAGCGTCGACAGCGGCACGAAGACCAGCCCCACGCCCAGCCCCGATACCGCACCCGGCCAGGTCACCTGCCAGAAGCCCGCGTTCAGGTTCACCGCCCCGAGCATCAGGTTCCCCGCACCGGTCAGCACCAGCCCCACCGCGGCCAGCAACCGACCGTCGATCTTGTTCGACAGCACCGCCCCGGTGATCACCATGGAAAAGCCCTCCGCCAGGCCGCGCGGGATGAACATGTAGCCCGCGTCCAGCACCGAATAGCCCAGCAGGTTCTGCACGAACAAAGGTTGCAGCGCGATCGTGCCGAACATCGTCACCACGAAGCCCGCGATCACCAGGCAGGCGGCGCTGAAGTTGCGGTCGGCGAAAAGCTTGAGGTTGACGATATTGCGCTCGCCCCGCTCCAGCCCGTGGACCATGAAGAACAGCGCCGCGACGGCCGACGCGATCAGCGCGACCTGGATCACCCGCGACGAAAGCCAATCCAGCGTGCCCCCCTGATCCATCACGAATTGCAAGGTCCCGATCGCCAGCGCCATCAGCGCCAGACCCGTCCAGTCGGTACGGATCTTCTCGGGCTTGTCGGGGGGCAGTTCCCCGGCGATCAGCAACAGCGCCAGAATCGCCATCGGCAGATTGACGAAGAACACCATGCGCCAGGAAAAGGTCTCGGTCAGCAGGGCGCCCAGCGTCGGGCCGGTGACCGGGACGACCACGATGCCCAGGCCGAACATTGCCATCGCCTGGCCGCGCTTTTCGCGCGGGAAGCTGTCGAACAGGATCGATTGCGACAACGGGATCAGGAAGGCGCCGAACAGGCCCTGGCCCAGCCTAAACAGCACCATCGTCCCCAGGCTCCACGACAGGCCGCACAGCATCGAGAACAGCGCAAACCCGGTGATCGCCGTCAGGATCAGCCGCCGCCGACCGATCCTCTTCGACAGGAACCCGGTCAGCGGCATCACCACGACCGAGGCGACGATGTAAGAGGTCAGCACCCAGGTGATCTGGTCGTTGGTCGCGCCGAAGGCCGCCTGGATATCGGGCAGCGCGACGTTGACGATGGTCGAATCCAGCACCTCGAGAATCGCCGACAGCACCACCGCGATGACGATGGTCACCCGAAACCCGCCGCCGCCCGCCGCCGGCGCGGTCGTCGCGTCGGAAGGGCCGGCGGCGCTGGTCATCGCGCGCTGTCCCCATGGCCGGCGACGGTATCGACGGTGGCCGAGATACTGGCCCCGGTACGCAGCGTGACGTCGGTCTTGTCCAGCGCGATCCGGACGGGAAAGCGCTGGGTCACTTTCACCCAGTTGCCGCTGGCGTTCTCGGACGGCAGCAGGGAGAAGGTCGAGCCCGAGCCGTAGCCTACGGACTCGACATGCCCCTTCAGCGTGACGCCGGGCAGCATGTCGACATGGATGGTCACCGGCTGGCCCGGTCGAATGCGGCCAAGCGCGGTTTCCTTGAAGTTCGCCTGCACCCACCAGTGCCCGCTTTCGACCAGCGCGAAAAGCGGCGCATAGGCCGTCACGGTCGAGCCCGCGCGCAGATCGAGATTGGCGATCCAGCCGCTGGCCGGCGCCTTGATCACCGTGTGGTCGAGGTTCAGCTTTGCCGTCGCCAACTGCGCCTGCACCGCCGCCAGGTTGTCGCGCTTGCTTTCCGCCTCCGACCGCGCCTGTGTCAGGTTCGAGCGTGCGGAATCCAGATCCGCCTTGGCCTTAGGCCTCGGCCGATTGCTGCTGTTCCAGCACCGATTGCGAGATATTACCCTTTGCAAACAGCGCCTTGGAGCGCGCCAGCTGTTGCGTCGCGGTGTTCAGCGCCGATTTGGCGCTGGCCACCACCTGTTCCGCCGCGCTGATCGCCGCCGAAGAGGATTGCACCGCCTCCTGGGCCATCTTTTCCTGCGCCTTGGCCGCGTCATAGGCATTGCGGTATTGCGCGGGATCGAGACGGAACAGCACCTCTCCCTTCTCGACCTTCTGGTTCTCGTGCACATCGACCTGGGCAACCTGTCCGGCCACCTGGGCCGATATCTGAACGATATGGGCACGTAGATAGGCGTCCTGGGTCGAGGGGTGAAGATCTTCGTATTGCCACCAGAACCACAGGCCGGCCGCGATGGCCAGAACCAGGCCGGCCGCGGCAATCAGCTTCAGCTTTTTCACGCTCAACTCCGTCCTCTTCGCCCGCCGGAAGGCCAGTCATCGCGCCCGATCGGCGTGCCCCCACATGAATTCGCGGTTTCCGGACCGATATAGCCCACCGTTCCAGGCGGGCCAGACGCTGATGACGTGAATGTCAACTGACTTAGCGTAACCCGCTGCAAACCGGCGGCAGGGGGCGACACGGAAATGCCCTGCCGGACACTGATCCGGCAGGGCTGATGCCGTCTTGGGGAGCGGCACCGGAGGGTGGCTGGTTCAGTTCATGTACCAGCCATGGCTGACCACCATCGACTGGCCGGTCAGCGCATTCGTGGGGAAGGCGGCGAAGAGCCAGGCCAGCTCGGCCACGTCCTCGACAGTGGTGAATTCCTGGTCGACGGTGTCGCCCAGCATGATCTTGTTCACCACCTCTTCTTCCGAAATCCCCAGTTCCTTTGCCTGTTCGGGGATCTGCTTCTCGACCAGCGGCGTCTTGACGAAGCCCGGGCAGATCACGTTGGCGCGCACCCCGTATTCCGCCCCTTCCTTCGACACCACCCGCGCCAGGCCCAGAAGCCCGTGCTTGGCGGTCACATAGGCCGATTTCAGGGGCGAGGCCTCTTTCGAATGCACCGAGCCCATGTAGATCACCGAACCGCCGCCGCGCGTCTTCATATGCGGGATGCAAGCCTTGGTCGTCAGGAAGGCACCGTCGAGATGGATCGACAGAAGCTTCTTCCAATCCTCGAAGGGAAAATCCTCTAACTTGTGGACGATCTGGATGCCCGCGTTCGACACCAGCACATCGATGCCGCCCCAGGCCTTCGCGACCTCTTCGACGCCGGCGTTCACCACGACCTCGTCGGTGACGTTCATCGCGATGCCCATCGCCTCGCCCGGGCCCATCTTCGTCAACTCGGCCGCGGTCTTCTTCGCTTCGTCAAGGTTCAGGTCGGCGATCGCCACCTTCGCCCCGTCCTGCACATAGCGCTTGGCGATCGCCATGCCGATGCCGCGCGCGGCGCCGGTGACGATGCAGATCTTGCCCTTCATGTTCATCTTCGATCTCCTGTCGTTGCGGGCGGCGGGGTCACTTCCCGTCCTCCATGTAATCGTGGACGACCTTGCCAAGCCCGAGGGTCAGGTCGGTCAGAATGTGGGTGGCGCCGATCACCTCGCGCACCGGCAATTGCGCGACCGGGGCCAACGCATGGGAATAGAGTTCTATCCCCGCGGGCCCCTCCCAGGCGCCCTTCACGGTGATATCCTCGAGATGGTATTCGACCAGCTCGCAGATCCGCGGGCTGCAGTCGACATGCGGGATGATCTTCAGAAGGAAGTTCGGCGCCTTCAACTGCGCCTCGACCTTCTTCAGATCCAGTGCTTTGTGCTTGTAGCCCATCGTCGCCATCGCCACCCGGATCGGCCCCATGTCGAGGGTGCCGACCAGCGTGTCCTTCTCGACCGTCAGGCTGGGTTGCGCGAACTTCTTGGGGAAACCCCAGATCTCGCGCCCGCCGGCGATCGGGCTTTCGTCGTTGAGGTACATCGCATGGGTATAGCCACCGTCACGCCCCTGAAAGCGCACCGGGATGACCTGCCCGGATTCGGTGTAATCCCCGAAGCCGGTGGAATCGGGCATGCGGATGAATTCGTATTTCACCAGCGGCTCGGCCACCTCCAGGGGTTCGGGCACCACGGCGCGCAGGGCCTCCATGTCGGTGCGATAGGTGATGGTCAGGAATTCCCGATCCACGAAGCGGTAGGGGCCGCGCGGATAGGAGGGGTTGGCCAGAGGCATCGAGAAGGCGCGGGCTTTCACATCGGCGATCTTCATTTCGCGGTACTCCTGCTGCGGCGGGCCGGGGCAAGGGCGGCGCGCGCTGCATGCGCCTCGCGCGCCCGGCGGCGGGATTCGGATTCCGCCCGGCCGGATTTCGTCAGATCGAAGGTATGCACCGCGCCGCTCTTTTGCAGCCGCCCGCGCCAGTCCGGATGGTCCATCGTCTCCGCCACATCCGCCACCCCCGAGGCCCAGTGATCCAGCATCGAGCGGCGCGAGAACTCGTAGTCCTTCGACTCGCTTTCATTCTTCGATTGGCGGTAGATCAGATGCACGATGCTCAACCGCGTCTGGAAGCGGCAATCTATCAGCGCCTTGACGCGCGGATCTTCCTGCATCTCCCTGGGCAGGGCCTGGAACGCGTCATAGGTCTTGCCGGCCTCTTCATAGAGTTGCCGCAACAGATCGGTGTTCAGCCGCGTCCGGCTGGAATAGCGGATGTCCTGTATCCGGCCCTCGATATCCCAGACCGTGGCCGGCACCTGTCCCTGCGCCTTGAACAGATCGACCTGCCAGACGCATTTGTCGGCCACGGTCGCGGCCTCGAACAGCACATATTGCAGCGGCGTGTTCGACAGCAATCCGCCATCCCAGTAGAGGTCTCCGTCGATCTCGACCGGCGGAAAGCCCGGCGGCAACGCGCCCGAGGCCATGATATGTTCGGGCCCGATCTCGCGCCGGTCGCTGTCGAACCAGGTCATCGAGCCGGTTTCGACATTCACCGCGCCGACGGACAGGCGCGGCCCCTCGCCGTTGAGATAGTCGAAATCGACCAGCTCAAGCAGCGTGTCGCGCAGCGGCGAGGTGTCGTAGTAGCCCAGCGCCTCGACCGTGCCGGGAAGGCGCAGCGCCGCGGGCGGGATCTGTGGCCGGAAGAAGCCGGGGATGCCGGTCAGCATCGCCTGGCCGGCGTAGGTTTCGTTGATCGCCTTGCGGCCGAAGGGCCAAAGCATCGGTGCGGCCCATCCGGTGCCCGAGGTCACCAGCTGCCAGAAGGCCCGCAGCCGTTCCAGGCGATGCTCGGGGCGGTTGCCGGCGATCAGCGCCGCGTTGACCGCGCCGATCGATATGCCCGCGATCCAATCCGGTATCACGCCGCGCGCTGAAAGGCCCTCGAAGACGCCGGCCTGAAAGGCGCCCAGCGCGCCGCCGCCCTGCAGAACCAGGATCTGCTCTTCGCCGCGGCGCGGAATTTCTGTCTCATCCTTGCCAGCCATGGTCATTTCCTTGCGTTTTCCCCGGTCCCGTCTCTCACACGATGGGGTCGCGCCTCCCCGCTTGTAAGCCTTCGAAACGCAATCGTGAGAAACGTTGCTGCGTTGCGGCATCGCGGGTTTCGCAAGGCCCGCGGGGCCGCGTTCGGTTGGCCGCGCGTAAAATCCGCAAGGCCGCGGCCAAGGACCGAGGGCCGAAGACTCAGGCGCCGCGCCCTTCGGCGGCCCCAGGAACGGACGAACGAACCAATGCGCCCGGCGCGCCGATCACCTTGGCCGCCAGCTCTGCGGCGGCCCTGACCGATCGCAGCATATCCTTGCCCGTCGCCAGCCCGGCCAGCAACGCGGCCGCGAAACTGTCCCCCGCCGCGGTACTGTCGACCACCCGCGCCACCGGTACCGGAGCAAAGCTGAAATCACCGCAATCGGGCGCGAAGCCCGTGATCGGCCTTCCCCGGTTCTTCACGATCACGCTTCGCGCGCCCGCCGCGCGGTAGCGCGCCACCGTCTGGCCCGGGGTCGCATCCTCGAACAGCGCGGCTTCCTCGTCGAAGCTGGGCAGCACCAGATCGGCGACCTCTGCCGCCCGCATCAGCCCGGCGCGCATCGCCGCCCCGCTTTCCCAAAGGCTGGGGCGCAGATTGGTGTCGAAGGCGACCAACGCGCCCTGCGTGCGCGCCACCCGCATAGCGTCGCACAACCGCGTCCGCCCGTCGGGCGGCAGGATCGCCAGGGTGATTGCCGACAGGTAGATCACGGCGTGCCCGGCAAGCACCCGCGCCAGCCAATCGCCGTCCTCGGCCAGCAGCCGCGCCGCCGATTGCCCACGCCAATAGGAAAAGCTGCGTTCGCCTTCGTCGAGTGAAATCATGTAAAGGCCGACCGTCCGGTCCGGCACACGGCGCAACGCGGCGGTATCGATCCCCTGTGCCGCGATGAACCTTGCCATTTCATCCGAAGCCGCGTCGTTGCCGATGCAACTTGCGTAGGAAACCTGCCAATCGGCAGGCAGCAGCCGGCGCGCGTACCAGGCGGTGTTGAACGTGTCGCCGGCAAAGCCCCTGCGGTAGAGGTTCCCTTGCATCTGCGCGAGTTCGACCATGCATTCGCCGACTGCCAGGAAAGAATTCATGCCGCGCGGCCCTTCACGACAGGCCCCGCGCCGCGAGGTCGCGCATCAGCGCCCAAGGTCCATTCCGGAGCCTCCGTCGAATGCCGCACCAGGTTGCGCTGCCTCCCCAGGTCGGGCCCCGAGATGGTGACCACGTCGCCCGGAGGATGGATAAAGCCCAGCCCCGGCGCGTCGCGATCCTTCCCCGGGGCCAACACGGCGCCCAGGAACAGGAAGAAGCCGTCGAGATACTGATGATGCCGCCCGATCGCCTGCGCGACGATCGCCGCCGGGTCGAAAATTCCATCTGGATCAAAGGCGCGCCTCCCCGCGCGCATCAGGCCGGAGCGGGCCTGGCCGATATACGCCCCGGAATCGGCTAAGCCGGGGCCTGTCGCGCCCGACGCCTTGCTCGATGCAAGGCGCCCCAGACCCGGCGGGACCACGCCGTTCTGGCGCCCGGCCTGGACCGCCGCCCCCCGGGCTCTGCGCCGCATGCCCGGGCTGGCCGCCCCGGGACGGGCGGAAGGCTTCATGATGGCTCTGCCAGTTTGCATTCTCTCCCCTGACCCGGGTACCCGCCACGCGCGGTCATCTGGTATACCATTCAGATCAAGCCGGATTGACGCGCGATGTCAACCGGCTTGCCGACCGGGCACGGCGTCCCGCCGGCCCCGCAAAATGTACTTGAATTTGGTATACCAAATGGGGAATGATATGGGCGTGGCGAGGGCCGCCCGCCCGGAAGGAAGAAAGAGCATGTCAGACACCCGCGCGAACCGCCGATTCCGCTCGCAGGAGTGGTTCGACAACCCCAACAACCCGGGCATGACCGCGCTCTATCTGGAGCGCTACCAGAACCAGGAATACACCCGCGGCGAATTGCAATCCGAACGCCCGATCATCGGCATCGCCAATTCGGGATCCGATCTGGCGCCCTGCAACAAGATCCATATGTTCCTGATGGACCGGATCAAGGCGGGTATCCGTGATGCCGGCGGCATCCCGATGGAATTTCCCACCCACCCGATCCAGGAAACCGGCAAGCGCCCGACCGCCGCGCTGGACCGCAACCTTGCCTATCTGTCGCTGGTCGAGGTGCTGCACGGCTATCCGATCGACGGTGTGGTGCTGACCACGGGTTGCGACAAGACCACGCCCGCCATGCTGATGGCCGCCGCCACGGTCGATCTGCCGGCCATCGCCCTGAACGGTGGGCCGATGCTGGACGGCTGGTGGAAGGGCAAGCGCGCAGGGTCGGGCACGGTGATCTGGGAATCCCGCCGCCTGCTGGCCGAAGGCAGGATCGACTACGACGAATTCGTCGGCCGGATCTGCGCCTCGGCGCCCTCGCTGGGCCATTGCAACACCATGGGCACCGCCAGCACCATGAACGCCATGGCCGAGGCCCTGGGCATGTCGCTGACCGGCAATTCCGCGATCCCCGCGCCGTTCCGCGAACGCATGGCGATGGCCTACGAGACCGGCCGCCGGATTGTCGGCATGGTGATCGAGGATCTCAAGCCCTCGGACATCCTGACGCGCAGTGCCTTCGAGAACGCGATCGTGGTCAATACCGCGATCGGCGGATCGACCAACGCGCCCCCGCATCTGGCCGCGATCGCGCGTCACGCCGGGGTGGATCTAAACGTGAAGGATTGGGAGACGCTGGGCTACGACGTGCCGCTCTTGGTGAACATGCAGCCGGCCGGGGAATACCTGGGCGAAAGCTTCTTTCGCGCCGGCGGCGTTCCTGCGGTGATGGCCGAACTGCGAAAGGCGGGCCGCATCCACGAAGGCGTGATGACCGCGACAGGGCAGACCATGGCGGTGAACCTTGCCGGGCTGGAAAGCCTCGATCACGCGGTGATCACGACCTGCGACAAGCCGCTGCGCACCCATGCGGGTTTCAAGGTGCTGTCGGGCAACCTGTTCGATTCCGCCCTGATGAAGACGAGCGTGATTTCCGAGGACTTCCGCCGCCGCTTTCTGTCGCATCCCGGGCAGGAAGGCATTCACGAGGCCCGCGCGATCGTCTTCGAGGGCCCCGAGGACTACCATGAGCGCATCAACGACCCGACGCTGGAGATCGACGAACACTGCATCCTTTTCATCCGCAACGTCGGCTGCGTCGGCTACCCCGGCTCGGCCGAGGTGGTGAACATGCAGCCGCCGGACGCGCTGCTGAAGGCCGGCATCGACCACCTGCCGACGGTGGGAGACGGGCGCCAGTCGGGCACCTCTGAAAGCCCCTCGATCCTGAATGCCTCACCCGAGGCGGTGGTCGGCGGCGGGCTTGCATACCTGCAGACCGGCGACCGCGTGCGGCTGGACCTCGACGCCTCGCGGATGGACGCGCTGGTCGACGACGAGGAATGGAACGCACGCCGCGCCGCTTGGACGCGGCCCGAGTTGCACCACCAGACGCCATGGCAGGAAATCTACCGCAAACATGTGGGGCAACTGGCCCAGGGCGGCTGCCTGGAACTCGCGACCGCCTATCAGAAGATCGCCCGGGACCTGCCGCGCGACAATCACTGAAGGACGGGCACGGACGGGCGGGCAAGAGGGCGGGCGCGGATCCGCAGGCATGACCGGGAAGGAGACGCCGCCATGAGGCGAAGCATCATCATCACCGGCGCGGGATCCGGGGTCGGCCGGGCGACGGCGGGCGCCTTCTTGCGCGCCGGCTGGCGTGTGGGGCTGGTGGGCCGTCGGGCCGGGCCGCTGGCGGAAACCGCCCAGGGCGCGACCGAGGCGTTGATCCTGCCCTGCGACGTGCGCGACGAAGCCGCGGTCGAGGCCGCTTTCCGCAAGGCACAGGGCGAATGGGGGCATCTGGACGTGCTGTTCAACAACGCCGGCATCAACGTCAAATCCGGCCCGATCGACGAGATCGCCGTCCAGGACTGGCGCCAGGTGATCGACATCAACCTGACCGGCGCCTTCATCGCCGCGCGCGCCGCCTTCGGCCTGATGCGGCGCCAGGATCCGCAGGGCGGCCGGATCATCAACAACGGCTCGATCTCGGCCCATGTGCCGCGCTGGGGTTCGGCGCCCTATACGGCGTCAAAACATGCGATCACCGGATTGACGCGGTCGATCTCGCTCGACGGGCGGCCCTACGACATCGCCTGCGGACAGATCGACATCGGCAATGCGCTGACCGAGATGGCCGCGAAGATGACCCGGGGCGTACCCCAGGCCGACGGCTCGATCGCGGTGGAGCCGGTGATCGACGTGGCCCATGTCGCGCGCGCGGTGCTGCACATGGCGGATCTGCCGCTGGAGGCGAATATTCAGTTCATGACCGTGATGGCGACCAAGATGCCCTTCATCGGGCGGGGGTAGGCGCAGCCTTCGGATCCCCGCGCTCGCCCCCCGATCCCCGCCCCCGATCCGCGCCGCGCCATGCTCGACAAGGTGATGGCGATGGCATACCAACGGGCAATATCTTGGCATCTCCGGCATGACTTCCCGGCACGGCGCCTTCCTTGCGCGGGGGAATCGCGCCGCTATCGAAAGGTCCCGCGATGACGGCGCAAACCCTGCCCGAGAAGATCGCCTACCGGCTGCGGCGCGACATCCTGCGCGGCAAGCTGCCGCCCGGGGCGCCGATCAAGGAGCGCGATTTCGCAGCCGAGGAAGATGTCAGCCGGATGCCGGTACGCGAGGCCATCCGCATCCTCGCCCAGGAGGGCCTGGTGATGTTGCGTCCCTCGCGCAGCCCGATCGTGGCGCAGCTCAGCTTCAAGGAGGTGGCGGACCAGACCGAGGTGCTGATCGCGCTGGAAAAGCTGTCGGCCGAACTGGCCTGCCGCAATGCCTCGGATGCCGATGTCGACCGCCTGGCCGAGATCACCGACCGGATCGCGGCGCAGTTCGACCAGATGGACCCGCTCGACATGTTCGAACTGGACATGTCCTTCCACCGCGCCATCGCCGCGGCCTCGGGCAATCGGGCGCTGGCCGAGACGCATTCCTCCTACCTCGCGCGTCTGTGGCGCATCCGCTATCTGGCGGCCAGCCAGCGGCGCAACCGCGAACGGGTGGTGACAGAACATCGCCGCATCATCGCCGCCGTGCGAAACCGTGACCCCAGCGCCGCCCGCGACGCCATCGACAACCATCTGTGGCATCTGGCCGAGGACATTCGCGAACTGATCGAGGCCGAGGGTCCGAACGCCAACCCCAAGGACCCGGCCCGGTCGACCTGAAGCCCGACCGCCGCCGGCCTCGCGCCTGCGCTCGATCCCGACCGCCCCACCGGCCAGAACGCGCGCCATGCCGCGCCGCGCCGCGCCGACCGGTTGACAACTTCGCGCGACGCAGCGCACAACTGGTCTATTGTCCAGACCAATGGACCAATCGTGGCAAGAGGGACAGCTTGGACCACGGCCAACCACGCCAAAGCGAAAGCGGGCTGATCGAACAGTTGCCGGTCTTCGGCCCCGCCGTCGCGCGCCAATCGATGCGTGAAATGGTCTTCGCCAAGCTGGCGACGCAGATCGCCTCGGGGATCTTGCAGGTCGGCGATGCCCTGCCGGGTGAACGCAACCTGGCCACGGCCTTTGGCGTCAGCCGCGAAACCGTGCGAGGCGCCGTGCAGATGCTGGCGGCGCGCGGTATCGTGGGTATCGTTCAGGGCAGCCGCACCCGGGTGATCAGCGCCGAGGTAGGGCCGCTTACGGTCGGCGTGATGCGCCCGCAAGAGATCGACCGCTACCCGGTGGAAGAGGTCCACGCCGCGCGCAAGCTGATCGAATTGCAGGTGGCGGGCGATGCCGCCGAGCGGATTGACGACGCGACGCTGGCCCGGCTTTCCGACATTCTGCACGATCAGGCGCGGATGGGCGACGACGCGGTGCGCTTCATGCTGTCGGACCGCGAATTCCACGGCACCCTCTACCACGCCTGCGGCAACCTGCTGATGGCCGAGTTGATGATCGACCTCTATAGCTACATGATCGCCCACCGGCGCCGCGCCATGCGCCGGCCCGGCGCGATCGCCCGCAGCTTGGCCGATCACCGGCGCATCTTCGCGGGGCTCGCCGCCCATGACCGGGCCGCGACCGAGGCCGCGCTGTCGGCCCATCTAGACACCATCCTGGAAACCACCAAGGCGGCGATCACCGAACCGGTGACACCCCCCGCCGGCTAAAGCCGGCTTCAGCAAGGAGACCCCTATGCATGTGATGATCATCGGTGCCGCCGGCATGATCGGGCGCAAGCTGGCCGAGCAGCTGGCGCGCGACGGGCGCCTGGGCACTGCGTCCTTGGCGCGGCTGACGCTGGTCGACGTCGTGCTGCCCGCCCGGCCCGGCGGCGCCCCCGAAACGACGATCCGCACCGCCGACCTGTCGGTCGAGGGCACCGCCGAGACGCTGGTCGCGTTGCGCCCCGACGTGATCTTTCACCTCGCCGCGATCGTATCGGGCGAGGCCGAGGCCGATTTCGAGAAGGGCTATCGCATCAATCTAGACGGCACGCGCTGGCTTTTCGAGGCGATCCGCCGGGCCGAGGGCTATACCCCGCGGGTGATCTTCGCATCCTCGATCGCGGTTTTCGGCGCGCCCTTCCCGGCGAAGATCGAGGACAGCTTCTTCCACACGCCCCTTACCAGCTACGGCACCCAGAAGGCGATCGGCGAGCTGCTGCTTTCCGATTACAGCCGCCGCGGCTTCCTCGATGGGGTGGGGCTGCGCTTTCCCACCATCTGCATCCGCCCCGGCGCGCCAAACAAGGCGGCCTCGGGCTTCTTCTCGAACATCCTGCGCGAACCGCTGCAGGGCCGCGAGGCGGTGCTGCCCGTGTCGGAAGAGGTGCGCCACTGGTTCGCCAGCCCGCGTGCGGCGGTGGATTTCTGCCTGCGCGCCGCGACCATGGACACGACCGCCCTGGGCGCGCGCCGCGGACTGACGCTGCCAGGCCTGTCGGCCACCGTGGGCGAACAGATCGCCGCGCTGCGCGAAATGGCGGGCGACAAGGCCGTGCGGCTGATCCGCCACGTCCCCGATCCCGTGATCAATTCCATCGTCGCCGGCTGGCCACGCGACTTCGACGCCCGCCGTGCCGAGGCGCTGGGCTTTCGCGCCGAGACCGACTTTGCCCAGATCATCCGCGCCCATATCGAGGATGAATTGGGCGGGACATTGTGACATCGGGCCGATACCGGCCCTTGCCCGCGAAGACGGCGCCCGCAGGGGCGGTGTCGATAGCGCGGATAGCCCGCCGCGCCCTGATCGCATCGCCAGGCATCAACGCGAGGCGGCGAAGCGACCGCACGCAAGAAGGCGTCAGTATCGGAAGCCGCCAACATCCGCCTCCCCCCGGCAAGGCCCGCCCCCGTCGCACCGGGCGCGCACCGGACGCGCGCCGGGTCGGGCGGTGGGCCGGGTTGGCTCGCTGAGGGGAAATGGGGCCTGACCCGCGAACACCTGCCATTCGGCCGAAATGCCGCGCTCTGGCCGGCGCGTCCCGCGCCTGTCAGGCGCCCCCGCCCCCGCCGACCCGCGCCGGCAAGGCGAAACGGGCGGCGACGCTTTCCTTCGCCCGCCCGACCGCAACCTGCAGCGGCTGGCCCAGCGCAAGACCCGCAGCGACGGCGCAGGCCAGATGGCAGCCGGTGCCGCGCAGCGTCAGCGCCTGGCGCGGCGCGGTGTACTCTTGGATGCGCCCCCCCGGAAGATAGAGCCGGTCGCGGGCTTCCTTCGCCGTTTCGGCATGGCCACCCTTGACCAGAACCGCGCCCGCCCCCCGCGCCTGCAATGCGGCGACGATCGCCTCTTCCCCTGTTCCGAACGGCAGGTCCAGCCAATCCCCCAGCGCGCGCAGTTCGGGCAGGTTCGGCGTCAGCAACGCGGCGCGCGGCAGCAGGGTTTCGATCAGCGCCGACAGCCCCGCGCGGTCCAGAAGATCGCGGCCCGAACTGGAACGCAGCACCGGATCCAGCACCAGCGGCACACCCGCTGACGTCTCGGCCAGCGCGGCGGCGACGGCACGGACGATGGCGCCGTTGCCCAGCATCCCGATCTTCACCGCGCCCGCCCCCGGAGCACCGGCGAAAATCTGGGCCGCGACGACATCGGGCGGCACCGGATGCACCGCGCTTACCGCCCGGTCGGTCTGGGCCGTCACCGCGGTCACGGCGACACGGCAGATCAGGCCGAACTCGGCCGCCGTGACGGTATCGCGCAACAGGCCCGCGCCGGCGCTCGAATCCATGCCGCCGATGCACAAAAGCGCCGGTTTCATTGCGGCAGGGCCAGCACGGCGGCATCGGCGCCATGGGTGGCCATCACCGTGCTGGCGGCGTGCCAGGCGCGAAAACCCGTCGCGCAGACGAAAACCGTGCGCCGCCCCGGGTCGGGCACGAAGTGCGCGACCGCCTCGGGGGCAAGGCGGCGCGCGTGGGGGAAGGGCAAGGAAGGGGCCTCGGCCGCGTCGCGCAATTCTATCACCGTGTCCTCCTCCGTCACCTCCTGCGCGGCAAGGATCCGCGGACCATTCGGCAGCGAGGCCCGCGCCGCATCGAACCGAAAGCCCGAGATCCGCCAGGTCTTCAGATCAAAGCGCAGAAGCTGGCCCAAAGGCGACGGGTCGAGCCCCAGCACCACCGCCAGCACCATCTGGGCCTGCAGCGCCCCCAGCGTAGCGACGGCGGGGCCGATGACCCCCGCCGAGGCGCAGCTTTGCGCGATCGCCGGCAGCGCGGGAAACAACGCCCGATACCCGGGCGCGCCGCCGCAAAATCCGCCGACATAGCCCGAAAACCCCTGCACCGAGGCCGAAATCAGCGGCGTATTTGCCGCCTCGCACAGATCCGACAGCGCATAGGTCACCGCGAAGACATCGGCCGCATCGACCACCACGCCGGTGCCGGGGCCCGCCTGCAGCCAATCCAGCTGCGCGCGCGCCAGCACCGGATCTAGCCGCTCAATCAGCGCCTCCGTCCGGCAGTCGGGGTTCAGCGCCGCGAGTGTCGCGGCGGCCACCGCCGCCTTCGGCTGACCCAGATCCGACATGCGGTAAAGCGTTTGGCGGTGCAGGTTGCTTTCCTCCACCCTGTCCGGATCGACAATCCGCAGATCGCCGACACCCGCCCCCGCCAGCAAGGGCAGGAGTGTCGCGCCAAGGCCCCCCGCTCCGACCACCAGCACGCGTGCGGCCGCCAGCCGGGCCTGGCCCCCGGCGCCGACCTCGGGCAGGCAGGTCTGGCGGACATAGCGGTTCATCAGGCGTGCTCCCGCGTGGCGGCGATCCAGTCGCGGCAGCGCGCGGCAGGATCCGGGGCCTGCTGGATATCGGTCACAACAGCCGCGCTGTCGGCCCCTGCGGCGAACAGCGCGGGCAGGCGTTCCGGTGTCAGCCCGCCGATGCCGACCAGCGGCAGATCACCGACCCGCGCCTTCCAGTCCCGCACCCGATCCAGCCCCTGGGGGCCCCATTTCATCTTCTTCAACAAGGTCGGATAGACCGGCCCCAGCGCGACATAGGCGGGGTTCCGCGACAATGCGCGCTCCAGCTCTGCCTCGTCATGGGTGGACAGGCCGTAGCGGACGCCGTGGCGGTTCAGCGCGGCGAAATCGGCGGTGTCCATGTCCTCTTGCCCCAGATGGACCGCGTCGCAGCCCAGGTCGATCGCCGCCCGCCAGTGATCGTTGACCACAAGCTGCGCCCCATGGGCGGCGCATATGTCGCGCGCCAGGGCGATCTGCCGGCGTGTCTCGGCCTCCGGCCGGTCCTTGAGCCGCAATTGCACCAGCCGCACGCCCAACGGCACCAGGGCCGACAGGCGCGCGACGTCACCCACGATCAGATAGAAGCGATCGAGCCGCATCAGGCCAGCTCCGCCATCCCGAAGACCGGGGTGGACGGCGTGGCCATGTCGCGCCTTGGCATCAGCCCCGCGACATGCGCCTGGCGTCCCGCCTCGACCGCCCGGGCGAAGGCCGCCGCCATCGCCACGGGATCCAGGGCGTTGGCGACCGCGGTGTTCAGAAGCACCGCGTCAAAGCCCATCTCCATTGCCATGGCAGCCTGGCTGGGGGCGCCGATGCCGGCGTCGATCACCAGCGGCACATCGGAGAAATGGGCCCGCATGCTGCGCAGCCCCTCTATGTTGCGCAGCCCCTGCCCGGTTCCGATCGGCGCACCCCAGGGCATCAGAACCTTGCAGCCCGCCTCGATCAGACGCTCGCCGACGACAATATCCTCGGTCGTATAGGGAAACACCTCGAACCCCTCGGCGCACAGAATGCGCGCGGCCTCGACCAGCCCGAAGGGATCGGGCTGCAACGTGTCGGGATCCCCGATCACCTCTAGCTTGATCCAGGAGGTGCCAAGCAGTTCGCGCGCCATCTGCGCGGTGGTCACCGCCTCGCGCGCAGAGTAGCAGCCCGCCGTGTTCGGCAACAGGCGGCACCCGCTTTCGGCCAGAAGTTCGCGAAACGCGGTGCCTTGCGCGCCCTCGCGGCGCAGGCTGACGGTGATCACCTCGGCGCCCGAGGCCACAATCGCCTGCTTCAGCACCGCAGGAGAGGGGTACCTTGCCGTCCCCAGCATCAACCGGCTTGTCAGATCGGTGTTGTAAAACATCTCTTAGCCTCCTTGCATCGGTGCCAGAACCTCGACCTTGGCACCCTCATGCAGCAGGGCCGCGGCCCGCGCCGGCGCCGGCACGAAATTTCCGTTCAGCGCGGTCGCGACGCTGGCCGCGTCAAAGCCCTGTTCCTCGATCAGCGCGGCGAGGGTGCGCGCCCCGGTCGCGCGGGCTTCTCCGTTCAGGTCAATCTGCATGGGCGGGCTCCTGGATCAGCATCTGGGCCAGTTCCTCGGCCAGCACGGGGGCCATGAGGAAGCCGTGGCGATACATGCCGTTAAGGTGGATCCGGTCGCCATCTTGCCGGATCGCGGGCAGGTTGTCGGGGAAGGCCGGCCGCAGCCCGGCGCCGGTGGCGGTCACCTCGGCCTCGGCGAAGGCGGGATGAACGGTGTAGGCTGCCGACAGCAATTCCATCACCGCGCGGGCGGTGACCGGGCCAGAGCGCGCGCTTTCCACCATCGTCGCGCCGATCATGTAGCGCCCGTCCCCGCGCGGGACGATGTAGCACGGAAAGCGCGGATGCAGCAGCCGCACGGTTCGGGTCAGCGCCACATCGGGGGCGCTGACCTCCAGCATCTCGCCGCGCACGGCACGCAGATCGGGCAGCCGATCTTGGGCGCTGAGCCCCCGGCAATCGACAATCAGGCCAGAGGGCGCGCCGCAATGGAACGCCACACCCAGTTCGGCCAGCCCCGCGCGCAGATCCGCCATCGCGGCGCGGGGGTCCATATGGGCCTCATCCGCGAAGTACAGGCCGCGGGCAAAGCGCCCCTCCAGCTCCGGCTCCAGCTCGGCGGGGGTGGCCCAGACATGGCCCCGCGTCGCCCGGGCGAAACGGTCGAGTTCCGCCGCGTCGCGTGGCGGGGCGACGACCAACGTCCCCCGCCGCACCACGCCCCGGACGCGGGCCGCCCACCAGTCCGCCGCCGCCTGACCGCGCGCCACCACCACCTCGGGCGCGCTCTCGCCTTCGCAAAACGGCGCAAGCATCCCGCCGGCAAGGTTCGAGGCAGGGTCCGGCGCGCCTTCGGGTACGATCACCTCGACCGACAGGCCGCGTTCGGCCAGGGCGGTGGCGGCGCAAAGCCCCGCCACCCCCGCGCCCAGGACCGAAATCATTCCGCCGGTTCCTCTACCGTGTCGGCGGGCATGTAAAGATCGCCGCCGTCGCGATATTTTTCGGCCATCTTGGCCATGCCTTCGCGTTTCTCGGCCTCGGCCCGGATGTCGTGGCTGATCTTCATCGAGCAGAATTTCGGCCCGCACATCGAGCAGAAATGCGCCAGCTTGTGGGCCTCCTTCGGCATCGTCTCGTCATGCATCTCGCGCGCGGTGTCGGGATCGAGGCCAAGGTTGAACTGATCCTCCCAGCGGAAATCGAACCGCGCGCGGCTGATCGCGTCGTCGCGCGCCTGCGCGCCCGGATGGCCCTTTGCCAGATCCGCCGCATGAGAGGCCAGCTTGTAGGTGATCACCCCGGTTTTCACGTCGTCGCGGTCGGGCAGGCCAAGGTGTTCCTTGGGCGTGACGTAGCACAGCATCGCAGTGCCGAACCAGCCGATCATCGCCGCCCCGATGGCGCTGGTGATATGGTCGTAGCCCGGCGCGATGTCGGTGGTCAGCGGCCCGAGGGTGTAGAACGGCGCCTCGTGGCAGTGTTTCAGCTGCTCGTCCATGTTGGCCTTGATCTTGTGCATCGGCACATGGCCGGGGCCCTCGATCATCACCTGGCAATCCTTGGCCCAGGCGATCTTGGTCAACTCGCCCAGCGTCCGCAACTCGGCGAACTGCGCCTCGTCGTTGGCATCCGCGATCGAGCCGGGGCGCAGGCCGTCGCCAAGGCTGAACGACACGTCATAGCGGCGGCAGATGTCGCAGATCTCGTCGAAATGCTCATATAGGAAGCTTTCGCGGTGATGGTGCAGGCACCACTTGGCCATGATCGAGCCGCCGCGGCTGACGATCCCCGTGACGCGCTTCGCGGTCATCGGGATCATGTGCAGCCGTACGCCCGCGTGGATGGTGAAGTAATCCACCCCCTGCTCGGCCTGTTCGATCAGCGTGTCGCGGTAGATCTCCCAGGTCAGATCCTCGGCGATGCCGTTCACCTTTTCCAGCGCCTGATACAGCGGCACGGTGCCGATCGGCACGGGGGAATTGCGCAAGATCCAGTCGCGGATATTGTGGATGTTGCGGCCTGTGGACAGGTCCATCACCGTGTCGGCGCCCCAGCGGATGGCCCAGACCATCTTTTCCACCTCTTCCTCCATCGAGGAGGTGACGGCCGAGTTGCCGATATTGGCGTTGATCTTCACCAGAAAGTTGCGGCCGATGATCATCGGCTCCAGCTCTCGGTGGTTGATGTTGGCGGGAATGATGGCGCGGCCTGCGGCGATTTCGTCGCGCACGAATTCGGGGGTCACCAGATCGGGCAGGTTGGCGCCCATCGGATCGCCATCGCGGCTGTAGGCCTTCGCGCGGCCCTCGTTCTCGCGGATCGCGACGAATTCCATCTCGGGCGTGACGATGCCGGCGCGGGCATAGGCAAGCTGGGTGACGGCGCGGTCGCCAGTGGCGCGCAATGTGTCGCGTGCGGCCGGGAAGGGCGGGGTCAGCCGTGCGCCCTCTGCAAAGCCGTTGTCGGCCGAGGTGACGGCGCGGCCCTCATAGGCTTCGACCTCGCCGCGCGTCTGCAGCCAGCCGCCGCGCACCTCGGGCAGACCCTTGGCGATGTCGATCGTGGCGGCCGGGTCGGTATAGGGGCCGGAACTGTCGTAGACGGTCAGCGGCGCCTCATCGGTGACCGAGATTTCGCGCATCGGCACGCGCAGCTCATGCAGGGTGCCGGAGGCATAGACCTTGCGCGAGGCGGGCAGCGCACCGGTGGTGATCTTCGGGACAGGACGGTTCATCGGCGTCTCCTCTTGCGAAAAGACCCATATGAAAACAGGAAGCAGAAAGCGGCCCTCGGGCCCGGCGCGCGGATGCGTTTGGGCCCCTTGGCCCGAAGGTCTGTCGGAACCGATCCGGCGTGCCCCTCGGTCTTCCTACGCCAGCATCAACTGGGTCAGGTTCAAAGGGTCGCTTCACCGGGGCTTGCCCCTGTCAGCCTCTCAGTCCCCTTGGCGGGACTCCCCTGACGTGAGGCGAACGTCGCGCATCCCGGCGCCGACGTCAATTGCGATTCGGGAAAGTACGCGCAGATGTGAGCGCTGGGCAGGCCCCGGCGCTAATGCGGCCGTCCACGCGGCGCGGCCCCGTCAGGATCCTCGGCGCCGCCTTCGGGGGTTTCATCCGGCTCGTCGTCTTGGGCGGGGATGGCATAGTCGCCGCGCAGCCAATGCGCCAGATCCACATCCGCGCAGCGGCGCGAGCAGAACGGTCGATAGGCCGGATCGGTGGGTTTGCCGCAGATCGGACAGCTCATGCCAGCGCCTCGGACAGGGGGATGCGGTCGCGCTTGCGCTGCAGCTCGAAATTGCCCAAGGGCGTCCAGCCGGCCAGGCTGACCTCTGTCCCTGCGGCCTTGAAGGCGGCGCGCAGCACCTGATCCAGCGTGGCGCGGTCCTTCTTCGACATCGGCGCGAAATCCACCACCACCTGCCCCCCCAGACCGCGCAGCCGCAGCTGGCGCGGCAGGTCGCGGGCGGCGGCGATGTTGGCCTTCAGCCCCGCGGCGGGCGAGGTATCGTTGCCGGTGTTCACGTCCACGGCGACCAACGCCCGGGTCGGTTCGACCATCATGTGCCCGCCACCGGGCAACGCCACCCGCGGCGCCAGCACCGCGTCAATCAGATCATCCACGCCCAGTTCGGCGAGCGCGCCAGGACGGGCACGGAATTCATCGACGGGCGGGTCGGCCCAGTCGCGCCAGGCGGTTTCCTCGGCGCCGGCGCCATCGACCAGAAGTTCGGGCGCACCGTCAAGATCGGCCAGCACCGCCTCTGCCAGACCGCGCATCTGGGCGATGTCCTCGGTGACGTCCGCCTCTTGGGCCATGGCGGCGGCCGAACGCAGCACCAGGCCCAGCGCCGCCTCGGCGCCCGCCGTTTCCGCGCCCGCCATGGCGGTCTCGGCCAGCGCTGTCAGCCGGGCCCGCGTTGCCTCGTCACGGATGCGGCGCGAGATGTTCAGCCCCGGCGCCCCCGGCGTGACGATCGCGTAGCGGGACTTGAACAGCAGCCGCAGTGTCACGGGCACTGCCTTGCCCGGCTCTGCATGCCCCGCGACCTGCACGAGCACCCGCTGTCCCGGCGCAAGGCCCGAAACCTGACGTAGGTACCCGCTCTGCCCCCCCGGCAGCGACACGAAGACGCCGCCCTGCCCCTTCATCGGACGGTTCACCACTGCACGAAAGATCGCGCCAGGTAGCGGCGCCTCGCCCTCGGCATCGACGGCAAGTTCCAAAAGCTGGCCGTCCTCGACCAGCGCGGCGACGGTGCGCCCGCGGTAGCTGTCGATCGCGATCACGCGGCCCTTCATGACGCCTCTCCATAGACCGGATAGCCGGCGGCCTGCAAAAGCGCGGCGGTTTCGGCCACCGGCAGGCCGACCACCCCGGTAAAGGACCCCGAGATCCACGGAATGAAGGCGCCGCCCAGCCCCTGGATCGCATAGCCCCCCGCCTTGCCCCGCCATTCGTCCGAGGCGAGATAGGCGTTGAGTTCCGCGTCCGAAAGCCGCTTCATCTTCACCGCCGTCACCACCTCGCGGGTCCAGAGCCGGTCGCCCCGGCGCACCGCCACGGCGGTGATCACCTGATGCCGCCGCCCGCCAAGCGCCAGCAGGAATTCCGCCGCCTCGCCCGCGTCCGCGGGCTTGCCCAGGATGCGCCGCCCCAGCGCCACCGTCGTGTCGGCGCACAGCACCACATCGTCGGACGCGGCCGTCACCGCCGCGGCCTTCTCGCGGGCGATGCGCGCGCAATAGGGGCGCGGCAATTCCCCCCTGGCGGGGTCTTCGTCGATATCGGGCGGCAGAATGGCATCCGGCGTCAGCCCAAGCTGCGCCAAAAGCTCCAGCCGGCGCGGACTGCCCGAGCCGAGGATCAGCCCCATCGGCTTATCTGAAGCGGTAATTGATACGGCCCTTGGTCAGGTCGTAGGGGGTCATCTCGACCTGCACGCGGTCGCCTGCAAGCACGCGAATCCGGTTCTTGCGCATCTTTCCTGCCGTATGGGCGATGATCTCATGGCCGTTCTCAAGCTCGACCCGAAACGTCGCATTGGGCAGGAGTTCCTTCACGACGCCGGGGAATTCGAGCATTTCTTCCTTGGCCATGGTCACTCCGTCCTAGGGAATCCCGCCAAATCGCGGGCGCGGCATTAAATGCGCCCACATCACCAATAATTCAAGGACTTTATGTGGGGCCGCGCACAAGTGTGACGTAAGTGGCTACTTCACGCGCCCGGCCCCCGGCACCGAGGGGCGCCGAATCTTACATCCCTCTCCCCCCGGCGGCCGGCGGGGATCCTGTGTAGGACCACGCCCCCGCCGCCCCGGCAGGCGAGGGAGGTTTGAGGACCGGCGCGAGGCAATCCTTCGACCGGCGCGCGCCATGACCTGGCCCAGCGAGTGGCGGATGATAACCAGTTGACCCTGTCTCAGAAAGAACCTAAGCAGCACTGGCTGCAGGGGTATAGCTCAGTTGGTAGAGCATCGGTCTCCAAAACCGAGGGTCGCGGGTTCGAGTCCTGCTGCCCCTGCCATTGAAATCACACGACAATCCGGATTTCAGTGACCTGGCGAGACGCGCAGCTGGGCGTTCCGCTTGGCCCCTTCGACCCGCTTTCGCCCGGCACGAACGGATTCGCCGACCCGCACAGCGCGGGCCCCGCCTGTCGACATGCACAAGGTGGCAGATCGTGGCACCGCACCTCGTCCAGGGATCTCGCGCCACCGCGATCCGGGTGCCCGTGACGCCCCACCTCCCGCCGCGTATCGCGAGACCCCGCAATTCGGAAAAGACTGGAATTCGGCGCCGATACGGGGGATCAGGCCGCAACCGGCGAAAGGAGCAGCGCAGCAATGCAGGGCAGAACCCAGAAATCCATCCTGATCACTGGCTGCTCTTCGGGGATCGGCTACGACGCGGCGCACGGGCTGAAATCGCGCGGCTGGCGTGTCTTCGCAACCTGCCGGCAGAAGGCCGATTGCGAACGCCTGCGCAGCGAGGGGCTGGAAAGCTTCCCGCTCGACTACGCATCGGAAAGCAGCATAGCCACGGCCGTGGACGAGGCGCTGTCGCGCACCGGCGGCACGCTCGACGCACTTTACAACAACGGCGCCTTCGCCTGCCCCGGCGCGGTCGAGGACCTGCCCCGCGGCGCGCTGCGCGAGATCTTCGAGGTCAACCTCTTCGGCCTGCATGACCTCAGCCGTCGGGTGATCCCGGTCATGCGCGCGCAGGGCCACGGCCGGATCGTCAACTGCTCGTCCGTGCTGGGCCTGGTGCCGATGAAATGGCGCGGTGCCTATGTCGCCACCAAATTCGCGCTGGAAGGACTGACCGACACCCTGCGGCTGGAGATGCGCGATACCCCCATCAAGGTGATCCTGATCGAGCCGGGTCCGATCACCTCTCGGATCCGCGCCAACTCGATCCCGCATTTCGAGCGCTGGATCGACTGGAAATCCTCGGCCAGGCGCGCGCAGTACGAGGCAAGCCTGCTCAAGCGCCTGTACGCGGCGCGTGAGGCGCCCGACGCCTTCGAACTGCCGCCCGGCGCGGTGACGGCCAAGCTGGCCCGCGCGCTGGAGGCGAAGAACCCGAGGCCGCGCTACTATGTGACCACACCGACCTATCTGATGGGGGCGTTGCGGCGAATCGGTTCTTCGCGCTTCATCGACTGGGTGGTCGCGAAAGGCTAGGCTGGGGGTCGGGCTGGATTCACCGTCGCATTTCGTCCGTGCCCGCGCTACATCTGCCCCAAGGCCGGAGGAGCCAGCATGTCAAGTGATCCGCTGTTCATCGTCGTCGCCATCGCCGTTCTGGCCGTGCTGGCCATCCTGATGTTCGGCATCGGAACCTTCGCCAAGGGCGGCGAATTCAACCGCAAGTATTCCAACAAGATCATGCGATGGCGGATCATCGCGCAGGCCATCGCGGTGCTGCTGGTGCTGGTCTTCGTGCTGTTTCATCGCTCGGGGGGCTGAAGGGATGGTCGTTCTGTCGAAAATCTACACCCGCACCGGCGACAAGGGGCTGACCGCGCTGGGCGACGGCACGCGGGTGCCCAAGCCCTCGGCCCGGGTCGCGGCCTACGGCACGGTGGACGAGACCAATTCCACCGTGGGCCTGGCCCGACTGCACGCCGAGGGAGAGGCGGATGCCGCGCTTGCGCGGATCCAGAACGATCTTTTCGATCTGGGGGCCGATCTTTGCCGCCCGGGTCGCGACAAGGACGAGCAGGCGGAATACACGCCGCTACGCATCATCGCGCCCCAGGTCGCCCGGCTCGAGGCCGAGATCGACGCGATGAACACCCGCCTGACGCCGCTGCGCAGCTTCATCCTGCCCGGCGGCAGCGCGTTGGCGGCGCATCTGCACCTGTGCCGCACCGTCGCCCGCCGTGCCGAACGGCTGGCGGTGGAACTGGCCGCGGCGGAGGACGTGAACCCCGAGGCGATCAAATATCTCAACCGGCTTTCGGACTGGTTCTTCGTCGCCGCTCGGATCGCCAATGACGAGGGCCGCGATGATGTGCTTTGGGTGCCCGGCGCGACCCGCTAGCGTGAAGAAACGCGACGTCGCAAAGCCGCCTAGCGTCGATTTTGGCCTGTTTTCCGAAGGCCGAAGGGGCTAACAACCCCCGAGAGACATGGAAGGCCCGCCGCGCCGGGCGATGCAGATGGGAGTGACAGGCCGATGAAGGTACTCGTACCTGTGAAACGGGTGATCGACTACAACGTGAAGGTTCGCGTCAAGGCGGACGGCTCGGGTGTTGATCTGGCCAATGTGAAGATGTCGATGAACCCCTTCGACGAGATCGCCGTGGAAGAGGCGATCCGCCTGAAGGAGGCCGGCAAGGCTGATGAGGTAGTGGTCGTCTCGATCGGCGTGAAACAGGCCCAGGAAACCCTGCGCCCCGCGCTGGCGATGGGTGCCGACCGGGCGATCCTGGTGGTCGCGGCCGACGACGTGCACACCGATATCGAGCCGCTGGCCGTGGCCAAGATCCTGGCCAAGATCGTCGAGGACGAGCAGCCGGGTCTGGTGATCGCCGGCAAGCAGGCGATCGACAACGACATGAACGCGACCGGGCAGATGCTTTCGGCGCTGCTGGGCTGGTCGCAGGCCACCTTCGCCTCGAAGCTGGACATCGAGGGCGATCATGCCGTGGTCACGCGCGAGGTCGACGGCGGCTTGCAGACCATCAAGGTGAAGATGCCGACCATCGTCACCGTGGACCTGCGTCTGAACGAGCCGCGCTATGCGAGCTTGCCGAACATCATGAAGGCGAAGAAGAAGCCGCTGGATGAGAAGACCGCGGCCGATCTGGGCGTCGATGTGACGCCGCGGCTGACGGTGGTGAAGACCGCCGAGCCGGCGGGCCGCAAGGCCGGGGTCAAGGTCGCCTCGGTGGACGAGCTGATCGCGAAACTGAAAGACGAAGCGGGGGTGATCTGATGGCTGTTCTTCTGCTGGGCGAAGTGAACGACGGCGCGCTGGCGCTGGATGCGACGGCAAAGGCGGTGACCGCCGCCAAGGCGCTGGGCGATGTCACGGTGCTTTGCGCCGGGGCGCATGCCGCGGATGCGGGCGCCGAGGCCGCCAAGATCGACGGCGTGGCCAAGGTGCTGGTGGCCGAGGACGCCAGCCTGGGCCACCGCCTGGCCGAGGCCACCGCTGCGCTGATCGTCAGCCTCGCGGGCGATTACAGCCACATCGTGGCACCGGCGACGACGGATGCCAAGAACGTGCTGCCGCGGGTGGCCGCGCTTTTGGACGTGATGGTGATCTCGGACGTCTCGGGCGTCGTCGACGCCGACACGTTCGAACGCCCGATCTATGCTGGCAACGCGATCCAGACGGTGAAATCCTCGGACAAGATCAAGGTGCTCTCGATCCGCACCTCGACCTTCGACGCCGCGGGCACCGGCGGCTCGGCGCCGGTGGAAACCATTGGCGCGGCGGCGGATCCGGGCCTGTCGGAATGGGTCGAGGATAAGGTGGCGGCCTCCGACCGGCCGGAACTGACCTCGGCGGGGATCGTCGTCTCGGGCGGCCGCGGCGTCGGCTCCGAGAAGGATTTCGAACTGATCGAGAAGCTCGCCGACAAGCTGGGCGCCGCGGTCGGCGCCTCGCGCGCCGCGGTCGACTCGGGGTTTGCGCCGAACGATTGGCAGGTCGGCCAGACCGGCAAGGTCGTGGCGCCGGAACTTTACATCGCCGTCGGCATCTCTGGCGCGATCCAGCACCTTGCCGGGATGAAGGATTCGAAGGTGATCGTCGCGATCAACAAGGACGAAGAGGCGCCGATCTTCCAGGTCGCCGATTACGGCCTGGTCGCGGACCTCTTCACCGCCGTGCCGGAACTGATCGAGAAGCTCTGAGCGCCAGGCGACAGCATCCGACGAACGGCCCCCGAAACGGATTTCGGGGGCCGTTTTCGTATCGGACCCGGCTTTGAGTGTCTTCGCCACGTAGAGGGGCCGATCTGTCCGCGCTGCGCATCTTGGCGCGGGGTGCCGGGGAGTGTCGTCTTTGCTGCGGCCACTGCGGCACCGCCGGCCAGGCGTTTCTGCGCGCCCGGGGTGTTTTCCGCGTTTGCCTGTTTTGTGCCCCCTGTGGCGGGCTGTGTGATTTCTGCATCCTTGTGTTGTGGTATGTGGTGTTTGTTTTTGTTTTGTTTGCGTGTTGTGATTGGCATCTTGCGGCTTGTTCTCTATCCCGGGACGGGAAGAACGGCAGAGAGGGTGACCCGGGCTTCCGGCGCGGTCGGTCGGGCCTTGGTTTGAGAGCAACGATGCAGGCAGAGAGCGAGCGGGGATATCTGTCGC
>NZ_FNOB01000024.1 GCF_900106675.1 Allgaiera indica
CCGCGCCTGCGCCCATTGCTCACGCCGCCGAATGATGGCACACAAATGCAGAACAAACTCGACTTACGAGTGGCCCTGAAAATAGGGGCAGGTCATGCTCACTCCAGATGTGATCGAACATAACCTGCACAGCATCCCAACGGCGTTGCGGCCGGCCGCATCGCCGTTTCTGAAAGACCAGGCATCGGCGCTCCTTGAAGCGGTGGAGCCCTTACAGGACATCATTCGCCCGCTGGTGACAGAAGCACATGCAGATATGGGCGACCAAACCAATACGCGCCTAATCGTCAGACATTTGCTCAAAGCCGGTGCCGATGTGAACGCCAGACCAGACAAGATCAACAGCGACTTGGCGCGCGCGGCTCTCACGCCATTCCTCTATGCCGCAGAAATCGGCAACCGCTGGCTGCTGAAAGAACTCATCGACTGCGGTGCCGATGTCCTGTCCCGGGACGGCAAAGGCGCAACGGCTCTGAGAAGGCTGCACTTCTGGGGTCACTCTGATCTCTCGGGGGAGTTCCTCGGTTGGCTTGTCCCGGAGGACCGGATCCGCTTGCGCGAGATGTGAAGGCGCGGCATCTGGCCAAGCAAGCGGCACTCAAAGGGGGGTAGCGTTCATCCGACGGGCTAGCACAATAAAGCTGAAAATCTGAAAAATAGTGCAAAATCAACCGTCTACCCTAATGTCTACGCTGAAATTGTGCCGTGTTTTCCGGGGGTTAGAGAAAGGAACATATCTCTGGTTCGAATCCAGAGCGCTCCGCCACCACATAACCCATTGATATTAAACTATTTTTCGCCTCACGTATTGTGGCGCGGTTCCCGCGACATGCGAGGCGTTCAGCTCCCTAGAGACTTGAAATTTCAGGCGAAATAGCCGCCCAAAACGGCCCGAGTCTCTGTTTGGCATTTGGCTCGATACGGTTTTCGGCCGCGGCTTCAGGCGTTGGACTTGACTTTCGGTGGAGTCGAAGCTGATGTCGGAGGACTCGAGATGCGTTCTGTGGCGATCGTCATGGAGGTAGCGTCTTTTTCAATAGAGTATTGCGGTGCCACGCTAGGCGCTCTCGATGCTGATCGGTCAAATTGATCGGCTGCTGCCAGCGTAGTTCATCGCGGGCCGTTTCACCAAGAGCAGGAGAGAAGAGCGGTTGACCTAGGTCGTCGAAACTGACGAGTCCACGGTCAAACGCAGCGTCCCAGAGGGCTGAAAGCAGCAATCCGTTGTGCACATCGAGACGCTCGGCGTCGGTGGTGCAATCCTTCCAGGGAACGATGTGAGAGGCGCGAAGCAGAGGAGTATCCGCGATCCCCGTCAGCGGGCAGCGGCCCTGCCAGTAGTCTATCAGCCCCGACCGAAACACATTCTGACCGATGCGCTGTATAACGAGCCGTTCGGCCTCGGTGGTTGTAGGCAGATCCTTTACCTTGCCTAGGAATTGAGCGAGCGGTGCGTCGGGGAGGCTGACGGCCAATTGGTACACGCGCTGCATTGAGGCATAGAGCTGACCCAACGTCGAGAAGATGTAACGGGCTAGCCCAGGCCCATCGATGGCCGCGTCGGGGAGGTCGGATTCTTCGATCACGCCTCCATGGTCGATGGCGAGGAGCCATCGATCAGAGGCATCATGCGCGAGCCAGACTGAGCCCTGCGCCGTTGTCGAGCCATAGTGTCTCCACCCGTCGACTTCGCCATGTAGCCGACGGAATCCATTCTGGAACGCAACCTTGTCGCATTCCTGGCGGGTAACGAAGGATTGGGGGGTCTCGATCATCAAAAGTCCATCGCAAACAACCTGGCACCAGGTGGGGTTGATGAAAGTTTCAGCCGTACCGAGTGATGATCTGCTGTGATTTGCGAAGGGGCGGTAGTTGTCGTCACAATATACTGGAATGGTGGGGGGCTCGTCTTCTCTTCCAGGCCCAGCGCGAAATCAAAGAGATTTGAGTAGATGCCAGCGTCGAGGTCTGCTTCACGCGGACTGTCGTGGATAAGGAACGATGGTAGGTCCGCCTTTCCGTTCACCGAGAGGATCATGGCGGCAAGGTCAAAAGCAACGATCTTGAACGACTCTACTGCCGCCGTTGAAAGGCCCGCGCCACGATCCAGCAATATCTCGGGATGCAGACCGTTACCGTCGAGCTTCACTTTCCCAGTGCAGCCATTGGGCATCAGAGTCGCGACAAGTTGTCGAAAGAGTGTTTCCAGATCACCTATCGCTGCCGCGGCGCGCTCGCGCTCAAGGCCCATCTTTTGTCGCTAGCCTTCCAGCATGTTGTCAACGACGGCCAAGCGTTGAACTATTCGGGCGCGACCACTTAACTGGCGGTCGAACCAGCTAGCTTCTCTCACCGAGTCCTGCGCGTGACTAATAGCCTTGTTGGCGTCTGAGGCTTGCTGCTCGAGTTGCGCGAAAGAATCATCAGTTTTGGAAATTTCACCATCCAAACGCGTGATTTCCTGATCGAGTTTTTCAATTTCTCCGGGCAGCGCCAGTCTTTGACGATCTAGCTCAGCGATATGTTTCTCGGTCCGTTCAATCCGGCCTTTCACCTCGTCAAGGTTGCACCGTTCCAGAGACACCCCGCATCCATTGGCCTTCACCTCATCGATGCTGACATGACAAATTGCGCAACGGACAATAACGCCAGTTTCAAGTCTCGCTTGCTCGGTTCCTTGTTCGGCACGAGCAGCAGAAATCTGACTCGGAAGGCTGTTCAATAAGGCCTTCTTCTCCGCCCTTTCGTCGCTTGTTTTGTTTCGTTCGGACTGCAGAAGTTTTCGCTTGCCGCGCAGAGCGTGGCTGGGGCGACCACCCTTGGAGTGCTCGGTGCCTAAGGCCTTTGCCAGTTCTTCATTCGCCTTGTCGATCAACTCCTTGCGGACGATCTCTTCCGTCGGATCACGGTCTTTGGAGTAAGAAAGCCGTTCACAAAGTTCGTCGAATTTTTGACTTTGGAACCAGTCGAGATGGCCAAGCTTTTCACGCAGACTGTCGCGCTCGCGTGCGCGCGCTCTGGCCTCTTTCGTGGCTTGAACCTCCTCCGCGGAGAGCGCCCCAATAGCCAGACGCACGACAGTCAGCCTTGTCTCAAGAGAAAGTTCCTGTGCAGGTGATCCCGAACCGGACCGCTTGGAGCGCCAGTCGAAGACATCGTCCAGACGGCATTCCTGATCGCGGGTGAGCCAAGCCAGCAGGACGTCCCATACTTGTTCTGCCTTCAAGTTGTCCGGAACCTGATCTCGATACCGGGCACAAAATCTGTCGGAGATCACCGGCGCTATCGTTGGAGGTTCAGTGCCGACCAGAAGCTGGTCAAATGTCTCCTCGATGCGCTCTGCGCGGGTAGCGCGGGACCGCAGGTTCATGCCAATCGGACGGGTGACCACCCAACACTCGCCATCAATGATGACTTCGGCGCCAACAAAGCCATTCGGCAATTTTTGCTGCATGAGGGGGCGCTGTTCGTCGTTGGCGAAGGTGCGCTCGCCCAAGCAATACCGGATCAAACGGCAGAATGTCGTCTTGCCGCTGCCATGAGGGGTGGCACCGGTTCCGTTCATCGACAGGTCGGGCGACCAGATGATGTTGACCCCGCGCCGAAGCTCGATGTCGCGCAGCAGGGTCTGAGGATCACGCCACAGCGCCAGCCGTCGAACCCACAGGCGGGGCCCTTGCTGCCCTTCGGGCAAGTTGAATTCAATTTCAGAAGGCTGAAACAGATCAGGCTGCAAGGCTACCCTCCCTGATGAAGGGAAGGATTACGGCCGACACCTGCTCGAGCCCGTGATCCAGATCCACACCTTCCAGCCTCGACCAGGCGAAGATTGCGCGGCCGACGGCAGGATCGCTTGCATTCAGGGTCGATCGCTCAAGCCTCGAACCCGCGCTCCATTGTGTGCCGTCGGATGAAACATCCAACACCGCAGAGGAAACAAGTTGATTGAAGGCTGCGCCCCAGGCCGCGTTCGTTGGCGGCACAAGCTGGGTCACGCCTGTCGAGTGCGGCATAAGACGTTGCCACTCTAGGCGATCCGCTTCTGTCAGGAACCCATCCAGCAGACTTGGCTGAAGGCAGGCGAGCGCGGCCAGACGGACGCGACGGGCATCCGAAAGCCCTGGCAGAATACCCACCATCGCCCGAAGCTGTGCCCGTACCCTGTCTCGCTCGTCGAAGCCCTGAGGCCACGCCCACACGGCATCCGGGAACTGGCCGAGCGGAGGAAGTTCGATGGGGCGGCGGGCGGGTATAGTCTGCGAGGCAGCAGCGTCGTGGCACAGGCTTGGGTCGGCGGGCGGCGGCGAAAGCGGGGAGACGTATGCGGTGCCGACCGCCTTTGCTTCAGCCATGGCGTCATAGGCGGCCAAGACGAGCCGTTTGGTGCGGAACTCGTCGTGATCCCGCTCCTCGTACTTCCGGAGCACCGTGAAGGAGTTGAGCACCCATTCCGACTGTTCGCGATTCAATCCGTAAAAGTGCAGCATGGCCGAATCGATTTCGGCTTGTAGAGCCGGACGTCGATCTTCAGACCATGTGAATGGAGCACCCGTAAATCCTAGGTCTCGCGCGAAAGCCGTTAGTTCCACATTTGTATAGCAGAGCTCAAGGACACGCGGGGACAACCAGTTGGCGGGAGACGCACCGAGCCATGGCAACTCATGATCAAAGAAGCCAGGCGCCAAGACCGGAGCCTGCTCCAACACAAAGAAGCTGAGGCGCATCGTCTTTTGCCGAATGGCATAATCAACTACGAGCGTACTGAGTACTGCGCACAATAACGCAAATTCCGTCTGCTCAAGTTTGGAGAACATAATAGGAGCGACATGTCCGGCCGCCGTTTTCGGAATGATTGTTCCGATCAACGTGCGCTCTGAGATACCGACGTCGCGCCATGAAAAGAACCAAGATCTTCCAGCTTCATCTGCCAATCGAGAATTAGTTAAGTCCTCCTCGACCCAATACCGGGGCTCAATCCTATATTCGGGATCGTCGTGAAGCTCGCTCGTGACGCGAGGCAAAACCCCCTTATTGGCTTGCTTTTCAGTTTGCCCCTCATACGTTCCGTATCTGTGGTCGAAGTTCCAATACATCTTCCCTTCGTAGAGAGGGAAAACCCTCCGACCATCTTTGAGCGTCGCGAGAGTGTTTTCGCGAGCCTTGATTTGGCTCTCAACATCGTTGTGATCCAAAAAATGTTCTGAATCGCCCGACATGTGAAAGAGCGTTGTCATTGATACCCGCCAAGGGTTCGCCGTGACTGTGTTCCCATCCTTCTCGATCAGGATCGGCGCCGCCATGTGGATCGCCGCAGTGACTTTGGCGTCGCGCGACCAGCGGAAGGCCGGGAGGTTCAGGGTGTTCGGATTGATGGCCCTGATCTCGTCAACAGTCAGCGCGTAGCGCTTTTCCGGATCGGCGATTTCCGAAGGCTGCCGGATATGTGCCGTGAACCACGGCTGTTCGATGCCGACAGAACGTCCAGCCATCGTTAGCAGACCAAATTTGACCTTGTTGGTAATATGCGGGAAGATCAGATCCTCGTTCTCGAAACCATAGAACGCGACGAGAGACTTGGTACTTAGCAGCTCTCCAAGGAAAGCGCGGTAAGTAAAACCGGTGACAAGGCCGGTGGGGATAATGAGACCCGCGTACCCGGTGGCCTTCGTGAGCTGCCAGAAATGATCGGTGAATACCGCGTAGGTATTCACGTCACCGACACCGCCACGAGGGAAGCGGCCGGATTCTCGCATGAAATGGCTTTCGGTTGCGGCCGTCCGCAACGCATCCTGCCATTCCTTCGCAAGGCGCGGATTCGTCTCGTCCAGCTGGTCGATGAGTCTCTTACGGGCTGCTGCGTTCTTCGCCGTGGCGATTTCGGCGTCGCGAAGGGCAAAGAACTCTTGCTCCTGAAGCTTGACGCGCTCCCATGGTGGGTTGCCGAGGACGACGTCAAAGCCTCCACGCTGCATGATATCAGGAAATTCCAGGGGCCAGTGGAGGGCTCGGGCCTCACGAGCAGCCTTCGGAGCATCGAGCATTGCATTCCGGATTTTACCCTGATTGAGGGCCATCCAGATCTCTTCGGTGGTCGGTACTGTGCGCTCTGATGGGCCCGTCGGCGCTGCGCCTGTCTTGGGCAGAAGAAATGCCGCGATGAAGAGGTCACATGCAGCGCGAGCGCGGACGAATTCCTGCTTCTTGCGAAGTTCTTTGAACCGCGTGGCCTTTGCGCTGATGTCTTCCAGCGTATCTTCGGGAAGGTCGCGGAACCCCGAGAAATCCACGGCCATCGGCTTCGTTTCAGGGAGCTTGTTCAGCCCTTCGCCGAAATCAAACCCGCCTTGGCCCTTCTGTGCGGCCGCGTTGATTTTGCGGTAGATGCTTGCGATATCCTTGTCATCGCCGGTCAGCGGCTTGTAGGCGGCATCGGGGATGCCGTCCTGAAGCACCTTCAGGTCGAACACCCCCAGCAGCGCATCGCCGCAGCGGATCTGCGCGTCGAAGAAACCCAGCGGCAGGCCGGGGTCCACCGTCTCGATCCACAGCGCGACCTTGGTCAGCTCCACCGCCATGGGGTTGCGGTCCACCCCGTGGATGCAGCAGCGCGCGACATCGCGCAGCGCATGGCGGAAGTCGGCGAGCGAGGGCGTGCCTTCGGCGCGGATGCGCGCGAGCCGCGTGGCGATGCGGCGGGCGGCGGCCAACAGGAAGTGCCCTGAGCCACAGGCGGGGTCGATGACCGAGAGCTTCAGCAGCGCCTTGGCGGGGTCGTCAGCCTCGGCCTCGGTCTTGTCGAGCACGGGGTCGAGCGCGGTGTCGAGCAGCGCCTGCACGAGGCTATCGGGCGTGTAGTAGGAGCCGGTGGTCTTGCGCTGGTTGCCCTTCTGCTCGGCGGCCTCGGAGGCGAAGACCAGCGTCTTGCCGTCGTCACCCAGCTGGGGCTGCAGTTCAAGGAGGGATTCGTAGACCGAGCCCAGTTCCTCGGTCTCCATCGCGCGCCAGTTGACCGGGACCATGCCGTTCTTGTCGGCAAGCCAGGACAGGCGATAGAGCGCCTCCATGAAGGCGCGGTTGCGCAGGCGGGCGGTTTCGAGGTGGGGTAGCCTGTCCTCGGCAAAGAGGCCGCCGAGGGCAGGCAGCGCAAGGGCGGGATGGCCATGCGTGAGGGCGCGGAAGACGATCTTTACCCCCTCGTAGCGGTCATGGTGCTTGTCCCAGGTGGCGGCGCGGTAGCATTGCTTGCGCAGCGACTGGAGCGAATAGCCCTGAGCGTAGAGGGCGCGGGCCTCGGGCTTGGCTTTTTCAGGGTGAAGAAGGTTCCGGTCCTCGGCCACCATGAGGAAGATCAGGCGGTAGACGAGCCGCAGGAGCTCGTTGAACCATTCGGTCAGGTTCACTTCGCCGGAGTGTAGTTTCGCGGCGAGGTCGGGGTTGGCCTCGAGGAAGCCCGAGCCAAGGAGCTTGAGGGCCAGCTGGACCTGACCAGCCAGTCGATCACGCGCGGCTTCGCCTTCCTTGGAGCCTGCGTCGCGCCAGCGCTCGAGGGGGCAATCGGCGGCGGGGGTGTCTGCCGCGCCGAAGCGAGTGCGGTGGATCAGGAGCCAGAGCGCCGCGAAGGACGCGATGTCCTCGTTGATGAACATCTGCGCCAGATCGGCCTCGATATAGGCCGGGCGGGTCAGAGAGGCATTGTCCCGCATGAGGCGCAATTGCATCCCGTTGGTCACGATGCCCCAGAGGGCCTCGTCCCGATCATTCAGGTGGTCCTGAAGGGCGAAGGCCGGAGAGCGCGACCTGTCCGTCGAGAGCGTCGGGCTGCGGCGATCAAGCAGCTCGGACGGCGGGACCACGACAGCGGGCACACGGTCGGACGCCGTGAGGGCGATCGGTGCTGCTGCCACCGCGAGATCGGTGTACCCGAAGGTTTCCTTGAAGAAATCGGCGATGAAACGCGAGGTTGCTGCGGCCGAGGGGTGCTCGATCTTCGCAAAGGCGTCGAAATGCGATTGGCCTACGCGGAAGGCGGTAGCGATTTCCTCGCGGATCTGTAGGCCTTTGCGAACCCCGTATTCCTCGGCGGATTGCTCGGGTGCCTGGCGCTGATCGATCTTTGCGATCATCGCAGGCGCGATCAGGTTGCCTTCGAGGCTCAGCGACGGCCACGCGGACATATCGGTAATTGGTTTGCGGGCCATGATTACACTTCCCCCGGAACAAGAACGAAGAGGCCGATGACGTCTGGGGGAATGATCGGCTCCACACGGACACGCGACGCGGAACCGGCGGCAGCACGAAGACGGGCGTGGTCTTCAACCAGCTCCGCGGCACGCTTTTGCACGAAATCGGCGATCGGGCCGCCCAGCAAGTCAGGAAGGGCCACCTTCGCCGCATTGATCATCCGATCGCGGGCTACAGGCGCGAGATCAGCAGTCGCGGGAGAGGCAAGCAGCGCGCGCGCCTCACTGCCAGACGCGATCACCGTATTGCTGTCGAGGGCAACAAGGGCGGCTTCTTCTGCCAGCAGAAGGCGCTCACGCCGTGCATGAACCGTGAGCTTGTAGCGGATACGCAATAGAGCCACGCGGGTCATCTGAGTGACGGCGGCACTCGGCCAGGCCCCAACTCGACCGATGCCCAGATCCGGCAATGCTTCGGTGTCAAGAGAGGCCTCAAGCAGGCTTTCGGCCAAGGAAGATGTCAGCGGATGGGTTCTGGTCAGAAGCGAAGCCCCTGAGGGCACCGGTTCCTGAGTGGACAGTTGCAGAGAGCCCTTCAGCCCACGCTGTTCCAGCTTTTCCTTGAGGCTATCCTGCAGGGCATGAACGTGGGCGAACTGCAGCGATTTCTTCTTCTCGAGGGGTACCCCGAACCGAGACATCGCGCGCTCGAGAAATTCGAGCGTTTCCGCGGGCGATCCAAGCAGGGACTTCACCTTGTCCCATTCAGGAGCGACTTCACTCGGCTTCATGGCGTTTTGTGCAAACCTGGCGCGTGAGCGTTTTTCATTCTCGCTTGCATCGTGCCAGCGGGTCTCCATCACCTGGATGCCGTCGCCGATTTGCAGGTCCAGCGTCAGCTGCTTGTGGTTGCCACCGCCACGGCGGAGCATCATTGCAGCCATCAGCGCATCGGTGACCGGTCCCCGCTCGTCGGGGAGAGGCACAGTCACGCCCGTCGCCTTGCGGATTTCTTCAGCCTTGCGGAGAATGACGTCCAACACGGCACCGTCGATGGCGCTGTCAGGCGAAAACATCATGATCGAGCGAACGAGTTCGGCGGGTTGCCCGAAACGATCTACGCGACCTTCGCGCTGTTGATGGCGTGTAGGGTTCCAGGAAAGGTCGTAGTGGATCACGGTGTCGAACAGCTGTTGAAGGTTGATCCCCTCAGACAGGCAGTCCGTGGCGACAAGGATGCGCTGATCTGTGGCGGCGCTTTCTTCCGCCGCCATTTCGGCGACGCGATCACGACGTTCGTCCGGCGTCAATTCACCTGTCACGGCCTGCACATTCAGTTTGGGGAAGGCCTTACGAAGCCCCTCCTTTACATGTTCGGCAGTGGCGAGGTAGCGGCAGAAGACGACGGGGTTAGCGCCGTCTTTGATCAAGGGTTTGAGGGCCTTGAAGAGGGCGTTCAGTTTGGGATCTTCGGCCGTCAGAAGTTCGCTGGCCTTGTCGAGTAGCCCTTGGAGAGCGGGATCATTTGAGAAGACGGTGTTTGGCTCGATGTCCACGGCGTCTTCGTCGTCGCCATCTTCGTCGTAAATCTGCGGCTCGAGGCGGTCGTCTTCGTTGGAAGCCCGGTTTCGCAGCGCGCTCATTGCGGCTGCGGGTGACGATCCGACACAGCGCATCAGCGCCAGAGTGCCCCAGAAGGCAAGGCGGCGATCCTTTTGCGCGTCTCCGGCCCGAGACACGACCGAGAAGCAGTAATCAAGCACGGCCTCTTGGAAGGCTCGATGCTCGTCGTTCAGTCGATACGAGTATTCGGTCGTTTCGTGCTTGGGGAAGGATCGGTTCTCATCCCAGTCGCCCTCGACCAGGTCGACGCGCTGCCGCTGAACAAAGTGCCTGACAAGGCGCTCGCGGTATTTCTGGTTGTCGAAGTTGACGTTCCCGAATTCCGCGTCGATCAGCGACAGAAGCCGAGCGAACGCGTCTTCGTCCCCGGAGTGTGGCGTGGCTGTCAGCAGGATCAACCGACGCGCGGGATCGCGTGCAAGGCCTTGGAGCAGGTCGAAGCGTTGCTGCTTTCCCTTGTGCGTCCCGACGCAGGCGTGTGCTTCGTCCACGATAACGAAATCCGGGCAGGCCCTGGCGAACCCATCCCGGCGTTTCTCGGCTTTAATGTAGTCAAGGCTGACCACCGTGAAGGGGTAGGAATCGAAAAGGGTTTGCGCCAATGGGAGGTTGCGCTCCAGACGTGCCGCAGTCCCGGAGGTGACGGCAACGGCATCGATCCCGAAACGATCCTTCAGTTCGGTGATCCACTGGTCCACGAGGTGCGGAGGGCAGAGAACCGAAAACGCATCGACCTCGCCGCGATCCATCAGTTCGCGCAGGATCAGACCCGCTTCGATGGTCTTGCCGATGCCAACGTCGTCGGCAATCAACAGACGCGGGACCTGAAGCCGAAGGGCCATGAGAAGCGGGACCAGCTGGTACGTCCGAGGCTCAAAAGCAAGCTGTGCGGCGGATCGGAACGGACCGGCCCCCCGGCGGAGGGTCAGTCGCAACGCGTCGGCAAGAAGGGCCGCCTTGGACTGCACTGTCGTGCGTGCATCGTCAGGCAGGTCGAAGCGAGCAGCTTCTACCGGTGTAAGCTCGAGATCCGGAGCAAGAACCACGATGTCGTTTTCATTGCCCGAGAGAGGACGCAGGGCGAGCAGGCCCTCGCCTGGTGTCGGCAAGGCAACCCATTCACGGCCGCGCGCTCTGACGAGATCTCCAGGAGTAAAATTCACAGTCATATCAACCTTTAAAATTCTTGCTGAAGCTATCCGGCAGTCCTTCCGACGGAGCCGAAGGCAATCCAAAAACGACCCAGCCCTTGTTCATCGCGTCTGCCTCAGCTTCTGCAGTCAGGTCAGCGGTCGTCGCGGCAACCGCGAATGCGCGCCAAACGAACTCAAATTCGCGCCCACCAAACCTCGCGGGCATCGTATCGACTTGGGGAATGCCTGCTGCGCTGAATACCTCCAGCCAAGGTGATGGCACGGTTCCGGCGGTCGGCTTCGCAGCAAGGGAAACCTCGCCGCGTGCAAGATCGATCAGGAATTCCGCAACTTCCGGGCTCGAGCGGTCGATCAGCTCATGGTCCGGTTGGTTGAAGTAGGACAGCAGGCAACGATAGCATCCGCGAACACAGCTTCCGTCTTTCTTCTCCTGCAACAGATCCGCATCACCCGCAGCAATCGCAGCATCCACATTCTCGAAGTGCATCAGACCCAGAGCGGTCTTCGCCACCTCGTTGATTACCTTTCCGTCATCGATCAGGCGCGTGAGCACGCCGGCGCCGCCTTCCGTTGCCTCGTAGGCAAGGATTGCGCGACGGTTGTCCCTCGCGGGCAGCGGTTCACCGAGGATTTCGCCTTCTTCCAGCTGGAAAACCACTTCAATTCCGCGCAGCAACGCATGCTGAACCGTCGTGATAGTCTCGGGCTCGTACTGCTCTGGCTTTTCGAAGCGGAACAACAGGGCATTCTTTCTGTCGCGGACAATCGGGACAATGCGAACCGGCTTGACCACGTCGGGCGGGACGTCCGTGTCGCTGTCTTCGTCGTCGGATTTCGCCCAGTAGCCGGACCTCGGATCGATGTGGAAACCGAAGACAGTCTGGTCCTTTCGGCGCTTCAAACCCTTGTTCAGGCGGCTGATTTCCGCGCTGTTGGCGTATTGCAGGGCCAAGAGTGAAGTCTCGCCACAGACCAATTTTGCGTTGGTCACTTGGACCTGCCCATCCTTCTTCGGCCAGGAGAAGACGGTCTGGATGTCAAAGCCCTGCCGAACGCGCTCTTCATCATTCGCGGTGATCCGCTCGGTCGGTGCGGCCTCGACGTTGTCGATGCGCAGTGTCTTCTTGATGGGGACCTCTCCCGCCATGTGATTGTTACACCCATGACAGCGCTCGACCTCGCCCTCATGCGATGCGCCGCAGTTTGAGCAGATGTAGATGTCCTTGGTTGCCAATTCCGATCCGTCGCCCTGACGCACCTCGGGCGGCAGTTTGGCTTTCATGACCCGGTAGGCGCGGCCCTCATGATAGATCAGACTGCGCGGGCCGAATTCGGAAATGGCCAGGAAGCGGGCTCTGGACAGGAATGACCCCGTCTTACCTTCGCCAGGAACAAACGCGTAGAGCGGCAGGCGCGGGAAGTTGTACCCGGGCAGGAAGCCCTCAGTTGCCAGATACCGATACGAATAGAAGTCAGAGCCATTCGAGGCCTTGCCTTGTTCGAGGATGGCGATCTGATCCTGGGCCTGCATTTGTGCGGCCTTGATCTTACGCCGGTCGGCTCCCGAGAGCCCCGTAATCTCCGAACGCTTGTTGGCCTCGGCCAATTGTGTCCTGGCAGAGTTATATAGCTCCCGCCAACGGTCAAAGGCGCGGTCGAATTCCTTTGGCGCATTCATGGCCGTGTGAAGAATGAACTCGTCTGGATCTTCCATCCAGATCGGGGTTTGCCCTCCGTCGGACGCCAGAATCTGCTTTAAGACACGCGCCATCGGTCCCCGTGCCTGCGAAACCAGAGCGGGTTTCGAGATGACCGCCAGAACGTCTTCCTTCAGCGGGAATTTAGCCCCGTGAAGGTCCAGAATCTCCGGGATGTCGGGAGAAAGCGCCAGTTTCGCTTCCGCAAGCCACACTGCATGCAGGTGCGATCGGACCAGCTCTTCATTCGTGATGTCGAGTGCCGGCGGGCGCACAACGCCGGCCACCATATCGTTTCGCCGCTCGAAGAAATACTGGTCATGCGGAGACCCCGAGGCGCAGTAGGTCACGACAACCGCGGCCTGACCCGATCGACCGGCACGACCGGCGCGCTGCGCGTAATTCGCCGGCGTAGGTGGTACGTTGCGCAGGTAGACGGCGTTCAAGGCGGAAATATCAACGCCGAGTTCCATGGTCGGAGAGCAGAACAGCGTGGGCAGGAACCGATCTGACTCGCCGGTTGCTCGAATTTCCGTGCGGTACTCCGAGGTCGCGAGATGGTCCACATCATCCTGTTCGAACCGGAACCGCCATTCACGCCATTCTCGCTGCTTCTGCGAAACTTGGGCCGTATGTTCGCGCCCCTCCAGACCCCAGTAGGAACTACGCCCAACGCCAAGGTCACTGGCAATCGCGGTGTAAAGGTCGTGGAAGTATCGGTTGCCGCGGTGGGCTTCATCAGCGAGGGCCGGTCCAGGCACAAGCCGTACCGCAGATGGTGACAGGCGCCAGCCCGTCACATCGCTATCGAGTTCGACAGGCACAAGCAGCCCTTCGTCGCTAAGGAAGGCAAGCATCCCCTCCATGAACTCGTAGTACTCATCCTTGTTCAGTTTCGTGCCGAGAACAGATTTCCGGTTCACGAGCCGCGCGATCCTTGAATTGGGACCAGCCCGAAGAAGCGTTTGTTCTTCACGCAGTGTGACGACGTTCTTGCTGCCCCCGCGCAGGACAAGCGAGGACCGCGCACGTGGATTTTCCTTTTGGTCAATTGCCCAAGGAGCCCGAAGCAGCATTCGGGATTTCTGTGCCACGCCATCAAGGACAGTCAGG
This sequence comes from Allgaiera indica, assembly GCF_900106675.1. GTDB lineage: Bacteria > Pseudomonadota > Alphaproteobacteria > Rhodobacterales > Rhodobacteraceae > Acidimangrovimonas > Acidimangrovimonas indica. The sequence goes on from NZ_FNOB01000024.1 coordinate 13,768, forward strand.
TCCAAGGCTTCGGTCTGAACAGCCAGGCCCTCGAGCATCGCGGACAAAATCGCCTTGAGAATTGCCTGCCGCTGCTCGAGGCCGAGGACACCCAGCGCTGGGTGGATGGCCATGAAGCGCTCGCGATCTTCGGAGATTTCCTCGAGACCGAGGAAATTCACGTCGATCAGGTTCAGGACAGACAAGCTGGGGTTGGTGAAGCGCCAACCGCGACGCAGGTCCGTCCAGACACGATGGGCGAGAACCTTTGCAAGCGACCGCTGGGCATCTTCACGAATGATGGCACCAGCATTCGAATCCAGCAGCCAATGCTGGCGCGCCTCTTTGTTGGCGGCAGTGAAGCCGAGCGCCTTCACCACCTGCAGGCCGAACTCGTCTTCTGCGAGCCCACCTGAGCCAGCAGAAATGACCGCGCGAAGGATGGCTCCGCGCAACAGGCTTACAAACAGGAAGTCATTGAAATGGCCGGACTGCAGGGCTGCATCCTGACGGTTGTCCGTGAACCCTAGAAGCTTCCGCTTCGTCTCTGGTACGCCGCTGCCAGGTTTGTTCATCCACTCCAGGGCGCTGGCTACGAGCAAGGTTGTTGCTGAGCTCCGCCCTTCGCCGGAGAGCCCCGCCAACTTGCTGCGTTCACGCATCCCCTGCGTCGGTTCGTCATGACAGCATAGGCAGAAGGCGAACTTACCCGGGATGAACCAGAAATCATTTCCACCCGCACCGTGGCGACCATCAGCACCGACCACGTAGGACACCGGCATACGCTTCTTGCGATACCCTCTCAGCCGTTCGATGCCGTTCTTCTCTTCTCGCCAGCTTTCGGGGTAACCCTCAAGCTCGCCTGTGAACTGAAAATCTGTATCGCCAGGCGTCACCGGACAGAGATACCCCGCGACCTCGTCTTCCTCGGTATCGAGCGGCGTATCGTCGATGCTCCGGGGAAGAAAGCGCAAACTCCCGTCATCGTCGACCTTGGTCACGACATGGTATTCTTGGCCGCAGTTTCGGCAGAACCGCGTGGGGTAAAGGCGGTTGCCAGGGGCTTCGGGATCCTCGAGCTGCCCTTCAAGAAGAATCCGACGCGGCCTAGCTGCGAGCGTCGTAAAGACTTCACCGGCGCCGGAAATGAAACGGTGGAGCTTGAAAGCGAGGAAAGCACCGTCCTTTGTGCCGCCACGCTCATACTCCGGCAGGCTTACCCGGGTCAGGAATTTTTCGAGATAGTCTCGGCAGGTTGCGGCATCGACCGCACTGGCAAGAGAAAGCTTTTCAACGGCTTCTTCGAAAGGGATCGGCCTCTTCCTGCGAAGCTCAAGCCCATCGTCCAATCCGAGTTCGAGTTCGGCCCACACCGAGAGTGGATGGCGCTTCAGTGTTTCGTCAGCGAGTGCGTCCGGCAAAGGCTGCGTCAGGACCGTCTTCAAAGCGCCAAGGACATGCTCGGTCTTCAGGGCGTCATCCGTCGCGCGCTGCAATGACTCGTCGATGACCGCGTCCGGGCCAATGTCGGTGCCAAACAGACGCGACGCTACCTTCGCGACAGCAAGTGCGCGGCTCTCGTCCGATCCCTCGGAGGCCATCGTTGCCGAGGTCCCGATGCAGATTGGCACCTTGTCAGGCGAGCACCTGTCCCGCAGGCGCCGAACGAGGACTGCCACATCGGCCCCTTGGCGTCCGCGATAGGTGTGGAGTTCGTCGAGGATGATGAACTCGAGACCGGAAGCGTTCGAGACGACTTGCGAGTCCAAGTCGTCCTGACGCGTCAGAAGCAATTCTGCCATCATGTAGTTCGTCAGGAGAATATCGGGCGGATTGGCAGCGATACGCTCGCGTTCTTCACGGCTTTCCTGACCAGTGTAGCGCTTGACCACTGGCTTGAGCTCATCGGGCAAACCGGAACCGGCGATGAACTTGTCGATCTCCTTCATCTGGCTATTTGCCAGAGCGTTCATGGGGTAGACGATGATTGCCGTTGTGCGCCGCGGCTTTCCTGCGCGCCGCGCTCGGATAATTGCATCGACAACCGGCACGAAGAAGCACAGTGATTTCCCCGAACCTGTGCCGGTAGTGACAACAAAGCTCTTGCCTTGCTTCGCCTTCGCGATCGCTTCGGCTTGGTGCCTGTGAAAACGAAGCGGAGTTTCACCGAACCGGAAGACTCGTCCCGTGCCTTCGTCGAGATCTTTCGACTCGACGAGTTCGTCGACGGTCGGCCCAGCTAGGAAGCGCGGATTCAGTGACAAGAGCGCATCCGGCCAGAATTTTCCGGCGTCGTATTGTGCGTCGATTCCTTTCTTCAGATCAGATGCGCGAATTACGCTGAACGAACGGGAAAATTGCTCGTAAGCTTTGATCAGTTGGTGATCGAATTCAAACGCTTTCATTGGAAACCTTACTTTTCGGAATTCGTCCGATTGATCACGCAAATATTCTCTCGACTCAGGGGCACGATATGTCGACCCCGTGGCGCCCTGGCGGTTGGGTGCGTGTCTGACCCAAGCCTCTCCGAGACTTAGCAAAAACGAGGTTTCGACTTGTCGGCGTCCACTAGTATCTCCCGGCGCAGCTGTCGCGCACGACAACAATGCGTGCCCACTTTCTGGGCCTGTTTCAGCCTATCGGGGGAGGTGGCCGCGTGCAATCCAAATGCATGATTTATGAGGCTTTCCTGCTGTCCGAGATAGTCAAAGGCCCTTAACAATTCGCTTCTGCTCATCCCACCCTGAAGGTAGCTGCGTTCGCTTAAACCACTCGGAGGTGAAGGAAAGAGGCTGGCTACCCGCTGTCACTTGATCGAGAACACTTGGGGCGAGGAAGGCAAGGCCGATCATCTGTTGAATGCGGGCCGAGGTGATTTTTTCCTGAGCGGCGAGGTCGCCGAAAGAGGAACCAGCCTTGATGGCCGCATACCATCGCTGTGCCGTCAGGATGTTCTTTGCCAACACCGGATCGATCTGTGGCATGGCCGCGCCGAGGACGATGCGTGCTTCGACACCGCGGCGCTGCATTTGGAAGGACGCGGGAACCCGGCGGGCGGGGCTTTCGATACGATCCGGCGGGACATTCAGCCGATCCGCCATTACCTTCCGGTCGAGCCGCAGCAGGATCCTGCCTGGTGCCAGATCAGCGCGGCGTAGCAGTGGGGCCCAGACATCGGCACTTCCGTTCGGATCGCAGTCATCCGCGATCTGAAGAAGTTTCTCCCGCAGTTCGGGAAGCTCTGATGCTTTGAGATCCCGCACCAGATCGGTGATCACGCTGGCCTTGCGCAGGTGATCGCGGAGGATTCGAGCAATGCCGTTCTCAAGGTCGCGGGCCGGCAACCGCCACGCATCAGCGTGTTTCTCACGCCGGTCAGTGACCAGCCTGCGCGAAATGTAGTAGCGCAGACGCTTGCCGTTCTTTCGGGAATGACTCGGAGTCAACCGATCTCCGGTCTCATCGAAGAGTTTGCCAACCAAGGTCGAGCGTTCCGCCGCGTTCGACCGACCGCGTGTTCGGGCGGCCTCTGTGGCAAGGCGTTCTTGCATTTCATCCCATGCCGTGGGGTCGATGATTGCGGGATGCTGCCCGTCGTAGATTTTATCCCGGTGCCGGATGCGGCCGGCGTAGAGCGGGTTGGTCAGGATCTGATAGATGTGCCCGCGGCTGAAGGGGGTTCCGCCGGTCGAGGCGCCCGTAGCGAACGACCGCGGTCGCGTTCGGTAGCCAAGCTCTTCCGCACGCTCTGCGGCAGTGCGGACTGAGCCAAGATCGTGATAGAGGTCGTGGATGTGACGGATGATCGGTGCTTCGGTCTCATCGATCTTCAGGCTGCGGCCGTCAGGCTGGTAGCCGAAGGGCACCGTGCCCCCCATCCAGAGTCCCTTTTTCTTCGAGGCGGCGATCTTGTCGCGGATCCGCTCGGCCGTCACCTCGCGCTCGAACTGCGCGAAGCTGAGGAGCATGTTCAGCGTCAGCCGTCCCATGCTGGTGGCGGTGTTGAAGGACTGCGTGACTGAGACGAAGGAGGCGCCGGTGGAATCGAGGCGATCGACAATCTTCGCGAAGTCGGACAGCGATCGGGTCAATCGGTCGATCTTGTAGACGACAATCTGATCAACGATTCCTGCCTCAATATCCGCGAGCAGGCGCTGGAGCGCCGGCCGATCCAAGGTCCCCCCGGACACCCCGCCGTCGTCGTAGCGGGTTGGGACGAGCATCCAACCCTCCGCCTTCTGGCTCGTCACATAGGCCGCACAGGCTTCGTTCTGGGCATCAAGCGAGTTGAAGTCCTGATCGAGTCCTTCGTCGGAGGATTTCCGGGTGTAGATGGCGCAACGGATCCGGCGGGCCATCTCAAGCCGCTCTTCCGCAATGAGACGGCTTCGCGGGCGTTGCATCCTGCACGCGCTCCCCTACCAGTCCGAAGAATCGGGGGCCCGACCAGCGGGCCCCCGTAATCTTCCGGGCGATGGCGGAGAGCGAGACATATCGCTCCCCGGCCATCAGGAATCCGCCGTCGATCACCTCGACAGTCCAGGTGCGACCCTGCCATTCCCGGACCAGTTTCGCGCCAGGGCGCAGTTTTGTGCCAACGGACGCCCGGGATGCGCTGCCGGCGGCGATGCGATCCAGATCCTCCAGCGTTCGGATCTTGGGGCCTCCGAGAACCTGGCACTGCAGTTCAAAGGTGAGCGCGCGGCGCAAGAACGGTAGCGAGAGATTCTTCGGGGGAGGTGCTCCGATTACCTCGCGCCAGAGGTCGAGCAGGGCAGCGCGATCTGCGGTTTCGACTGCAGCAAGAGCCTCGGGTAGGTCCTCTACTGCAACCAGCCGATCGGCCGGATTCATTGGTTGGCCTCCGTGCTGCTGCTGGCGTTCGCATCGGGACCAGAGTTGAGGACAATCCGATATATCAGCCCAGAGGCGCCATCTGCAGGCTTCGCCGTTTCGACCCCGTATCCTGCTTTGCGCAGCCCGGTGATCGCCGCGCGGGTCGTATGCGGTTGCCAACCGAGCGCCGAGCTGATCGCAGTAATCGTGGTGCCGCCATCGCGCCTCAGCATGCTGATCAGCCGGTCCTTCTTGCTCGCTTTGCTGGCCGAAGCTTCCGTTTCGATCGTTTCGCTAGTGACTTCGGTTGTGTCGGCTGTGGTCGTGGGTTTCTTCGCCATGGTTGGCCTCCTGGTTGGGGCCGGATCCATCCCGGCCTTCCTACCAGGCAGAGCCCGGAGTTCCGGGCAGTGACGCCGAACGAACCCGCCGTGTCGGCATGACCTGACTACCGCTTGCGGGGCCGACGAAGTCGAGCGGGAAATTGCAGGCGGGCGGAACGGCGGAATGGAGACCCTAGCTGCGTCAAGGACGAATGATCGGTTCGGGCCGAAAGCGGGCCGGCAGACTGCGGGCAGCGGAGGTGCTCAAGCCGATGGGGTGGATGGCTCCTGCTCCAACCGGCGTCGCAATGCGCCATGATGCAGGTGTCATCGACTGCTGAGAGAGGAGCCACCCAATGCAGGTTACAGCAGTCGGCCTCGATCTGGCCAAGAACGTCTTCCAGGTTCACGGGATCACATCGGACGGGAAGGTGGTGTTCAATCGCCCGCTTCGTTGACGCGGAGGCGATCTGCGAGGCGGTCACCCGTCCGACGATGCGGTTCGTGGAGATCAAGTCTACCGATCAACAGGCACTGCTGTCGCTGCACCGTGCGCGGGATCTCATCGTTCGCCAACGCACCCAGTTGATCAACGCGCTGCGCAGCCTGCTTGCGGAGTTCGGGGTCTATATCGCTCGGGGCTTGGCGCGGGTGATCACCTTTGCCCGAGGCGTGACGGAGGGTGCGGAACTTGAGCTTCCCTCAGTCGCGAAGGACGTGATCGAGAACCTGTGCCAACAGCTGGGTGCTCTCCACGGACAGGTTCGCTGGTATGAGGTGCGGCTACGGGTGGAGGCCCGGCGCGATGCGCGGGTCCGGCTTTTGCAGACTATCCCGGGGGTCGGCGCTGTGACGGCGTCAGCGATTGCCGCGAGCGTCGGCGACGGTCATCAGTTCAGAAATGGCCGCGAGTTCGCCGCCTGGCTCGGGCTGACGCCGGTTAACAAGTCGAGCGGCGGGAAGGAGCGATTGGGCCGGATTACCAAGATGGGTGACCAATATCTGCGCCAACTCCTCGTCGTCGGCATGACGTCGCTCGTCCGCCAGACGCGGTCTCACCCGGAACGGGCCAGCAAATGGCTGACAGCTCTTCTGGAGCGCAAACCCGCGCGTGTGGCGACGGTGGCGATGGCGAACAAGACAGCCCGGATCGTTTGGGCCGTTTTGACGAGAAACGAGCCCTATTCGCCAAGAACTGCCTAAGACCACTTGAGAAACACGAGATAGCAAGACCTGCGAGATGATGGTGCCACAGTCAGCCGCAACAACCAGGACACCCCGCCGAATGTCCCGGGCGCCATTGCCCGTTAAGCCGAATGGGACCTGGTTTGCGGAACCCATCAGGGCCAGCGGTCAAAAACCGCGCAAACAGGCCGGACACACGACTGCTTCTGACCAGCGCACAGATCATCTCAGAAATGTCTTGCTATGCAGGAGCCATCCACACAGGACGTTCGCCACCGTCGCTGCCCGTCTCACCTGCCACGACCCGCTCGCGGAGTTGCCGAAGCACATTCAGTTCACTGAGGTCTTTCAGCCTGCAAATGAGGCATGGCGTTTACAGGCGCATCATCTATAGATTTGGACATGCCCAACCGAGATACAAAACCATGATCCTACGATATCTCGACCTGAAAGAGTTTCGTGGCTTCCGCGATGAGCGCATCGAGTTTGATCCGCAGCTCACGGTCATTGTTGGCGCCAATGGTGCCGGCAAGAGCAGCGTGCTCGATGCTCTTTGGGTGCTCCTAGATCAATATTCGGCGCGCCTGCTCGATGCGCGTACGAGCGCGAGACGACTGAGCGACAGCGATGCGAGGCTGGGGTCCGGCGAAACACTGATCCGCGTTGCCGTCGACGACGAAGGCAAAGAGGTACGCTGGGCGCTGCGGAAGCAAGGCCCGAAGCAACGTGTTCTCCGGCCGACCGGAAGTGAACTGGCAGGCCTTAACGAGTTCGTCTACGCGATTGCCGATCAGGCGCTCGGCGAGGCCAACTATCTTAGCGATGCAGCGCTGCCAATCTATTATAATCAGCGCCGCGCACTGGCCGAAGTTCCGCAACGCAAGCGATCGAAGGCCAAGCACACCGCTCGGGATGCTTTTGTGGAGAGCCGCAGCGAACGCGGCCTTGATTTTCGTGGATTCGTTTATTGGTTCGAGGAGCGCGAGACCGAGGAGCTAAGAGCTCAGCGTGGAAACCGCGACTACGAGGATCCCCAACTGGCATCTGTTCGAAATGCGATCCGCGAGGCAACAGGGCTTGCGAATTTGAGCTATCGATCCATCCCACCTCGGGGGCTGATGGTTACGAAGCAGGGTGTTGAACTCCGAGTCGACCAACTCTCAACCGGCGAACGGGTGTTCCTCGCTATGGCCGGCGATCTGGCGCGACGCCTTGCGATGCTGGCCGGAGATCGGCCAAAACCGCAGCAAATGCGCGCTCTTGTCCTCATCGACGAGGTCGAGCTTCACCTGCACCCAATATGGCAACGGAAAATTCTCCCTTGGATGCTGAAAGCATTCCCGCACTGCCAATTCATCGTCACGACGCACTCGCCCCAAGTGATTGGCGACGTCGAGGCGTACCACATTAGGGTTCTTGAATTCGCACCCGAAGGCAACCGAGTGCACCAAGTTTCTGCTAGTAAGGGACGCGACAGTAATTACCTTCTTCTAAGTGTGTTCGGGACGGACGAGCGCAGCGCTGGCGCAAAGAAGTCACTTGCAGCTTTCGAAAAGGCTCTTCGAGAGGACGATCTCAACGAGGCTGAATTTCAATTGGAGAAATTGGCAGAACAAATGGAGGGATCGGCTCCCGAGGTATCGATTGCGCGGTCTCGACTCCAGCGGCAGAAAGCGGCCGGCTCTTGAAGGGGAGCACGAAGGGGGCCGCGCCTGGGATTTTGGCGAAGTATATCCAGGAACCTCCTTTGTCTTGGAGCTCGCTTCAAAATCCGGACAAACAAGTCATACTCGCTGCCTTGCTCGCCGAGCAGCATAATGTCTGCGTCTATTGTGGAAAGCGGATCACGACTGACTTTGGCAGCTCTCATATCGAGCACTTCCGGCCTCAGTCGGTGCATGAAAATCGCCGCTTCGATTGGAAAAACCTCTTTGCCAGCTGTGGCCCCACCGGCTTACGAAATATGCCGCGCATTTGCGGAGATTATAAGGAAAACTGGGATCCCGTTGGGCATGTTGAGCCCACAGACCCCCTATGCGAAAAAAAGTTCGAATATGATGGAAATGGTGAAATTTGGCCGGCGGCTATCGGAGATGACCACGCAAAGATCATGATCGACAAGCTCAATCTTGGCGAGCAGAGCCTTTGTTATGAACGCTTCCTTATCGTTGCTGAGATTGAGGACCGTATCAATGATGGTACGATTGATGCCACCAATCAGGCAGCAGAGATCGCGCTGTGGCGGAGGGTTGACGCGAACGGTGTGGCGATCAGCTATGGTCACGTCGCGGCACGCTATCTTGAGGATCAGGTCCTGTAAGCCCCCGATCACAATTCCAACCGCTTAGTTCGGCAAGCTTACAAATCGGCGACTTTCAGGCTCGCGGATCGGCCAGCTGAATGACTTGAATGGGGGCGCTTATCTGTCGCGTTACGAATCCACTGCTCGGGGCGGCCCTCGTTGGGGGCACATTGCAGTTCTGAGCTTTCGCAGCCATTCTCTAACCCCAGCGAGGAACAAGGGGTGAAAATGGCCGAATACAGGGTTAGCCGCAGCGGCGTCGTGCTCGAATATCGCGCGACGCTTCAGGGCAATGCTTGGATCATGGATGAACTTAAGAAGGGCGAAGTCGAGATCAGCTCGGCGTTCACCTTCAGGCCCGACGATCTGCTCGTGAAGCCAACGCAAGAAGAGGTCGAGAACGATTTCCTGTTCACCTATCGCTTCCGCCTCGCCGTCGCCAGTTCGGGTTACTATTTCATCTCCGGCCGCAAGCTCGACATTGAGCAGGACGTGCTCATCGCCAAGAGCGGGGTCGAGTGGCGGCGCAAGCTGTTCGTTGCTGAGCGAAACATCTCGATCTTCAAGCGGATTGCGAAGCTGATTCCGGAAGCGGAGGAGATCATCATTGGCGGGAAGCGCGAGGATGCCATTCCTATCGAGGTGTTCGAAGACCTGATCGCGCGCTTCCCCAACACCTATGAGATGGACCGCTACGCCGAGGCGCGGGTCACCAATATCATCGGCGAATATATCGAGCCTGAGCGCGACTTTCGGGAGCAGTACGAGGCCTATCTGAGCAAACGCAAATCGCGGCGTAGCGACACGCCGCTACACGCCAAGGAGTTGCTCACCACCGAGATCGAGAAGTTCCAATTTGTCCGGGACACGCTCAAGGCGTGGCTTAAGGCCGGGGAAAAGAGCGAGGATCAGTGGCAGAAGGCACTGCTCTCCATCCTGCCGCTGATCTTCCCGAAGTATGTCGCGGTGATCGAAAAGGTGCCGATCGACGATCGCTACACGACGCCTGGCAAGGTCCGCCACCGCGAGATCGACATCGCGCTCGTCGACGTGAACGGCAATATTGACGTGATCGAAATCAAGAAGCCAGAAGCCGGCATCCTGCTTAGGAAGACGCCCTACCGCGGCAACTATGTGCCTACTGGCACACTGTCCGGGACGATCATGCAGGCCGAGAAATATTTGTTCCACCTTAGCAAGGGCGGCCCGGCGGCCGAAGAGAAGATCACCTTGAAATTCAGGAAGTTGCTTCCGCCCAATCTCAGAATCCGCATCACCAACCCTAAGGCGATGTGCATCCTCGGGCGGGATCGGAAGGATAATGGCCATCAGGTGTTCAACGAAGGACAGTCTGGGGACCTGGAAGTGATCAAGCGCAAATACGCCAACATGATCGACATCATCACCTATGACGATCTACTGCGCCGCCTCGACAACATCCTCGCGTCGCTGAAGCGCCGCAAGGCCAACGGACTGGATGCGACCACTCTCTAGAACCGTCAACTATTGGCCAGGGGTCGGACGCGCCGTAGAGCCTGCTGGCCGAACAACAGCGAGAAAGCGCGAAATAAGGGCGGCAGGGCCGCAGCTTCGAAATGGTCGAAGACCAATTCATCGAGCGGTGCGCGGTAGCACTAGGCGGCAGCCGAACGATTTTCGTTAGGGTGTATGAGTTGCGCGCTGCGCACTTCCACAATAGTGGCCATTTGCGGCCTTGTCGAACGTGAGGGACGAACGACCGCTATCGAGATTGCCCGCCTTCTTGTTCAATGACAGATTAGGGGCGCGAAGCGGGCTTTGATATTGAGGCCGTCAAACGGCCGCAATGGGCAAACCCATCATACACCATCGCCTTCTGATCGGCGCTAGCTATCCAGATACTGTTCGACTTGGGACAGAGACTGCTCGGCAACCTTTGCTATTTCCAGGATCTCGCGGAGCAGCTCCCTCGCTTCCTCTCGGCTGAGTCCGAAACGCTGGCCCTCCACCGCCAAAGCCGCGCAGTCCTCGAATTGCGCGGTCAGCCGTGCGAAAATCTCCTATATCTCGATGTCCTGCACGGTTTCGGCTCCAAACCTCTGGCGGATAAACACCGCTTCCCTTGGGGTCAGAGTCCAGTCATTTCCCCCGCCGGCGGAGCTCGCCTATGCCGTTCCGGCGACCGCGCGCTGTCCCCTCTGGTGCTGCCAGATCGCATGATCGAGGTTGAGCGGTGTCCAGTGATGCCCGCGCCGGGTCAGTTCCCGTGCGGCAAGTCGAACCAGGATCGCGGCCTGGCGAGGTCCTGGTTCGGTAGCCATTCCGAGGGCGCGAGCGACGAACCGCTGGATCATGCGATCGGGCTTGATGATGTCGTCGTCGCCCGCCAGCATCCTGAAATAGTCGAAGGCAATTCCGCTGCCTTGGCCGGGCAGGCCGAGGATGATAGCCTCGGCAAGCTCCAGTCGGTTTGGCGTGATGTCTGTAAATCTTTCGATCTCACATCGGAGCAGAGCTTCTGCAAACAGCTTGACCGCTTCCGCTTTCAATATTCCTGAAGTCGTCGAGGTGCGTTGACGGTTGCCAAAGAGCGTTTCGGCAGCGGTTTCCGACGTCACCCCGTCATAAAGGTCTAGCAGGTCCGACAAGCTGTGAGACCCGGCGCCGCGTTCGTCGCGAGAGGCCGCGAACTGTGGCCAGGCAGACTTGTCGCAGAAGCGCGCCACGGTGGCTTGCGTGGACGTGTATTTCACGCTGATCGAGAACACTGCGTCGATCACACAAAGTGGCAGCGAGGCATATCGGTATTCTTCGGAGACCCCGACAGGCACCAAGCCGATTTCCTCAACATGGTCGGCAAGCATAACGACTGGGTTGCGGCGCTCGCGCGATACATTCGCAGTTACTTCCTTTGCCGTCGCAGTCTCTACCATTCTCGCAAACCCAATTTGTCGCCAATCAGTGACATTAGCAATGCTTGCGGGGCGCGGAGCGTCAAGCACGAATGTCACCGATCGTCTGTAGACGGATCGGCGACATGGCTCGCCTTTGGGCGGCATGGAAATACGCGCCCGCCTGAGCCAGAACATGCGCCGCCTGCGCCAGTCGAAAGGCTGGTCGCAGGAGGAGTTTGCGCATCAGGCAGGGCTTCACCGGACCTATGTCAGTGATCTTGAGCGTGGCGCGCGGAATCCGACCATCACGGTGGTCGACAAGCTGGCTGTGGCTCTGGGGGTTCCGGTGGGGGCACTCCTCGACGAGCAGCCCAATTAATGCGCCGCCCCATATCTTGTACTGAGTTTTCCTTTAAGGCCGATATTGAGCGCAAACATAATCGCCAAAATCCAGGCTAGTGCGTTTAAACGCTTAGGTATTTTTTGCAATCATTAGAGAAAAAAGTTCTTGCGCGATTGAATGTGCAATCCTAAATATTGTGTGCTTCATTGAAGCGGACGCGCGCAGTGATCGGGCTGAGAGGCTTACCGGTCTTGTGTCGAAAGACTTCGACCCTTCGCGTGGGGCCCTCGGGCTTAGCCTCCACTATCGGACTGGATTGCCGCGGCGCAAATACGCAGCGGCGCAAGTAGTCGCGCCCATTTGCGCGGCGTGCCTTTCTATGGAGGATAATAAGGTGGCACAGAATAAAGTGGATCTGGAAACGTCTCTCGTGGCGTCGGAATTGCGCGACAAACTCTTCCGCGTAGATCCCCGCGGCCTCACCAGCACGGGTCTGCCGCAAAAGAAGCTTACGGAGAAATACGTCGCTCGCATTGTCGAAGGCCTCATCGCCGTCGGAGTCTGCACGCCTATTCTCGTGGACGATAAGGCTGGCATCTTCACGGGGCATGGTCTTGTTGCGGCAGCAAACGTGATGAGGCTCGACGACATTCCGGCGCTCAATTCCCGCGAACTGACGTCCGACGAATGGGAGATCTACATCTTCTCTGCGCGGCGCTTCTTCGACATCTCCGGGCTCGGCGAGACGGCGTTCAAGCGTGAGATGCAGCACATCCTGGAAGTCTTCGCACTCTGGCAAGCCGCGCAAGACAAGTATGCTAACGCCGAAGGTTCCAGCGCCGCCTGACCCGTCTCAGCGCTCTGTGAGAAGAGCCTAAAACGCGCAATGTGAAGTGATCGGTGGGGGGCCTGCCGATCTTGTGCCGGGGGACCGGCCCTTCGCAGAGGACCTCGAGGTCCGGCCTCTTCCTGAAACAGCGCTAACCGGTTCGCCCGCACCGGCCACTTAGTTCCCGTCACGGCGAGCCGGCAGCGTGAAACTCGAAAGGCCTTAATATGGCAAACCTCAAACCCCTGCCGGAAAGCACCCGGCTGAAGATCGCCTATCGCAACATCAGCGACCTCGCTCCCTACGCGGGCAACGCCCGCACCCACAGCGACAAGCAGATCGCCCAGATTGCAGCATCGATGCGTCAGTTCGGCTTCACCAACCCGGTGCTGATCGACGACGAGGGCGGCATCGTCGCAGGCCACGGCCGTGTGGCCGCGGCCAAGCAGCTCGGTATCACCGAGGTCCCGACCATCGCGCTCGGCCATCTGACGGCGGCGGAGCGCCGCGCCTATGTCATTGCTGACAACCGCCTGGCCGAACTGGCCGGCTGGGATCGCGAGATCCTGAAGATCGAGTTCCAGGCGCTGGCCGAACTGGAGCTCGACTTCGACTTGGAAATCACTGGCTTCGACACGGCCGAGCTCGACTTGCTGCTCGATGATGAAGAGGCTGACGACGGCGCGGACCCGGCGGATGACGCGCCCGCGCCGGGGCCGGCGGTGACGCGGCCGGGCGATGTCTGGATCCTGGGCAAGCACCGCCTCGTCTGCGGCGATGCGCGCGCGGCCGAGACCTACGCCGCGCTGATGGGGGAAGAGCGCGCCCGCGCGGTCTTCACGGATCCGCCCTACAACGTGAAGATCGACGGCCATGTCTGCGGCTCTGGTGGCGTCAAGCACCGCGAATTCGCCATGGCGTCCGGCGAAATGGACGCAGGCACGTTCACGGCCTTCTTGGAAGTCTCTCTCGGCGCCATGGCTGCGGTCAGCCACGATGGGGCGATCCACTTCACCTGCATGGACTGGCGCCACATGGCTGAGCTGCAGGCGGCCGGCACCAAGGTCTACAGCGAGCTGAAGAACCTCGTCGTTTGGGCCAAGACCAACGGCGGCATGGGCACCTTCTATCGCTCCCGTCATGAGCTGATCTATGTCTGGAAAGTGGGCACTGCGCCTCACACCAATACCTTCGGTCTCGGCGAATCCGGCCGTTATCGCACCAACGTCTGGGACTATCCGGGCGTGAACAGCTTCGGGGCCAACCAGGCTGACTTGGCGCTGCATCCGACGGTGAAGCCGGTGGCGCTGGTGGCCGACGCTATCCGCGACGTGACGAAGCGCGGCGAGATCGTGCTCGACGGCTTCGGGGGCTCCGGCACGACGCTGATCGCGGCCGAGCGCACCGGGCGCGTAGCGCGGCTGGTGGAACTCGATCCGATCTACTGCGACGTGATCTGCCGCCGTTATGCGGCCCTGACGGGCGTGGAGCCAGCGCTGGAAGCCACTGGCGCGACCTTCGAGGAAGTGGCCGAGGCCCGAGCAGCAGAAGCTGCGGCGCCTGCGCAGGAGGCCGCAGAATGACCGAGAACACCAAGCAGCCGGCGGGGTATGCCAACCCGCCGGCGCAACATCGCTTCAAGAAGGGCAAGTCCGGCAATCCCCGCGGTCGCCCGCGCAAGCAAGCCGATCTCTGGAGCCACTTGGATCGGGTGCTGAACCGGAAAGTCAAGCTTCAGGGCAGCGAACAACAGATGCCGATCCGCGAGGCGCTGATCCGTCGGCTGCGGGAGCTGGCACTGGCTGGTGATCGCCGCGCCCTGGATCTCCAGCGCCGGATCCTGGTCGAAGCTGGCGAAAATACACACGATCTCGCCGACTCAGCGGAGCGGAAGCGAAAGATTGTGGAAGCGCTTCGCAAGTTGGGCGTGAAGGTAATCGAGAATGGAGGCGGTGATGCCTGACGACCACGACATCGGCTATGGCAAGCCGCCAGAAGCTAACCGGTGGCAGAAGGGCCAGTCAGGCAACCCGAAAGGCCGCCCCAAGAGCCGCGCGGACCATCTCCAGGATGCCGCAGCGATCCTGTCAGAGCCCGTGAACGCGCGGACCCCTGACGGAAGATCGGTGTCCCTCGCCGGGCTGGAAGCGGCTTATTTGGCGCTCTGCCGAAAAGGTTTGAAGGGGGAGGTGCCGGCCCTCATCAAGGCCATCACCATCATGTTGGAGGTCCAGCCTGCCTTCGAAGCCAAGGCCGCAGCCAAGCGCGAACAGCGAGAACGTCTCATCGCCCAACTCGAAAAACTTGGCCTGCCGACCGAGGGGCTGCGCAATCGGCCACTCGACGACGATTAAGCCGGGAGTGCTTAGCGGGTCCCGAAAGGCCGCGGACAGGCCGCGGCCGTACACCCCGCTCTATCCAAGGCCCACCTGCCGCCAGGGTGGCTACTACGCGGTCGCTGATGGGCTTGATCTTGATGTTGCGCGCCGGCATGAGGGGCTTGTTCATTCAGCAGTTCGCGCGGGCTAAGGCCGCTTGGTCTAGGCGGACCGGTGCGGTCTATTGGCCGCGCGCATCAGCATTGGGCGCGGAGCTGGATGCCGCTTAGCATAGACTCGAAACCCAATCTCCCTGATCCTCGCGCTCTGGCAACCATGCCAAAATTTGACACCCTTTGCGCATAAACTTGGTCTTATGGCTAAGGGTAGATTCGTGCTGCGCGGTGCAAAGAAATCGCAGAGGGTGAGCGCCAAGCCGCTATCGCGCGCGACTTGTATGTTGGCATTAATGGGAGAAGATGGTTGATCAAGATTTTGCACACGGCCGACGTTCATCTAGACTCCCCGCTGACGTCCCTGGCGCTGCGCGATGAAACCTTGCGCGCAAGCATCCAGTCCGCAACGCGGTCAGCCTTCATTCGGATCGTCGACACGGCGCTTGCTGAGGGCGTTGCCGCCCTGCTGATCACCGGGGACCTTTACGACGGGGCGCAGCGCAGCGCGAAGACGGCGGCCTTTCTCACAGGGCAGCTCGAAAGACTTCGGGCGGCCGGGATTCCGGTTTTCTATATCAAGGGCAATCACGACGCCGAAAACCCGATCACCGGCGAAGTCGCTCTCCCCTACAATGTCCACGTCTTTGACGGGCGGGGCGGCAAGGTGCAGCTGGCAGGCGCGGATGTTTGGATCCACGGCGTGAGCTTCAACGGGAAACACGCTCCGGACAGCCTTCTCGGTAAGTTCGGCGCACCCGTTTCGGGTGCCGTCAACATTGCGATGTTGCACACGTCCTTGGCCGGTGCAGCCGGGCACGACAACTACGCCCCCTGTTCCGTGGCCGATCTTGCCACGCTGGGCTTCGACTATTGGGCCCTGGGCCATGTACATAAACGGCAGGTGCACAGCGAGGCGCCCTGGGTCGTCATGCCAGGGATTCCGCAGGGCCGAGATATTGGCGAGGCGGGCCCCAAAACCGCCACGCTCTTGTCGATCGATAAAGGGGGCATTGCCGTCGAAGAGGTGCCCACCTCCGTCGTTTCATTCTTTGGTCACAGCATCGATGTTTCCGGGGCCGAGAATGATGATGAGATCCGCCAGCGGATCCGCAGCAGTCTCCATGCCCCGATCGAAGGCTTGAGGCCCGATGACGATGCCATTCTGCGGTTGACACTCAAGGGGCGGACGGTTCGGCATTGGCAGATCCTGCGTGACCGGGACATCTGGGGCGAAACTGTCTCGCAAATCGCCGAAGAAACCGGACGTCTTTGGATTGAGAAACTCAGCTTCGCGCTTGAGGCGCCCGGCACAGCGGCCGATACCAGTGCCGCCGAAGAGCTCGGCGGCCTTATGGCGCAGATCGTCTCAGAAGACGGGTTCGCGGCGCAGGCGCTGGCGGAAGTCGACGAAGTGCTATCGCAGCTTCCAGCGGCCCGGCGCGCGGCGCTGCTATCGGACGAGGCGGCGCTCTCTGCCCTGACCAAGATGCTTGCCGAGGCCGGGTCCGAGCATCTCTTTGCCTTGATGAAGGGAGCTTCGGAATGATGCGGCTTCGACAGCTCGACCTGGAACTCTTTGGCGGTTTCAGCGGCAAACGCTTCGATTTCGGGCCCAGACGCGATGCCGGTACTCCGGATTTTCACGTGATCTACGGGCCGAACGAAGCCGGCAAGACCACGACGATGGAAGGCTATCTCCGGCTTCTCTACGGGTTCCCCCACCGGGAGCCGTATGACTTCCTGCATCAGCGCAAAAACCTTCGGGTGTCCGGTCTGCTGGATATCGACTGCACAGAGACGGCCTTCACGCGGCTGCCAACCCGCGATCCGTCGCTTCGCGACGCCCATGGCCAGGAGCTGCCCAACAACGCGCTGCAAGCCCATCTCAGCGGCCTTTCCGAGGATGACTACCGCAACCTCCTGTGTCTGGACGATCTGACCATCGAAAAGGGCGGTGAAGAGATCACCAAGGCCAAGGGTGATATTGGGCGCCTACTGTTTTCTGCGGCGGCCGGGATCAGCGAGCTTTCCGAGGTGCTCGATCGTGTCCGGGAAGAGGCCGACAGCCTCTATCGCAAGCGGGCGAGCACAACCCGTCTCGCGACTCTGAAAAAAGAACATGCCGAGGTCGAGAGGCAGATCCGGGACCTCGACGTGTCGGCCGCGCAATATCGTGGGCTTAAAAAGGCGGCCGACGACGCTCTAGCTGATGAAGCCCACGTCTCCGAGCGCCGCAAGGCGCTCTTTGCGGCCAAGGCCCAGTTGGATGCCAGGGGAAAAGCTCTGCCTTTGTTCTCTGAGATCGATGAGCTCGACGAAAAGCTGGCGCCCTTTAGCAGCTGGCCAGCGCAGCTAGACATCGACCCCGAAGAGTTGGTCCGGATGCTGACTGCTCAAGCCAAGGCCCAGAACGACGCCAAGAACCTCGGTGAAGAACTCTGCGAATTGCAGGGGGAGTTGGCGGCGATTGAACTTCATCCTGAACATCTTGCTCTGTCTCGGGAACTCGCCGAACTGGATGCCCTAAGGAGCCGGTATGCAACCGCCGACCTCGACCTGGATCGGCGCCGCACGGCGCTTGCTGAGGTTCTCGACGACATGCAAGTTGCAGCCCGAGATCTTGAGGCGCCCGCAGGCGTCGATCCCAAAGCCATGGTTCTATCGTCTGCCGCACTATCCGAACTTGAACAGGCACGCGAGCGGGTGCGCGAGGCCGAAAGTTCGGTCAAGCGTGAGCGTGATGAGGTGGCTGAGCTGGACGAAAGGATCGAGGCGGCCAAGGGACAGCTCGACACGCTTGGCGCCGAGGGGGCTTCCGCGGCCGATCTGGAGGACGTCTTTGAGCGTTTTGATGTCGACGCGCTCTCCGGGCGCCATGCTGCAGCATCCGAGGCCGTGAAGACGGCGCGTCGACATGCCCGCGGCGCTTTGGACGCACTCACCATCAAGGGGCAGAGCTTTGCTGACCTTCCCAGCTGCCCTCTGGTCCTGGAGGAAGCCGAAGCGCTTCTGGCCGAGGTGCAAGACTTCACCCGTCGACATGAGGCTGCGGGCCAGGAGCTTGAGAAGGCCGAGGGAGAACTCTCGGAGCGTGAGGCGCGGATCGCCCGGATCAAAGCGATGGACGGGCTGATCGACGACGAGGAGGCGGGGCACCTCAGGGCCGGCCGCGATGACCTGTGGAAGGCGCATCGGATCAGCCTGACGGAGGAGACTGCAGTGGACTTCGAGGGTGCGATGGCGCGTGTGGACAGCGCCATGGATCTGCGTCTCTCGCGGGCCGCAGACCTCGGCACATTGCGACAATTCGAACAGGATGTTGCAGCCTTGGAGGCCCGTGTAAATTTGGCTGATAAGCAGGTCAAAGCGCTGGCTGGGAAACAAAAGGCGGCGTTGGAAAGTCTGTCGGCCGCCGCGAAACAGGCCGGCATCAGCGAACCGATCTCACCGGAGGCGTTCGTTGGGTGGCTAAGGAAACTTGAAACTGCGGTGCAGGCCGGGGCCGAACTGTGCCGTCTTCAAGGTGACCATCGTGAGACCTTCGAAAGGGCAGAGAGGCTGAGCGCGGCACTGGCACCTCTCTCGCGCCGCGACGCGCCCGACTTCGAGGCTCTTGTTGCCGACGCGAAATCCATCCTTGCGGCGCAGCGCACTCATCAAGAAAAGCTACATGCCGCCAAATCAGGCCTGGACCAGCTGAAGCGCGACCGGACGAAGCGGACCGGTAGGCTTGCAGGTCTGGAAGAAGATGCCTCAGCCGGGCGCCGTGATTGGCTGGCGCAGCTCGCAGGTGCCCTGCCGGCAGACTTGAACGCCAAGCCTCTGGAGGCTTCTCTGCAGCCGCTCCATGATTTGCGTGAGCACGACAAGGAGCGCGTGGCGCTAGTGCGTCAGGTGTCGGCCATGGAAGAGGATCAGACCCGGTTCGCCGAGAGTGTGCGGAAATTGCTCGAACAGGTTGGCGCGGGTGCCACGGATGCGCCCCTTGCGGATTATGACGCGCTGAAGGGGCTATTGGAGGCGGCGACTAGCGCCGAAGACATGTCGCGCGAGCTGAACGAACGGATCAAAGGTCTAGAGCAGGCGCTGGTCGACGCCAGGGAAGTTCTGGAAGGCATCGATCTTGCCGTCACGGGAATGGCGGTGCTGTTTCCGGATGGCGTTGATACCGGCTCGTTGGAAGCCCTGCGGAAGGCTGTCAGCACCGCTGCCGGTGTCATCGCGGATCGGGGCAAACGCGCGGGCCTAGAACGAGAACTGCTGTCGCTCCTCGATCTCCAGAGCCTCGAGGAGGTGCGTTCTGTTCTGGAAGGGGTGACCCAAGCCGGTTTGGGCGCTCAGCTGGACGAGGTCAGCGCCGACTTGGAAAGTGTTGAGGGCCTCTACAAGAGCGCCATCGAGGCGCGGACCACCGCCGAACGCGATCTACGTGCCATTGGGGGGGATGCGGATGTTGCGCTACTGGTCGAGAAAAAGGCGACGCTGGAACTCGAAATGCAGGAAGCGGCACTCCGACATCTCGAACTAAGTCTGGGCCACCGCCTCGCTGAAACAGCAATCCGCCGGTATCGCGACGCACATCGCAGCGCAATGATGCAGGCCACGGAGACCGCTTTTGCAGAGCTGACGAACGGTGCCTATTCAAAGCTCCAGACCCAGATCGACGGAGCCTCGGAAACCCTGTTGGCGCTGGACGCCGGTGGGATGGCGAAGCAGGCGCAGGACATGTCCAAAGGCACCCGCTTTCAGCTTTACCTCGCCTTGCGCGCTGCGGCCTATGAGCAACTCGCCGATCAAGGCGCGTCATTGCCGTTCTTCTGCGACGACATTTTCGAGACCTTTGACGAGGAACGAACTCGCTCAGCGTGCCGCGTCATGGAGCGGGTCGGTAGGCGTGGACAGGCGATCTATCTCACCCATCATCAGCATGTCGTCGATATTGCCCGTGAGGTCTGCGGGGAGGCCGTGCAAATCCACAGCATTGCAGACTAGCGCCGATCCCTAGGGTTTGAAGCGGGTGCGTTTCCGCCGGGAAGAAGCCGTTCAGCCGAAGACCAATTCAGGTAGGATTGCTTCCCATTCATCGCGTCGAATGCTGCTGCGGAACTCTTCCTTGTTGTCGCTCTTGCTCCAGCGCACGATGGCGCCGATCTCGCCGCGGAGAAAGTCTAAGCCTTCGGGGGCCGCATAGGCACGAGCCATGCGGCCGAGTGTCTGCCCCTTCGCGTTGCGGATGATCCAGGTCGCTCCGTCCGAGGCCAGGGTCACCGGATCTCCAACCCGAGCTGTCTCGATGGCCGCGAGTGCCGGATGACCCTCTTTGAGCCGGCCAGCCCAGGATAGGTCCACCAGTTTCAGATCCGGCATCACGTAGTGGGGCGGGCGCCCCATCAGCGCCTCACGGTCAGGCGCGACCTGCCGCTGTAGCACTGCCTCGTGCTGCGGGATGAGGAACGGGTGCGTGCCAGCAGCTATCACCGCCAAGCTCCGGCGCGCGCGCGTCATCGCAACATAGAAGAGACGCCGCGGGGCATCAGCATCCTCGCCGCGCGAGGGCTTCTCCCAGCCGCCGTCCAAGATCATGACGTCGTCGAACTCCAGGCCCTTGGCCCTGTGGGCTGTGAGTAGTAGCAACCCGCGCTGCTCGCCACGCGTATCTCGAGACCATTCAGCGAACCACTCGACCAGATCTGGCACCGGCATGGGTTTGTCGGCGATCTCGCGCGCGAGTGCCGCAATGCCTTCGGCGATCAAATCGGTCCACCGGTTCCTTGCCAGCCCGTTTAAGACCTCCAACAAATCCGGAATTCCAAGGAGGCGCGCCGGGTCGCGCCGGAGCTGGGCCACGAACGTCTGCATTTCGCGAAGACGCCAGATGTTTGGCAGGCTCTCGTTTGCCATCTCAACCGGAATACCTTGCGCCTCGGCGTAAGCACGTACCGGCCCAAGCCGGCGCCAGTCGCGCGAGATGATTGCCACACGTGACCAGTTCCAGTCCGGGTCAAGCCGGGAGAGTCGCATAAGCTCGTCCACGGCTGCAAAGGCTTGGACAGCATCACCCTGCGGGCACTGCAGAAGTTGCACGCGCCCGGCAGCGACCGGGTCGAGCGCAGTCATCGCACCGCCCGGCGGAGCTTTCGCACGGCTTCGATTGATGGTGATGTCGTGGCCAGTCTTCATCCGCTCTGCGGCCGGTGCAATCACAGAATTGGCGGCATCGATGATGTGGCGGCTCGAGCGGTAGTTTTCGGTCAGGAATTCGGGCCGGGCTTTGTAGTCTGCCTCGAACTGGCGGATGAAGCGGATTGAGGCGCCGGCGAAAGCGTAAATATTCTGGTCATCGTCGCCAACAGCAAAGAGGCTCAGCTGCAGGTCCGGATCCTCCAACGAGCGCCCCGCGACCGCGGCGATCAACGCGTATTCCTCGGGGCCGATGTCCTGATACTCGTCGACTAGGATCCATCGATAGCCCTGGATCAGTGCGTCGCGCTGCGCTTCGGCCTCGGGCTTCGAGAGACCCTCACCATTCAGTTGCCGTACAGCTTCCAGTACAATGCCGTCGAAATCATGGGCATCGCCTGATGCACCGACAAAGCTGGCACCGACCAATCGCATCGCCAGCGCATGGCAGGTGGAAACCGTGACGCGCCAGGCGTCATCGCCGATCAGGTGGCGAAGGCGCGCGCGTATTTCGGCGGCCGCGTGTCGGTTGTAGGCAAGGACCAGGATGCCACGCGGATCCTCGCGCCGCGCCCGGACAAGAAAGGCGATGCGGTGGACCAGAACCCGCGTTTTGCCTGAACCGGGGCCTGCGAGCACCAGCACGTTGGTTTGTTCCCGGTCGTCCGAGACGATCTTCTGCTGTACCGGGTTGTCGAGCGCATCGACGATCGCCTTCCAGGAGGTTCCGGTCGTTTGTCGTCGGATCTCGGCGCCGCGCCCCGGCAACCAACGCCGCAGGAAGGCATCACGATCGAGAACGAAGTAGTCCTCGGAGAGCCGTAGAGCCTGGTCCATCGCGCCCAGGCCCGCTTCGGCATAGGCGGCCATCACATGGGTTTGAATCGTCTGCTCGCCGTAATGCTCTTCGAGTGGTGTGAAGTCCTTTTGAGTGAACCCGCCGCCACCTGGGCGTAGATGCACTGTCATTGCCGGACGGAATACCGTCAGCCCCTTACCGAGCGTCATCACCTCCTGCTCGTGAAGCCAAAGCAGGGCGCGTTCCATGAGCTTGTTCATGTCCTGCACAGCACCTCGCAGGAAGGCATCGCCATTGAGCGAGGCGAGGAGATCCCCCATCGTTGTTTCAACCTGAAGGTCTTTGCCGCGCGTGCCTTTCGGCACCTTGCCGGTGAGATGGCTGAGAAGAAGCTCCGCGGCTTGCCTGCGGATCGCCGCAGTCTGTTCCAGCACCGGCCACGACCGCTGTAGCGCGACCATGAGCGTGTTGCGCGAGACTTTGCGCAGTCGGACGTTGCCGCGCCCGCCGTCCTGATCACGTCCGTCCCCGGCAATGCCACGCAGGAACTTCTCGACGATGTCGGGGCGGGCCGTGGCATGCTCCCGGTCGCGCAGGGCCTGACAAGCCTCGGCCAGATGCAAGGGCGACGCCTCACCGCCTTCTGCATCGGGGGCAGCCTCGCGCATCAGAGCAATCAGTTCGGCTTCCAGGCGGGACGATTGCCCCAAGCGCTGCGAGGACTGACCCTCGACACCGACATGGACGAAGATTGTCACCGCAACGTCGTTGCGGGCGATGCCGAGCGCCTCGAGGTCAGCCAGTGCCTTGTTTAGGCCGCCACCGGTTAACCCGCTGACGCCGGTCAATTCGTCGGTGGAAATGCCTTGATCGGGCTGTGCATTCATCAAGTGGCGCACGATGTCCAAAAGCTGCCGGCGTCGGGTGCCAGTGATGCTGGCCGCGGAGAGGATTGTCTCGGCCTCTTCCAGCCGCTGGACGCGCAGAGATGACGGAAAGACCTGTACCCGGTTCTCCTCGCGGCTAAGCAGCTTTGCCTCTTCGAGCCAGGAAACAGCTGTCTTGACGCGGGTGTCGTCAGTGGCGCTATCGCGCTCGAATTCCAAATCTCTTTCGGCGCGTACGATTTCGCCCGAGGTCGCGATGACTTCGCCGTTTTTTGAGGTCTTGCCGTCGAGCCTGCGCAGTGCCTTCAGGATCGCGCCGATCTCATGCCGCGCCAGCCTCGAGCGCGCCGAGAGTGAGAACTGGCGCTCGACGTCGTCGCCTGCGAAGAGCAGGACGCAGTTGGCATGTTCCCGATCGCGGCCTGCGCGGCCTGCCTCCTGGAGGTAGTTCTCGAGCGAGCCGGGAATGTCACCATGAACAACCAGCCGGATATCGGGCTTGTCGATCCCCATGCCGAAAGCGTTGGTGGCAGCGATCACCCGAAGCTCACCAATGCGGAAGCGCTCCTGGATGTCGCGCTTCTCATCGGGTTTCAGGCCGGCGTGGAAGTGTTCAGCCGCAAGCCCCTGCTGCTTGAGAAACTCCGCGACCCGTTCCGTCGCACTGCGTGTCGCGCAATAGACCACGGCGCCAGAGGCACCTTCGCGCGGCAGTTTTGCTTCGATCACGTCGAGGATGTCGGCAAGCTTGGTCCCGCGCTGGGTTTCGCGCACCTCGAAGGTGAGGTTGGTGCGGACCGCGCCGCCATCGAGCAGCAGGAGTTCGACCCCGAGCCGCGACTTGAAATGTTCCCGGATGTCGCGGACAACTTCGGGCTTGGCGGTGGCGGTCAGGCACAAGACAGGCGCCGGAGGCTCGTCGCCCGAGAACTCCTTTATGAAGCGCCCGACATAGCGATAGTCCGGCCGGAAGTCGTGCCCCCATTTTGAGATACAGTGTGCCTCGTCCAGCACCCAGAACCCGACCTCGCGCTGAGCCAGGACCGAACGGACCGAGACACTGCGTAACTGTTCTGGCGAGATCAGCAGCATCGCGGCTTCGCCCATGCGAACCCTGTCCAGCGCATCCTGCCGTTCGGGTAGTGAGAGCATGCCATTGACCGTGACCGCAGAGGAAATCCCTGCTCGAGCCATCCCCTGCACCTGATCAGCCATCAGCGCCACGAGAGGCGAGATAACTACTGTCAGCGCTCCGGTTTTGTCGAATTTTGACAGGGCCGGGATCTGGTAGCAGACCGACTTCCCAGTGCCGGTAGGGAGAATGCCAAGGATGCTTTGCCCATGCATCGCCTCGTCGACGATCCGCTCCTGCAAAGGCCGACCCATGTCATCCACCGGCTGGGGCCGGAATGCGTCAAATCCAAACCAGCGAGAGAGCGCGCGGTTGGGATCATTCTTCTCGCGGCACCAAGCGCAATCCGGGCTGTCGCAGGCGGTGTCGCGCAGATGGCGTACGATCAGCGATGCTTCACGAAACTGCATGCGCACCCAGGGCGGCATGACGGACTCCCCGCCGGCCACCGAAATCCAGGACAGAGCATAGGCCATCGGCCAACCCAATTGCGGACTCGTTAGCCGCCCCAAAGTCTGTTCAGTGCGCCGTTCGCAGGCTCGTCCAGATAGAAGACGCCGGATCGCGCTTTCCGCATCCCCTGCCGAGGCAACAGGGGCCGCTCGGATGTGGTCGAACACGGCATCAAATCCGGCCGACGCCTCCTGTCGTGTTGCAAGATAATGATAGGCCACCAGCGCATCGGGTTCCGCGGAATTGAGTTCGCGGAAGGCTTGGAGTTGGTTTTCCAGCACCTGAAACACCAGACGCGCATCGAGTTCTGGGTTGTTCACATGCCCCGCCTGGAGGCGGCCATCCTGATAGTGTTTGACGAGGTGGTGGTAGGGATTGCGCGGAAAGGCCAGCGGGTTCAGCCACAGGGTGTCGATCGGGGCGGTGACCAGTTTCGCCAGACGAGGGCGTACAGCCGCGAGATGAGGAAGATCATGGCGCAGGATGTTGTGTCCGATCAGATGATCAGCGTCGGCTAGCGCCGCTTCCAACCGATCCAGTGCATCCTCCAAATCGCCTTTGCGGGACAGGATCGGAGGTGTTTCTCCGCGCCGAACCCCCGCAAACGCAAAGATCCGAGCGGTTCGCGGGTCCACTTCAAGGTCGACCGAAACGCACCGCTCAAGGAATTTCATGGAGGGTTCATGCATTACGAGCGGTAATCCAAATGGGTTTTCCATTGTGAGGCGATCGCGGATCATCGCCAAGCCAAAGTAGCCAGGTCAACAAGCCCGTATGCGATCCAAGGGGAGGTACGAATTTTATGATTGAAGAGCTTTTTGTCACTGTTGGGGCAAAGGGTTGAGTATTATTGGCATCGCGAAAATGACGGCCACCAGAAGATCCTACTGCACGACTGGATAGAAGGGCTTTCCCCACTCCTGTTCAGGATTCTCCATCATCAAATCGACGAATACGGGTAGCAGAAAGGCCAGGATGGCCGCGCCGTCACGGACCTGCGTTCGGTTCACTCCACTGTTCCAGGTCGAGCCGCCATGCACGAGTTGATTGCGCAGCACATACAGGCGGTCGAAGACGAAGCTCAGCACGCGAGCCGTGTCTCCAGCCTGAAACGCCTGAGTGAAGGACTTGGCTGATGCTTTGAAGCGCGCTTCCCAATCCTCGTAGCCGTCGATGCCGTTGTGGTATTGCCAGAACGGATTGAAGACGTAGCGATTTTCCATAAGCAGCCTTACGGGACCAGTGAACCGCTGCCACAGAGCCTTGTAGATCCGCTTCTCATGATCCAGCGCGACGAGTTTGCCGAAGAAATCGAGAAACGCCGCGCGCTCGCCAGGAGCGATGCTTTGGAATTCACGCTCGTCGGCATAGGCCGCATTGAAGGCGATCCAGAGAAACAAGAACCGTGCATCTTCATCCCCGTCGCAGGCTTCTGACCTTCCGACCCAGCTAATCGCTCGGTGGACGCGCAAGCCCATCGTTTCAGGGAACCCAGCGCGAATAGCGCGCTGCTTGTTTTTCAGGTTGCTGAAACTCAGGCTGTCGTTCATCGAGCTCCTCCGCTGGAAATCTCTCTCATGGCATCGCACCGAAGTCGGAACGGCGATAGCCTTCAACCATGGCGCGCAGTGCATTGGGCGCGATAACCTCGACCTTGTCACCCCATTGGTAGAGATGCCAGGTCATCTCGAGCCAACCGGCGGCGTGAAAGCGGATGACCAAACTGCCATCTGTTTGCGGCTCGAGAATCTGATTTGGGTGAAATCTGAAGCCCGCCGCTCGCTGCGCCGCCTCGGGCGCAAAACGCCAAATGACCTCTCCATATTGTTCCGGGTCTTGCCAGACGCCGAAGGACTGCGCGGCATAGTCCGCAATGGTGAACCCTTCCTTCAGCGCAAAGCTTTCGTCGAGCGTTGTTGCCTCGCGAATGAGATCGATCCGGAAGTTCCGAACCTCATCGGCCTTGGCGGGATCACGGGCAGCAAGATAGGTGCGATGGCCCAGGAGGACGCCATGAGGTTCGAGGATGCGCGACGTCGTGTCTGCATTGTAAAGAACGCGCAGGCGGAAGGGGCCGCGCAACGCCTCGATGATCGCGTCGAGAATGTCAGGGGAAACGCTGACGCGTGGACCGGGTCGTGTCACTTGGCCCATTGCCGTCAGAACCGCTTCGGCATCGGCTTCGACCCGGGCTGCGCTGCGTGAGGACAGCCTGGCGAGTAGCCCGTCACGAAGATCGGTGAGAGCTTGCGCGTGTCGAAGACGTCCATCGGCCTCGGCGCCGCGCGCCGCGATCTCCAGCGCCTCGATCCCGGTCTCTTGGCGCAGCTGAAGCCGATCGAGGTGCGGATCGGAGAGGCGCCAGCGACGTTTTCTATCCTCACCGTCTTCCGCAGTGACGTTGCCGAACGTCTCTTCAAGAGCGTCGGTCATGCGCTGTGCTGTTCGGTGCGAAACGTCGAACTCGGCGCAAATGTCTTCAAGGCTTATGCCATACCGCCGCGCCGCTGCCATTTGAGCGAGGCGGATCAGATCCTGGGCTTTCGCGAAAGACATAAGCGCACCGAGCGAGCCTGTCAGAGTTTGACACCCTCGCAGGCTAGGAAGGTTCCTGCGCCCTGTCGAGTGATTCCCTTAGCAGGTGATTTCAGCACGAGTTCCTTGGGTTCGGCGGGGCGCACCAACTTGGCAGAAGGAACAGCAACATGAGCGGAAGTGTCATCAGGATTGAACGGATCTCCTCCCGGAGCGGCGGCGTGGAGGAACCGGTCGTCACCAGCAAGGGCTATCAACTTGCCGATCCGGCGCATGGCAAGCACAGGCACCATGCGGAACATGCGACCTATGTGAAGACGCTGGACGAGGCGGTGGCGCTGATCGAGCGCGGGTTCTCACTTCGGATGGGGGCGAAAGGCAAGGCCCCTTCGTTGATCGCGCCGAAAAGCCTGCGGATCGTGCGTGCAAGCTAGAGGCGTGATCTCTAAGCACCTAGCATCACGAAGAAATCGGGGTAATGCTTCGTCGTATTCCGTTGCCGCGCAGTGTTGTGCGTGACAGTTGTTGACACCCATCTGGGTTATTGAACAAGGTGCAACTCGGAGACGATTCCGCTTTGAGTTGCGCTCCTTTTTAATTGTAGGAACCCATGCGGGCATTAGGCGGCAATATCCTATTCTCAGCGACGGATCTGATGCGGTTCATGGGCTGCGCTCACGCAACCTGGCTTGATCGGTTGAGCGTGCGTGGCGAAGGGCCTGAGCCCGGTCAAGACACCGAAGATGCTGCCCTGCTGCAGAAGCAGGGGGATGCACATGAGGCGGCGCATTTGGCGAAGCTGAAGGCATCCGGTCGGCATGTCATCGAGATCGATCGGGGTGATCTGGCTATCAACGCAGAAGAAACTCGCGCCGCACTTGCGACAGGGGCCGAGGTGGTGTTCCAGGGCGCGTTTCTTGCGGGCAACTGGGGCGGATGGTCAGACTTTCTGGAGCGGGTCGAGCGCCCCTCGGCTCTGGGTCCGTTCAGCTATGAGGTGGCCGATACCAAGCTCAAGCGCCAGCCTCACCCGAAACATGTGCTGCAACTGGTGCTCTACTCCGACCTTCTGACCGAGATACAAGGCGTGGCACCCGAATTTGCCCATGTCGAGTTGGGGACAGGCGAGAGGGCGACCCTGCGGCTGGCGGACTATGCCCATTACGCGCGGGCCGCTCGCGCTAGACTTGAGGCCTTTGTGGCTGAACCCGCGACGACGCGGCCTATACCTTGTTCCGATTGCGCTCTGTGTCGGTGGGCGGATCACTGCAGCAGTGTCTGGGATGCCGAGGACAGTCTCTTCAACGTGGCGAACATCGCCAAGGGGCAGGTCAAGAAGCTGGAAGCCGCCGGGATCTCCACGATGGCGGGGCTGGCGACGCATGCAGGCCCAATTCGCGGCATGGCGAATGAGACCCTGGAAAAACTGCGCACGCAGGCTCGGCTCCAAAATGCCCGGAAGGTAGGGGCACCCCACTATGAGCTGCGTCCGCCCCAATTCGGGAAGGGATTTGATCTGCTGCCGGCGCCGCAGCTTGGTGACCTCTTTTATGACATCGAGGGGGACCCCCATTACGAAGGCGGGCTCGAATACCTGCATGGCGTCTGGTTCGATGGAGGCTTTCGTGCCTTTTGGGCGCATGACCACAAGGCAGAGGCGCGGGCCCTGTCGGAACTGCTCGACTTCTTCCGGGACCGGCTCGCAAGTTTCCCGCAGGCGCGGATCTATCACTACGCCCCCTACGAAATCACCGCCCTGCGCCGCCTGACCGCGAAATACGGGATCGGTGAGGCGTTTCTGGACCGGATGCTTCGGGAGCGCCGCTTCGTGGATCTCTATGCTGTTGTGCGCGGCAGCCTGATCTGCTCCGAGCCCAATTATTCGATCAAGTCGCTGGAGGCCTTCTATGGGCTTGAACGCCAGGGTGAGGTCAAGACGGCTGGCGGTTCGGTCGTGGCTTATGAACACTGGCGAGAAACCGGCGAGCAGCAGATCCTCGACGAGATCGAGGACTACAATCGCATCGACTGTGTCTCGACGGAACGCCTCCGCGACTGGTTGGTTGAAGTCCGCCCCGAAGGTCCTTGGCCGCAGCTCATTGAACCTGCGGATGCGAAGGAAAGTGAAGAGGATATCGAGGCCCGGGCTTTACGATCACAGCTTGCGGCGTCAGACCTCTCAGAGGATAGGCAGTCGATGCTGTTTGACCTCGGGATGTTTCACAAGCGCGAGGCCAAACCGGCCTGGTGGGCGATCTTTGACAGTCTTGGCAAGGATGATGAGGATCTGATCGATGATCTCGATGCCTTGGGTGGACTCGTTGCGACGGGGCCCGCCGAGCCGATCAAGCGCTCAGTGCAGCGCAGCTACCGCTTTCCGACACAGGAAAGCAAATTGCGCGGCGGCAAGAAGGCCAGCATTCCGACGCCCGAGGGCTTCACCTCGGTGAATATCGAGGCATTTGACCGGACGGGGCGAACAATTACGCTGAAGATTGGGGCCGCACGGGCTGATCTCCTGGCGGACCGCCTGACACTTCATCCTGACAAGCCGATCAATGCCGACGTGATCGCGTCCGCCCTGCGCGACGTGATCGATGACCAATGTGGTCCTCGGAGCTACCGCGCCGTTGATGATCTTCTCTCCCGCTCGGCCCCGCGGCTGACGGGCGCGGGCCCCATTCTGCCGGAGGGTGACGTGGTCGCAGGCACCATCGCGGCAGTCGGGCGAATGGATGAAACTGTGATGCCCATTCAGGGCCCTCCTGGGACCGGCAAGACCCATGTCACAGCGCGTGCAATTCTGTCGCTTGTCCGAGAGGGAAAACGGGTGGGCGTGGCCTCGAATTCCCATGAAGCCATTCGCAACGTCTTGATCGGGTGTCTGAAGGCACTGGAGGACGTGGATCTTCCGATTGACCTGGACCTCATCCACAAGGTGTCGGGCGAAGAGGATGGTTATCCTCAGGACTGCCCGATCCGCCGCACCAATGACAACGCGGAAGCAGCGTCAGGTGGTCAGGTGGTGGGCGGCACGGCATTCTTCTTTTCCCGCGAAGAGAACACTCAAGCCTTCGACTGGCTGTTCGTGGACGAGGCAGGCCAGGTGGGGCTGGCCAACATGGCGGCCATGGGCCGGGCCGCGCGCAACATCGTGCTGGTGGGCGACCCGCGCCAGTTGCCGCAGGTGATCCAGGGCGCGCATCCGGCGCCTGCGAACCTGTCCTGCCTGGAATGGATGTTGGGTGATCACGCCACCATTCCGCCGGATCGCGGCATTTTCCTCGGCGCGACACGGCGCATGCATCCGCAGGTTAATCGCTTCATTTCGGATCAGGTCTATGAGGGTCGTCTCGAGAGTCACCCTGATACTGCCCGCCAGGCGGTGACCGGCACGAATTTTCCGGAAGCCGGCGCCTATTGGGTGCCGGTGGCACATGAAGGGAACGCACAGGTTGCATTGGAAGAAGTCGAGGCGATCCAAGCTGCCGTCGAGGAACTACTGACTGGCGCTTGGACGGAGAAGGACGGCGTGACGCGCCCCATTCGTCAGTCTGATATCATCGTCGTCGCGCCCTACAACGCTCAGGTTAACGCGCTACGCGAGGCCTTGCCTGAGGCGATCCGGGTAGGCACGGTGGACAAATTTCAGGGCCAGGAAGCACCTGTATGCCTCGTCTCCATGACGGCATCCTCTGCGGAGGAGACATCGCGTGGCATGGAGTTTCTGTTTTCGCTCAATCGCATCAACGTGGCCGTGTCGCGGGCAAAAGGTTTGGCCCTGGTTTTCGGGGCTCCGCGTCTGCGCGAAGCTAAATGCGAGAGCGTGGAGCAGATGCGGCTGGTCAACACATTGTGCGCGCTACGAAAGCTTGGAGAAGAATGAATGTGGAGTGAATTCGAAGCGCGAATTGCAGAGAATGAAGGAGAGCAGTCCCTACCTCTTCGCCGCGCGCTTTTCGAAGTAATACGCGGATCGAATTTGCGCCCTGGACAAGGCGTTACCAAGAAGATGGTATCCTTCAAGTTCGGTCCGTCGGAGCGCCTCTTGTGGGAAATTCAGAGTCCGGCGCGGAATGTCTTTCTGTCCCAGAAATGGCAATCTTACCTGGAGCAAGCCGGCTTTTCCTGCGAGTTGCGGCCATACCAAAAGGGCATGAAAGATGGCGGGCGGCATTCAGCATTAAGTCGTGAATGGGCCTTTGGTGAGGCTGACTGCGTTGTGCTACGCATTGACGACGCTGGGGATCTGAAGCGATTGCTAGAACTCTTAGTGAAATCCGGCGCGGAGTTGGTGCTCGATCCAGCAGCGGTTGAGCGCTGGATTGCAAGTTTGCGAAGGTTTTTCCCAAACCTTGATCGTTTCGACACTCCCGACCCGGATTTTGACGATCGCGAACGCGACTATAAACTGAAGACCGTGGCAAATTTACGCGCAGCGTTAGAGGGCGCCGCAGACGATCAAGCGGTTGCCCAGGCGATCTTGGCCGCCGCATCCGACAGCAACCTTCTCGATTGGCGCACATATCTTCCATTGACGCGAGGAAGCGATGCTGATCGCTCGCAATTGGATCCAGCCCTCGGCGCGCTTGCCCAAGCTGCGCTCGGGCCGACAGATGGCCATCCCGCAGCTTTGGCAGCGTTCGCGTCGGCTTGGCGAGACGCAGTGCCAAAGGGTTCTGACGACGCGGCTCGTCAGATTGGAGAGTTCCTGTTCTTGCATCTTTGGCCTGACGAAGGGGTCTATATCAGGCATTCAGTAAGGCAGGATCTGTGGCGAGAGGCCATCGGGACGCGTTTTCCTGCGCATGAATCGATGGCCGATACCTACTTGGATGAACTCAGGTTCATGAGGGCAGTTCGGAAAGCCTTCGAACAACGTGGGTTAGCGCCGCGTGACATGATCGACGTTCAGAGCGCTTTGTGGGTGGTGCACAACTACAAGGATGATGGCGACGCAACTTTGGATGAATTGTTCAACCGCGGCACCGTTGAAGCCGCAATGGACGCCTACGACAGTTACCGTGTCAGTGGTGAGCACGGTGACATTTTCAACGCGTTCGGAGAACCTCGCGATTATTGGGTGCGTTCGACGCGGGAGCGCCAAAACCGTGTCTACCCAACCAAGCCACTTGTTGGCTACATCCTGAACAAGACCGATCTGAATGGCGGTTGGGGACAGAAAGCCGACGCGGCCGCACGAATGCACAATGCGGGCTTCATTGTCGTGGATCGAGACGACAAGCCGGCCACACCGCCCGAGGAAGCCGAGCACCTTTTACGTGATGCGGACCGTATTCGAGTCTGTGCGCTGAACTATTTTATCGAGCCGGCTCGCGAGCGCGGGGCATCCAGTGTGGCAATACGCGCCGGCGATCTCGCCCAAGCCATGGGGCTCAGAGACGCGTTTCCAAACATTTGTCAGGTGCTCGGCGGAGACAAGTTCCAGCACTTGGCCAAGGTCCCAGCCCCAACGTCCACCGAACCCAATCCCAGTAGCTCGACCACATTTACCTACCAGCTTGGATCAAAAGCGGAGCCAAATACCGTGACAGAAGCAACCTCTACCAAAGCGTTCTCCGCTACTAACCTGATCCTCTACGGCCCGCCCGGAACCGGGAAGACCTATGCGACGGCTTGGGAGGCGGTGCGGCTCTGTTTGGGTAACGACGTTGCCGCAGAACTTGAGAACAACCGAGACGTTCTGATGGCCGAGTATCGACGTCTTGTGAATGATGGTAGGATCGAATTTACGACCTTCCATCAGTCGTTTTCTTACGAAGAGTTTGTTGAAGGCCTTCGGCCGAGTACCGGAGAAGGTGAGACGAACACGCCTGAAGAAATCCGATCCGGAGGGGGCTTTGATTTGAAGCCTCACGACGGAATTTTCAAACGTATCAGTGAACGCGCACGTCTGGACCAAGGAGATTACGATCACGCTCGACATCTCGACCGGAGCCAAGGTCTCTTCAAACTCAGCCTCATCGGCTCTGACTGGCGGGATCAGCTCGCGTCAGCCATGAAGCAGCATCAAATATCATGGGGTTTTGGCGCGGGCATTGATTGGTCAGCGCCAGAATTCGAGGACTTCCAAGCGATCAAGCAACTCTGGTTGGAAAGCAATCCAGGAACTGACGGCCGATCGGCAGACATAAGCGGTACTTGGTATTTCAGAGGCGCAGTCGACGTCGGAAGTTATGTCCTGCTCACTGTGGGGAAGAACCGTATTGTCGCGTTGGGACGCATCTCTGGTGACTATGAATTTCATCCGCATGTAGGTGATCGACAGCATACCCGAAAAGTTGATTGGATTTGGGGCGACGAGAGAGGGGCAGATAGGTCGTCGTTCTACCCTCAGACTTTTAGTGCGTTTCAGCCAATGTATCAGTTGGCGCCCGACAAAATCGACTGGGATACGTTGGAAGCAATTACCTTTGGAAAGAAGGCGCAGTCAACGACGCCTGCGGGGTACGAGGGCACAGAGCTTCCCTTCCTCGACGGCTCAGGCTCTTCCGATGAGCAGGCTTTTTCAGATGATGGCGGCGATCTAGTGCCGTTGGTTGATCTGGATAAGTTGGATTTGGACGAGGAACCAGAAGGAGATCTCTTCACAATCGGAAAATTGCCACCGGTTCGCGCCGGTACGTTCAGGCATCTGGCACAAGACGTCGCGAAGCAGTTGGTTAAGAGGTATCCGCATGGGTTCGCACTGAACCAGTACCGTGACGCTCTTGTGAAGGCGGGGAAGATGGCTGCAATTGAACCGACAGGGGGATGGGAAAGCCACAATATGCCCAACTGGGCAAGTCATCCGGCGCAGGGCTGGCTTGTTCCCAAGGCACAGGTAAGTGCAACGTCTAGACCGGATGGTGGGATGCCAATTGATAACGTGAGTGCTGAAAATCGGGCTAGTAATGGTCCTGAGAAATCGTCCAACCAATACGTTCTAATCATCGACGAGATCAACCGCGCCAACATTTCCAAGGTTTTCGGCGAGCTGATCACCCTGCTGGAGCAGGACAAGCGTTTAGGGGCACAGAACGAAGTGCGCGTTCAGCTCCCATATTCGAAAAAGCCGTTTGGTGTGCCTTCCAATCTGCACATCATTGGTACGATGAACGCAGCGGACCGTTCCATTGCTCTGCTCGACACCGCATTGCGCCGTCGCTTCAGTTTCCAAGAGTTGATGCCCGATCCGAAAGTGCTTTCAGAGAATGTTGGCGGCATCAATCTCAGGAAGCTTCTTTTCACGATCAATGAACGTATCGAGTATCTGTTCGACCGAGAGCATCAGATCGGGCATGCATACTTCACGGGATGCCGTAGACGGTCAGACGTCGAGGACGTGATGCGCCACAAGGTCATCCCGCTTTTGGCAGAGTACTTCTATGACGATTGGTCCAAGGTGGCCGCGGTATTGGGCGACGGGCCGGCGACGACCAGGAGACACTTCCTTGAAGCCATCAGTCTGCCGCCGCCGAAAGGTATGTCTGAGGACGATCTGAACGGCGACAAGCTGCGCTGGAGCGTGAAGGCTGAATTTGACTTCTCGGAGTTCGAAGCCTGATGAAACCCTATACCGTCCGTGAATGGGACAAGCTCACATATGGTGACGGTGACGGGCAGATTCCTGGACATTTGGCGGATCGGCTGGCGGCCTTGGCACAACAGTCGCCGTTTTCGGGGAGAGGTGGCAACGGCGTGCTAGAGCATGGCCGGCATGCCCTGCGGGCGCGGGGGGTCGTCGGTATCTTGGCGGCCGGGGACTGCAGCCTGGAGATCCTGCCCAAGATCGAAGTCGCGCCCGACGAGTCAGTCGAAAACCGGAATGCGGCAATCCGGAAACGGCTAATTCACATGCTTGCCGTTGCCTTGAATCTTAAGCTGGATCTCGGGTCCGTAACAGACTTGGCCTGGCAACGGGAGACCCTGCTCGAAATCTTGATCCGTATCTTTTGCGACAAGCTCACCGAAGCCGTCCGGAAAGGAATGCCACGTCGCTACATCGAGCACGAGGACGATCTACCCGCGCTGCGGGGCACGTTGGACGTCGTTCGGCAATTTACACGCAATGCTGTGAATGCGTCTCGTCTCGCATGCCGATTTGATCTCCTTTCGGAGGACATGGCGTTAAATCGGATCATGAAGGCTGCAGTTAGGTCTTTGTCTCGTACCTCACGGAGTACGACAAATCAGCAGCGCCTTCGCGAACTGGCTTTCGTCTACGCAGACATCGCAGACATCGATCCCGCAGCGTTGCGATGGGATGACGTGGTAATCGACAGAACCAATCGCCGCTGGCAGGAGCTGCTGAGTATGGCGCGGCTTTTCTTGGAGGGCCGGTATCAGACAACAACAGGCGGTGCTGGCCGTGGCACCGCACTGCTCTTCGAGATGAACACATTGTTCGAGGAGTATGTTGGACGCCTGATTGCGCGCGCGTTGGCTGGGACGGACATGACTGTCTCTCTGCAGGGCGGGCGTATCTTCTGCTTGTCGGCTGAAATGACGGAGCGCGGTCTTTTCCAGACTAAACCAGATATTCTGATCCGACGTGGGGGTGCCGTGGTCCATGTGATCGACACCAAGTGGAAGCGGATATCCTCCCGGATCGATGATCCGAAGCAAGGGGTTTCACAGGGCGACGTCTATCAGATGATGGCCTATGCGCAGCTCTATGGCGCGCCACGTCTAACCCTCCTTTATCCTCATCATTCGGGCCTGGGTAGCCGAGAGCTCGTTCTCGCTCGGAACCGTATCACTGGCCACGACACTATTCTCGAAACGGCAAGCATTGATGTGGCGAACGGTAAGGACATGCTTGGTCGACTGCGAAGCCTGATCTTGGTCAACGAGGCTGACGCAATGAAGGCCTTGCTTGCCTAACCGCGAAAAAAATCAGTCGGTGTGCGCGTGCTGATCCGAGTAGATGATCTCGCAAATTGAATTGGCTGGATTTCGGCGGCCCGCAAGCATTGCGCCTATCGCCGCGGAAAATGCGGGAGGCCACGCCGCGCTTCGCGGCCTCCCCAGTCTATCATCCACGCGCCGGCAGGCATGCCAGCACGCCGCCGGCCATCTGGGCCGGCTCGATGGGCCCCGACGGGTTCGCCGTCCTCCCCATCACCACACTCGATCCGCCCCACCGTGCGGCGTCTCCTGTGGTCCCCGCGCTTGTCGGGTCCGGGTCCCCATCGCCTTCAGCCGATCGTTCGATCGGAGCCTTCACCTTCGGAGTCTGTGAGCGAACGGAATTCGCCAAGATATTCACCGCGGTGCTGCCCCAGCCAGGACACCACCTTCGGATTGCCGAGCAGTTTTCGGATATAGCCTCGCGCTACCGTGAGGTGCAGCGTGTCGACACCGTAGGTCTCTTCGAAGGATTTCACCTGGGTCTGCAGACTCGCCAGTTCGCGCTCCATCTTCGCCATCTGTTCGGTCGAAACCTGACCCTCTCGCTTCGGTGGCTTTCGGCGCGGAACAGCAAGTGCTGCGTCCGGCGTCGCCGCCAGAAGCGCCTTGGCGAACTGAACCGAGTAGTTGTTCTGACCCGCCATGAGCTCGGCCGCTTCCACCTGCCGGATCGGACCCATGCGTCGCAGGATGTCGAATACCGCCATGGGCGCGGACGTGTCCTTCAACACCTCCACGGCTTCCGGGCAGATCCCATTGAGGAGCCGGGTTCTCCGAAAGATCGTTTCAATATTGAGTCCGAGTGCCTCGGCGATTGCTGCTTCTGGCACACCACGTGCGATCGCGCGCTTGATCATGCTGTGCTCCTGCACCGCCGCCAGCCGGTTGATCCGTTTGTTGTAGGTGTAGGTTTCGTCATCGGTGGAGACGAGGCACTCGACACGCTGGATGCCGAGGTCTTTCAGGGCCTCGATCCGCATGTGGCCGTCGAGCAGGAAAAACTTCGCTGCGTCATCAAGGTTGCGCGCCACGACCGGAGCCTCCACCAGCCCGATCGCCTTAATCGAGCCTCGGATCTGCGCGTATTTCTTGCTCTCCTTGGCGCCCGGGCGCAGCACCTTCAGAGGAACAAGCTGTTCGATTGCGAGGTCGATGGTGTCGGGCTCGAAGGCAAGTTTGACGGCATTGATGCCACGGCGATCGACGCTCATCGGACTGGCTCCGGCATCAGACGGTCGGCCAGAGCTCTGGGCATGTCGATGAGGCCTTCATCGCGGAGAAGCTCCGGAAACTCCCCCTGAGAAAGCAGATCCCGTAGAGCTTCGACGATGAAGATCAGCCGGGCCTGGGTAACATCGGATTTCCGGACCAGGATGCGCTGCTTGTCGGCTTCTCGCTGGTAGAGCTTCATCAGATCGGCCTGGGTGAGCTTGCGGCTTCCACCTCGCCGACCCAAGCCACTATCCGGCACAGTCTTCTTCTGCGAGAGCCGCTGGTCCAGCAGACGTCGGATCTTGCCGAGCTTTTTGCCCTTGATCTGGCCAGCCTCATAGGCGTCCATCAGGAGAGTCTGCACGTCGTCGCCTTTCGCACGGGCGATGTCGACGGCGAGGCTGACAGGGATGAGGCCGGTTTCGACCGCCGCCACAAGCCGTTCCTCGCCGCGCTCGAGGAGGGTGACGATCATGTTCACCCAGCTCTGTGTGCAGCCGATCTTTTCGGCGATGTCGACATCGGTGTAGCCACGCTGGTGCAGGTTGCCGATCTCGAGCATCAGATCGATCGGACGATGCTGGCGCCTTGCGATGTTCTCCACCAGGCTCATCACCATGCAGTCCGCTTCCTCCGCCTCAATGACGACTGCCGGAATCTTCTCCTGCCCAAGCAGTCGAAAGGCTTCCAGCCGGCCCTCGCCGCAAACCAGGTCGTAGCACTCGGGGTCGTCAGGGTGTCTGCGAACGGTCACCGGTCGCTTGAGCCCGACGGCATCGATGTTGTCCACGATTTCCCTATGCAGGCGCTTGTTTCGGGCACGGGGATTCAGAACTTCGATCTGGTCGATCGGGATCATTTGAAGATGCTGGGGGCGGGGCTGGTCAGTCATGCTACCTCCCGGAGAGTTTTGCGCTCGGCAAGTGCGTAGAGCGGATCAAGGGTGTCAAACCTGTATCCATCGAGGGCCAGGCCGTTTTCTTCGGCGAGACGAAGTCTGCGGGTGCCAATGTCGAGGAGTGGAAAAAGGAAGTAATCGAAGGGCTTTCGGTTGAGCTCGTCCATTCGAATGACGACCGAGATGTCTGGCACAAGCCCGGTATCGAACCGAACCCGCCAACGCAGCGAGCCGGCTGGAGTCCGAGTACAACGGACGATGACCAAAGACAGGGTGAACTCGCGATTGACGGTCACGATATCTGTCTTTGGGTCGCGTGATGCTGCGCCACCCGCGGCGGTGATCCCGTTCAAGACCTCTTCAATGACCTCGGGATGGATAAGGCGGAGTTCTCGGTTGATCTCGATATAGCGGTAGTCACGTCGCGGCCGGAAGCCGACGAGACGATAGGCCCTGAGCAAACTGCCGAACCTGTGGCTGTAAGCGCTGCTCGAAGGGGTTTCGTCGGCTTCATCGATGATAAGGCCCGAAAGCGCACCCTGGTGCTCCAGAACTGCACGTAGAGCAGCGAGCATTTCCTCATCAGACATGCGGGCCGAACGGGCGGAAATGATCTGGTTGGCAGCTTCATAGAGTGCGGGATCCACGATTGCCGGAAAGCTGTTTGGCGCCCGGATCCAAGTGTCGGGTTCGTTGCGGACGCGCTTTTTCTTGAGCTTGAAGGACATGCGGTTCCAGACGTTGGTGCCGATGTACTTTTCGTTGATCAGAATTTGGTGAACGGTGGCCCGCGTCCACGGCCGGCCAAGGTCCGTCAGAATGCCGCTTTCGTTCAGCCTTTCGGCGATCTGCGCTTCGTTCTGACCGTCGGAAACAAAGGCGCGGTAGATCTGTCGGACGATGGCTACTTCATCCTCGGGGCCCGGCACGAGTATGACTCGATCAGTTTGCAGGCTCTTGTGCTCGCCTTGGGCAAGCGTTGCCTTGGGGACGCCGTTCTGATCGATAAGTAGGCGGCGCAAACCAAATCCTGCCGGGCCACCCTGGCGGAAGCCTTTCTCGATCAGGCGACATTGCCCGGCAAAGACTTTGCTGGACAGTTCCCGGCTGTATTCGCCAGCCATGGCGCGTTTGAAGCCCTTGAACATCGTGGCCATAGGGCTGCCGTCGTTTTCGAATTGTTCGGCGCAATAGTGCACGTCAATCCCGGCGCGCCGGCAGATATATTCGTAGTAGGCACTCTCATCTGCGTCCTGAAAACGGCCCCAACGGCTAATGTCGTAGACAAGGATGACGTCGAAATCCGCGCTTCCAGAAGTGACGGTCTCAATCAACTGTTTCAGGGCGTCCCGGCCTTCGATCCTCAGCCCGCTCTTTCCTTCATCGGCGTAGGTGCGGACGATCTCCATGCCGCGCCTTGCGGCATAGGCTTGGATTGCCGCCGCCTGGTTTTCGGTCGAGTAGCGCTGGTGATCCGTTGACATGCGCACATACTCTGCCGCCCGGACAAGGGGTGGGCCATCGCGCGCTCGGTCTGAAAACTCTGGATCCGCCACCGAATTCGACCTCCACCTGCGACAGGACAAAAGCATCCTTCGCCGGCGTCGCAGAGGTCCGGGTACGGTCATTTATCAAGCTAAGAGTCCTTTAAACGATACCAGATTCTTCTTTGCGCGGCGCGGTTCAAGTGGCACCGGAAGTCTGCATCGGCTGGAAGCTGCCACCGAGATACTGGCGGGGACCAGGTTCCCTGCTCGATTTGAAAATTACCTTGTTCAGCCCGAAAAAGTTCCCTGTTCTTTTCGGTAGGGAAATTCCCAATAACTCATTGAATACTCTCGGGGATTTTCGTCGATATTGCCGTCAAATGCCCGAAAACAGCGGAATTACCCTGTTATTTTCCCTGTTTGCAGGGAATTTTGCAGAGACGGGATAGCTCCAGACTGGCTCCTCCGCCATTACCCCCATTGCGAACCAGTGACACCGCCCTGACGGGCACGGATTTTTCCGTGTTATCAAAGGGGATTGCGGAAACCGACCGAACCTCATAGACGCGCCGCCTAGCCGAAGCTGGGCTCAGAATGACCCTCAGTCTCAGTTTGGGCGAACCTCACCCGTTTCGGTTCGGTCTCGTTTTCTCGTTACCTTTCAATGCCCTGCCCCTGAACCCCGCCAAAACCTAAACGTGCGTTCCGAACGACATCGATAGCAACATAGCCAGAACACGCGGTAGGCGCGTTGCTCGGGATGCCAGCGTAGATTGGCGGATTGCTAGGGTAGGTTTGCATCCCATTCCCCCAACCGAAACCGCTGATGACAAATGATTTTCCCGCGTCTAGCCTGGCCGCATGTCGAACGGGCCTTGGACAGATGCAGAGAATGACCTGATCGTCGCGGATTACTTCGCGATGCTGGCTGCGGACTTCGCTGGTCAGTCCTATAACAAGGCCGCGCACAATCGCGATCTTCAGGCCCAGATCGACCGCAACCGCAGTTCGATTGAGTTCAAGCACCAGAACATCAGCGCGGTTCTCCGGGCACTCGGAGAGGACTGGATCCCCGGCTACAAGCCCGCGCAAAACTACCAGGGCACACTAGAAGAGGCGGTGGCGCGTTGGTTGGAACTCAACCCCGGCTGGCTGTCCCGCATTCCGGACCGGCCCGCGATGGGCCTCCGCGAGGCGGCTCAACTTTGGATTGGACCGCCCCCGACGCTCAGCAACCAACCGCCTCCGGCTGAACTTGAGCAAACCATCGCCACCGCCCGCAAATTCGATGTAGCGGAGCGTGACGAGCGCAACCGCGCGCTTGGCCGGGCGGGAGAGGAACGCGCGCTGGCGCATGAGAAAGCGGTGCTGGCTGGCTCCGGGCGCTCTGATCTTGCGTCAAAGGTGCGATGGGTCTCGGAGGAGGATGGCGATGGCGCGGGGTATGATATCGCCAGCTATGCGCCGGATGGTCGGCCCCGTCTGATCGAAGTGAAGACGACCAACGGCTGGGAACGCACACCTTTCCATATTTCGCGGAATGAGCTGGCTGTTGCCGACGAACGGCGGGCGGACTGGTGCCTTATGCGGCTCTATCACTTTTCACGGGAACCGAAGGCGTTCGAACTGCGCCCGCCGCTGGACGCCCACGTGTCGCTGACCGCCACGAGCTTTCAGGCCAGCTTTCACTGACCCTCAATCAAACACCCGACCCGGTTGCTCGGCCCACGGCAGTTCCGATACGCCGCAGAGGTCGAAGATCGACAGCACCGTCGGCTCGCGCCGCAGCACCAGCCGTTCCAGCACCGATGGCGATAGCCATGCCAGTCGGATCACGCGGCTGACATAGCGGTCAGAGATACCTTCCTCTCTGGCAAGATCAGCAATGGTGTTCACATCACCTTGCTCCAGCCTGTGCCGCCATGCCCACGCGCGACCGATGGCGCGCAGTAGCCGGGCATCCTGGCCGCGATCCATGGCCACCTCGATTTCCTTGGGCGGCAGGATGCGGGGTCTGCCGCCGCGATTGCGCAAGGTGAGCGGGATGTGGACGCGCAGGGTTTCTTGCTCTGCCATCACGCCACCTCCGGATTGGACGGGGCCATGAGTGCTGCAATCGCGCCCAAGCCCTCATGTCGGAGGTCGACCGCCAATCCGGCCTCGCTGGCGGTGACCCGCGCCACCAAGAGCCGGACCACGCGCGCCTGTTCGGCCGGGATCAGCGCGTTCCACATCTCGTCAAACTGGGAGAGCGATGCGCTGATGTCCGCCTCGCCAAGGTCCGGCCGATCCTTGCGGAGGGTGCGCGACACTCGCGCGGCAACCTCCGGGGTTCGCAGCAGGCGACGGATTTCGCCGACAACGGCATCCTCGACCATGCCACCCGGCAGCCGCTGCGGTCCGCGCAGCTCGGCCTTGGGTCGTTTCTTGATCACGTCCATCGAGACGTAGTAGCGATAACGCCGCGTACCCTTCTTGGTGTGGTGCGGGGTCATGGCTACGCCGGTTTCGGTGAAGATCAGCCCGCGCAGCAGCGCCGGTGACGGCTCTTGGGCCACTGCCTTCCTAGGGTCAGGACCCATTGATTTCCGGTTGGCCGCGTGATTCACAGTTCGAAAAACGAGCGGTGAACATGTCTGATCTCTTCTGGCTGACGGATGCGCAGATGGCGCGTCTTGAGCCCTTCTTCCCCAAGTCACACGGCAAACCCCGCGTTGATGATCGGCGCGTGTTGAGTGGAATTATTTTTATCAATCGCAATGGTTTACGGTGGCGCGATGCCCCTGCTGCCTATGGGCCGCACAAGACGCTGTACAACCGTTGGAAACGGTGGAGTGACAAGGGCATCTTCGCCCGGATGATGGCCGGTCTGGCCGCCGAGCATGGCGAAAAGAAGACTGTGATGATCGACGCCACTTACCTGAAGGCACACCGAACAGCGACCAGCATGGGCGTGAAAAAGGGGGGCGTGGACGCCTGATTGGCCGGACAAAGGGCGGCATGAACACCAAG
>NZ_FNOB01000015.1 GCF_900106675.1 Allgaiera indica
ATTGGCAGAGAAATGATATCAATCAACCCGATCAGCAGGTGCAACGAGTAGCTTAATTTACGCCAGATCCTGTCCAAGAGACGGGGAGTAGCTCAAGGCTCTTGGCCTTCAGCCGCATGTGCACGGCGCACGGCGCGGTGGTGCGGTCAGCGTTCGGGCCGAATTCCGGGTCTCATTTTCTTTAGCACCGCTGCAAGATGAATCGTGGCTCGGCCAGGCGACCGCAGTTGCTTGCATGGCGCGGGCGGTGTCGCGCTCACGCGCGGCGCTCGTGGAGTTGATGTTTGGGGAAAGAGCGGCCCAGGGCCGAAGCCGCTCGCGCGGCATTGGCGCCTGTGGCTGGTGGTCCGCGATGATCTGAACGCTGTGCATTTGGGCCTGTCCGTTCTGTCCGACGATTGGGGTCTCTCAATTGTCAGACAGGAGGTTCGCATGACGAGGAGAGAACCACACTGCTTCGCGAGCGGATGATCGAAGGCATGCGTATCCGCGGGATGGGCGAGAAGGCCCAGCAGGCCCACATCCGGGCGATCAAGGACTTCGCCGCGTTCCTGAAGCGACCCCCTGATGCGGCCACGCCGGAGGAGCTTCACGCCTACCAGTTGTACATGACCGACACCGGGATCACGCCGACCACGTTCAACGCGTGCATCGTGGCGCTCAGGTTCTTCTTCGGTATGACCTGCGGGCGCGAAGACATGAAGCGCTACATGCAGTTCCGCAGCCAACCGCGGAAGTTGCCGGTCGTCTTCAGCGTTGAGGAGGTGTCCGATCTGCTGATGGCCGCCCCGGGCCGGGTCTCAAATACCGCGCGGCGCTCAGCATCTCCTACGGGGCCGGCCTGAGAGCCGCGGAGGTGTGCAA
The DNA here is from genome assembly GCF_900106675.1 of Allgaiera indica. Lineage (GTDB taxonomy): Bacteria > Pseudomonadota > Alphaproteobacteria > Rhodobacterales > Rhodobacteraceae > Acidimangrovimonas > Acidimangrovimonas indica. Next base: position 865 of record NZ_FNOB01000015.1, read on the forward strand.
CCTCAAGCTCAGCGACATCGACAGCGACCGGATGCTGATCCATGTCGAGCAGGGCAAGGGCAAGAAGGATCGCAAGATCATCTTGGCGCCGGGGCTGCTGGAGCTGCTGCGCGACTACTGGCGCGAGGCCCGCCCCGAGGGCTGGCTGTTCCCCGGCAAGCCGAAGATCAACCCGATGTCGCCGCGTCAACTGAACCGGGCCTTCACCTCGGCCAAGCAGATGGCGGGCATCGCCAAGCCCGCCACCCTGCACACGTTGCGCCACAGCTTCGCGACGCATCTGCTGGAGGCCAATACCGATGTCCGCGTGATCCAGGTGCTGCTCGGCCATGCCAAGCTCACCACCACCGCCCAGTATACCCATGTGGCGACCCGGACGATCCGCGATGTCGTCAGCCCGTTCGAGGCCCTGAGGAGACCGCAGGACCGGACCGTGAAGCGAAGCCTGGAGTGACGGGCGGGGGCGTTGCCCCGGCCAGCGCTGGAGATCGCTGATATCTTCCGTGCCCATGGGTCCGCGTGGCGGCGGGCCAATGCCGGACATGTCAGCCTCGGCCAGCTCAAGGTGATGTCGGAGATCGAGACCTGCTGGACCGAGGCGCTCGGCGGCCATGTCCGCCATTGGTCCGAGGACAATGGCGAGCGGTCGTCACCCGCCGAAAGTTCTGGGGCCTGATCGCGAGCGCGAACTGGTTCTCGGGATGTGCCGCGATTGGGCGGTCTCGATCCGTAAGGCCTATGGGGCCATCGGGTTCGACCGTTTGACGTTTCGCTACAAGTCCCGCCGCGCCGATCAGGCCGCCGTCGCCGAGCGGATCCGGGAGATCTGCGAAACGCGTGTGCGTTATGGCTGTCGGCGGGTTCACATCCTGCTCGAGCGCGAGGGATGGAACATCAACATCAAGAAAATCTATCGGATTTACGGAGAGTTGGGTTTGCGACTCGGGAACAAGAACCCGAAGCGGCGGGTGAAGGCCAAGCTGCGTGACGACCGTGCCGGGGCTGTCGGTCCGAACGAGGTCTGGGTTAGGGACTTCGTTCACGATCAACTGGCGACGGGCAAAAAACTGAGAATGAGCATATTGACGGTCGTAGACACCTTCTCGCGGCTCACGTCCCCGTCCTTGACGCGCGCCACAGATACCGCGGCGAGGATGCGGCCACGACGTTGGACCGCGTTTGCGGGAAGACCGGCTATCCGAAGACCACCCGGGTCGACCAGGGCAGCGAATTCGCGTCCCGTCACATGGACCTCTGGGCCGTTCAGCGTGGCGTGACCCTCAGCCTCTCTCGACCGGGAAAACCGACCGACAATGCGTTCATCGAAGCGTTCCATGGCCGGTCCCGGGCTGAGTGTCTGAACCAGCACTGGTTTCTGTCCCTTGAAGATGTGGCGAAAAGCTGGAGGCTTGGCGTAGGTGTTACAATAAGCATCGATCCCTCAGCGCGATCGGCGCAAGGTCCCGGTCATGCTGATGAAATCGGGGGACGCAGCCAGCCCGTGTGCCTGATGAACGGCGGAAACTCTGATAACGCCCGAGGGCGCTTCGCGTAGCACAGCATAAACCCGCAGCCTCTTGTCATGAACGACGGACTCAAGGGGGGGGGGGCAGGGCATCGTCTGCACATTTGCGGGGCATGGCAAGGCGGGCCTTCGCCGACCGCGCTTCCAGCCGCCCCTTGCTGCACCGGAATGGGGTGCTAGACTCATCGGAGCGCTGCGGCTAAAACGACATCCGTTAGCGCTAACGAGCATCCGTAACGCGGTGGAAGCGAGGGCAGATGGTCTCACGAGTAATTCCGGTCGATCCGTTCGACCTGGTGATCTTCGGCGGCACCGGCGATCTTGCCCGGCGCAAGATCCTGCCCGGGCTTTACCGGCGGTTCCTTGCCGGCCAGATGCCCGAGGACGCACGGATCATCGCTGCCGCGCGCTCTGAGATGGACGAGGATGCCTATCGCGCCTTCGTGGCCGAGGCGATCGCCGAATTCGTCGAGCCGGGGCATCGAGACAAGGCCCAGATCCAGGCCTTCCTGGCGCGGCTGTCCTATGTCGCGACGGATGCCAAGGGGTCGGATGGCTGGGATTCCCTCAAGGCGCTGATGCGCGACGGGGTGGTGCGGGCCTTCTATTTTTCGGTCGCGCCGTCGCTGTTTGGCGCGCTGGCCGAGAAGCTGCATGAATACGGCATCGCTGATGGCGACAGCCGGATCGTGGTGGAAAAGCCCTTCGGCCGCGATCTGGCCTCGGCCCGGGCGCTGAACGCCACGCTTGCGGCGCATTTCAATGAAACCCAGATATATCGGATCGACCATTACCTGGGCAAGGAAACCGTCCAGAACCTGATGGCGGTGCGCTTTGCCAATTCGTTGTTCGAGCCGCTGTGGAACGCCCAGCATGTGGATCATGTCCAGATCACCGTGGCCGAAACGGTGGGTGTCGGCGGGCGCGGTGAATATTACGACCGCGCCGGCGCAATGCGCGACATGGTGCAAAACCATATGATGCAGCTTTTGTGCCTGATCGCGATGGAGCCGCCCTACAAGTTCGAACCCGACGCCGTGCGCGACGAGAAGCTCAAGGTGATCCGCGCGCTGACCGGGGTGGGCCATGACGAGATCGTGCGGGGCCAGTACCGCGGCATGCCCGCGCGCGAGGGGCGCAAGGCCGAACCCTCCTACACCGAGGATGTCGGCAACGCCCACAGCCGCACCGAAAGCTATATCGCGCTGAAGGTGGGGATCTCGAACTGGCGCTGGCAGGGGGTGCCGTTCTACCTGCGCACCGGCAAGAAGCTGCGCAACCGGATTTCCGAGATCGCCATCACCTTCAAGGAGCCGCCGCATTCGATCTTCGACGAGGACGACGCCTGGCGCGAGAACGTGCTGGCGATCCGGCTGCAACCGGACGAGGGCATGACCCTGACGGTGATGATCAAGGAACCGGGGCCGGGCGGAATGCGATTGACCGAAATGCCGCTGGACATGTCCTTCGCCGATTGGTTGTCGGAAGACGCCGATATCCCCGACGCCTACGAGCGCCTGATCATGGATGTGATCCGGGGCAACCAGACCTTGTTCATGCGCGGCGACGAGGTCGAGGCCGCCTGGGCCTGGGCCGATCCGATCATCGCCGCCTGGGAAGATCGCGGCGAGCGTCCGCATGGCTACGATCCGGGTTCTTCGGGGCCCGAGGACGCGCTGATGCTGATGCACCGGGATGGCCGCCGCTGGAGGGAGATACGCGGATGAAATTCGTCGAATATCCGGACCGTGACATGATGTTCCTGTCGCTGGCCGACAAGCTGACCTCCGAACTGGGGGATTTCCTGCGCCGCGAGCCGCGCGCCACCTTCTGCGTGCCCGGCGGCACCACGCCGGGGGCGGTCTTCGATGTGCTGGGCGATATCGATCTGGATTGGGGCCGGGTGTCGATCCTGCCGGGCGATGAGCGTTGGCTGCCCGAGGACGCGCCGCGGTCGAACGCGCGGTTGGTGCGCAGCCGGTTGATGCAGCACAAGGCCGCGGCGGCGCAATTCGTGTCGCTTTACAACGGTGCCGAGACGCCCGAGGCCCGGCTTGACGACCTGACCGAAGCCGTGCGCCCGCATCTGCCGATCTCGGTGCTGCTGCTGGGGATGGGGGGCGACATGCATACCGCCTCGATCATTCCGGGCGCGGAGGGCGCCGATGCGGCGTTGGCCGCCGACGCGCCGCTTCTGGTGCCGATTCGCGTGCCCGGAGCCAACGAGGCGCGGATCACCCTGTCGATGCCGGTGCTGAAGGAAGCGATGAAGATCCATGTGTTGATCACCGGCCCCGAGAAGCGCGCGGCGCTGGAGAAGGCGGCCAAGCTTTCGCCGGCCGAGGCGCCGATCCGCGCCGTGCTGGACGATGCCACCGTCCACTGGGCCGAATAGGGGACAACCATGAGCACCTGGGATGACCTTGCCGCGCATCAGGCATCGGTGGGGCAGCGCGCCTTGGCGCAATTGTTCGAAAATGAAAATCGGGCGGCCGAGTTTTCTGCGCGAGCAGAGGGCATCCTGTTCGATTATTCGAAGACAAACATCGACGCCACAGCCCGGGCGCTGTTGATCCGGCTGGCCGAGGAGGCCGGTGTTGCCCGCCGCCGTGACGCCATGTTCGCGGGCGCCAAGATCAACGAGACCGAGGACCGCGCGGTCCTGCATACGGCGCTGCGCGACCTGAACGCCAAGGTCACGGTCGACGGCGCCGACGTGATGCCCGCGGTGCGCGAGGTTCACGCCCGCATGTCCGCCTTCGCCCGCGACGTGCGCGAGGGCCGCTTCGCCGGACAGGGAGGCGCGATCACCGATGTGGTCAATATCGGCATCGGTGGCTCGGACCTGGGCCCGGCGATGGGCGCGCAGGCGCTTGCCCCCTATGCCGACGGGCCGCGGACGCATTTCGTCTCGAACGTCGATCCGGCCCATATCCATGACGTTCTGGCGCCGCTCGATCCGGCGACGACGCTGGTGATCGTGGCCTCGAAGACCTTCACCACGCAGGAGACGATGGCCAACGCCGCCGCCGCGCGCGACTGGATGGCGGCGGGCGTCACCGATCCGGCGGCGCAATTCGCCGCCGTCTCGACGGCCGAGGACAAGACCGCGGCCTTCGGCATCGCGCCCCAGCGGGTCTTCGGCTTTGCCGATTGGGTCGGCGGGCGCTATTCGATGTGGGGTCCGGTGGGGCTTAGCCTGATGATCGCCATCGGGCCCGAACGTTTCGACGATTTCCTCGCCGGCGGCCGCGCCATGGACAATCACTTCCGCACCGCGGCTTTCGTCGACAACTTGCCCGTGCTGCTGGCGTTGGTGGGGGTCTGGCACAACCAGATCTGCGGCTATGCCACCCGCGCGGTGCTGCCCTACGACCAGCACCTGGCGCGGCTGCCCGCCTATCTTCAGCAGCTCGAGATGGAATCGAACGGCAAGCGCGTCGCGATGGACGGCACCACGCTGCCGATGAATTCCGGCCCGGTGGTCTGGGGAGAACCGGGGACCAACGGCCAGCATGCCTTCTACCAGCTGATCCACCAGGGGACGCGGGTCGTTCCTTGCGAATTCCTGCTGGCGCGCGAGGGACATGAGCCGGAACTCGCGCCGATGCACCGGCTGCTGGCGGCCAATTGCCTGGCGCAGTCCGAGGCACTGATGCGCGGCCGCTCGCTTGACGAGGCCCGCGCGGCCATGGCGCGCAAGGGGCTGCGGGGCGACGAACTGGAACGGCAGGCCCGGCACCGGGTCTTCCCGGGCAACCGGCCTTCCACCACGCTGCTCTATCCTCGGCTCACCCCCTTCACCCTGGGCCAGATCATCGCGCTCTATGAACACCGGGTGTTCGTCGAAGGCGTCATTCTGGGGATCAACAGCTTCGATCAATGGGGGGTAGAGCTTGGCAAGGAACTGGCCGCCACGCTGGTCCCGATGCTGGAGGAAGGCGCCGACGCGGATACCAAGGACGCCTCCACCCGGATGCTGATCGATTACCTGCGCGGCTAGTGCGGCTGTAGCCCCCGGCGCCGGGGGGCGCACCCCGTTGCCATTGTCGATCGGACCGATGGCGACCCCATGGAATATTTTCCAAGGTGAAGAACAAAGAACGCCCCTTCTGCTTTCACTTTGGCCCAAATACTCCGGGGGCGCAGGGGGCAGAGCCCCCGCCGCGGCCTCGCGACCAGCCAAAGCGGCGAGGATCGGCCGCCGGATGCCGCAAACGCCCATTGCACCGCCTGCGGCAGCCCCTAGAACGGAGGCAGGACGAAGGAGCGGTTCATGGCTGACGACGACGCGCTGGTGATCTTCACGCCCTCGGGCAAGCGGGGCCGGGTGGCCCGGGGCACCCCGGTGCTGCAGGCGGCACGGCAATTGGGGGTCGATCTCGATTCCGTCTGTGGGATGCGCGGGATTTGCTCGAAATGCCAGATCACGCCGGGCTACGGCGAATTCCCCAAGCACGGCGTCCATGTGAAGCCCGACGCGCTGAGCGAATGGAACGCCGTCGAGGAACGCTATGACCGGGTGCGCGGCCTCAAGGAAGGTCGGCGCCTGGGCTGTCAGGCCAGGATCATGGGCGACGTGGTGATCGATGTTCCGCGCGAAAGCCAGGTTCACAAGCAGGTGGTGCGCAAGGAGGCCGATGCCCGGCCGATCGTGATGGACCCGGCCACGCGGCTTTACTACGTCGAGGTGGCCGAGCCCGACATGCATGTCCCCACCGGCGATCTGGAGCGGCTGAAGGCGGCGCTGAAGGATCAATGGGAGATCCCCGAGATCAGCGCCAATCTCGACGTGCTGCGCCAATTGCAGCCGGCGCTGCGAAAAGGGGAGTGGAAGGTGACGGTGGCGCTGAGCCAGGGCAATCACGACGCCCACCCCCGGCTGATCGACATCTGGCCCGGCTTCTACGAGGGGCGGCTATATGGCCTTGCGGTCGATCTGGGCTCGACCACGATTGCGGCGCATCTGGTGGATCTGCGCAACGGTTCGGTCGCGGCCTCGGCCGGGGTGATGAACCCGCAGATCCGCTTCGGCGAGGATCTGATGAGCCGGGTGAGCTACGCGATGATGAACCCCGGCGGCGATGTCGAAATGACCCGCGCGGTCCGCGAGGCGCTTGATGGCCTGGCCGAGGATCTGGCGGAGGCGGCGAAGATCGAGCCGCCCCAGATCGTCGAGGCGGTGATCGTATGCAATCCCGTGATGCATCATCTGCTTCTGGGCATCGACCCGGTCGAACTGGGCCAGGCGCCCTTCGCGCTGGCGGTGTCCAGCGCGCTTGACCTGCAGGCCCCCGATCTGCAGCTTTCGGCGATCAACCCGCGCGCCGGGATCTACATCCTGCCCTGCATCGCCGGACATGTGGGTGCCGATTGCGCCGCCGTGGCGCTGGCCGAGCAGCCGCAGAAATCCGAGGACATGGTGCTGATCGTCGATGTCGGAACCAATGCCGAGCTGCTTCTGGGCAACAAGGAAAAGGTCGTGGCCTGCTCCTCTCCCACCGGGCCGGCCTTCGAGGGGGCGCAGATCAGTTCGGGCCAGCGCGCCGCACCCGGCGCGATCGAGCGGATCGAGATCGACCCGGTCACCAAGGAGCCGCGATTCCGGGTGATCGGCTGCGACATATGGTCCGATCAGCCCGGATTCCAGGAGGCCATCGCAGGCACTGGAATCACCGGGATCTGCGGGTCGGGCATCATCGAGGCGGTGGCCGAGATGCGCATGGCCGGCATCGTCGACGCGAAGGGCCTGATCGGCTCGGCCGCGCAGGTCGGCACGCCCCGGATGGTCGCGCAGGGCCGCACGCACAGCTACCTGATTCACGACGCAAGTCCCGATGGTGGCCCGATAATCAGCGTCACCCAGGGCGATATCCGCGCGATCCAGCTGGCCAAGTCGGCGCTGTACGCCGGGGCGCGGCTGCTGATGGATGAACTGGGCATCGACACCGTCGACCGGGTGGTCCTGGCCGGGGCGTTCGGGGCGCATATTTCGCCAAAGCATGCAATGGCCATCGGCATGATTCCGGATGTTGCTCTTGAAAATGTGATCTCGGCGGGCAATGCTGCTGGAACGGGAGCGCGGATTGCCCTGTGCAACACCGAAGCCCGCAGCGAGATCGAGGCCGTGGTACGCGGCATTCACAAGGTGGAGACGGCGATAGAACCGAGGTTTCAGGAGCATTTCGTCAACGCGAACGCGCTGCCGCACGCCACTGATCCCTTCCCCCATCTGAATGCGATCGTGCCTTTGCCAGATGTCTCGTTCAACATCGGCAGCGACCGGGAGGGCGGTCGCAGGAGGAGGCGCTGATGACTGATCACACCGGCCCCAGTGCGGGCCTATTGTTGAGGATTGCCCAGCAGGACCGCGAGGCGTTCCGAGGGCTCTACCGAACCGTTTCGGCCAAACTCTACGGGGTCGCGTTGCGCATTCTGGGCAACAAGGCCGAGGCCGAGTTGACCGTGCAGGATCTGTTCACCCGGATCTGGCTGCACGCGGGGCGATTCAATCCCGATCGCGAACGAGGGCTGGATTTCCTGATCTGCATGGCGCGCGACAGCGCGATCGACAGGCGTCGCGCCCGCGGCCCGGTGCCTGCCGACGGATCGGGCCACGAGACCGCGTTTATGGCGCATGAGGCGGATTTGCGCCATCCCGAAGGCCTGTCGCGGGTCGAACCGCGCTGTGCGCAGGCGATCACCGCCGCCTATCTGGGCGGGCTGACCCATGCCGAGATCGCCGCGGCCTGCGGTAAGCAGGAAGCCGAGGTGCGCCCGCTTCTGCACGATGCCTTCCGCCAGATCGCCGCCGTCGGGGAACCGAAGGCATTGCCGGGGCTCGTGGTGCCAGACGACGACTGCTCTGAGGATGGGATGCTGGCGGCGGAATTCGTGCTGGGCTCGCTAAGCCTGGAAGAGCGCCGCATGGTGCAAAGACGTCTGGCCAATCTGCATGATACCGCCTTTGCCGCCCATGTCGCGCTGTGGCGGGCGCGGCTGGCGCCGCTGAATGCGGCCTATGCGGCGGTTTCCGCGCCGGATCTGCTGACCATGATCGAGGCGCGCATCTTCGGCACGCCGGTGGCCGTGCAGCAAAGCAACCTCAAGCGGATGGCGGTTGCGATGTTCGGCGGGGTCGCCGCGATCGCAGTGGTCGCGGCGCTGACCGCGATCGCGGTGCGCGACACCACCCCGCCGCCCGAACTGTATGCCGCAACGCTGGAAGCCGGTGGCAATCAGCTGATCTTCGCGGCGGCCTGGGATCCGGGCAGCCGCAAGTTCGAAGTGCTGCGCACGGGCGGGCCGGCACCGGCGCCGGGCAAGGATTATCAGATCTGGCTGCTGCGCGCGGATGGCGCGGTGCAGCCGCTGATGATGCTGCGCGGCGAAGAAAACGTCACCCTGATCTCGCATATCCCGCGCGACGCCAAGCTCGGCGTCACGCTGGAGCCAACTAGCGACGGCCTGGCGGCGAAGCCTTCGGGGCCGATGCTGCTGACTGGCAAGGTGCAAAGGCTCTGACCGCGCTCCGCGCGGCCTGAGCGGGCCTTCGACGGGGGAGGCCCGTTTCGGCCTTTGGGCAGAGGCGGGCCCACGCAAGCAGTGCGACGCGCGCCGCCCGCGCCATGCAGGCGGGCGCCTCGGGGGGCGGCGCGATGGCGGTGGCCCTGGTGGCAGCGCCTTGCCGCGGCACGCTGTCGCGGACCCCAGTGCCGCCATGCTTCGATAGGGCCATGCAGCCCGGCGCGCCTGCTCCGCGCCGACCCTTGGTGGTGGCGGACTCAGGCCGATCCGCCCCTCTTGCCGGGGCGGGAAGGGTCTGTTCAAATCGCCGCACGCCCGCGCCCATGCGGGCAAAGGGTTCTTGCATGAGTCTCGAAACGATCACGGCCGAAGCCGGCGGCGCGGCGGGGCGGCAGGCATGAGCGCCGATCCCCTTGCCGATCTGATCGGGCGGCTCGCCGCGCGCGACCGCGCCGCGCTGCGCGATCTTTACGATGCGGCGGCGGACAGGCTTTTCGCGGCCATCTTGCACATCCTGCGCGACCGGGCCGAGGCCGAGGACGCGCTGCAAGAGACATTCGCCCGCATCTGGCAGCGCGCGAAGCGCTTCGATCCGGCGCGGGAAGGGGCGATGGCCTGGCTGACTGCCATCGCCCGCGATTGCGCGGCCGAACGGCGGCGCACCAAACCCGCCGCGCCCGGCCGGGCCGCGAAGGATCCGCGCCCCGCAGCCGACCCCCTGCCTGCGCCCGACCTGCTGCCCGGGATCGAGGTGCGTCTGTTCGGCAACCGCGCGCCCGGCCGCCGGCGCTACTTGCTGCGCGCGATTTTCGTCCTGACGGCGGCGCTGGCGCTGGCGCTGGCGGTCGTGGTGTTCTGGCAGGCCGGCGGCCAGCGCCCGACGGCGCCCCGTTCCGCCGCCACGCTGGAACAGCGCGGCGTGAAGCTGGCCTTCTCCGCCGAGTGGAGCCCCGCAACCCGCGAATTGCAGGTCACCCGCACCCTGGGGCCGCCGGCCGGGCCGGGGCACGATTACGAATTGTGGCTGATCGACCGATCCGGGGCGCCGGTCTCGTTGGGCCTGTTGCGCGGCCATCTGTACCGGGCGGCGGTGCCGGCGCTGCCGCCAGGCGCGGAATTGGCGGTCAGCCTGGAACCCATGGGGGGCTCGCGCACGGGGCAGCCAACGGGGCCGGTGCTGGTCAAGGGTGTGGTCGCGCGGCTCTGACGATGTGCCCGCCTGGGTGACGGTTGGGGTGGCGGCTGGGAGGCAACACCTGTTCGCTACGGCGCGCGCGGGGCGTTCCCCGCCCGTCCCGCTTGCGCTAATGTGGCCGAAAAAGGCGAGGCATGAGCAGGCTTGTCGCGATTTTCAGGCTGGGTTTCCTGGCGTGGCTTCTGGCCGCGCCGCTTGGTCATGCCGAACCGGCGCTGTCGGCGCTTGCGCGGTTCGAGCCGCGGGCGTCGGCCATTACCGACAGCGGCGGCGACATCGCGGTGCGCCTGGCGATCAGCCAGCCGGTGCCCTGGCGGGTCCGGGTGCTGGACCATCCCGCCCGGCTGGTCGTCGATTTCCGAGAAGTCGACTGGGGCGATGTCTCGCGCATGTCGCTGTCGCAATCCCGCCATATCAAGGCCTTGCGCGCCGGCCCGCTGCGCCCGGGCTGGTCGCGGCTGGTTCTGGAACTTGACGGCCCCTTCGGTGTCGCGACGGCCGAGATGCGCACCGATCAGGGCGGCGCGGGCGGCGCGGTGGTGCATCTGCGACTGCGCCCCGAGTCCGAGGCCGATTTCGCCACTGCCGCCGCACGCCCCGACCCCCCGGGCTGGTCGCTGCCGAAGCCCGCGCAGATCGGCCTGTCGAAGCACCGCCAGACCGGGGACCATCCGCTGATGGTCGTGATCGACCCTGGCCATGGCGGCATCGACCCGGGCGCGGTCTATGGCAAGGAACACGAGGCCGATATCGTGCTGGCCGTGGCGCGAAAACTGCGCGAGGCGCTGCTGCGCGCGGGCGGTTTCGACGTGGTGATGACACGCGATGCCGATGTCTTCGTGCCGCTCGAGACGCGGGTTTCGGTCGCGCGCGAGGCGGGGGCGGATCTGTTCCTGTCGCTTCATGCCGATGCGATCCCGGTCGGGCATGCGACCGGCGCCACCGTCTATACGCTGTCGCGCAAGGCGACCAACCGGGCCTCGGCGCTGCTGGCCGAACATCACAACCGCGACGATCTGCTGTCGGGCGTCGATCTGTCGGGAACCGACGATATCGTCGCCGGCCTGCTGATGAGCATGGCGCAGGCCGACAACATGCCACGATCGGATGCCTTTGCCCGCGATCTGGTCCAGGTGATCCGGCACGCCGGCATCCGGATGCACGACCCCGCCCATGAAGAGGCCGATTTCGCGGTGATCCGATCCCCCGACATCCCCTCGGCGCTGCTGGAACTGGGCTTTCTGTCTTCGCCCCGGGACCGCAAGCGGCTGGAGGATCCGGCCTGGCAGGACCGCATGGTCGCGGCAATCGTCCGCGGCATCCGTGCCTGGGCGGTGAAGGATGCGGCGCAGGCGGCGCTCTTGCGGCGCTAGCGGGGCCCGCTTCCGCCCGGCGCACGCGTGAAGGACGTGGCGCGCGCCCGGGCGGGGCTGGCGCGGCCCGCCCGAACTGGCCCCTGTTTTGGCCCGCTACGCGCCCCGGGTCATGCAATCGCGCGCCCGCCTTGCGCCCTCTTCTCGCGTCCATGTGACGCGCTGTGGCGGAAAACGGCGCGGGCGCGGACGCTCTTGTTTTGACCCCGGGGGGGCGAGTGCGTATATGAGGAGCGATTTTGACGTGGGGCGATCCTTGATCCGGGCAATTCTTTCCTTTTTTGGCGCCATCTATTCCTTCCTGACGATGTCCCTTGTTTTCGGCGGACTGATGGGCGTCGGGATGTTCTGGATGTATTCGCGCGATCTGCCCAGCTATGAACTGCTGGCCCAGTACACGCCGCCGACGATCAGCCGGATCTACAACGGCGAAGGCCAGATCATCGACGAATTCGCGCACGAGCGGCGGATCTACACGCCGATCCGCGACATCCCCCCGCTGGTCAAGGACGCCTTCATTTCGGCCGAAAACAAGACCTTCTACACCGATCCGGGTTTCGACGTGCAGGGCATCGCCGCGGCCGTGGTGGAGATCGTCAAATCCCACGGTCGCCGGATTCGCGGCGGCTCGACCATCACCCAGCAGGTGGCCAAGAACTTCTTGCTGTCGGGCAACCGCACGATCGAGCGCAAGGTGAAGGAGCTGATCCTGTCCTACCGGATCAGCCAGACCTTCTCGAAGAACCGGGTGCTGGAGCTTTATCTGAACGAGATCTACCTTGGCGCGAATTCCTACGGCGTGGCGGCGGCGGCGCAGACCTATTTCAACAAGACGCTCAGCCAGCTGACCCCGGACGAGGCCGCCTATCTGGCCGCGCTGCCAAAGGCGCCGTCGCAACTGGGCCCGGTGCGCGACAAGAAGGCCGCGACCGCCCGGCGCAACTATGTGCTGAACCAGATGTATCTGAACGGCTACCTCACCAAGGCGGTGGCCGAGAACGCCGAGAAGCAGCCCCTGCGCAGCGTGCAGAACGGCGATTTCCCCGCCTTCCGCGAAAAGCTTCCGCCGCGCGACTACTTCACTGACGAGATCCGGCGCGAGCTGTCGGAAACCTTCGGCAAGCAGGAATTCTTCGGCGGCGGCCTGACGATCCGCGCCACTGTTGATCCCCAGACCCAGCAATGGGCGGCCGAGGCACTGCGCCACGGGCTGGAGAAGTTCGACCGCAGCAAAGGGGTTTGGCGCGGCACCGGCAAGACGATCCCGGCCGCCGATCTGAAGACCGAAGTCAAGTGGCGCGCGGCGCTGGCCAATACCGATGTGGCGCGCGATGTGCCCGGCTGGCATCCGGCCGTGGTGCTGTCGGTGAAGAAGACCTCGGCCGATCTGGGGATCGAGGGGGTGCCCGACAATGCCCCCGAGGGCCATGAGCTGACCGACAAGAATCTGGTCTGGACCCACAAGCGCGAACACGACGGCAAGATTGTTCGCGCGCGTGATCTGGATGCGCTGCTCAAGCCGGGGGATGTGGTCTTCGTCAAGGCAGAGCGGGCCAAGGACGGCAGCTTTCAGCAATGGTCGCTGCGCCAGATCCCGCAGATCGAGGGCGCCTTCATGGCGATGGATCCGCGCAACGGCCGGGTGCTGGCGATGCAGGGCGGCTTTTCCTACCAGAACTCCAGCTTCAACCGCGCTACCCAGGCCGAACGCCAGCCCGGTTCCTCCTTCAAGCCGATCATCTACGGCGCGGCGCTCGACGACGGCTTCACCCCGGCGACGATCGTGATCGACGCCCCGATCGAGGTGAACACGCCCCAGGGCCTGTGGCGGCCGAAGAACGCCGAGGACAAGTATTACGGGCCGACGCCGATGCGCACCGGCCTGATCCATTCGCGCAACCTGATGACCATCCGCATCGCCGAACAGATCGGCATGGACACGGTCGCGCGTTATGCCGAACGCTTCGGCGTCTACGATCCGATGCAGCACTACATCGCCAACGCGCTGGGCAGTCAGGTGACATCGCTGTTCAAGCTGATGGGCGCCTATTCGATGATCGCCAATGGCGGCGAACGGGTGACGCCTTCGCTGGTATCGCGGGTGCAGGACCGGTTCGGCAAGACGATCTACCGCCACGATCAGCGCATCTGCACCGATTGCAAGGATCCGAACCTGCCCCCCGGCCAGTCCCCCACCATCGAATCCAATCGCCAGCGCGTGTTGGACCCGATCGCGGATTACGAACTGATCAAGATGATGGAGGGGGTCGTGAAATCGGGCACCGCCGCGGGCCGGGTGAACCTGCCGGTGCCGGTGGCGGGCAAGACCGGCACGACGAACGATTCCAAGGACGTGTGGTTCATCGGCTTCACCACCAACCTCGTGGCGGGCTGCTACATGGGCTATGACACGCCGCGCTCATTGGGCCGAGGCGCCTATGGCGGCACGCTCTGCGCGCCGGTGTTCAACGAATTCATGCAAAAGGCGGTGAAGAAATACGGTGGCACCACCTTCCCGGTCCCGCCCGGCGGGCATTTCGTCAACGTGGATCGCTACACCGGAGCCGCGATGGACCCTTCTGCGACCGGACCCGATGTCGTGTCGATCTACTTCCGTGACGGGGATGCGCCGGGCCTGGGTATCGGCGTGGTCGACGGCGGTTTCAAGATGGGGTCGAACCTGCCGCTGTTCACCCCGGGCGAGAACGACCCCACCTCTGACGGCGGGGTCGGGCAGAAACAGACCGTCACCACCTCGTCGGGCAAGGTCAAGGTGCTGCCCGGCAAGGCGACCTTCGGCACCGTCAACTCGGGCGGGCTTTACTAAGCTTGCCCGGGGCCGGGGATGACGTTATCACCGATCGTCCATTTCGCGTGAACCGTGTCACCGGTTTCACCTTTCCAACCCGCGATAGCCGAAGGGGCCCAAATGCGCGCCGAGATCCAGTCCATCGTCTCCGAGATCGAGAAAAGCCTGAGCCTGCTGGGCCAGCGGCTCGACGTCGAGACGGCGCCGCACCGGCTGGAGGAATTCAATGCGATGATCGAGGATGGCGATCTGTGGTCCGATCCCGCCCGCGCGCAGAAGCTGATGCGCGACCGCCAGGCGCTGATGGACGCGCTGGGCACCTATGAAGGCATCGCCAAGGAATTGTCCGACAATGTCGAGCTGATCGAGATGGGCGAGGCCGAGGCCGACGCCGAGGTCGTGGCCGAGGCCGAGGACGCGCTGCGCGGCCTGCGCGACAGGGCCGCCGAGAAGGAGCTGGAGGCACTTCTGGACGGCGAGGCCGACGCCAATGACACCTTCCTCGAGATCAACGCCGGCGCCGGCGGCACCGAGGCCTGCGACTGGGCCCAGATGCTGCAACGGATGTATGTGCGCTGGGCCGAGAAACGCGGCTTCAAGGTCGAGCTGCAATCTGAAGAGGCGGGCTCCGAGGCCGGGATCAAGTCCTGCGCCTACAAGATTTCGGGCCACAACGCCTATGGCTGGCTGAAGTCGGAATCGGGCGTGCATCGGCTGGTCCGGATCTCGCCCTTCGGCAAGGGTACGCGCGAAACCTCCTTTGCCTCGGTCTGGGTCTATCCGGTGGTCGACGACAATATCGAGGTCGAGGTGAACCCCTCGGATATCCGCATCGACACCTACCGCTCGTCGGGGGCCGGCGGGCAGCATGTGAACACCACCGATTCGGCGGTACGGATCACCCACCTGCCGACCGGGATCGTGGTGACCTCGTCGATGAAATCGCAGCACCAGAACCGCGAGATCGCCATGAATGCCTTGAAATCAAGGCTTTATCAGATGGAACTGGATCGGCGGAACGCGGCGATCAACGAGGCGCACGAGGCCAAGGGCTCGGCCGGCTGGGGCAACCAGATCCGGTCCTATGTGTTGCAGCCCTACCAGATGGTTAAGGACCTGCGCACCGGGCACGAGACATCGGATACCCAGGGCGTGCTGGACGGCGACCTCGACCCCTTCATGGCCGCGACCCTGGCGATGGACGTCGCCGGTAAAAGCCGCGCCGAAGCCCGCTCCGATCTCTGACCCGACCGCGCGCGCCCCGGCCATGACGCCATGCCAGACCGGGACCGGCTGCGCCCCGTGCGGGAACCTGTCCGTGTTCCGTCTTCATTCTGATGGAAATATCCCGGCGTTGCAGGGGGCAAAGCCCCCGCCCGCCGCGTCGGCATCCCCTGCCGCACCGGCAACCGGATCGCCTTTCCTGCGGCGAAGGGCCGGGTTTCGCGCCGCCCGTCCGGCGGAATCCTCACGGACATTGCCCAAGACCCCGTCCTCCCTTAGCCTTCGTTCAAGGAGGATTGCATGACCCGAGACGAGGCTCATCTACAGGCATCCGGAATACCGGTGGTGCGCATGATCGGCCTGCAGGATCTGACCTGGGCGCTGCGCCAAGGCTGGCGCGATTTCCGCACCGCCCCGCGCTGCGGGCTGGTGTTCTCGGGGATCTTCGTGCTGGGCGGGCTGGCGCTGGTCTGGCTTCTGGCGATTTCCGGCTATCTCTGGGTCAGCTTGCCGGCCGCGGCGGGCTTTCCGATCCTCGCGCCCTTCGCGGCGGTCGGGCTTTATGAGGTCAGCCACCGGCTGGAACGGGGCGAGCGCACCAACATGGCCGGGATCCTGCGCGTGGTGTTTCGCCAGAAGGACCGCCAGATCCCTTCCATGGCGGCGGTGATCGTGATCTTCTTTCTGTTCTGGAACTTCCTGTCGCACATGATCTTCGCGCTGTTTCTCGGCGTCTCGACCATGACCAACATCAGTTCTTCCTGGGAGGTGTTCCTTACCCCCAACGGTCTGATGATGCTGGGATTCGGCACGCTGGCGGGCGCGGCCTTCGCAGGGCTGTTGTTCTCGATCACCGTGGTCAGCCTGCCCTTGCTGCTGGACCGAGAGGTCGATTTCGTCACCGCGATGATCACCAGCGTGACCACCTGCCTTGCCAATCCCGGCACCATGCTGACCTGGGGCGCGCTTTGCGCAGCGCTATTGTTTCTGGGGATGATCCCCGGCTTTCTGGGCCTGTTCGTCGTGCTGCCGGTGCTGGGCCACGCCAGCTGGCACCTTTACCGCCGCGCGCTGGAACCGGAACCGGCGCGCCCGCTCAGGACGGCGCGCGCCACATCGAGCGACGTGAGAGGCTGAAAAGCGCGGCCAGCGCGGCCGCCGCGCCGCCCAGATAAAGCGCATAGACCGAGCCCGCCATCCCGAACCGCGCCAGCATAAGCGCCACCAGCGCCGCCCCCACCGATTGCCCGGTCAGCCGCGCGGTGCCCAGCACGCCGCTGGCCGCGCCGGATCGTTCCTTCGGCGCGGTGCCCACCATGGTGCGATTGTTGGGCGCCTGGAACAGGCCAAAGCCCACCCCGCAGACCGCCATGCGCCAGGCGATATCCCAGATATTCGGATGTGGCGGCAGCACCGCCAGCAACACCATCCCCGCCGCCAGCAAGACCATTCCCCCCGCGCCCAGCAGCGCCGGCGATCGGCTGTCCGACAAGCGCCCCGCCAGCGGCGCGGCGAAGGCGATCGCCAGCGGCCAGGGCATCATCAGCAGGCCCACCATTTCGGGGCGGAAACCCATGCGTATCTGAAACAGGAACGGCAGCGCGACGAAGGCCAGAAGCTGTGTGGTGAAGGCCGCGACCGAGGCCGCCACCGACAGGCTGAAGATCGGGATGCGCAGCAGATCGACCGGCAGCATCGGGTGGGACCTTTGCGCCTCGCGGCGCACCAGCAGGGCAAAGCCCGCCACGCAGGCGATCACCTGGGCGGCGACCAGCGGCCAGCTCAGCGCATGTCCGATCGAATCGATGGTCGAGATCACCAGCCCCAGCGACAGCGCGCTCAGCCCGGCGCTGATCCAGTCGAACCGGTGGTCCGAGCGGTCCGAATGCGGCAGGCTGGGCCAGCCTACCGCCAGCGCCAGCACCCCCAGCGGGATGTTGATCGCGAACAGCCATTGCCAGCTTAACCGGCTAAGCATCGCACCGGCCAGCACCGGCCCCACGGTGGCGGCGATCGCGACGACCAGCGCGTTGATCCCCAGCGCCGCGCCGAAGCGGTCGCGCGGCACGACATAACGCAGCACCGCGGTGTTGACGCTCATCAATCCCGCCGCGCCCAGCCCCTGCACCACCCGCGCCATGGTCAGCGTGGCCAGCGAATCCGACATCACGCAGCCGACCGAGGCCAGGGTGAACAGCGCGATCCCGCCCAGATAGACCCGCCGGTAGCCGAAGATCTCGCCCAGCGAGGCCAGCGGCAACAGCGCCATCACGATCGCCAGTTGATAGCCGTTGACGATCCAGATCGAAACCGAGGCCGGGGCGTTGAAATCCTGTGCGATGGTGGGCAGGGCGACGTTGGCGATGGTTCCGTCCAATACCGCCAGCATCAGCCCCAGGATGATTGCGACCCAGGCGAATTGGCGGCGCGGGCGCGGCAACCCGTCGACATGGACGGCAGGGGCTGCGGGGCGGGATCGTGCGCCCTGGCCCGGATCTACCTGTATGTCTCGCATCCGCCGCCTTGTTCCCGCCAGCGCAAACCCATTGTCAGCACGGCGAAAAATAGCGTGGCCCCCGGCAAGATCCAGCCCCGGGGGATGTTTTCGCCAAGCGACACCGGTCGCGTGGGGGGGGGGCTCGGCAGGCAGATATGGGGGGCCCGGGGCTTGCGTCCGCCGCCGGCGGACGAATCAGCCAGAGCCCGGCCGAAGCGGGTGCGAGGCGTGTCGGCGCGCGTCGTCCCGAAATCGCGATGCCACGGATCCGACCGGCGCCGGGGCCTAGGCCGTTGCCTCGCTTGCCCAGGTGCGCGCGATCCGTTCCAAGTGCCATCTCGTGGGTCGCGGCGGGCCTCGAATGGTGGATAATGCGCGAACGGATACACTGATTCACACCAGGAGACCTGAATGCGCCGACACTCCCCCAGAGCCCCGCAGATCGCCACCGGAGCCCTATTTTTCGCCGCACTCACCTTCGGCGCCGAGGCCGGAACCGGCATGGAACTGCATGCGGCCGTTGCCGTCGCGGCGGTCTCGGGGGTGGCTTTTGGCGTGATGGCCAGCATCTGGCGCCTGCTGCGCGGGGGCTAAGGCCCTGGCCATAGGCCTGGTCTTCCTTGTGGCGAAAATATCCCCGGGGCGGGCGCAGGGCGCGCGCCCCCTCCAGAGCCCGGTCTTGCGCGCGAAGCGCGCGCCGCCGGATCAGACGCTGACCACGGCCCGGTCCGTCACCCGGCGCCAGGCTGCGCCGTCCGAAAATGCCGGCACCGCGCCGCCCAGTTCATCGGTGACGAACAGCATCGCCCCGGCGCCGGCGGCCACTGGATCGGGCAGGGCGGCCACCGCGAAATTCCCCATCCGCACCGGCCCCGCGACATCCAGCGCCGTCGAAGGCGCCGCGGTGCCGATGCCGACATTGCCGCTCGCCGCCGCGACCACCAGCGCCTCGTGCCAGGTGCCGCCGTCGGCGGAAACCTTGACGTGCCAGTTGTCGTCGCCGGTGCAGCCGAATTCCGCGCGCCCTGACCAGTTGCTTTGAAACAGCATTGAGGCGGTGTTGCCCGGCGCGCCCTTGTTCACCACCACCCGCGCGTCGCCCGTGCCCGGCGTGACGTCGTCATGCGAAATCAGCACCGCATCCGATTTCACCGTCAGCCGGTTGGTGGTATCGGCCGCCGCGTTGATCCCGAACAGGGGCGCGCCGGTCACCGCCGGCACCACCGGGGTCCAGGATGCGCCGGTCCAGACGACAAGCCGCGCCTCGTCCTCGACCCAGGCAAGCCACCCGTCCTGCGGCGGATGAAAGACCCACACGCCCTCGACATAGACCGCAAGTTCCAGCGGATGCCCGGCCCATAGCCCGCTGGCGGCGGCGGCGACGATATGGCGCTCGCCCTCGGCGGGGCTTGCGGGCGGGCTGCCGGCGCTGCGCCCGACCACGCCGATCTGCACCAACGCGTCAAGGATGCGCAGCGCCTCGTTGTGGGTGACATGTTTCTGGGCCTGGTTCGGCTCGATGAAGGGCAGGCCCAGGTTGGCAGTGTTTTGCATGCGCTCGGTCCTTGTTGGCAAATTCACCGCGCAACATGCCAAGGCGCGGTTAACGCCGGGCAAGCGGGGCGTGCGCTGCCCCGCGCGAAAGGCGCAACACCCTAGACCGAGACGCTTTGCTTCAGCACCTCGCGGTCGAGATCGGCCTTGCGCCCGGCCAGCGCCACCTGACCGCGCTTGAGCACGCAGAAGGCATCGGCCAGCCCATAGGCGAAATCGAAATATTGCTCGACCAGAACGATCGCCACATCGCCGCGCGCCTTCAAAAGCGCAATTACCCGGCCGATCTGCTGGATGATGTTGGGCTGGATGCCCTCGGTCGGCTCGTCGAGCAGCAGCACCTTCGGCCGGGTGATCATGGCCCGCGCGATCGCCAATTGCTGCTGCTGTCCGCCCGACAGATCGCCGCCGCGCCGGTGGCCCATGTCGCGCAGCACCGGGAACAGTTCATAGATCTCGTCGGGCACCCGGCGTTCGGTCCGGGGCAGCAGGGCAAAGCCGGTTTCCAGGTTCTCGCGCACCGTGAGCAGCGGAAAGATCATCCGCCCCTGCGGCACATATCCCAGCCCCTTGCGCGCCATCGCCTGCGCGGGCAGGCGGCCCAGCTCCTCTCCATCGAGGCGCAGGGTTCCGTCCGAGCGCGCATGCGCCCCGGCAAGCGCCTTCATCAGGCTGGTCTTGCCCACGCCATTGGTGCCCATGACGCAGGTGACCTCTCCCGCGCGGGCCTGAAGGTCGATCCCGTGAAGGATCTGAGAGCCCCCGTAATGCAGTGTAAGGCCTTGGCATTCCAGCATGATCAGCGCCCCAGATAAACCTCGACGACCTGCGGATCGGCGGTGACATGGTCGATCGAGCCCTCGGCCAGCACCGACCCCTCATGCAGCACCGTGACCTTGCAGTTCAGTCGCCGGACGAACTCCATGTCGTGTTCCACCACCACCACGGCACGGGTCTTCGCCAGATCGACCAGCATCGCGGTGGTCTGTTCGCGCTCGGCCAGGGTCATGCCTGCCGCCGGTTCGTCGACCAGCAGAAGCCGCGGCTCTTGCGCCAGCAGCATGCCTATCTCCAGCCATTGCTTCTGGCCGTGGCTCAACTCTCCCGATTTGCGCGCCAGATGCGCGGCCAGGCCCACCTGATCGGCCAGTTCCAGCACCCGGGCGTGATCGGCGGGGCCGGGGCGCCAGAACAACACCTTCCACGGGCCCCGCGCCGCCTTCAGCGCCGTCATCAGGTTGTCGGCGACGGATTGGTCCTCGAACACCGTGGGGCGCTGGAACTTGCGGCCGACGCCGATGCGGGCGATCTCGGCCTCGGATCGGCGCAGGAGCGAGATCGATTTCTCGCCAAACAGCACGCGGCCCGCGTCGGGGCGGGTCTTGCCGGTGACGATATCCATGAAGGTGGTCTTGCCGGCGCCGTTCGGCCCGATCACGGCGCGCAGTTCCGCCGGGCCGATCTGGAACGACAGGTTGTTGATCGCGCGAAAGCCGTCGAAGGTGACGCAGACGCCGGAAACCTCCAGCAGGGAACTCATTCCTCGGCCTCCCTTTCCTGCAGCGATCCGGTGTCCGGCCCCAGCGGCGCGCCATGGCGCGGCGGCGCGCGGCGTCCGGTGATCAGGTCCACCAGCCCGCCCAGCCCCTGCGGCGCGAACAGGGTGACCAGCACGAAGGCCAGCCCCAGAAGCACCTGCCACCAATCGACCCAGTGGATCGTGGCAAAGCCCAGCGGCACATCGGGCGCCCGCCCGCCGGTGAACCACGACGACAGAAGCGAGACGAACACTGCCCCCATCACCGCGCCGTACAGCCGCCCGCGCCCGCCGATCGCCACCCAGACGGCCAGATAGATCGACGCGATCGGGGCCAGTTCCGCGGGGTTGATGATGCCTGCCTGCGGATAGTAAAGCGCGCCGCCGATCCCGGCGATCACCGCCGTCAGTGCAAAGACGAAAAGCTTGTACCCTTCAACGGGATAGCCAAGGAACCTTACCCTTTGCTCGTCGTCGCGGATCGCCCGGATCACGGATCCGAACTTGCCCGACACGACCCAGGCAAGCAGCACATAGGCCAGTGCCAGCGCGGCGGCCGAGGCCCAGAAGAACCAGATCGACAGCCATTCCTGCGGCACATGGTTCAGGCCGGGGATGTTCTGCAGCCCCGACAGGCCGTTGTTGCCGCGCAGGCCGCTGTCGTTCTGAAACAGCCACAGCGCCAGCGCCAGTGTCATCGCCTGGGTCAGGATCGACAGATAGACGCCCGCGACGCGGCTGCGGAACGCCAGCCAGCCGAACGCCAGCGCCAGCGCCGCCGGCACCAGCACCACCAGCGCCAGCTGCGCGGGCAGGGATCCCGCGAAGGCCCAGATCGCGGGCATCTTCGACGATCCGACCACCCCGAAGATCTGGCTGGCGATGCCGTCGTGAAGCTCGGCCGGGGTAGGGGGGATCGGGCTTTTCGCCAGCGCGGCGAAGACGATCTCCTCCGTGCGGGCATACATCAGCCACATGCCGATCATGTAGCCGCCGACCGCGAAGAACGCCATGTGCCCGAGCGACAGGATGCCCGTGTAGCCCCAGACCAGATCCATCGCCAAGGCCACCATCGCAAGGCACAGCGTCTTGCCCAGCGTCTTGACGAAAGAGGTCGAGATCACCCCCGTCCCGGTCCCCGGCGACATCAGCGTCACCGCCAGGGTGAAGACCGCAAGGATCACCAGAAACCACAGCACCGAGGGGTTCTTCTTCACAAACGTCATGGCTCAATCCCCCGCCGCACGGCCCTTGAGCGCGATGATCCCGCGCGGCCGGACCTGAATAAACAGGATGATGAACAGGATCATGTATGTCTGCGCGGCCAGGGTGTTCGACGGGTTCAGCCACTCGATCCCCTTTTGCAGCGTGCCGATCAGCGCGGCCCCTGCCAGCGTTCCCCAGATGTTGCCGACGCCGCCCACCACCACCGTCATGAAACTTTGCACGATGTAATCCTGCCCGAGTTCCGAGGTGACCTTGGCGTAAAGCCCCAGCGCCACCCCCGCGATCCCTGCGATCCCCGATCCAAGGCCGAAGGCCAGCATGTTGATCCGGTCGGGGTTGATCCCCATCGAGGCCGCCATTGCGGGGTTCTGCGTCACCGCGCGCAATTCCAGCCCCAGCCTTGTGCGCTTCATCACCCACAGGAACAGGCCCAGGAACACCACGCCCAGCACGAAGATCGCGATCCGGATGTAGCTGATCGACACCACGTCGTTCAGCACCCAGGCGCCATCCAGCCAACCCGGAGAGGTCAGCGGCCGCGCCTGGGTGCCGAAGATGTTCTTGGCGATCTGCTGCAGCGCGATCGAGACGCCGAAAGTCGCCAGCAACGTCTCCAGCGGACGCTTGTAGAGATGGCGCACCACCAGCCGCTCCATCGCGACGCCGGCGGCGAAGGTGACGGCGAAGGCCAGGGGCAGGGCGATCAGCAGCGAGAGCGTGTAATCGGGCACGATCTGCTGCACGACATAGCCGGTATAGGCGCCCATCATGATGAATTCGCCATGCGCCATGTTGATCACGCCCATCACCCCGAAGGTCAGCGCCAGCCCGATTGCCGCAAGGAAGTAGATCGAGGCCAGCGACAGCGCCTCAATCAGCAGATCGAGGCCCTGCATCGCATCGACCTTCACCGCGATCTTGGCCAGCGCCGCCTTGGCGGCCGTGGTCATCGCCGGGTCGGCCTCTTGATAGACCCGCCAATAGGCATGGCCCGCCACCGCCGCCGCGACCTCATGCCGGGTGGCGGCCCCCGGCACCTTTCCCGCCTTTTCCAGCGCCGCATAGGCGCGGTCGCGGGCCTCGGGATCGGACATCTGCGCCACCGGCACACCGCCGACCTTGCCGCCCTCGATATGCGCCTCCAGCGCCTGGCGCCGGGCCAGGGGCGTCAACCGTGCGGGCGCGTCGCCGCGCGCCACCAGCAGGTCATAGGCGGCCTCGGGGGTGATGGTCTTGCCCGGGATCAGCTGGCGCTCGACATTGCCTTGGGGTCTTTCGCCCGCTTTGGTGATGACGCGGTGACTGTCGAGAAGCGGGTTCAGCGTGCCGCGCAGATCAAGGCCCGTGTCGGCGCCGAAACTGTCGATCGCGGCGATGCGCTTTGGCGTGCTCTCGCCGAAGCGGATGGTCAGCAGCCGAAGCAGGCGTTCCTTGCGGGCCCGAAGCGCGGGGTCGGTCTCGGCCTTCAGCGAGGCCTCCAGCGGTTTCAGTTGCCCGGCCTCGGGGTGGCGGTCGATGATCGACAGCGCCTCGGTCCGGGTCTTCAGGTCGGGGCTGGACAGCTGGAATTCCACCAGCGCCCCGTCGATCAGCCGCCGTACCCCAGCATTGGGGCGCAAGATGTTGATATCACTACGCTTCGCCGTACCGTCGCCGGAACCGTCCGGCAGCGTCAGCGCGTAATCCCCGCCCTTGCGCGTCAGCAGCACGAAGGTACCGTCGGACTTGCGCAGCCCCAGTTTCTTGTCTCCCCAGGCCTTCAGCAGCGCCTCGGTGCGGGGATCGCCCGAGGCCGCCAGCTTGTCGATCACCGGCCCGATCGTCAGGCGCGAGGCATGTTCGACCAGCGCCTTGTTGGCGTTCAGGATGTCGCCCAGGCTGTCGGCGCGCGCCAGGCCTGGGGCCAGCGCAAGCGCCAGCGCCGCGGCAAGAAGTATGCGGATCATGAATCCCCCCTGGAACGGGGGCGGCCCGCCGGGCCCGCCCCCTTCCGGATCAGTAGTTCGACTTGATCTGGACGCAGGTGTTGGTCTGCGTGTTGAACATGCCGCAGTGTTTTCCCTTCCAGTCCGAGACCAGGTATTTCGACTCGGGCAGGTAATCCGACCAGGCATCGCCCGGCACGGGGGCGGTCTTCTTGACCACGTCGAACTGGCCATCGGCGCGGATCTCGCCGATCAGCACCGGCTTGGTCAGGTGGTGGTTGGTCAGCATCTCGGCGGTGGTGCCGGTCAGGTTGGGGAATTTCTGACCGATCATCGCCTCCTGGATCGCGTCGCTGGCCACCGATTTCGCCTGCTCGGCGGCCTGCACCCACATGTTGAAGCCGATGTAATGGGCCTCCATCGGGTCGTTGGTCACGCGCTTCGGGTCGCCGGTGAACTTGTGCCAGGCCTTGATGAAGGCCTCGTTTTCGGGCGTGTCGACGCTTTCGAAATAGTTCCAGGCGGCCAACTGGCCCACCAGGTTCTGAAGATCCCCCTTGCCCAGCCCCGAAAGCTCCTCTTCCCCGACCGAGAAGGCCACCACGGGGATGTCATCGGCGGTGATGCCGCTTGCCGCCAGCTCCTTGTAGAAGCCGATGTTGGCATCGCCGTTGATGGTCGAGATCACGCCCACCTGCTTGCCGTCGGCGGTCAGCGCCTTGACGTCGGCGACGATCTTCGACCAGTCCGACTGACCGAAGGGGGTGTAGTTGATGAAGATGTCTTCCTTCTTGATTCCCTTTTGCTGCAGATAGGCCTCGAGGATCTTGTTGGTGGTGCGCGGATAGACGTAATCGGTGCCCAGCAGCGCGAATTTCTGCACGCCCAGCTCATTGAGGAAATAATCAACCGCCGGGATCGCCTGCTGGTTCGGCGCGGCGCCGGTGTAGAACACGTTCTTCGAGCTTTCCTGCCCCTCATATTGCACCGGATAGTAAAGCAGGCCGTTCAACTCCTCGACCACCGGCAGCACCGACTTGCGGCTGACCGAGGTCCAGCAGCCGAAGATCGCCGCCACCTTGTCGACGGTCAGCAATTCGCGCGCCTTTTCGGCGAACAGCGGCCAGTTCGAGGCCGGATCCACCACGACCGGTTCGATCTTCTTGCCCAGCACGCCGCCCTTGGCGTTCTGCTCGGCGATCAGCATCAGCATGGTGTCCTTCAGCGTGGTCTCGGAAATCGCCATCGTCCCCGACAGCGAATGCAGGATGCCCAGCTTGATCGTGTCCGTGTCTGCAGCGCGCAGAATGGTTGGCGCGGCCAGCGGCACGGCCATCGCGGCGCCCGTCAGCAGCATCTGGCGGCGGTTCATGTTCGTCATGGTTTCTGTCCCTCTTCGGCCCGGCCATGCGGGATCAAGGCTTTCCCCGCAGCGGAGGAGAGCGTCGTCTTGACCGGCAACCCTGTTGCACCCGGCGCGGTGGTGGTCGCGTGTCCGAACACACCGCCATCGCGCCGCCCTGTTGACGACCGCGCGCCCCGTCTGCTCGGGCACCGGTCAGGTGAAGCTTGGGCGGGCGCGGTGTTGCGCTCTACACAAAATCGTCGATCACGGGGACGCGAAGTCGCGTGACGCGCGGACGTGCCGCAATATTGGGCTGATACTTGCGCGCCCGCCGTATTTCGCGGCAAGAATATAGCCCTCGTCGCGTGGCCGCGTGCCAGGCCGCTTTTGCCGGCGGCGGGCCCTGTTTGGCCGCCGGGGCGTCTCTCGCCAGGGTTGCGCCGCGCAAGGCCGGTTTCCGCGCAGCGCGGGGCTGCGGGAGGTCTCTCGCCGGGGCAGGCGACAAGAGAGCCCGTTGCGCCCCGGCGCGGGGCTTGGCAAGGGCGCGGGCTTGCGTGTAAGACGGGGCCAAAGGCAGGAGGCCGCACGTTGAGCGAAGTCGACAGTTTCATCGACGAAGTCACCGAGGAAGTTCGCCGCGACAAGCTCTTCGCGGCGTTCCGGAAATATGGCTGGATCGCGATCCTCGCCGTGGTGCTGCTGGTCGGCGGCGCGGCCTGGAAGGAATATCGCGCGGCGCAGCACAAGGCGGGGGCTCAGGCCTTCGGCGATGCGGTGCTGGCGGCCCAGTCCAAGGACAAGCCCGAGGCCGTCTACAAGGCGCTGGCCGCGATCAAGGCGCAGGGCGCCCAGGCCGCGGTGGCCGATCTTCTGGCCGCGGCCGAGGCCGAGAAGGCCGGCGACACCAAGGCCGCGCTGGCGCGGCTTGACGCGGTGTCGGGCGACAAGAGCCTGCCGCCGGCCTTCCGCGATCTGGCGCTGCTGAAGTCGGTCACCCTGGCCGGCGACACGATGAGCGCCGATCGGCGCGATCAGGTGCTGGCCGCGCTCAGCCAGCCGGGCCGGCCCTACCGGCCGCTGGCGCTGGAACAATTGGCATTGCTTGCGGTGAAGGCGGGCAAGACCAAGGACGCGATCGAGCAATTCACCAAGATCGCGCAGGATGCGGGCGTCACGCCGGGCTTGCGTCAGCGCGCCACGCAGATGATTGTGGCCCTGGGCGGTTCGCCCAAGGCGGCGGGTTGACGGTGCTGGCCGGCATCCCCCCCGAACGGACCGAATCTTGAGGAGCTGGGCCTTGAAGCTGAACCACGCCATTTTCTGTCTGGCTTGCGCGGCCCTTCTGGCATCCTGCGCGCCCAAGAAGATCCCGCTGAAGGGCGAACGCCTGGATCCGCGCAGCATCGTCGGCGCGGGCGAGGCCGGCCCGCCGCCGGGCGATTATGCGCCCCACAACGTGCCGGTAAGCCTGCCCGCGCCGCGGGTGAATGCCCAATGGACCGAGCGCAACGGCAGCCCCGCCCATCTGATCGCCCAGCCGGCGCTGGACACATCGCTGACGCCGCTGTGGTCGGTCTCGATCGGGCGCGGCGACGACAAGCGCCACAAGATCACCTCGGATCCGGTGGTCGCGGGCGGACGCATCTTCACGCTTGACGCCGAGGCGACCGTGACCGCCACCACCACGGCGGGCAAGACCGCCTGGTCGACCGACATCACCCCGCCGGGTGCGCGTGCGGGCCTGGTTTCGGGCGGCGGGCTGGCTTACGGCGACGGCAAGCTTTTCGTGACCTCGGCCTTTGGCGAGCTGGTGGCAATGGATCCGGCCTCGGGGCGCATCCTGTGGCGGCAGAAATTCGATGCCCCGGCCACCGGCGCGCCCACCGTGCGGGGCAACACCGTCTATGTCATCTCGCGCGATGCTGCGGCCTGGGCGATCAACACCGCCGATGGCAAGGTGCGCTGGATGGTGCAGGGCACGCCCTCGATCGCCAGCCTCACGGGCGGCCCGGCGCCGGCGGTGGCGGGCGATACCGTGGTCTTCCCGTTCTCCAGCGACGAAATGATCGGCGCCCTGGCCAGCGGCGGCACCATCGCGTGGACAACCAATATCGCCGGTCGCCGGCTGGGCCATGTCTATGCCCAGATCTCGGATATCGCGGGGGATCCGGTGATCGACGGCCGGACGATCTATGTCGGCAACGCCACCGGCCGCGTCGGCGCCTACGATCTGGCTTCGGGGCAGGCGAAATGGACCTCGCCCGAGGGCATGCTGGGCCCGGTCTGGCCGGCGGGCGGGCAGCTTTACTTCATATCGGACGAGATGAAGCTGGTGCGGATGAACGCGGCCACGGGCGCCGTGGTGTGGAAAGCGCAACTGCCCTATTACAAGCCCTACCGCAAGGACAAGCGGCGCCGCGACATCTATGTCAACTTCGGTCCGCTCTTGGCCGGGAACCGGCTGATCGTGCCTTCATCGGATGGCAATTTCATGATCTTCGACCCGGCTTCGGGCAAGCTGATCGCCACCCGGCCGATCGGCGACGGGGCCACGACGAACGCGGTGGTCGCGAACCGCACGCTGTATATCGTCACCGAAGACGGCAAACTTCGGGCTTTCCGCTAGGCGCGTTCCGGTGTAGGCGGACGGCTTCGACCGGATCGGAGCGGGCTGATGTCCTTTACCCTTGCCATCGTGGGGCGCCCCAACGTGGGCAAATCCACGCTATTCAACCGCCTCGTCGGCAAGCGCCTGGCGCTGGTCGACGACCAGCCGGGCGTCACCCGCGACCTGCGCGAAGGCGACGCGAAGCTGGGCGATCTGCGCTTTACCGTGATCGACACCGCCGGGCTAGAGGAGGCGACCGACGACAGCCTGCAGGGCCGGATGCGGCGCCTGACCGAACGCGCGGTCGAGATGGCGGATATCTCGCTGTTTCTGATCGACGGGCGCGCGGGGGTGACGGCGGCGGATCAGGGCTTTGCCGAGATCCTGCGCCGCCAGGGCAAGCAGGTGATCCTGGGCGTCAACAAGGCCGAGGGCCGCGCCGGCGAAGAGGGCGTGCTGGAGGCCTATGCCCTGGGTCTGGGCGAACCGCTGCGCCTGTCGGCCGAGCATGGCGAGGGCATGGATGATCTTTACCGCGCGCTGCAGCCGCTGGCCGACCGCTTTGCCGAACGGGCCGAGGCCGACGCGCCGGAAACCGATGTGGATGTGGCCGAGGACGAAAGCGACGACGCCGAGGAAGGGGCGCGCCTGCGCCCCACGCGCGCGCGCCCGCTGCAGATCGCGGTGATCGGCCGGCCCAATGCGGGCAAGTCCACCTTGATCAACAAGATCCTCGGCGAGGACCGGCTGCTGACCGGCCCCGAGGCGGGCATCACCCGTGACGCGATCTCGGTCGGGGCCGACTGGCAGGGCACGCCGATCCGGATCTTCGACACGGCGGGGATGCGCAAGCGTGCCAAGATCACCGACAAGGTGGAAAAGCTTTCCGTCTCGGACGGGTTGCGCGCGGTGCGTTTCGCAGAGGTGGTCGTGGTGCTTCTGGACGTGGAGATCCCGTTTGAAAGCCAGGACCTGCGGATCGCGGATTATGCCGAGGCCGAGGGCCGCGCCGTCGTCGTGGCGGTGAACAAATGGGATCTGGAGGACGACAAGCAGGGCAAGCTGAAGGAGCTGAAGGAGATGTTCGACCGTCTCCTGCCGCAGCTGCGTGGCGCGCCGCTGATTACCGTCTCGGCGCGCACCGGCCGCGGGCTCGACCGGCTGCACGAGGCGGTCCTGAAGGCGCATGAGGTCTGGAACCGGCGTGTGCCGACGGCCAAGCTGAACCAGTGGCTGGGCGCGATGACCGAGGCCCATCCGCCGCCCGCGCCGGGCGGCCGCCGGATCAAGCTGCGCTATGCGACCCAGGTGAAGACGCGCCCGCCGGGCTTCGTGGTGATGTGTTCGCACCCGCAGGAGATGCCGGAAAGCTATAAGCGCTATCTGGTGAACGGGTTGCGCGAGAGCTTTGACATGCCGGGCACGCCGATCCGGCTGACGCTGCGCGGCCAGGGTGACAAGAACCCGTTCAAGAACAAGAGATACACCACGCCCTCACGGCTGCGCAAACATTTGGGCAAGGGACCCGCCGGCGGCTGAAAGACGCCTCCGGCGGGAGTATTTGGGCCAAGATGAAGACCGGCGGGAAGGTCAGGCGTTTTCCAGCGCGGCGATGATCGCGCCGAAATCCGTGGCTTTCAAAGAGGCGCCGCCGACCAGCGCGCCGTCGACATTCGAGACCGCGAAGATCTCGGCCGCGTTGCCGGGCTTGACCGAGCCGCCGTACAGCAGACGCATCGCCTCACCCGCCTTGCCGAAGCGGCTGATGAGGGTGGAGCGCATGAAATCGTGCACCTCGGCGATTTCGGCCAGCGACGGCGTGCGGCCGGTGCCGATCGCCCAGACGGGTTCATAGGCCACCACCAGGGTTTCGGCGCGCATCCCTTCGGGCAACGAACCGGCAAGCTGGGTGCCGATCACCTCAAGCGTCTGGCCCGCGTCGCGCTGGGCTTCGGTCTCGCCCACGCAGACCACGGCGCCAAGGCCCGCGGCCAGGGCGGCTTCGGTCTTGGCATGGACGATCGCGTCGGTCTCGGCATGGTCGGCGCGGCGCTCGGAATGGCCCAGGATCACATAATCGGCGCCCGCGTCCTGCAGCATCGCCGCAGAGATATCGCCGGTATGTGCGCCCGAGGCGGCGGGGTGGCAATCCTGGCCTCCCACCGCGATCGGGTGATCGGCCAGCCGGTCGGCCATACGCGACAGCAGCGTGGCGGGCGGGCAGATCAGCACCTCGCAGGCCGGTGCGGGATAGGCCAGGGTCAGGGCGTCGATCTCGGCCAGGCTTTCGCCCAGCCCGTTCATCTTCCAGTTTCCGGCGGCAAGTTTGCGGGGGGTCATGCGGCTCTCTCCTGATGCGACCCTTCCGAGATAGCCAATACGGCGCGTGATCGGAAGCCCCTCGGGGGCAGGTGCTATTGCGGCAACGCGCGGCGCGCGGGACCCCGAGGCCCCCATCGGGCGGGGCGCCGCATCATTATTCTGCGTAATAATCCTACCCTATGGTTTTATTGGGCGGCCGGCCCGACCTGGGGTAAACCGCAAGCCGAGGCGCGCCGCTGCCGCGCGCGGAGAGTGGGGAGAGAGTGATGAGCGACCAGGCCGAAACCTTCGACTATATCGTGATTGGCGCGGGGACGGCGGGCTGCCTGCTGGCCAACCGCCTCAGCCGCGATCCGCGCGTCCGGGTGCTGTTGCTGGAGGCCGGCAAGCGCGACAATTACCCCTGGATCCACATTCCCGTGGGTTACCTTTACTGCATCGGCAATCCCCGCACCGATTGGCTTTACAACACCGAGGCCGAGACCGGGCTGAACGGCCGCAGTCTGCGCTATCCGCGCGGCAAGGCGTTGGGGGGATGTTCGTCGATCAACGGCATGATCTACATGCGCGGTCAGGCGCGCGACTACGACGGCTGGGCCAAGGAGACGGGCGATCCCGGCTGGGCCTGGGACAACGTGCTGCCCGCCTTCAAGGCGCATGAGGATCATTACCGGCTGGATGGCGGCGAGGATCCGGCCTCGCGCCGCAACCTGCGGTTTTCCGACCTGCATGGCCATGGCGGCGAATGGCGCGTGGAAAAGCAGCGCCTGCGCTGGGACGTGCTTGACAGTTTCGCCGAGGCGGCCGAGCAGGCCGGCGTTCCGCGCACCGACGATTTCAACACCGGCGACAATGAGGGCGTGGGCTATTTCGACGTCAACCAGCGCTCGGGCTGGCGCTGGAACGCCTCGAAGGCCTTCCTGCGCCCGGCCAGGAAGCGCCCGAACCTGGCGGTCTGGACCGAGGCCCATGTCCAGCGATTGACGCTGGAGGAAGACGCCGACGGCGGGCTGCGCTGCACCGGGGCGCGGGTCCGCGTGGCGGGGCGCGGCGAGGTGGGCGTGGCGGTGCGGCGCGAGGTTGTGCTGTCGGCGGGTGCGATCGGCTCGCCGCAGATCCTGCAGCTTTCGGGCATCGGCCCGGCCGACGTGCTGAAGGCCAACGGCATCGCCCCGCGCGCCGATCTGCCCGGCGTGGGGCGCAACCTGCAAGACCATCTGCAGATCCGCACGATCTTCAAGGTCGAGGGCACGCGCACGCTGAACAAGCTGGCCGCCACGCTGACCGGCCGGGCGATGTTCGGGCTTGAATATGCGCTGCGCCGGTCCGGCCCGATGAGCATGGCCCCCAGCCAGTTGGGCGCCTTCACCCGTTCGGATCCGTCGCGGCCTCATGCCAATCTGCAATATCATGTGCAGCCGCTCAGCCTCGATGCCTTCGGCGAGCCGCTGCATACCTTCCCCGCGATCACCGCCAGCGTGTGCAACCTGAACCCGACCTCGCGCGGGATGGTCGAGATCCGCTCGGCCAGCCCCGCCGATGCGCCGAAGATCGCGCCGAACTATCTGTCCACGGATGAGGACCGCCTGGTTGCCGCCCAAAGCCTGCGCCATGTGCGCAAGATCATGTCGCGGCCGGCGATGGCGAAATACCGGCCGGTCGAATGGAAGCCCGGCGCCCAATACCAGACCGAGGAGGAACTGGCGCGGCTGGCGGGGGATATCGCCTCGACCATTTTCCATCCGGTGGGCACCACCAAGATGGGGCGCGCCGACGATCCGATGGCGGTGGTCGACAGCCGGCTGCGGGTGCGCGGGGTGCGCGGACTGCGGGTGGCCGATGCCGGGGTGATGCCGCGGATCACCTCGGGCAACACCAATTCCCCGACGCTGATGATTGCCGAAAAGGCCGCCGGTTTCATCCTGGAAGACGCCTGAGCAGGGCTCCGGCCCCTGGCCCGGGGCGCGGACCGGGCCAGGGCGCCCTAGTGTCCCCAGACATGGTCTATCGCGCGGAACGCGGCGGCGATCACCGGGTCGTCGGCGCGCGCCGCCTGACACTGGAAGGTCAGTTCGGTCTCTAGCGGCTGCTGATCCAGGATCACCACGCTGCCCGATTGCGCCTCGTGCAGGGCGATCAAATCGCGGCACAGGCTTAGCCCCACGCCGGTGCGCGCCATGGCCAGCATCGAGGCTTCCTGATCCACCTGCGCGACCACGTTCTGTTGCACCCCGCAGGCGGCGAAGCGCGCGCCCAGCAGCCGGTTGTGCACCGAGGCCGGTGGCGTGCCGACCCAGGGCAGGCGGGCAAGCTGGGCCCAATCCATCCCCCGGGCCCTTTGCGCCAGCGGTGGCGCGGCCACCACCCGGTAGCGCAGCCGCGCCAGATGACGACCATGGAAACGGCCGGCCTCGGCCTCGGCCGGCGCGCCCAGATAGAAACCGACATCCAGTTGGCCCTGGCCGATCTGGTCCAGCACCTCGCCGCTGACCCCGTGGCGCAGCGAGGTGGACAGTTGCGGCGCGGTTTCCAGCAGCCGTTGCAGCAGCGCGCCCAGGCGGGTGAATTCAGGGTCGATGATGGTGCCGATGCGCAGCGTGCCGCGCAACTGGCTGCGCATGGTGCGCAGCAATTGGTCGAATTCCTGCAGCGCGTCGAGCACGGTTTCGGCCTTGGCGGCCAGCATCTCGCCGTCGGCGGTCAGGCGCAATCCGCGGACGTTACGCTGAAAAAGCGTCAGATCCGTGAGGTCGGACAACTTGCGCAATTGCACGCTAAGCGCCGGCTGGGTGAGGTTCAGAAGCTCGGCCGCCCGGGTGACGTTGCCGGTATGCGCCACCGCGACCAGCGCGCGCAGCAGGCGCAGATCCTGCACCGCGAGGCGTCCCAGCGCAGTCACGCCGGCTGCTCCGGCCGACGGGAAAGACGGCGCGCGCGGCGGCGGACGGGACAAAGCGGGGCGCGGCTGGCTGTCATGGGGCTGTCCTGAAGCTGCGGGGCCAGCCTAGACCAAAGCCGGCGCGCCAGCCAGCATGCGCCGCGCGCGCCGGGCCGGGCGGGTTGCGGCCCTCGGGGGCCACCCCGGTTTTCACCGGTACGCAGAGGACGCGCGCCATCCCGCCAATGGTCGGTCCCGGCACGCCACGGGCCGTTGACAATCGGTCCGGGCGGCAAATGTTACTGGAAAATGACTCCCGCAAACGTGAGAATCGGTGACATGGACGTGTTCCGGCGGCTAACTGGTTGGGCCTGGGCGCCGCAGAGCGCCCGACGTCGTTCTACGGGAGAAAGATTATGAAAAGTTTGAAGGGCAAGATCCTTGCCTTGGCCGCCGCCGCATCGCTGCTCAGCCCGGCGGTGGCCCGGGCGGATCAATTCGTGAACATCCTGACGGGGGGGACGTCGGGGGTCTATTATCCACTCGGGGTGGCGCTTTCGAAGATCTATTCCGAGAACATGAAGGGCACCAAGGTCCAGGTGCAATCCACCAAGGCTTCGGTCGAAAACCTCAACCTGCTGCAGCAGGGGCGCGGGGAACTTGCCTTCGCGCTGGGCGATTCGGTGAAACTGGCCTGGGAAGGCGATGCCGAGGCGGGCTTCAAGAAGAAGCTCGACAAGCTGCGCGGGATCGCGGCGATCTATCCGAACTACATCCAGATCGTGGCCTCGAAGGACAGCGGCATCAAGACGCTGGCCGATCTGAAGGGCAAGCGCGTCTCGGTGGGGGCGCCGAAATCGGGCACCGAGCTGAACGCGCGCAAGATCTTCGCCGCCGCGGGGATCAGCTACAAGGATTTTGCCAAGACCGAATATCTGCCGTTCGGAGAATCGGTCGAGCTGATCAAGAACCGCCAGCTTGACGCGACGCTGCAATCGGCCGGTCTGGGCGTGGCCTCGATCAAGGATCTGTCCACCTCGGTCCCGATCACCATGGTCGCGGTGCCCGCGGACGTGGCGGGGAAACTGGGCGCGCCCTATATCAGCGCGACGATTCCGGCCGGCACCTATGACGGCCAGGATGCCGACGTGCCGACCGTGGCGGTGGTGAACTTCCTGGTCACCCGCAAGGGCGTGTCGGACAAGACCGCCTATGAGATGACCAAGCTGCTGTTCGACAACCTCGGCACGCTGGAGGCGTCGCACAAGGCCGCGGCGCAGATCAAGCTGGCCAATGCGATCAAGGGGATGCCGCTGCCGCTGCATCCGGGCGCCGAGAAGTTCTATAAGGAAAAGGGCCTCATCAAGTAGGTCCGGTCGGGGCGGCCACGCAGCCGCCCCGTCCCATTCGGAGGCAGGCTATGCAGGCAGGCGACACGGCACATGAACTGGCCGGGAAGAATCCCGACCTTGGTATTCACGACCCCTTGGCGGGCAGCTTCCCGCGCGGGTTCGAAGGGCGGCTGTTGTTCTGGATCGCGGTGATGTTCTCGCTGTTCCAGATCGCGACCGCCGCGCATCTGACCAACCTGCCCAGCCAGGTGATCCGGGCGGTTCATGTGGGCTTTCTGGGGCTTCTGGGCTTTCCCTTCCTGGCGCTGGTGCACGGGCGCGGGCCGGGGTTGCGGGCGCTGGCGTGGGTGCTGGCCGCCGTGGGGGTGGTCGTCGCGGTCTATCAATGGGTCGAATACGCGCCGCTGATCATCCGCGCGGGCGACCCCACGACCGCCGACACCCTGATCGGCGTCGCCGCGCTGATCGTGGTCTTTGCCGCCGCCTATGCGCTGATGGGGCCGGCGCTGCCGATCATCGCGGGCGCCTTCCTGGCCTATTGCTTCTGGGGCCAGTACCTGCCCAGCCCGTTCGAGACCCGGGGCTACCCGTTTTCCCAGGTGATCGACCACATGTCCTTCGGCACCGAAGGGATCTACGGCATCCCGGTCTATGTGTCGTCGTCCTATATCTTCCTGTTCATCCTGTTCGGCGCCTTTCTGGAAAAGGCCGGGATGATCAAGCTGTTCACCGATGTCTCGCTGGGCCTCGTCGGTCACCGGCAGGGCGGCGCGGCGAAGGTCGCCGTGGTGTCCTCGGGGCTGATGGGCACGATCTCTGGCTCGGGCGTCGCCAATGTGGTCACGACGGGTCAGTTCACCATCCCGCTGATGAAGCGCTTCGGCTATCGACCGGCCTTCGCGGGGGGCGTCGAATCCACGGCCTCGATGGGCGGGCAGATCATGCCGCCGGTGATGGGGGCGGTCGCCTTCATCATGGCCGAAACCCTGGGCGTCGAATACCACGAGGTGGTGAAGGCCGCGCTGATCCCC
The DNA here is from genome assembly GCF_900106675.1 of Allgaiera indica. Classification (GTDB taxonomy): domain Bacteria; phylum Pseudomonadota; class Alphaproteobacteria; order Rhodobacterales; family Rhodobacteraceae; genus Acidimangrovimonas; species Acidimangrovimonas indica. The sequence continues at coordinate 36,794 of NZ_FNOB01000015.1, forward strand.
GCGATCCTCTATTTCGCATCGGCCTTCTGGATGGTGCATCTGGAGGCAGAAAAATGGGGCCTGCGCGGCATGGCCAAGGCCGATCTGCCCTCGCCCCGGCTGGCGTTGCAGGCGGGTTGGTATCTGCTTCTGCCGCTGGCGGTGTTGGTCTATCTGCTGTTCACCGGCTATACGCCGCTTTACGCGGGCACCATCGGCCTGGCGCTGACGGTGATGCTGATCCTGGGCGGCTCGATCGCGCTGGGCCTGCCCGCCGGCGTGCTGCGCTATGTCTTCTGGATCGGGCTGGGCGTGGTCGCCGCGGGGTTCTTTGAATACGGCATCAACGTGATCGTCGCGGCGATGGCGGCGCTGATCGCGGTGAACCTGTTCGTCAAGGGCGGGCGCCAGACGCTGGCGCTGTGCCGCGACAGCTTGGCCGAGGGCGCCAAGACCGCGCTGCCGGTGGGCATCGCCTGCGCGCTGGTCGGCGTGATCATCGGCACCATGACGCTGACCGGCATCGCCACCACCTTCGGCGACTATATCGTCAGCGTCGGCAAGTCGAACCTGTTCCTGTCATTGGTGCTGACGATGATCACCTGCATCATCCTTGGGATGGGGATCCCGACGATCCCGAACTACATCATCACCTCCTCGATTGCCGGGCCGGCACTGCTGGCGCTGGGGGTGCCGCTGATCGTGTCGCATATGTTCGTCTTCTATTTCGGCATCCTGGCCGATCTGACGCCGCCGGTCGCGCTGGCCTGTTTCGCGGCCGCGCCGATCGCTAGGGAATCGGGGCTGAAGATTTCGATCGAGGCGATCAAGGTCGCCGCCGCCGGTTTCGTCATCCCGTTCATGGCGGTCTATACGCCGGCGCTGATGCTGCAAGATGGCGGGCCGCTGGCGGCCGAGATCGGCTATGCCCCCGCCGTCGCCTATATCGTGATCAAGGCGGTGCTGGCGATCGGGCTGTGGGGGGCTGCGGTGATCGGCTGGCTGGGGGTGCGCCTGAACCCGTTGGAGCGCCTGCTGGCGGTGGCCGCGGCCTTCACCCTGGTCGCCGCGCTGCCGCTGACCGACGAGATCGGCTTCGCGCTGGTCGCGGGTTTCGCGCTGATCGCCTGGCGGCGCAACCGGGCGGCCCGTTCCGGCGGCGGCGCGCCGGCATGAGCGCGGCCTGCCTGATGGTCGGGGCCAAGGCGGTGACGCTGGCCTCGGCGCTGTTCACGCTGAGCTGGACACATTCGGTGGAAAAGACCGGCTGGTCGGAAACCTACGCCGTCACCGCGCGGGGGCTGCAACTGACGCAGGCCCGCGTCATGGGCTCGGGCGCGGGGATGGATCCGGGGCCGGGCGCGGTGCTGAAGGGCGATTGGTGGGTCTGGAAACCGACGCTTGGCCCGGTTCCGGATCTGGTGCTGGCGGCCTCGGGGGCGACGGTGGGCGGCTGGCATCTGTGCCAGGGCGCCTGGCCCGGAAGCGATTGCCGCACACTGGGCCGGACGGCGGGCGCGCCGATCGTGCTGCGGCCCTGCGGCTAGGCCGGGTCCTGGCGCCGCCCGGCGGCCCTTGCAAGCGCGGGCGCCAGGGTGCACCAATCGGATCCGAAGTCCGCGGGCTGGCCGCGATCTGCGGTTCCGACGGCAGACAGGCAGCGCCGCGGAGGGGCTGCGAACTGGAGGGACGCTGATGCAGGTCGATCTGAATTCCGATATGGGCGAGGGCTTTGGCCACTGGGTGATGGGCGACGATGCGGCGCTTCTGGATGTCGTCACCTCGGCCAATATCGCCTGCGGTTTCCATGCCGGCGATCCCGGCACGATGGCCGCGACCATGGCCCGGGCCGAAGCCCGCGGCGTGGGCATCGGCGCGCACCCCGGTTTCGCCGATCTGCAGGGGTTCGGGCGGCGGCGGATCTCGCTTTCGACCGAGGAGCTGGGCAATCTGGTGGCCTATCAACTGGGCGCGGCCCAAGCGATGGCGCGGCGCGCCGGCGGAAGGGTGCGGCATCTGAAACTGCACGGCGCGCTGGCCAACATGGCCAGCGAAGCCCCCGAGATCGCCCGCGCCTGCTATTCCGCGGCGCTTGCGGTCGATCCCGAAATCATCCTGGTGGTCCTGGCCGCCACCCCGATGGAGGCGGTGGCGCGCGATCTGGGCGCGCGCTGGGCGGGCGAGATCTTCGCCGACCGCGCCTATGAGGACGACGCCACCCTGGTGGACCGGCGCAAGCCGGGCGCGGTGCTGCATGATCCCCAGGCCGCCGGCAAGCGCATGGTCGAGATGCTGCGCGCGGGTGCGATCATCACCGCGGGCGGCAAGCACATCCCCTGCCGGATTGACACGATCTGCGTGCATGGCGACAGCGCCGAGGCCGTCGCCATGGCCCGCGGCGTGCGCGCCCATCTGGAAGACGCGGGCATCGCGGTGACGCGGTTCTAAGGCCGCTCGGCGGATCCGCGGAAAGGCCGAGCGCGGCGCACCCCCAGGGCCTATGCCCGCTGCAACTTCACCGGCTCGGTCCGGGCCAGGCGCAGGAAATGCGCCATCCAGGGCTGGGTGGCGTCCTCTTCGCGGATCGCGGCATAGAGGCGCCGGGTAAGGCCTTGCTCGGTCACCGGCAGGGTCACGAAATCCGGCTGCCCACGGACCGAGCGCACCACCCAGTCCGGCAGCACCGCCACGCCCCGGTTCGAGGCGACCAGCATCAGCATGATCGCCGTCAGTTCCACCTGCCGGATCGCCAGCGGCTCGACGCGCGCGGGGGTCAGCAGTTCGGTGAACACATCAAGGCGCGCGCGGTCCATCGGATAGGTAAGCAAGGTCTGGTCCGCGAAATCCTCGGCCATGACATAGGGCTTTTGCGCCAGGGGATTGCGGGGCGAGCAGATGAACACCGGGGCGTAGTCGAACAGCGGCTGGAAGACCACGCCGGGCAGATCCTCGGGGTCGGAAGAGATCACCAGATCCACCTCTTCGCGCACCAGCGCGGGCAGCGCCTCGAACGCCAGCCGGGCGCGGATGTCCACATCCACCTGCGGCCAGGCGCTGCGGAAATGTTCCAGACACGGCATCAGCCACTCGAAACAGGCGTGGCATTCCATCGCGATGTGCAGCCGCCCCGCCTTGCCCTCGCGCAGCGCCCGGAACTCGGCGTTCAGGGCGTCGATCTCGGGCAGCACCTTCTGCGCCAACCGAAGCAGCCGCTGCCCCGCCGCCGACAGCCGCAAGGGCTTGGACCGGCGCGCGAAAAGCTCTACCCCCGCCTGATCTTCCAGCCCCTTGATCTGATGCGACAGCGCCGATTGCGTCATGTTCATCATCTCGGCGGCGCGGGCCAGCCCGCCGGCCTCGTGTATCGCCCTGATCGAGCGGAGATGGCGCAGTTCCAGATGCATCTTGTGGCGTGACTCATGTTGGTGATGAAAATTATGAATTTGTCTCACGTTCGAAAATCTGCGACAAGGGGTGAAATCAACGGAGTCCGTGCCATGCCCACCCCTCGCGTTTCTTTCGAGTTCTTCCCACCGCAGACGCTGGACGCCAGCTTCCGTCTGTGGGAGACCGTGCAGACGCTGGCCCCGCTGAAGCCGAATTTCGTCTCGGTCACCTATGGCGCGGGCGGTACCACGCGCAAGCTGACGCATGAGGCCGTGACGACGATCGGCAAGCAGTTCGATCTGAACGTGGCCGCCCACCTGACCTGTGTCGAGGCGACCCGGGCCGAGACGCTGGAAATCGCGCAATCTTATGCCGAGGCCGGCGTGACCGAGATCGTCGCGCTGCGCGGTGACGCGCCCAAAGGGGCCGAGCGTTTCACCCCGCATCCCGAGGGCTTCGCCAATTCGGTCGAACTGATCGAGGCGCTGGCGGCGACCGGCAGTTTCACCCTGCGCGTCGGCGCCTATCCCGAACCGCATCCCGACGCCGCCGACACCTTGGCCGATGTGCGCTGGCTGAAGCGCAAGATCGACGCCGGCGCCACCAGCGCCATCACCCAGTTCTTCTTCGAGGCCGAGACCTTCCTGCGGTTCCGCGATCTTTGCGCGAAAGAGGGCATCACCGCCCCGATCATCCCCGGCATCCTGCCGATCGAGAACTGGAACGGCGCCAAGCGTTTCGCCCAGCGCTGCGGCGCGAACGTGCCCGCCTTCCTTGACGACGCCTTCGCCACCGCCAAGCGCGACGGGCGAGAGGACCTATTGGCCACCGCGATCTGCACCGAGATGTGCGACAAGCTGATCCAGGAAGGGGTGGAGGATCTGCATTTCTACACCCTCAACCGCCCGCATCTGACGCGCGAGGTCTGCCATGCGCTGGGCGTGGCGCCCGATGTCGTGCTGGAAAACGTGGCGTAACGATTGCGCCCGGGGCGGCGCCGGCTAGTCTGGCGCCGCAACCGGAGACGCAGATGAGCAGACAATTCACCGCCCAAACCCCTGAAGAGCTTCCCACCCTGGCCGATCTGGCCGGTCAGTCGGGGCTGGATTTCATGCGCGCAATGCTGGAAGGGCGGCTTTCGGGTCCGCCGATCGCGGGGGTGATGAACTATCGCCTGCATGCGGTCGAACCCGGCCGTGTGGCGTTTCGCGGCGCGCCAGAGTTTGCCCATGTGAACCCGATGGGCGGGGTGCATGGGGGCTGGTACGGCACCCTGCTGGACAGCTGCATGGCCTGCGCGGTGATGACTATGCTGCCCAAGGGCCGCGTCTACACGACGCTGGAATACAAGATCAACATCACCCGCGCCCTGCCCGTGGACGTGGAAATCGAGGCGTTGGGCGTGGTCAGCCATGCCGGCCGCACCACCGGCGTGGCCGAGGGCACGATCCGCGGGTTGAAGGACGGCAAGCTTTACGCCACCGGCTCGACCACCTGTCTGATGATGGACGCACCGCAACGCTGATGTGGCTCGGGCCGCCCCCGCCCGGGGGGCGGCGCCCCCGCTGGTGTCGGCAAGGCGCGCGTCGGGCCGGCCCTAGCCGCCGTCGACCTTCACCCCGACAGGCGGCTCGCGATGCGGGTGATCCTCGTCCAGCTCATCCAGCAGCGCGGCTTCGAGTTCCGTATCCAGTTCCTTCGCCCGTGCGATATAGGCCTCGTTCAGATGGATGGGTTGCCCGGAAACCCATAGCTCGGCAAGTTCCCGGATCGAGGCGCGGTCGCGCTGGTAATAGGCCTGGGTGACCTTGGCGGCCTCGTATTCGGTGAGGCCCGCGTTTTCCAGCACATAGCGCCCGGCGCGGACAGAACTGTCGAAGGTTTCGCGCACGATGTCGTCGGCTCCGGCCTGGTACAGCTCGTACACATCGGCGCGGTCGCGGGCGCGGGCGACGATATGGATGCCGGGGTTTTCAAGCCGGGCATGGCGCACGATCTTAAGGGCGCTTTCGCGGTCGTCGACGGCGACCACCAGCACCTGGGCCTCGTGCAGCCCGGCGGCGGCCAGCAGTTCGGGGCGGGTCGGGTCGCCGTAGAAGCCCTTGACCCCGAAGCGGCGCATCAGTTGCACCGCGGCCATGTCGGCATCCAGCACCACGGTCTGGATACCGCTCATCCGCACCAGCCGGTTGACGACCTGGCCGAAGCGGCCGATGCCGGCGATGATCACCTTGCCCTTCTCGTCGATCTCGTCCGCGGCCTGATCGGCGCCGGCCTTTTCAGAGAAGCGCCGGGCAATGCGCGCCTGGGCCACGAACAGCAGCGGTGTCAGCAGCATCGACAGCCCGATCACCAGCAACAGGATATCGCCCACCGGTCGCGGCAGCACCGTTTGCTGGACCGAGAAGCCCACCAGCAGGAAACCGAACTCTCCCGCCTGGGCCAGCGACAGTGCGAACAGCCAGCGGTCGCGGCCCTTGATGCCGAAGATCGGCGTCAGCCCCAGCAGAACGCCAAGCTTCAGCGCCATCACCCCCAGCGTCAGGCCAAGAATCAAAAGCGGCTCGGCCGCGAGCACCTGAAAATCGATCCCCGCGCCCACGGTGATGAAGAAAAGCCCCATCAGCAGGCCCTTGAATGGCTGGATATCGGCCGACAACTGGTGCCGGAATTCCGAGTTCGCCAGCACCACGCCCGCCAGGAAGGTACCCAGCGCCGGCGACAGGCCCACCAGCGTCATCAGAAAGGCGATGCCCAGCACGATCAGAAGCGCGATCGCGGTCGAGATCTCTGGCAGATGCGCGGCATGGACGAAACGAAACACCGGCCGCGTCAGGTAATGCCCGCCCAGCACGATCGCCGCCACGATCGCCAACGTCAGCAGCGTCACCCCCCAGCCGGGCAGGCCCTGCACCAGGCTGACCACCGCATTCGCCGGATGGTCGCCCGTGGTGCCGTTGCTGGCGCCCAGCATCTTCAGCAGCGCCTCGGGAGAGATCCCGTAGGCCAGCAGCGGCAGGAAGGCCAGCATCGGCACCACCGCGATATCCTGGGTCAACAGTACCGCGAAGGCCGAGCGCCCGCCATTGGTGCGCATCAGGTTGCGCTCATTCAGGGTCTGCAGCACGATCGCGGTAGAGGAAAGCGACAGGATCAGCCCCACCGCCAGCGCCATCTTCCAGGTCAGCCCCAGCGCGATTCCCGCCGCCATCACCCCCGCCGCGGTGCCCAGGATCTGCAGCCCGCCCAGTCCGATCAGCTTGTGCCGCATGGTCCACAACACGCGCGGCTCCAGCTCCAGCCCGATCAGGAACAGCATCATCACCACGCCGAATTCGGCCACATGCTGCAGATCGCCGGTCTCGTGCCCGGTCAGCCCCATCACCGGCCCGATCACGATCCCCGCCGCCAGGAACCCCAGCACCGAGCCCAGCCCCATCCGTACCGCAAGCGGCACCAGGATCACGGCGCTAAGCAGATAGAGGCTGGCAAGGTAAAGCGGCGCTTCCATGGGCTCCTCAGGTCGGCAGGGGGGCGTCGGATTTGAACTGATCCATGACGATCTGGCTATGCACCCGGGCGACGGAAGGGTGCGGCAGCAGCGTCTGATGGATCAGCCGGTTCAGCGCCGCCAGATCTTTGCAATAAACCCTTAGAAGATAGTCCGCCGTGCCGGTCAGCGTCCATGCGCTTATTACCTCGGGGCGCGCCGCAATCAGCGTGTGGAACGCTTTTGCGGCATTGGGGGCATGGGTTGCCATCTCGACCTGCACGAAGGCCTGCACGGACAGGCCCAAAAGCCCCGGATCCAGCCGCGCGGCATAGCCCAGGATATAGCCCACTGATTCGAGGCGCTGGCGCCGCCGCCCGGCCTGGCTGGGCGACAGGTTCAGCACCTTGCCCAGCGCTTCGGCCGTGAGGTGGGCGTCTTGCTGCAGGGCGGTCAGGATTCGGGAATCGGTTGGGTCCAGCGTCATGCGGATTCCTCGCGCGTCGGTCCGGGTTCATGAAGGTTTCCCGCATGACCGTACCACGACGCGCCCCAAAATGCGCGCAAATTCCGCGCATCCGGGCGCATGATGGGTCTAGCGCAAGGAACAGGAGAATTTCCCATGGGACCTTTCCCGCACAACGCCCCCCGGGCGACGATCTCTGATCAGAACCCCGCCGGCACCGACGGGTTCGAATTCGTCGAATTCGCCCACCCCGAGCCTGAAAAGCTGCGCGAGACCTTCGCGCGCATGGGCTATGCCCTGACCGGACGCCACAAGACGAAGAACATCGAACTGTGGCAGCAGGGCGACATCACCTATTTGCTGAACGCCGAGCCCGGCACCCATGCCGCCGCCTTCATCGAGGAACACGGCCCCTGCGCGCCTTCGATGGGCTGGCGCGTGGCCGATGCCGATCATGCCTTCAGGCACGCTGTGGCCCGGGGCGCCACGCCCTATGAAGGCCCCGGCAAGGCGCTGGACGTGCCCGCGATCCTGGGCATCGGCGGCAGCCTGATCTACTTCGTCGAAAACTATTACGACACCTCGCCTTACAACGAAGAGTTCGCGTGGCTCGCACAGTCGAAGCCGGCGGGCGAGGGCTTCTACTACCTCGATCACCTGACGCATAATGTCCACAAGGGCAACATGGATGTCTGGTTCAAGTTCTACGGCGACATCTTCAACTTCCGCGAGATCCGCTTTTTCGACATCGAGGGCAAGTTCACCGGACTCCACAGCCGCGCGCTGACGTCGCCCGATGGGCGCATCCGCATCCCGATCAACGAGGACCGGGGCGAGACCGGGCAGATCGTCGAATACCTCAAGCGCTACAACGGCGAGGGCATCCAGCATATCGCGGTCGGCTCCGATGATATCTACGCCTCTGTCGACGCGATCGCCGAAAGGGGCGTGAAATTCATGCCCAAGCCGCCTCATGCCTATTACGAGGCGAGCACGGGGCGTGTGAAGAGCCATCAAGAACCCATTGACAGGATGGAGAAACACGGGATTCTGATCGACGGCGAAGGGGTCGTCGGCGGGGGCGAGACGCGGATCTTGCTGCAGATCTTCTCGCGCACGGTGATCGGGCCGATCTTCTTCGAATTCATCCAGCGCAAGGGCGACGACGGCTTCGGCGAGGGCAATTTCAAGGCGCTGTTCGAGTCGATCGAACAGGACCAGATCAACCGCGGCGTGCTGAAGGCCGGCTAGGCGCGTGGCGGGCACGCCCGAGCGGGGCGTCTTGCCGGGGGGGCATCCCGGCGTGGCGGCCAGGGCGCGGGCCCGTCAGCCCTTGGGCATGGCCAGGCGGATGTTGCGCCCGCCCTTGACGTAATACAGTTCATGCTCGCCGATGGCGGAAACCTGGCCGCCATCCAGCCGGTCGCCCACCTTCACCTTGAGGATCTTGCCGCGCGAGGTGCGCACCAGTGCCTGGCGCTGCGATTGTGCGCCGAAGACTCCGATCAGGCTCAGCCGGTTCAGGCTGATGGCGTTCTTGACGGTCGCACGTTTCGCGACCGAAGAGCGGGTCGGAATGCGCGGGGCGACGGCCGCGGGTTCGGGTTCGGCGTCCTGGGCTTCGACCGCGCCGGAATCCGTGACCGCCGACGCCGAGGCTGCCGTCGAGGCCGCGCGCGCCGCCTGCGCGGCGGCCAGAGCGGCCGCGACGATCTTCGAGAAATCCGCCGGCCGCTGCGGCGGCACCAGCGAAGAGGCGACCGCCAGGCGGCTCGCATCGGGGAAGCTCTCGGGTTGCGGTGCGGGTTGGGGCGCGGGTTGCGGCGCGACCTGGCCCTGCGCGGGCTGGTCCTGCAACGGGGCGGCGGCGGTTGGGCTGCCGGGTCGGGGGGGGGGAACCACGGGCGGGCGTCCGGCATAGACCACGGCCCCATCGGGGGTGCGGGCGCCCTTGGCTGTCGGCACCACCAGCCCGTCGGGCCCAAGATCGAACTTGGTGCCATAGGCGGGCGGATCGACCGGCGCGCGGAATGCGGTGTCCTGCCGTTCGGCCGGCACCGGGGCCGGGGGATGCGCGGTGGCGCTGGCGGCGGGGGGCGGGGCGGCGATGCCGGGCCAGGTGATCGTGCCAAGCGCGCTGGGGGCGGGGGGGCGTGACGGCGCGGGCGCCTTCTGGACCCGGATCGTCGCCGGCACCAGCCGGGTGACCGGATCTGACGGCAGTGCCGGGGTGTCGCCCGCGGGCTGGGCGCCGGGCCCGGCGTCGCGCGGGGCGGCATGCGGCGCGGCCGGACGCAGCGTCTCGGCGGCGGCGGGCGTTTCGGGGCCGGGGGCGATGTCGGCAGGGCTTTCACCGGGTGCGGTCAATGGCCCGAGGTTGGCCAGCACCGGATTTGGCAGTGTCAGGTTGGGCAGCGGGTTGGGCTCGGTGATCCGGGGCTTCGCCGGGCCGGACAAGGGGGGCGGCGCGGGCTGTACGAGGGCGGTGCGGGTCTGGTCGGGGCCGGTCCCTCGGTTGCCGAAGTCCAGGACCGACCACCCCAGCAGGAACGCCAGCGCCCCCACGGCCGCGACCGCCAGCGCGATCAGCACCAGGCGCGGGTTCCGGCGCGGATGCGTCCGGGCCATCATTGCAAGGAAGGGATCTTCCTGCGGCCGTGCGGCGGCGTCGACCGCGGCGCCGATCAGCAGCGGCGGCACGGCGGCGGTGTGCGATCCCCGGGGCGGCGCGGATGCCGGCGGAGAAGCCATCACGCCGGTGGCGCCCTCGTGGGACGGAGAAGCTGCTGGGCGCGCCTTCGGGCGGCGCTGCGCCGGAGGAGACGGGGACTTGGGCGGCCGGCGGCGGGAAGGCGGCTTGCCGCGGCCGCGCGTGTCTTCGGCGGCGGCGTCTTTCGGGGCGGCGGCCTCGGGCGTCGCCCCGGTGTCGGGCGCGTCGGGCGCGTCCGGTTGCGTCTGGCGGCGCGACGCGAAGACCACGTGCCCGCCGGCGATTTCCGTCAGCGATTTTGCCATATTGGCCGCCAGCGCCCCCGCCAGCGACTCGGTGGGCGGTGCAGGGGTGGTCAGGCCGCCGGGCGCCTGGGCATCATCCTTCTGCGCTGGCGTCCGGTCGTCGTGATGGGGCTGCCGGGGCGCGTCAGCTTCGGCTTCGGCGGCCGAGACATCGGCGACAGGGGCTTTGGCCGGGGTGCCGGGGCGGGCAGCCGCTGGGGCTTCCGCGACCTTTTCTTTGGGATCCGCGGCTGCGCGCGCCCCATGCGGGTGCTGGGCGGCGTCTTCTGGCGTTTCGGCGCCGTCCCGCACGGGAACGGGCGGTGTCGAAGCGCCTGGATCCCGCCGCGCGGGTTCCGCCGCCGGCGGCTTTGCCTCGGCCGCGGCGGCGACCGGTGCGCGGGGCAACACGGCCTTGCCCACGATCGCCACCGGCATGTCGTCGCGGTCAACCCTTGCATCCTTTCCCAGGACCTTCGCGCAGTTCTCGGTCTGGCCGAAGAAGGGCTCGCCGTCGAAGCTGCCGGGATCGGGGGCGGCGACGAAGGAGACCGGGTTGAACCCATGCTGGGCGGCGAAGGCTTCGGCCTCTTGCAGCGTCGCGCGCGCGACGGCGGCGACCTGCAGTTCGGGCCCCTCGCCGGCGATGTCAAAGACGATTTGGTCCAGCGCATAGGGGGTTTGCCCGTCGAGCGCCGCGGCCACCTGCGCGCGGCGCTGCGCCTCGGATCGGCCGGGGGCGGTGATGGTCGTGTACAGGATCTGGTCTTGTGGCAGGATCAGCTTGGTCGTCAGGCCGTGCGGGTCCAGATCCAGCGCGGTACGGCGCAGATAGGCCAGCGCCTGGCCAAGTTTCGGGTCATCGGGCGCGGCTTCGCCCACGACCAGCCAGCCGCGGATCGCGCGGTGCAAAAGCACAATGCCTTCGCTCGACAATTTCAGGGCGAAACCGGGTTTCATCGCATGGCTCTAGCACAGGTCGGCCCACCCTCGGGAGTCGCCGCCGGGCCTTGTCCGTTCCTATAGCAGGAAATTGCCGAACGGAAGTTGCTTGGGGCTTGCGGCGCCGCGTGCGCCCGGGGGATGCTGGCGGCGATCAGGGAGGTGCCGATGAAGATCGTGAAGCAGATGCGGGCGGGGGCCGCCGTGCTGGGGCTGGTCCTGGGTCTGACACTGGGGCTGGGGGCCGGGACGCCTACGCAGGCAGAGACAGCGAGTGTGGCAGGGCCGGCCAGGATCACCGTGACCGGCCGGGCCGAGGTCAGCGCCGCCCCCGACATGGCGGTGGTGACCCTGGGTGTCACGACCGAGGCAAAGACTGCCGCCCAGGCAATGGCTGAAAACAGCCGTGGTCTGGATCGGGTCTTCGCGGCGCTGAAGACTGCGGGGGTCGCGGCGCGCGATATGCAGACCTCGGGCCTGTCGCTTGGCCCCCGCTGGGCACGCCCGACCGAGGGCGCGGCGCAGCGGGTCGTGGGCTTTACGGCTGCGAACGGCGTCACCGTCCGGGTGCGCAAGCTTGACGCGCTGGGTGGGGTATTGGATGCGTTGGTAAGGGCCGGTGCAAATACGATCAACGGGTTGCAATTCAGCGTGTCCAACCCCGGCCCGTTGCAGGACGCAGTCCGCGCGCAGGCGGTGAAGGACGCCCATCGCAAGGCCGCGCTGATGGCCGAGGCCGCGGGGGCCAAGCTGGGCCGGGTTCTCTCGATTTCCGAAAACGGCGGTGGCCCGCGCCCCTTGCCGATGCTGCGGATGGCGGCCCCGGCCGGGGCCTCCACGGTGCCGGTCTCGGGGGGTGAGGTCGGCTTTTCCGCCGATGTGACGGTGACTTACGCACTGGCGCAGTAGGCGCAGGGTCTGCGCCTCAGATGCCGCGCTCGGCCCGCTCAGGCCGTCGCCCTTGCCAGCGCCTGATCGAGATCGGCGATCAGGTCGTCGGCATCCTCGATCCCGATCGAAAGCCGCACGACCTCGGGCGCGGCGCCGGCGGCGCGTTGCTGCGTTTCGGTCAACTGCCGATGCGTGGTCGAGGCCGGATGAATGATCAGCGATCGCGCATCGCCCAGGTTCGCCACGTGGCTGAACAATTCCAGGCTGTCGACCAGCCTGACACAGGCGTCGTAGCCGCCCTTCACCCCGAAAGTGAACAACGCGCCCGCGCCCTTGGGGCAGATCCGCGGCACCCGTGCGTGATAGGGCGAGGACGCGAGGCCCGGATAGGTCACCTCGGTCACCCGCGGATCGGCCTCCAGCCATTCGGCGATCTTCTGGGCGTTCTCGACATGGCGGGCCATGCGCAGGCTCAGCGTCTCGATCCCCATCAGCGTGTAATGCGCGGCCTGCGGGTTCATGGTCATGCCCAGATCGCGCAGGCCCACGGCGATCGAATGGAAGGTGAAGGCGAGCGAGCCGAAGGTTTCGTGGAATTTCAGCCCGTGATAGGCGGGCTCGGGCTGGGAAAGCGAGGGGAACTTGTCGCTGGCCGACCAGTCGAAGGTGCCACTGTCGACCACCGCGCCGCCGGTGACGGTGCCATTGCCGGTGAGATATTTGGTGGTCGAATGCACGACTAGGGCCGCGCCATGCTCGATCGGGCGGCACAGATAGGGCGTGGCGCTGGTGTTGTCGACGATCAGCGGCAGGCCCGCGTCCCGGGCGATGGCGGAAATTGCATCCAGATCGGTGATATAGCCGCCGGGGTTGGCGATGGTCTCGCAAAAGATCGCGCGGGTATCATCGTCGATCGCGGCCTTCACGGCATCCAGATCGTCCATGTCGACGAACCTCGCCGTCCAGCCGAAGCGTTTGAACGTCTGGCCGAACTGGGTGATCGTGCCGCCATATGCCCTGCTGGACGCCACCACGTTGCGCCCCGGCGCCATCAGCGGAAACAACGCCATGATCTGCGCCGCATGGCCCGAGGCGCAGCACATGGCCCCCACGCCGCCCTCCAGCGTGGCGATGCGTTCTTGCAGCACGGCGACCGTAGGGTTGGTGAGGCGCGAATAGATGAACCCCACCTCCTGCAGATTGAACAGCGCCGCGGCATGGTCGGCGTCGCGAAACACATAGGCGGTGGTCTGGTAGATCGGCGTCTGCCGCGCGCCGGTGGCCGGATCGGGCCGCGCGCCGGCATGGATTTGCAGGGTGTCGAAACCGTAGGTTTTGCTCATCGGGGCCTCCCTCGAATGCCTGGGACAGAGCCTAGGGCAGGCCGGAACGGCGCACAACGGGCGGGCGGCGCACCGACCGGCGGGCCGCGTCAGGTTTCATGCCTCCCGCCAAGATATTTGGGCCAGAAAGCAGACAGGGTTCCTCTATTTCCGTCTTTCTGGTGAAAATATCCCGGGGAGCGCGAGGGGCTCGCCCCTCGCTTCCTTATCTGGTCTTCGAGCATCGGCAGGGTGGCCACGGCATGAAGGTCATAGGCTTTGGCGCCGCTGATCGGGGCGGGCGGGGCGAGGCCGGGGTTGGAGCGGTAATCGGCGATGTCGCGGAAGCTCAGCAGGTTCAGCATCACCATCGGGCCCGCGATGCCGCAGGTGAAGAGGGCGTTGGCGGCGGCGTGCGGATCGGCCGGCCGATATGGGGCTCAGTCATCCCCGTCCCCGGTGGCAAGCGCTAGGGCATAGGTGCGCAAGTCCTCGGGCCAGGCGGCAACGCAGGCCGCGAAGCGGTCGGTGTCGCCGGCGAAAAGGGCGCGCAGGGCCTCTTCATAACCCGGCAGGTCGCCGGCGAGCGCCTGCAGCGCGTGATAGGTGCGTTCCTGGGCGACCCGGGCGCGGGCGTCGGGCGACCGCCGGGCGGCCTCGACCAGCCTGCGCAGCGTGGCCGAAGCGCCGCCGGGCTGCGCGTTCAGCCAGTCCCAGTGGCGCGGCAGCAAGGTCACCTCGCGCGCCACCACGCCCAGCTTCGGCCGCCCCGGTCCGCGCGGCGTGGGCGCGTAGCGCGCCGCGATCGCCGCCGCCCCGCCGCTCAGGTCCAGATCGACCACCCGGCCGGTGGCATCGTCGATCACCAGCGCCGGATCCTGCCCGGCCAGCGCCTTTGCCACTTCGGCCATCCCGCCCGCGGCGACCCGCCGGCCCGCGCGAAAGGCAGTCACAGAACGCTCCATCCGTCTCTCCTTGATTATTTCATCCGGGTCAAATATATCGCCCGGGTAATATTCGCAAGAGGCAAGAGATGTCGGTGGATCGCAAGGCCGCGGCGGCGGCGTGGAAGGAGAAGAAGGTCGCGGCGGGGGTCTATGCCTTCCGTGCGCCGGATGGCGTGGTCTGGGTGGGCGCGACGCCGACCCTGGACGCGGCCGAGAACCGGCTGCGCTTCACCCTGCGCACTGGCAGTTGCCGGGTGCCGGCCCTGGCCCGGACCTGGCGGGCGGCGGGGGGTGAGGGCTTTGTTTTTGAGGTGCTCGAGACGCTGGACCCCGAGCTTGGCGCGATGACGCGGGCGCGGCTTCTGAAGGAGCGTCTTGCCCATTGGCGCGGGGATCTGGGGGCGGAACCGCTTTAGCGCAGCCAGAGGTTTTCGCGTTTGATCGCGTTGCGGATCATCTGCTCGCGCCGGGGCAGCGCGTCGCGGTCGAACAGGGCGCGGATGCGGGCGCCCTTGCCCTGATAGACCAGCTTGCGCACCGCCTCCGAGCCGCGCAGCAGCTTCTTCATCGGGTTCGGGGCGGCGATCTCTTCCAGCACCTCGACCACCCGGTCGCTTTCGCGTGCGTAAAGCAGCGGCAACAGCCGGTAGTGGCAGGTGACATCACCGTCGAGCCCTGCCAGGCTCGGCCCCGGTCGCCCGCCGCCGAGGGAATGGATCACCAGCGGCAACGCCACCTGATCGAGCCAGGGATCAAGCGACTGGCAGACGATTTCCTCGGGCCCGTCGTCGCGGATCGCCAACGCATAGTCCAGAAAGCGCCGGCCAAAGGCCTGCGGGTCGCGATGAAAGAACCAGCCTGCGTTGAAATAAAGGTAGCGGCCCCAGTATTCGTCGGGCTGGTCAAGATCCAGCGTCGGTGCGAAATCCAGCCCGAACTTGTCGTAAAGCGATTTCCAAGTGGCGCTGTAGCCCGGCCCGTAAAGCTCGATCTCGGGCCAGGTGCCTTCGCGCCGCATCGAGGCCGCGGGGCGGTCGAAATCGAAGCCCAGCGTGCTCAGATCGCCGGTGATCAGCGTGTCGGTGTCGAAGAAGACGAAGGGCGCGTCCGGGGGCAGGGCGGTCAGCGCCTCGATCTTGTTGCCATAGGGGTAATCGGCGCCGAAATGGCGGCTATCAAACGGCAGGAAGCTGGCGCCGAGGCTTTCCAGCATCTCGCGGACCTGCGGATCACCGATGCGCGGATCCTTGGGCCAAAGCGGGCCCGGCTGCGGTTCTGCGATGAACAGCTGGCCCGCGAAATCGGGGTTGGTTGCGCGCAGCGAGGCCGCGAACAGCAGCGCCTCATATTGAAGGCGACCGGCCTGGGCGATGATCAGGATGTTGAAGGGGCGGGGCGCCTGGGCCGCGCCCGGGGCGGTGTCGTTCGTCGCTGCCATTCGCTGCCTCGGGGGTTGTCGCGACGCAGTATAGGCGCTTTGCCGCCCGGCGAAAGGCCCGGCGCCGGCAGGTGCTTTGCGCGGCGAGGGGGCCACCCGCCCTCTGTTTTGCGCCCTGGTCTTCGCTTTCTGGCCTCAGAACCGCGGCAGGTTGCGCGCTTCGCCTTCGCGCAGACGGGCCATCAGTTCCTGCAGGGCGCGGGCTCCGCCCTCGGGCAGTTTCGACAGGAAATGGCGGGCGTTTTCCTCGGCCACCGGGGTGGCGCGTTCACACAGCGCGGCGCCCTCGGGGGTGGTCTCGACGCGGGTCGTGCGCCGGTCGGTGGTACCCCCCGAGCGTGCGATCCAGCCCGCGGCCTCCATCTGCCGCAACGCGCGAGAGATCGCCGTTCGGTCGATGCCGATGAATTCCGCGATCTCGGAAGGCCGGGTCAGCCGCTCGACATGCAGCGCCAGCAGAACGCACCAGGTAAGGCGCGTCAGCCCGTGTTGGCGCAGGCCCTCGTCCAGCCGGCGTTCCTGCAATCGCGAGGTCAGCGTCAGTTGATAGAGCAGCGATTGATGAAGCCGGTAACCTTCTGTCATCGGCCCTCTGTTCCCGATCCGCCGCAAACTGTCAATTGCGCGGGCGTTGCATTGGCCGCCGCGCCGGGCGATGCTAAAGGCGGTCGGGCCGCGTCTGGCCAGCCGGGAGGACACCATGATCACGGGCATTCTGTTCGACAAGGATGGCACCTTGTTCGATTTCAACGCGACGTGGCGCGATTGGACCGAAGGCCTGCTGCTGGAACTGGCGCGGGGCGACAGCCTGCGGGCCGGGCGGCTGGCGACGGTATTGGGCTATGATCTGGCAGAGGGGCGGTTCAGCCCCGATTCCATCGTCATCGCCCATACGCCCGAAGAGGTCGCCGCGGCTCTGCTGCCGCATCTGCCCGGGCAGACGCCGGCCAGCCTGGTGGCGCGCATGAACGTGATCGCGGCCGACGCGCCGCAGGTCGAGGCGCTGCCGCTGGCGCCGCTGCTGACCGGGCTGCGCGCCCGCGGCCTGCGCCTGGGCGTGGCCACGAACGACAGCGAGGTCGCGGCGCAGGCGCATCTGGAAACGGCCGGCATCACGGCCTATTTCGATTTCATTGCGGGTTTCGATTCCGGCCATGGCGGTAAGCCGAGCCCCGGAATGCTGCTGGCCTTTGCCGACCGCTTCGGCCTTGATCCTGCTCAGGTACTGATGGTGGGCGACAGCCTGCACGACCTGATCGCCGGCCGCGCCGCGGGGATGCGCACCGTCGCCGTGCTGACCGGCCTTGCCGGCGCCGAGGAACTGGCGCCGCTGGCCGAGGCCGTGCTGCCCGATATCGGCCATCTGCCGCGCTGGCTGGATTCCCAGCCCGCCGATCGCGCGAAAGTCTGAAAGCGACGAAATCCGTCGCAAAGGAAAAGATTGCCCACCGCGCCCATGGTTTCCTGTGCCGAAGCACAGGAGAAAACGCATGAGCGAAACGGCAACGCGGCGCCGCCGGTCGGGCGGACGGGCCGGACATCAGACCCGCGCGGGACATGCGGCGATCGAGCAGATGCCCTGGCGCATCCCGCTCAACCCCGACCGCCCGGTCGAGCCGCTGGACGACGCGGGCGTCGAGGCGATCCACCGCGGCGCGATGCGGATCCTGCAAGAGATCGGGATCGAATTCCTGAACCCCGAGGCCGTCGAGATCCTGCGCCGGGCGGGCTGCCGCGTCGCGGGCACCAACGTCCGCATGGACGAGGATTTCGTGACCGAGATGCTGGGCCACGCGCCCGAAAGCTTCACCATCACCCCGCGCAACCCGGGGCGCGAGATCGTGGTGGGCGGCAGGCACATGGTCTTCGTCAATGTCTCGTCTCCGCCCAACGCCTGGGACATGGTGCGCGGCAAGCGCCCCGGCGATTTCGCCACCTTCCAGGAATTCATCAAGCTCACCCAGTATTTCAACTGCATCCACGTCGCCGGGGGTTATCCGGTGGAACCTATCGACATCCACCCTTCGGTGCGCCATCTCGACTGCCTGCGCGAAAAACTGATCACCACCGACAAGGTGGTCCACGCCTATTCCCTGGGCGCCGAGCGGGTCGAGGACGTGATGGAGATGACGCGCCTTGCCGGCGGGCTCAGCCATGACGCGTTCGAGGCCAGGCCGCGGATGTACACCAACATCAACTCGGTCTCGCCGCTGAAGCATGATTACCCGATGCTCGATGGCGCGATGCGTCTGGCGCGGCGAAATCAGCCGGTTCTGGTCACGCCGTTCACCCTGGCCGGGGCGATGGCGCCGGTGACGATGGCCGGCGCGGTGGCGCTCAGCCTCGCCGAGGGGCTGAGCGCGATTGCACTTTTGCAATATATTCGGCCCGGGTGCCCGGTCGGAATCGGGACTTTCACGTCAAATGTCGACATGAAGTCCGGCGCGCCCGCCTTCGGGACGCCGGAATACATCCGCGCAACCCAGATGACCGGGCAATTGGCGCGGCGCTACAAGTTGCCGATGCGTTCATCGGGTGTCTGCGCGGCCAATGTGCCGGATGGCCAGGCGATGTGGGAAACCTCAAATTCCCTATGGGCTGCAGTCACTTCCGGGACGAACTTCGTCTATCACGCGGCGGGGTGGCTGGAGGGCGGGCTGATCGCCAGCCCCGAGAAATTCGTGATGGATTGCGAGTTGTTGCAGATGATCCAGCGCTATTTCGAACCCGCCATCACCGACACATCGGATGACGCCATCGCGCTGGACGCGATCCGCGAGGTCGGTTCGGTGGGGCATTACTTCGGCTGCGAACATACCCAGCAGCGCTATGCCACCGCCTTCTATGCTCCCTTCGCCAGCGACTGGCGCAATTACGAGGCCTGGGTGGCGGACGGCGCCGTCTGGACGCAGGAGCGCGCGCACCGGATCTACAAGGCGATCCTGGCCGACTTTGCCCCGCCGCCGATGGACGATGCCGCGCGCGGCGCGCTGGAGGAATTCGTGATCCGACGCAAGGAAGAGGGCGGGGCGCCCACCGACTTCTAGGCGCCGCGCTGCCGGCGGCGCGGGCATCGCGCCGCACCGGGGGCGCAGCGGCTGGCGCGGGCGGTCGCGCCCCGCTAATGTGGCGGCGATGCAGACATGAGGATCGCCGTGTCGGAAGAGAACGTGCTTGGCCCGCGGCTGCGTGTGGTGCTGGGATTGGCGGGGGCGCTGTGCGGGGTTTCGGCCTGGCTGTTGTTCGACGTCTATGCCCAGGGGCAGTTGGCGCCGCGCCTGCACCTGTTTCTGGCGCTGTTCTTCGGGGTGTTCTTCGGCGCGTTCCTGATATCGGTCGGGCCTTTGCGGCTGGCCCGCGCGGCACTGTCGTCGCTGGCGCTGGCGGCGGTCGTGGCCAGCCTGGTGTGGTGGGCAAGCTTTCGCTTCGCCGATCCGCGCGACCTGTTCGCCTCGACCGAGACGCTGCTGGCGGTGGTGCTGCTTTCGACCCTGCCGTTGCCCTTCCTGATCGCCGCAGGGCTGCCCGGGGCGGGCTGGCACGACTATCCGGCGCTTTTCACCCAATCCTGGTCGATCGTCGTGCGCTATGCCTCGGCCTGGCTGTTCGTTGCGGTGGTCTGGGCGGTATTGTTCCTGTCGGATCAGCTGTTCTTGCTGGTTGGGATCACGCTGCTGAGCCACCTGATCAGCACCGACTGGCTGGCCTATGTGCTGACCGGCCTGTCGCTGGGGATCGGGCTTTCGGTGGTTGACGAGCTTTCCGATTATGTCTCGCCCTTCCTGATCTTGCGACTCTTGCGGGTGATCATGCCGGTGGTGACCCTCGTGGTCGCGGTATTCCTGGCGGCGCTGCCGTTTCAGGGGCTGAGCAACCTTTTCGGGCAGATATCGGTGGCGGGGACGCTGCTGGCGATGGCGGTGGCGGCGGCGACGCTGGTGACGGCGGCGCTGGACCGCGACGACGACGAGGCGGTCCGCAGCAAGCCGATGCAGTTTTCGATCCAGCTTCTGGCGCTGATGCTGCCGGCGCTGGCCTTGCTGGGCGGCTGGGCGATCTGGCTGAGGGTGGCCGAGCACGGGCTGACACCACCGCGGATCGGCGGGCTGACGGGCGCGGGCCTGTTGCTGCTTTACGGGCTGAGCTATGCGGTGTCGGTGCTGCGGCGCGGGCGTTGGGGGGCGCGGATCCGGCGCGACAACCGGGTGCTGGCGCTGGTGGTGATCGCGGTCGCGGGCCTGTGGCTGACGCCGCTGTTCAACGCCGATGCGATCACCGCGGCGAACCGCGTCGCGCGCTACCAACGCGCGGCCACCCCGCCGGGCGCGGTGGATCTATACTACCTCAAGACCCGGCTGGGACATGCCGGGACCGAGGCGCTGGCAACCCTGCGCGCGATCGCCGCCCGCCCGGAGCAGAAGGCATTGGCCGAACGTTTCGCCGATCTCGATGCCGGGCGGCTGGGGCCGGGGGCCAAGGTGCCTGCCGACATCGCCGATCTGCGCGCCCGGCTGACCCGCGATCTGGCGGTGCGCCCGAAGGGAGAGGGCGCAAACCTGAAGGCCCAGATCCTGTCCACCCGCAGCGTCTGGCAGCTGAAGCTTTGGGCCGAGGCCTGTACCCGTACTCTGCCTTCGGGGCAGCCCGGCTGCGTGCTGCTGGTCGGCGATTTCCTGCCCGACAGTCCCGGGCAGGAAGCGCTGTTGCTGACGCGCGACAATGCCGGGCGGCTGCGCATCGACGGCTTTGCCCACCGCAGCGAGGGCGGGGCGCTGATGCGGGTGAACGGCGCGCGGCAATTGCTGCCCGGGGCCAAGGCGCCGTCCTCCGTGGCGGTGATCGAGGCGGTGCTGGCCGGCAAGACCTCGCTGTCTCCGGCCCGGGTGCAGGCGCTGGATATCGGCGGGCTGCAGCTGATGGTGCAGCCCTAGAATCCGGGAAGGACCGGCGCGGGGCCGGTGCGGGGCCGGTGCGGAGGGACGCCTTCAGCGTCCCGCGATCACCGCCGTCGCGGCCTCGATCCCGCCGGGGGAATGGGGGATCTGCAGGGCGCGCAGGCCGGCCTCCATCACCGCGATGGCGCCCAGGGTCATATGGGCGTTCACATGGCCCATATGGGCCACGCGCAGGAAGCCGTGATAGGCCGGATCGCCCGGCGCGGCCATGCCCAGCCCGATGCCCAGGGTCACGCCGGCCTCGGTCTCGGTCCAGTCGCGCAGCGCCGTGGCATGGGGCGCGCCCAGCCGGGCCGCTGTGACGGATCGGCCGCGATGGGCCGGGTCGGCGATGTTCAGCGCGATATCGGGCACATCGCGGCCCCAGGCCTCGAAGGCCGCCCAGACCGCGCGGGCCAGGGTGTCGTGGCGGGCCCAGATGGCCTGCAACCCTTCCTCGGCGATCATGTCGAGCGCCTCGCGCAGACCGTAGAGGTGATGGGTCGGCGCCGTGCCGCCGAAATACTGGTAGAATTCCTCGGGCGCCGCGCGTTCGGTCCAGTCCCAGTAGGGCGTGCGCAGGTCCGCGCCCTCGCAGGCCGCGCGGGCCTTTTCGGAGAACCACAGAAAGCCCAGGCCCGGCGGCGTCATCAGGCCTTTCTGGCTGGCGCCCACGGTCACGTCGACGCCCCAGGCGTCCATGTGATATTCCTCGCACCCCAAGGAGGCGATCGTATCCACCGCCAGCAACGCCGGATGGCCCGCCGCGTCCAGCGTGGCCCGCACCGCCGCGATGTCGTTGCGCACCGAACTGGCGGTGTCGATATGGGTGACCATCACCGCCTTGATGCGGTGGTCGGGGTCGGCTTCCAGCGCCTCGGCCAGCCGCGCGCAATCGACCGGCGAGCGCTTGCCGAAATCCAGTGTCTCGACCGCGACCCCCAGGCGCCGGGCGCTGTCGGCCCAGCCTTCGCCGAAGCGGCCGGTGACCAGCACCAGCGCGCGGTCGCCGCGCGAGAACAGGTTGCAGTTCGCGGCTTCCCAGGTGCCGTGCCCATTGGCGATGTAGATCGCCACGTTGTGGCGGGTGCCCGCGACGGCCTTCAGATCGGCGGTCAGCCTGGGCATCATGCCGGGCAATTCGCCGGCATAGATGTTGGGCGCGGCGCGGTGCATCGCGCGCAGCACCCGGTCGGGCATGGTCGACGGGCCGGGAATGGCAAGATAGGGGCGGCCATGGGCAAGGGACATCGGGAAACTCCGCAAGGCTTTTGATTTCCGTAGTCCGGGGCGCAGGGGGCGTCAATGCGCGACGCCCCGGGCGCGCACCGCAATCGCGCCCCCGGGCGGGGTGCGCGCATGATCTGCCCACATCAGGGGCAGGTCGGGCCAGCAGCCGACCGATCCCGCGCCCCCGGGGCTGGGCGCCTTCATCGGCGTGTCCGGCCCCGCCCGGGCACCGGCCGAAACGGACCTGGCGATCCGGGCCGGATGCGCGCGTCGCGGTGGCATTGCTTGCCAGGCTTCGGCTTAGCCGCTAGACCCCGCGCGACGGGTCGCCTCGCGCGCCCGGGGGCCGGATGCGGAGTGCGGATGTTCAAGGCGATGCAACAGCGGCTGAAGGCGATCGAAAACAGCCTCAACAGCACCGACTTCACGAACCTGGCCGATCCCGTGGTCCGCCGCCGGGCGCGCTGGCAGTTCCTGCTGCTCGACCATGGCTTCCTGCGCACGTTCTGGACCAACCTCTATCCGGTGGCCGAAGGCGTCTGGCGTTCGAACCAGCCCGACGCGAAACGCGTGGCGCGCTACCGCGCGATGGGGATCCGCGCGATCCTTAATCTGCGCGGCGAGGGGCGGCTGCCGTTCTACCTGTTCGAAAGCGCCGCCGCCCGCGAGGCCGGGATCGAGATGGTCAACCTGCCGCTTTCGGCCCGCGATCTGGTGCCGCCAGAACGGCTGATTGAGCTGGAACAGGCCTTCCGCACGATCCCGCGCCCCTTCGTGATGCATTGCAAATCGGGCGCCGACCGGGCGGGTTTCGCCGCCGCGCTCTACCAGATGATGATCGAGGGCGCGCCCGTCGAGGTTGCTCAGAAACAGCTTGGCCTGAAGTTCGCGCATCTGAAGCGGTCGAAGACCGGGGTGCTGGATCATTTCCTGCGCTATTATGCGCGCGAACACAGACGCACGGGGATCACGCTGATGGATTGGATCCGCACCGGATACGACCCCGAAGAGGTGACGCGCTCCTTCGCTCAATGGCGCGCGGGCAACTGGGATCCCAGATGACCGGCGCGGCGATGATCGCCTGGCTTTGGCGCAGCTACATGCGCCCCTACCGCTGGCTTTTGCTGGCGGCGCTGGTGCTGATGGCGGTCGAGGGCTCGATGATGGGGGCGCTGTCCTATCTGGTGAAGCCGATGTTCGACCGGGTCTTCGTCGGTGGATCGGCCGGCGCGGTCTATTGGGTGGCGGCGGCGGTATCGGGGGTGTTCGTGGTGCGCGCGCTGTCGGGCGTGGGGCAGCGGGCGTTGATGGCGATCGCGGGAGAGCGGTTCATCGCCGCGATCCAGTCGGACCTGCTGGCGCATCTGATGACGCTCGATCAGCGCTTCCACCAGACCCATCCGCCCGGCGCGCTGATCGAACGCGTGCGCGGCGATACCACCACGCTGCGCAACCTGTGGACCTCGGTGCTGGCAGCGGTCGGGCGCGACGTGGTGGCGCTGGTGTCGCTGTTCGCGGTGGCGATTTCGGTCGATTGGCGCTGGACGCTGGTGGCGGTGGCGGGCACGCCGCTGCTGATCCTGCCGATCCTGGCGCTGCAACGCCTGGTGCGCCACACCTCGCGCGCCGCCCGCGCCAGCGCGGCGGATCTGGCGACCCGGCTGGACGAGATCTTCCACGGCCTGACCACGATCCAGCTAAGCGGCACCGAGGCCCGCGAGGCCGCGCGCTACCGCAAGGAACTGGATCGTTTCGTCGGCGCCCAGGTGCGGGCCGATACCGGATCTGCCGGGATCCCGGCGATGATGGACGTGGTGGCGGCGATCGGCTTTGCCGGGGTGCTGGTCTACGGCGGCTTCCAGATCATCGGCGGGGAAAAGACGGTGGGCGAATTCATGTCCTTCTTCACCGCCATGGCGCTGATCTTCGAACCCCTGCGCCGCATCGGCGCGGTTTCGGGCGCCTGGCAGATGGCGCGTGCCAGCCTCGAACGTCTGCGCGCGCTGTTCGACCGCCCCGCCACGATCGTGACCCCGGCCAATCCCGCGCCGCTGCCCGACACCCTGCGCATCGAGATCGACAACGTCACCTTCGCCTATGACGAGACCCCGGCGCTGAACGGCCTTTCCTTCACCGCCGAGCCGGGTCAGACCACCGCGCTTGTGGGGCCGTCCGGCGCGGGCAAGTCCACGGTCTTCGCGCTGCTTGCCCGGCTGGTGGATCCGCAGTCGGGCGCGGTGCGCATCGGCGGGCGCGATATCCGCACGCTCGACCTTGCCGCGCTGCGCGGGTTGTTCTCGGTGGTCAGCCAGGATGCGGCGCTGTTCGACGAATCGATCCGCGACAACGTGCTGATGGGGCGCGCGGGCGTGACCCCGGCGCAGTTCGACGCCGCCCTGGGCGCCGCCCATGCCGCCGATTTCGTCGCCGCGATGCCGCGCGGCGCCGACATGCCCGCGGGGCCGCGCGGTTCGGCCTTGTCGGGCGGCCAGCGCCAGCGCGTGGCGATCGCCCGCGCGCTGCTGCGCGATGCGCCGATCCTGCTTCTGGACGAGGCGACCTCGGCCCTCGACGCGCAATCCGAAAAACTCGTGGCCGAGGCGCTGGGCACGCTGTCGCACGGCCGCACCACGCTGGTCATCGCGCATCGCCTGTCGACCGTGCGCGACGCCGACAAGATCGTCGTTCTCGATCAGGGCCGTGTGGTCGAGCAAGGCACCCACGAGGACCTCATCGCCCTGGGCGGCACCTATGCCCGGCTGCACCAGCTGCAGTTCCGCGACTGAACCTTCGTCCTGTTTCGAATAGCCTCGGGGGATGGCGGCCTTGGGGACACCCCCCTGTCGAAACGCCTGTCCCATGCTATATCCCCCGGGAACGACCGAAAAGAGGATCAAGATGCCCGGCGAACGCGCCCCCGACCGCCGCCTGTTCCGCCTGACCGGCGAGGACACCCGCGACTTCCTGCAAGGCCTGGTCTCGAACGATGTCGGCCGGCTCGATCAGGGCGTGGTCTATGCCGCGCTGCTGACGCCGCAGGGCAAGTATCTGGCCGATTTCTTCCTGGTGCCCGACGCCGGCGACGTGCTGCTTGACACCCATGCCAGCCTGGCCGAGGGGCTGCTGCGCCGGCTGAACATGTACCGCCTGCGCGCCAAGGTGCAGATCCATGAGACCGATCTTCAGGTCCGCCGCGGCCTGGGCGAGGCCCCCGCCGGCGCCTTTGCCGATCCGCGCCACCCGGCGCTTGGCTGGCGCAGCTACGGCGCGTCTGGCGCCGGGCCGGACGCCGCTGCCGGGCCGGACGCCGCCGCCGCGATCGACTGGGACGCGATCCGCGTCGCCCATTGCATCCCAGAGACCGGGGTCGAACTGATCCCCGATGACACCTTCCTGCTGGAGGCCGGGTTCGAGCGCCTCCACGGCGTCGATTTCCGCAAGGGCTGCTATGTGGGCCAGGAGGTCACCGCGCGGATGAAGCACAAGACCGAACTGCGCAAGGGACTGCGCCGCGTGCGCGTCGAGGGCGCGGCCCCGGTCGGCACCGAGATCGTGACCGAGTCGGGCAAGACCGCCGGCACGCTCTATACCCAGTCGGGTGGCCAGGGGATCGCCTATCTGCGTTTTGACCGGGCCGAGGGGGGGCTGACGGCGGGTGCCGCGCGCGTCTTCGCCGCCCCGGATCAGCCCTAGACCGCCCGGTCGATCTTGGTCGACAGCTGGATCAGGCTTTCGGAAGACCGCACCCCGGTGATCGCGCCAAGCTGATCAAGCACCACATCGAGCGCCTGGGTCGTCTCGGCCGCGATCTGCACGATCAGGTCGAACCGCCCGGTCGTGGTATGCACGATCTCAACCTCCGGCATGGCCTTCAGCCGTTGCAGGATCTGCGGCGTCGAACGCGGTTCGACCTGCAACAGCACGGTGGCGCGAATCCGCCGTGCCAGCACCACATTGCCCAGCTTCACCGTGTAACCGGCAATCACCCCCCCGCGCTCCAGCCGCTCGATCCGGGCCTGCACGGTCGACCGCGCCACCTTGAATCGCCGCGCCAGGCGCGAGGTCGAGGTGCTCGAATCCGACACCAGCGCGGTCAGAAGTTTCTCGTCGAGGTCGTCCATGAAATCTGCCCAAGGTTTTCGTCATTTTGACGACGATTTCGTACAATTCAACCCTTTTCATCGGTGAAAACAACATTCATATGCGGAACACTCGTTTTCAGGATCAAAGGGCGGCAAGTCGTCAGCACCTGGCCTGGTTTGGTTGAATGCGCATGCTTCTCCGAACTGGTGATGCCAGGGCAGGGTAGCTTGCGCTCTGTTGGCAGCGAAAGGGACACGCCGATGGGGCTCTCGAAAACGATCTGGACCAATCCGTCCGAATTCCTGAAGGCAAATCAACCCAATAACCCGGTGATGTTCTTCTCTCCGGGGATCTTGCAGGCCACCGCGCGCCGCTTTCTGAACGGCTTTCCGGGGCTCGTGACCTATGCGGTCAAGTCGAACCCCGACGAGATCGTGATTCACAACCTCGCCACCGCCGGCATTCGCGGCTTCGACGTCGCCTCGCCCGCCGAGATCGCCCTGATCCGGCGCCTCGCGCCCCAGGCGGCGCTGCACTACAACAACCCGGTCCGCGGGCGCTCGGAAATCCGTGCCGCTGTCGAGATGGGGGTGAAATCCTGGTCGGTCGACAGCCATTCCGAACTGGCCAAGCTGATCGAGATGGTGCCGGCGGACAATTGCGAAATCTCGGTGCGCTTCAAGCTGCCGGTGCAGGGCGCGGCCTATAATTTCGGCGCCAAGTTCGGCGCCACGGTGGAACTGGCGACCGAGCTGCTGAAAGCCGCCGCCAACGCCGGCTTCATCCCGTCGCTGACCTTCCATCCCGGCACCCAATGCACCGACCCCGCCGCGTGGGAGACCTATATCCACACCGCAGCCGAGATCGCCCGCGCAGCCGGCGTGACCATCGCCCGGCTGAACGTCGGCGGCGGCTTCCCCTCGCACCGGCTGACCGAGGTCCAGCCGATGCTGGAGGCGATCTTCGCCCGCATCGACGAGGCCGCGACCGAGGCCTTCGGGGCCGAGCGCCCGGCGCTGGTGTGCGAACCCGGCCGCGGCCTGTGTGCCGAGGCCTTCACCCTGGCCGCCCGCGTCAAGGCGATCCGCGACGACGCGCATGTGTTCCTCAACGACGGGGTCTATGGCGCGCTGATGGAACTGCCGATGATCGGCGTCATCGACCGGACCGAGGCCATCGCCCCGGACGGAACCCACCGTCAGGGCGCGGCTGTCGCGCGCATCGTCTTCGGCCCGACCTGCGACAGCGTCGACCGGCTGCCGGGCGAGGTGCCTCTGCCGGGCGATCTGGAGGAAGAGGATTACCTTGTCTTCCACGGCATGGGGGCCTATTCCGCCGCCACCAACACCCGGTTCAACGGGTTCGGTGATCTGGGCGTGGTGACGGTGCTGTCGCTGCATAGCTAGCCGGCCCGCGCCGCGCCTGCCATCCCGCCCGCCCGGACCCCGCGTCCGGGCGTTTCGGACCCCGTTTGCCACCCGATCGGGTAGTTTCTCTGCCGCGCTTCACCTGTGCGCAACCTTTGCGTGACATTGTCTGGACTCCGCCGTTGCTGCGGCTAGGTTGCCGGTGCGACAACAGCAAGGGACAGGGCATGAACGCGTTCGGAGAAAGCCAGTCAATCAAGCGGATAGAAGACGTCAGGTTCCTGACCGGCGAAGGCCGCTATGTCGACGACCAGATCCCCGAAGGCGCGCTGATCGCGCATTTCCTGCGCGCGCCCGTCGCCCATGCCGCCATCACCGGGATCGACACCGAGGCCGCGCGCGCCATGCCCGGCGTCCATGCCATCCTGACGCTTGCGGATCTCGAGGCCGCGGGGATGACGCCCGATCTGCCGGCGATCACCGTGACCAATTCCGACGGCACCGCCGCCGCCGCCCCGCCACGCCGGGCGCTGGCGCGCGACAAGGTGCGCTTCGTGGGCGAACCCGTGGCGCTGATCCTGGCCGAGACCAAGGCCCAGGCGCTCGACGCGGCCGAGGCGGTCGAGGTCAGCTATGACGAATTGCCCGCGCATCTGGACATCGCCCCCGGCGGGATGGCGTTGCACCCCGAGGCGCCGGAGAACCTGGCCTATGACTGGTCGATGGGCGATGCGGCGCGGGTAGAGGCGGCCTTTGCCGGCGCCGCGCATCGCGTCACGCTGACGGTCGAGGACAACCGCGTCATCGTCAACTCGCTGGAGCCGCGCGGTGCCACCGCCGAATGGCGCGACGGGCGGCTGCATCTGGCCTTCAATGGTCAAGGGGTATGGAATCACAAGGATTTTCTTGCAAAGGCCTTCTCGACCGACCCCGCGCAGGTGCGGGTGACGATCCCCGATGTCGGCGGCGGCTTCGGCATGAAGAACGGCCCCTACCCGGAGCAATTCGCCCTGGCGGGAGCGGCGAAGATCACCGGGCGGCCCTGCCATTGGATGTCGGATCGGGGCGAGGCGATGCTGACCGACAATTCCGGCCGCGATCTGGTCTCGACCGCCGAACTGGCCTTCGACGCCGACCTGCGGCTGATCGGCTACCGCGTCGATATCCTGTCAAACCTCGGCGCCTATAATTCGGTGTTCGGCCAGCTGATCCAGTCGCAGCTGTTCTCGCGCGTGCTGACCGGCGTTTACGACGTGCAGGCGGCCTTCATCCGGGCGCGCGGGATCTATACCAACACCACCCAGGTGGATGCCTATCGCGGCGCCGGACGGCCCGAGGCGATCTACATGCTGGAACGCGCCATGGACCATGCCGCGCGTGAATTGAGGGTCGATCCATTCACCCTGCGCCGGCGCAATTTCATTGCGCCCGCCGCCTTTCCCTATGCCACCGCCACCGGCGAAACCTATGACGTGGGCGACTTCGATCGCGTATTGTCGCGCATCGAGTCCGAGGCCGATATCGCCGGCTTCAAGGCCCGCCGCGCGGCGTCCGAGGCCGCGGGCAAGCTGCGCGGCCTGGGGCTGAGCTATTACCTGGAGGCGATCCTGGGCGACCCGAGCGAGGGCGCGACCGTCGAGTTCACCGAAGCCGGGGGCGTGAACCTCTATGTCGGCACCCAGTCGAACGGGCAGGGGCACGAGACCGTCTATGCCCAGTTCCTGTCCGACCGGACCGGCATCCCGGTCGACCGGATCGCGGTGGTGCAGGGCGACAGCGACCTGATCGCCAGGGGCGGCGGCACCGGCGGGTCGCGTTCGGTCACCACGCAGGCCAACGCGACGCTGGTCACGGTGACCAAGCTGGTTGCGGCCTACGCCGACTTTCTGGATGAAGAGATGGGCAGCCGCCCGGATTTCGAGGACGGCCGCTTCCGTGCAGCCGGCTCGAACCTGACGCCGACGCTGCTGGAAGCCGCCGCGATGGCCCGCACGCGGGGCCGCGACGATCTGATGCGCCATTCCGAACGGATGACCCTGCCGGGCCGGTCCTTCCCCAACGGCGCCCATGTCGCCGAGGTCGAGATCGACCCCGAGACCGGCAAGCTGGTGCTTGACCGCTACACCGTCACCGACGATTTCGGCAATCTGGTGCACCCGCAACTGGCGGAAGGCCAGGTGCATGGCGGCGTGGCGCAGGGCTTCGGCCAGGCGGTGATGGAGCAGGTGGGTTTCGATGAAACCGGACAGCTTCTGACGGGTTCCTTCATGGATTACGCGCTGCCCCGCGCGAAGGACATGCCGATGATGCGCTTCACCACCGAACCCGTGCCCTCGACGGCCAATCCGCTGGGCATGAAGGGCTGCGGCGAGGCCGGCACCGTCGGCGCGCTGGCCGCGATCTCCAATGCGGCGCTGGATGCGCTGTGGGCGCGCGGCGTGCGCAAGGTCGACATGCCGTTGACGCCTGCGCGCATCTGGGGCTGGCTGCAACATTCGGGGGAGGGCGGTGAGCCTCGCTAAGCGCCTCCTTGGCTGGATCTGGCCCGGCCGCAGGTATGCCTCGCAGGCGCCGGGTCTCCGGCGCCGCGGACCCGTCGATCATGTGGTGATCCTGGACGGCACGCTCTCGACCCTGGACGAGGGGCGGGAAACCAATGCCGGGCTTGCCTACAAGCTGCTGGCGGAACGCACGCCCTCGCCGCACCTGTCGCTTTACTACGAGGCCGGGATCCAGTGGCAAAGCTGGCGCCAGTCGGCCGATGTGATCGCCGGGCGCGGTATCAACCGCCAGATCCGCCGCGCCTATGGCTTCCTGGCGTCGCGCTACCGGCCGGGCGACCGGATCTTCCTGATGGGCTATTCGCGGGGCGCCTATGCGGTGCGTTCGCTTGCGGGGGTGATCGACCGGGTGGGCCTGCTGCGGGCCGAACACGCCAATGTGCGCAACATTCGCACCGCCTATCGCCACTACCAGATGCCCGTCAGCCATGAGACCGCCGCGGCCTTCGCCCAGCGTTTCTGCCACAAGGACGTGAAGATCGAGATGATCGGCGTCTGGGACACGGTGAAGGCGCTGGGCTGGCGGCTGCCGATCCTGCATCGGTTTTCCGCGCCGCGCCATGCCTTTCACAATCACGACCTGGGACCAGCGATCCTGCGGGGCTTTCACGCGCTGGCGCTGGACGAGACGCGGCTGGCCTTCGCGCCGGTGCTGTGGAACACGCCAGAGGCCTGGCCGGGGCGGGTGGAACAGGTCTGGTTCCGCGGCACCCACGGCGATGTGGGCGGCATGCTGGGAGAGTTTGAGGCCGCCCGCCCGCTGGCCAACATCCCCCTGGTGTGGATGCTGGAACAGGGCGAGGCGCTGGGTCTGACGCTGCCCGAGGGCTGGCGACAGCGCTTCGCCATCGACCCAGACGCGCCGATGGTCGGCACCTGGTCGGGCTGGGGCAAGATGTTTCTGTTGCGCCAGCGGCGGGTCGTCGGCCAGGACGCCTCGGAACGGATCCATCCGACCGCGAAGGACTGGCATTCCCGAACCTTCCAGAGCCGTCGCCGCTGGCGCGTGGTCCGCCGCACCGATCAGGTGCTCTAGCGTTCAGATCGGGCTGTCCTTCACCGATTCCATCGCCACATAGGTCGAGGTCGAGGTGACATGGGGCAGCGCCGAGATCTGTTCCGCCAGCACCTTGCGGTAATCCGCGATATCGGCGGTGCGGACCTTCAGGAGATAGTCGAAATGACCGGCAATCATGTGGCATTCCTCGATCTCGGGGACCGCGGCGACGGCGCGGTTGAAGGCCTGCAGCGCGGCCTCGCGCGTGTCCGACAGCCGCACCTCGACAAAGGCCACATGCGCCAGACCCATGCGGATCGGATCCAGCAGCGCGCGATAGCCGGTGATCACGCCGCTTTCCTCCAGCCGTTTCAGACGCGCCTGGGTGGGCGATTTCGACAACCCGATCCGTCGCGCCAGCTCCGTCGCGCTGATCCGTCCCTCGGCCGACAGCACCCGCAGGATCGCGCGGTCGAAGCGGTCCAGATCGGCGGCGTCCTCTTGCATCGTGATACCCCTCAACTCCAGTCATACGGCCCGCCATTTCGCGATAATCGGGACAAACGGGTGGCCGCTTCCCGCTATCATGGAACAAACTGGAGAATCACGCCATGCAAGTTTCCGTGCCACAGGACCCGCGCGCGACGATCCGCGCATCCACGCTTGCCCCCGAGGGCCCGCTGCTGCAGCGCCTGATCGACCAGGCCGCGCTGGGTGACGCGGATCGCGCCCGCATCAATGCCTGCGGCGCCCAGCTGGTGCGCGCCATCCGTGCCGGCGCCCGGCCCGGTCTGATGGAGGTGTTCCTGGCCGAATATGGCCTGTCCACCGACGAGGGCGTCGCCCTGATGTGTCTGGCCGAGGCGCTTCTGCGCGTGCCCGACGCGCCCACGATGGACGCGCTGATCGAGGACAAGATCGCGCCGTCGGACTGGGGCCGGCACCTGGGCCGCTCGGCCTCGTCGCTGGTCAATGCCTCGACCTGGGCCTTGATGCTGACCGGCCGGGTGCTGGACGAGGGCGAGCCGGGCATCGCCGGCCATCTGCGCGCCGCCGTGCGCCGATTGGGAGAGCCGGTGATCCGCACCGCCGTGGGCCGCGCGATGAAGGAGATGGGCCGCCAGTTCGTGCTGGGCGAGACGATCAAGTCGGCCATGGACCGCGCCGCCGGGATGGAGGCCAAGGGCTATTCCTACAGCTACGACATGCTGGGAGAGGCCGCGCGCACCGGCGAGGACGCCTTGCGCTACCTCAAATCCTATGGTGATGCGATCACCGCGATCGCGGGGGCGGCGAAGACCGGCGACATCCGCGCCAACCCCGGAATTTCGGTGAAGCTTTCGGCGCTGCATCCGCGCTACGAGGTGGCCAAGCGCGACCGGGTGATGGCGGAACTGGTGCCGCGCGTGCGCAAGCTGGCGCGGCAGGCGGCGAAGGCGCAGCTGGGCTTCAACATCGACGCGGAAGAGGCCGACCGCCTGGATCTGTCGCTTGACGTGATCGAGGCGGTGCTGTCCGATCCGGCACTGAAAGGCTGGGACGGGTTCGGCGTGGTGGTGCAGGCCTACGGCCGGCGCGCGGGGCCGGTGCTGGACTGGCTGTATCAGCTGGCGGGGCGGCTGGACCGGCGGATCATGGTGCGGCTGGTGAAGGGCGCCTATTGGGACACCGAGATCAAGCGCGCCCAGGTGCTGGGGCTGGCGGATTTTCCGGTCTTCACCCGCAAGGCCGCGACCGACGTCAGCTATATCGCCAACGCGCGCAAGCTGCTGTCCATGACCGACCGGATCTATCCGCAATTCGCCACCCACAACGCCCATACCGTGGCTGCGATCCTGGAAATGGCCACCGACCGCGCGGCGTTCGAATTCCAGCGTCTGCACGGCATGGGCGAGCGCCTGCACGAGATCGTCCATGCAGAAGAGGGCACCCGCTGTCGCATCTACGCGCCCGTTGGCGCGCATCGCGATCTGCTGGCCTATCTGGTGCGGCGTCTGCTGGAAAACGGCGCCAACTCCTCCTTCGTGAACCAGATCGTGGATGAGGACGTGCCGCCAGAGGTGGTTGCCGCCTGTCCCTTCGCCGCGATCGCGCCGCTTTTGCCGACGCCCGCGAACCCGGCCATCCGCCGCGGCCCGGATCTTTTCGGCGCGCGCGGCAATTCGCGCGGCTGGGATCTGACCGAGGCTGCCGATCTGGCGGCGATCGAGGCCGCCCGCGCCCCCTATCGCACCCAGCATTTCCACGCCGCCCCGATGATCGCCGGGCCGGTGACGGGCGGCACGCCGTTCGAGGCCCCGAACCCCGCCGACC
The DNA here is from genome assembly GCF_900106675.1 of Allgaiera indica. GTDB lineage: Bacteria > Pseudomonadota > Alphaproteobacteria > Rhodobacterales > Rhodobacteraceae > Acidimangrovimonas > Acidimangrovimonas indica. Next base: position 70,135 of record NZ_FNOB01000015.1, read on the forward strand.
CCGCCGATGCGGTGGGCCGCGTCACACCGGCCGCGCCCGAGGACGTGGAAACCGCATTGGCCGCCGCACGGGTCTGGGACGTCCCCGCCGCCGAGCGCGCCGCGGTGCTGCGCCGCGCCGCCGACCTCTATGAAGAGGAATACGGCGCGATTTTCGCGATCGTCGCGCGCGAGGCGGGCAAATCGCTTGCCGACGCGGTGGGGGAATTGCGCGAGGCCTGCGATTTCCTGCGCTACTATGCCGATGGCGCCGCGGGGCTGACGCAGCCCGCGCGGGGGACTTTCGTCTGCATCTCTCCTTGGAACTTTCCGCTGGCGATCTTCACCGGCCAGATCTCGGCCGCGCTGGCGGCGGGCAACGCGGTGATCGCCAAGCCCGCCGAACAGACGCCGCTGATCGCCGCGCTGGCGGTGCGGCTCTTGCATCAGGCGGGGGTGCCCGAGACCGCCTTGCAACTGCTGCCCGGCGACGGGCCGACGGTGGGGGCGGCGCTGACCTCGGACGCCCGTGTCGCGGGGGTGGCCTTCACCGGCTCGACCGATACCGCGCTGGCGATCCGCCGGGCGATGGCCGCGCATCTTGCCCCCGACGCGCCGCTGATCGCCGAAACCGGCGGGTTGAACGCGATGGTCGTCGATTCCACCGCGCTGCCCGAACAGGCGGTGCGCGATATCCTGACCTCGGCCTTCCAGTCCGCCGGTCAGCGCTGTTCGGCGCTGCGCTGCCTTTATCTGCAAGAGGACGTGGCCGAGGGCATCGAGGCGATGCTGTTCGGCGCGATGGAGGAACTGGCGCTGGGCAACCCCTGGGATCTGGCCACCGATGTGGGCCCGGTGATCGACGCCGAGGCGCAGGCCGGCATTGCCGAATACGTCGCCAAGGCCCGCGCAGACGGTCGCGTACTGCACGAACTGGCCGCCCTCAATGTTGGCCATTTCATCGCCCCCGCGGCGATCCGCGTCACCGGCATCAAGGATCTCGAACGCGAGGTCTTCGGCCCGGTTCTGCATGTCGCGCGGTTCAAGGGGCGCGATCTGGACCGGGTGATTTCCGACATCAACGCAACCGGTTACGGGCTGACCTTCGGGTTGCACAGCCGCATCGACGACCGCGTGCAGATGCTGGTGGACCGCCTGCATGTGGGCAACACCTATGTCAACCGCAACCAGATCGGCGCGGTGGTGGGCAGCCAGCCCTTCGGCGGAGAGGGCCTTTCGGGCACCGGGCCGAAGGCGGGCGGGCCGGAATACCTGATCCGCTTCACCCGCGCGGCCCGGCCCGCGGCGGGCGACTGGCCCGGCCCGGCCGATCCGGCACGGCTGCAGGCGGCGCTTGGCGCCGCGCGGCCGGGGCTGGGCGCGGTGCGGGTGAGCGATCTGCCGGGGCCGACGGGGGAATCGAACCGGCTGTCGCTGTACCCGCGCGCGCCGCTGCTGTGCCTCGGCCCGGGGGCGGAGGCCGCGGCGCGCCAGGTGGCGGCGGTGACCGCGCTGGGGGCCAAGGCGGTGGCGGCGGAAGGCACGCTGGCGCCCGAGGCGCTGACCGATTTACAGGGCTTTTCCGGCGTCATCTGGTGGGGTGAGGCGGAGGCGGGGCGCGCCTATGCGCAGGCGCTGGCGGCGCGGCCCGGCCCGATCCTGCCGCTGATCGCCGAGGCGCCGGATGCGGGCCGCGTGCTGCTGGAGCGCCACGTCTGCATCGACACTACGGCCTCGGGCGGCAACGCCCAGCTTCTGGCGGCGGCCGGGCCGGCGTGAGCGCGGCGCCTCAGGGCAGGGCGGCGGCGCGGGTCTTGGCGGCCTGTGTTCCCTGTGGCGCCGATCGCCGCCAGGCGGCATGGACCGCGCGAGCGCGGCATAGGACGGGGGGCGTCGCGGCCTCGGACGGGGTGGTGAAGAACGGGCGTCCTAGGGGGCGCGAACTGGCGGCGATCAGGACGGGCGCGGCCATCATCGGCACGAAGATCGGCGCCATCCACAGCCACAATTCGGGCAGCATGGCGAACAGCCCGCCCAGGCAGGCGGCGCCGGTCAGCGCGATCCAGCCGCTGGCGGCCCAGGCCTCGGCCAGGGTCAGCCGGCCCTCGCCGCGCTGGTTGGTCGGCCAGCCGCCGTCGCGCCCGAACAGCACCTGCAGCACCGCGCGGCCCTGATACATCAGCATCACCGGCGCGCTGAGCGAAGACAGCGCCAGTTCCGCGAAGAACGACCCGAAAGCCCGCGCCGCGCCGCCGAAGCCGCGCGCGCGCCCGTCCAGCGCGGCCTTGACCCAGATCAGCAGCTTGGGCAGCACAAGCAGGCCCACCACTCCGATCGCCAGGCCGACGATCTTCTTGGTCTGGTCGTCGGGGAAGACCGGGAACAGCTGATGCGGCAGCGGAAAGTAGTTCGGCCGTCCCACGTTCAGCACCGACAGCGCCGAAACCAGCAGGAACGCACCCCAGATCAGCGACGAGACATAGGCCAGGATACCCTGCACGAAGACAAAGCGGTTCCACATGCGCAACCCGGGCGCCGGCAGGATGCGGGCGTGCTGCAGGTTGCCCTGGCACCAGCGCCGGTCGCGCCGGGCATGGGCGACGATATTCTCGGGGCCTTCCTCGTAGGAGCCTTCCAGATCGTCATCGAGCCGCACGATCCAGCCGGCCCGCGCCAGAAGCGCGGCCTCGACGTAATCGTGGCTAAGGACCGGGCCGCCGAAGGGGGCGGGGCCGGTCAGTTCCGGCAGGCCGCAGCTTTCGGCGAAGGCGCGGGTGCGGACGATGGCGTTGTGGCCCCAGAACGGGCCGGTGCTGCCCTGCATCCGCGCCAGGCCGCGCGCGAAGACCGGCGCGTAGAACGCGGCCGAAAAGGCCTGTGCGCGGCCGAAAAGCGACTCTGCCTCGACGATCCTGGGCAGGGTCTGCAAAAGACCCAGCCGCGGCTCGGCCCGCATCCGGCGGATCATCTCGGCGATGGTCGCACCTTCCATCAGGCTGTCGGCGTCCAGGATCACCGCGAATTCATAGGCCGCCCCGTGGCGCCGGATGAAATCCTCGATATTGCCGGCCTTGCGGCCCTCGTTCGAACTTCGCCGGCGGTAGAACAGGCGCCCCTCGGCACCGGTTTCCGTCAGCAGGCGGTCAAACCAGAAGCGTTCGCGCTGCGCCACCGCGTCGTCACGGCTGTCGGACAGGATCGCCAGATGCACGCTGTCGCGCAGCCCGACCTCTTCCAGCGAGGCGGCCATCGCGGCCACGCGCGAGAAGGTGGCGACCGGATCCTCATTGCAGATCGGCACCATCACGACGGTCAGGCCATCCGGGGCCCGGCTGTCGGGCCGCGCGTCGTCGGGCACCGCGGGCGGTGGCGCCGGCGGGCGGCTGACCAGCCCGATCAGCGCCTGCGCCGCGCCCCAGGCAAGCCAGGCGGTGGTGACCAGCATCAAGAGGGCGCGCAGCAGGTCAAGCCGGCCGATCCCGGTGGATTCGGAGGCCATCAGGATCAGGCCGCCCGCGCCCAGGCCCATCACGCCCGCGAAGGCAAGCGCAAGGACCCGCGCCGCGCGGGTCGGCGCGTCGGCGGGCAGGGGGCTGGGCATCAGCTTTGGCCTTGCATCCGTCCGCCGAAGAACGGCAGTCGCAGCCGGCGCGATTGCCCGCGCCCGACCGCCCGTTCAAGCACCTGCTTGGGCATCGCCATCGGTGCGGCGGGCGGGGTGAAATCGGCGGCATGCGCCGTCGGGTCGCCGACCGCGGTCAGGGTATCGGTACCCGGCGCGGCGGTGGTGTTGGAGGTGGCAGCAGAGGAGAAGATCATTCTTTGATCCATTGATAGAGCCAAGTTTCGGACAGCGTGCGACCGTAGCCTTCGATCACCGCGCTCAACTCGATGATCGTGCCTTTCGGGGCCGATACATCAACGACGAAACGCCATGTTTTGGTTCCCTCGATCTTCGAGAGAGTCTGCTGCTCGACCTTTCCTTTAGCGACCGTTAATCGCGCCTTTACATCGGCATTGGAGGGCAGGTTTCCAAGCAGGCCGCCCTCGAAATCCACAATAAATTTTCTGCTGTCCAGCTTGGACTTGGTCGCCGCTACCCCGCCATGGCCGGTACGGGTGCGCTGGACATGCGCCAGGGTCTGATCCGGCGGCAGCGGCAGCATTCCCCAGCTTAGCCGGTAGGCGAAAGTCAGCGCATCGCCGGCCTTCGCGGGCGCGCTGGGGATCCAGAAGGCCACGATGTTGTCGTTGGCCTCGGATTGCGAGGGGATCTCGACCAGCCGCACCGCGCCCTTGCCCCAATCGCCCAGCGGCTCGACCTTCAGCGAGGGCCGCAGATTGTAAAATGCCTGGGCGTCGAGATAGTCGTTCCAGTTGCGGTCTCGCTGCATCAGGCCGAAGGCGCGCGGGTTCTCGGCACTGAAATAGGACGTCGCAAGCTGCGGCGGATTGTTCAGCGGCCGCCAATAGCGCAGATCGCCGCCATCGTCGAGCATCAGCCCGTCGCTGTCATGCACCTCGGGGCGGAAATCGTTGAAATTCCCCGGGTCATTGCCGCCGAAGAGATACATCGACGTCAGCGGCGCCACGCCCAGCTGCTGGATGTCGGCGCGCAGGAACAGCTGCACGGTGACCTCCATCGTGGTCGCGGCGCCGGGCTTCATCACGAAGCGGTAGGCGCCGGTCAGCGAGGGGCTTTCGAGCGCGGCGTATAGGGTCACCGTCTCGGCCGCCGGGGCGGGTTTCTCTAGGTAGAAATTGGTGAATTCGGGGAATTCCTCGGCCCCCGAGATCGCGGTGTTCACCGACAGCCCGCGTGCCGACAGGCCATAGACATTGCCGCGCCCCAACGCGCGGAAGTAGCTGGCGCCCAGGAACGAGACCATTTCGTCGAACTTGTCGGGCCGGTTCAACGGCGTGTTGAGGCGAAAGCCCGCGACGCCCGGCAGCGGCCCGGTTTCGGGGATCTTCACGCTGATCGGGTTGTAGAACTGGAAGTCCTCGTTGCGGAAGGCCATCTTCGTGGCCTTGCCGTCCTCGACCTGGTAAAGTTCGACCGGCGTCTTGTAGAGCCAGCCCAGATAGAAGGCCTCGAGGCGGAACATCTCTTCCTTGCCCTGCCAGCGGGCGTGATCGCGCCGGAACTGGATGCGCTGGTAGTCGTCGTAGGTCAGCTTGGTCAGCGGCGAATTGGCCAGCGTGCGCTCGACATGCGGCTTGGCGGCGCGGGCTTTCATCTCCTGCGCGAGGATATCGTAGGAAAACGGCCGTGGTGCCTCCGGCGCGGGGGCGACGGCGGCCGGCGCGGGGGCTGCGGCGGCCGGGGCAGGGGTGGTGGCGGCGTCCTGACCCGCGGCCCGGGCGGCGCGGGGCAGGCCGCCCGCCAGCACGGTCGAGGCGGCAAGATAACCCAGCACCCGGCGGCGGCCGGGATGGGGAGACGAGGCGAACAGGCGCGAATCAGAGACGTGGGGCACTGGCGAATTCTTTGCGGCAGGTGGCGGGCTGTGAATTTTCGGGCCACATTGCGCCAAAGCTACGAAAGGTCAAATGCGACCAAATCGAATGGCCGATTTATGCCTATGTGCCGGGGGGTTCCCCTATATCTGCCTATTAATTGGGCGAAATTCGGCGCGACTCTCTCAGCGCTTGTATTCGTCCTCGGTCACCTGCTCCAGCCAAGTCACGGCGCTGCCGGTTTCATCGCGTTCCTGGATCGCGATATGCGACATGGCGGTCGCGGCGCTGGCGCCGTGCCAATGGCGTTCGCCCGGCGGGAACCAGATCACGTCGCCGGGGTGGATTTCCTGAACCGGGCCGCCCTCGGACTGGCACCAACCCAGACCCGAGGTGACGATCAGCGTCTGACCCAGCGGATGGGTGTGCCAGGCGGTGCGGGCGCCGGGCTCGAAGGTGACATGGGCGCCGGCCACCCGCGCCGGGGCGTCGGGCGACATCAGCGGGTCGATCCGCACCTGACCGGTGAAATACTCCTCGGGGCCGGGGCCCGAGGGCCTGGATCCGTTGCGCGTGATCTGCATGATGGGCTCCTTTGCTGGGCGCAGTCTGCGCCGCAAGCCCGGGCCGATGCAATGGGCGCCGTGCCGCCCGGCCGGATGAAAACGGCACGGGCATTTCGCGTCTGCTTGAGCAATTGCCCAGCGTCGCGCTAGTCTTGGGCCGGGCGCCGGCGCGCCGCGCAAGGAGACGAAATGACGGCAGGCACAGAGACGGCGGCGATCGATCTGGTGATCTTCGATTGCGACGGCGTGCTGATCGACAGCGAGGTGATCAGCGCGCGCATGCTGATCGCCGAACTGGCCCGGCATGGGGTGGCGATCGACATGGGCTATGTCGCGCGGCATTTCCTGGGGCGATCCTATCCGGTGGTGCTGCAGAACGTGCGCGAGACCTTCGGCATCGACCTGCCCCGAAATTTCGAGGCCGATTACCGCGCCCGCCTGCTGTCCGCCTTCGAGACCGGCCTGCAGGTGATGCCCGGCGTCGCCGAGGTCATCGACCGGCTGCGGGTACCATATTGCGCCGCTACGTCATCAAGCCCGGAACGTGCCGCCCGGTCGCTGGAACTGACCGGATTGACGGCGCGCTTCGCGGGGCGGCTGTTCACCGCCTCCGAGGTGGCCCATGGCAAGCCCGCGCCCGATCTGTTCGAACATGCCGCCGCGAAGATGGGCGCCCGGCCGGCGCGCTGCCTGGTGATCGAGGACAGCCTGACCGGCCTGCGCGCGGGCCGGGCGGCGCAGATGCGGCTGTGCTGGTTTGCCGGCGGAAGCCATATCGCCGGCGCCGTCCTGCCGCCGGAGGCGCCGCGCCCGGATGTCACGCTTGCTGGATTTGCCGACTTTTTCGTGCAATTCCCTGACTTGCAGCGCAAGGAGACCGTGCCGTGAACAGGAAACCCGCCTTTGACGCGGAAGACAGCGCGACCGATGCCGCGGCGCGGGCGGGGTGGCTGTATTATGTCGGCCGGCTGACCCAGGATCAGATCGCGGCCGAGCTGGGCGTTTCGCGCCAGCGCGCGCAACGTCTTGTTTCCAAGGCAATGTCCGAGGGGTTGATCCATGTCCGGCTGGAACATCGCATCGCCCGCTGTCTGGCGCTGGAGGCCGCGCTGAAGCAACGTCACGGGTTGCGCATGGTGCGGGTGGCGCCGTCCCCGGGGCCGGGGGCCGACCCGACCCATGGGCTTGCTCCGGTCGCGGCCGAGGTGATGGAGCGCTTCCTGCGCCAGCCCGATCCGCTGATCATCGCGCTGGGCACGGGTCGCGCGCTGCGCGCCACGGTCGAGGAATTGCCGAAGATGACCTGCGAACAGCACAAGCTGGTCTCGTTGGTCGGCAATATCGCGCCGGACGGGACGGCCTCGAATTACGACGTGATCATGCGGATGGCCGACACGGTGCGCGCGCCGCATTACCCGATGCCCCTGCCGGTGATCATCGACGATGAGGAGATCCGGCGCATGTTCTATTCGCTGCCGCAGCTGAAGATCGTCGCGCGGCTGGCCGATCAGGCCGATGTCACCTTCGTTGGCGTCGGCCACATGAGCGAAAGCGCGCCGATCTATGTAGACGGCTTCATTTCGGATCGTGACCTGCGCGAGCAGCGCGCGCTGGGCGCGGTGGGCGAGATCGTGACCTCCTGCTTCGACGCCGAGGGGCGCTATATCGAAGAGGGCCTCGCGCGCCGTGTCGGCGGGCTGCGCGCCGGTGGCAAGCCGTGCGGCGAAGTGATTGGAATCGCCGCGGGGCCGGACAAGGTGGTTCCGCTGCGCGCCGCGCTGAAGGGCGGGCTTCTGAACGGTCTGGTGACCGGTGAAGACACCGCCGAGGCGCTTCTGGAATCCCCCGAATAGCCCCTGAACACTTCGCAACCCGTCCGGGATAAACGCCCGGATTCGCTGTCGAAGCTTGCTCCAACCGGATCAGGCGTTGCCGCCTTTGGTTCCGAATCTCGCGTGATTTCGCATGCGGGCGAGATTTTGAGTTGACACTTTGGCATGGTTGAGTGAGCATATGCCCGCCAGATGGGCATATGCTCATGCATCTTGGGAGGAGAGTGATGAATATGAATGTTCGCGCGCTGATGGGCGCGTGTGCCCTTGGCCTGATCGCCGGGGGGGCGATGGCCGAGACCACGATCACGGTGGCGACCGTGAACAATGGCGACATGATCCGGATGCAGGGGATGATGGGCGACTTCTACAAGTTGCACCCCGACATCAAGGTCAAATGGGTGACCATGGAGGAAAACGTCCTGCGCCAGAAGGTGACCACGGATGTTGCCACCAAGGCCGGCCAGTATGACGTGATGACGATCGGCACCTATGAGGTTCCGATCTGGGCCAAGCAGGGCTGGCTGGTGCCACTGAAATTCCCCGCCAGCTATGACGTGAACGATCTGCTGCCGGCGATCCGCAAGGGCCTTAGCTACAAGGGCACGCTTTATGCCGCGCCGTTCTACGGCGAAAGCTCGATGACGATGTATCGCACCGACCTGATGAAGAAGGCCGGGCTGACGATGCCCGAGAAGCCGACCTGGGCCTTCATCAAGAAGGCCGCCAAGGCGATGACCGACAAGAAGGATGGCATCTACGGCATCTGCCTGCGCGGCAAGGCCGGCTGGGGCGAGAACATCGCCCTGATCACCGCGATGTCGAATTCCTTCGGCGCGCGCTGGTTCAACGAGAAATGGCAGCCGCAGTTCGACACCAAGCCGTGGAAAGAGACCCTGGCTACCTATCTGGACCTGATGAAGAATTACGGCCCCCCCGGTGCCTCGTCGAACGGCTTCAACGAGAATCTGGCGCTGTTCCAGCAGGGCAAGTGCGGCATGTGGATCGACGCCACGGTGGCGGCCTCTTTCGTGACCAACCCCAAGGATTCGAAGGTGGCCAAGGACGTGGGCTTTGCCATGGCGCCGCACAAGCAGGGCGTCGACAAGGATGGCAACTGGCTGTGGTCCTGGGCGCTGGCGATCCCGGCGGGCACCAAGAAGGCGAAGGCCGCCGAGACCTTCGTGGAATGGGCGACATCGAAGGAATACACCGAACTTGTGGCGAAGAAGGACGGCTGGGCCAACGTGCCTCCGGGCACCCGGACCTCGCTTTACAAGAACCCCGACTATGCCAAGGTCCCCTTCGCCGAGATGACGCTGAAGTCGATCGAGAAGGCCGACCCCGAGCATCCGACCGTGAAGCCGGTGCCCTATGTCGGCGTGCAATTCGTGGCGATCCCGGAATTCCAGGGCCTCGGCACGGCGGTGGGTCAGCAATTCTCGGCCGCGCTCGCCGGGCGTGAGACCGGAGCCCAGGCGCTGAAAAACGCACAAGCCCTGACTACCCGCGAAATGAGCAAGGCCGGCTACATCAAGTAGGCCTCCTTGCCATCCGCGGGGCCGGTTCCCTCCTGAGCCGGCCCCGCATCGACATTCCGCTTTCGGTTCAGGGAGGAGACGATGGCCACCAAACATTCGCGCGCGGCTGCGCGCTTGATGATCTCACCCGCGGTTCTGCTGCTGCTGGGCTGGATGATCATCCCGCTGTCGATGACGGTGTACTTCTCATTCCTGAACTACAATCTGGTGATCCCGGGGCCGCATAATTTCATCGGCTTCAAGAATTACTACTACTTCCTGACCGATCCCGCCTTCGGCACCGCGCTGGTCAACACGCTGGTGCTGGTGGCCGGGGTGCTACTGATCACCACAATCGGTGGCACGCTGCTGGCGCTGCTGCTCGATCAGCCGATCTGGGGGCAGGGGGTCGTGCGGGTGCTGGTGATCGCGCCGTTCTTCGTGATGCCCACGGTTTCGGCGCTGATCTGGAAGAACATGTTCATGAACCCCGTGAACGGCATCTTCGCCTGGATCGCGCAAAGCTTCGGCCTGCAGCCCTTCGACTTCCTGTCGCAAGCGCCCTTGTTCTCGATCATCCTGATCGTCGCCTGGCAATGGCTGCCCTTCGCCACGCTGATCCTGCTGACCGCGCTGCAATCCTTGGACAGCGAACAGATGGAGGCGGCCGAGATGGACGGCGCCGGTCCCGTCGCGCGTTTCGTGCAAATCACCGTGCCGCATCTGTCGCGCGCCGGCACCGTGGTCATCCTGATCCAGACCATCTTCCTTTTGTCGGTCTTCGCCGAGATCCTGGTGACGACGAATGGCGGGCCCGGCAATGCGTCGACCAACCTCACCTATCTGGTCTATGCCCAGTCGCTCTTGCAATTCGACGTGGGCGGCGGCAGCGCGGGCGGTCTGGTCGCCGTGGTGCTGGCCAATATCGTGGCGATCTTCCTGATGCGGATGATCGGCAAGAACCTGGACGCCTAGGATGATCCGCGCGCCCCTCACCGCAGAACAGGAGGTTTAAGCCATGGCCCGCCGTGTCACCACCCGCCGCCGCCTGATCGTCACCGCGATCGCCTGGGTGATCGCCTTCCTGATCTTCTTTCCGATCCTCTACACGGTGCTGACCTCGTTCAAGACCGAGGGAGAGGCCGTGTCGGTGCCGCCGCATTTCCTGTTCTTCCACTGGACGCTGGAAAACTACATCGAGGTGAACGCGCGCTCGGACTATTTCCTGCATTTCTGGAATTCGGTGGTGATCTCGGTCGGCTCGACCGTGATCGGGCTTGCGATCGCGATCCCGGCGGCATGGTCGATGGCCTTCGTGCCCGGCAAGCAGACCAAGAACGTGCTGATGTGGATGCTATCCACCAAGATGCTGCCGCCGGTGGGCGTGCTGATCCCGATCTATCTGCTGTTTCGCAATTACGGGTTGCTCGACACGCGCACCGGGCTGGTCATCATCCTGACGCTGATCGACCTGCCGATCATCATCTGGATGCTCTACACCTATTTCAAGGAAATCCCTGGCGAGATCCTGGAAGCCGCGCGGATGGACGGCGCGGGCCTGCGCGACGAGATCCTCTATGTGCTGACCCCGATGGCGGTGCCGGGGATCGCCTCGACCTTGCTGCTCAACATCATCCTCGCCTGGAACGAGGCCTTCTGGACGCTGAACCTGACGGCCGCCAACGCCGCGCCGCTGACCGCGTTCATCGCCAGCTATTCCAGCCCCGAGGGCCTGTTCTACGCCAAACTTTCCGCCGCCTCGACGATGGCGATCGCGCCGATCGTGATCCTGGGGTGGTTCAGCCAGAAACAGCTTGTCCGCGGCCTGACCTTTGGCGCGGTGAAATAGGGGGACCTCATGGGACAGATACAGCTTTCCAAGGTCGTGAAGAGATTCGGCGATGTCGAGGTGATCCCGCCGCTGGACCTGGACATAGACGAGGGCGAATTCGTGGTCTTCGTCGGCCCCTCGGGCTGTGGCAAATCCACCCTTCTGCGGCTGATCGCAGGGCTCGAGGACGTGACCGACGGCGTCATCTCGATCGACGGGCAGGACGCGACGACGCTGCCGCCTGCGCGCCGGCGGCTGGCGATGGTGTTCCAGTCCTACGCGCTTTACCCGCATATGTCGGTGCGCAGGAATATCGCCTTCCCGCTGAAGATGGCGAAGATGCCCCGCGATGAGATCGACCGCCGTGTCGAGAACGCCGCAAGGGTGCTGAACCTTGGCGATTACCTCGACCGCCGACCGGGGCAGCTGTCGGGCGGCCAGCGTCAGCGGGTGGCGATCGGCCGGGCGATCGTGCGCGAACCGGCGGCGTTCCTGTTCGACGAGCCGCTTTCGAACCTCGACGCGGCCTTGCGGGTGAACATGCGGTTGGAGATTTCCGAACTGCACAACAGCCTGAAGACCACGATGATCTACGTCACCCATGATCAGGTAGAGGCCATGACCATGGCCGACAAGATCGTGGTGCTGCATGCGGGCCGGATCGAACAGGTGGGATCGCCGCTGGATCTGTACCGCGCGCCGGCAAACCTGTTCGTGGCGGGTTTCATCGGCTCGCCCAAGATGAACTTCGTCGCCGGCGCCGAAGCAGACGAATACGGGGCTCATACCATCGGCATCCGGCCCGAGCACCTGGCGATCGTGGCCGAGGGCGGTGTCTGGTCGGGCAAGGTCGTGGTGTCCGAGCATCTGGGCTCTGACACCTTTCTTCATGTCGAAGTCGCCGGCCGGGAAGCGCCGATGACCGTCCGCGCCGATGGTGAAGTTCCGTTCAGGGCGGGCGACATCGTTCACCTGTCCCCCGACCGGACCAAGATCCACCGGTTCGACGCCCAAGGGGTACGCATCGCATGAAGCGCCTGCAAGGCAGACGCGCGCTGATCACGGGTGCCGCCCGGGGGATCGGCCTTGCGTTCGCCCGGGCCTATCTGGCCGAAGGCGCGCAGGTCACCATCGCGGATATCGACCTGACCCGCGCCAGAGCCGCGGCACAGGATCTGGGACCGGGCTGCCATGCCGTCGACATGGACGTGACGCGGCAAGACAGCATCGAGGCAGGCGTTGCCGCGGCGGTTGAGCGGATGGGCCGGATCGACATATTGATCAACAACGCCGCGCTCTTCACCGCCGCGCCCCTGACCGAGATCACCCGCGCCGATTACGACCGCGTCTTCGCGGTGAACGTGGCCGGGACGCTGTTCACCATGCAGGCGGTGGCACGCCACATGGTCGCGCGCGGGCAGGGCGGCAAGATCATCAACATGGCCTCGCAGGCCGGGCGGCGGGGCGAGGCCCTGGTTGCCGTCTACTGCGCCACCAAGGCCGCCGTGATCAGCCTGACGCAATCGGCGGGGCTGAACCTGATCGACCACCGGATCAACGTCAACGCCATCGCGCCCGGCGTGGTCGATGGCGAGCATTGGGACGGTGTCGACGCCTTCTTTGCCCGATACGAGGGCAAGGCGCCGGGCCAGAAGAAGCGCGAGGTCGGCGCGGCCGTGCCCTATGGCCGCATGGGCACCGCCGAGGATCTGACCGGCATGGCAATCTTCCTGGCCTCGTCCGAGGCCGATTACATCGTCGCCCAGACCTATAACGTGGACGGCGGAAACTGGATGAGCTGAGAGCTGGAAGGAACGGATACCATGGATAAACTCTCGCTCGACAATCTGCAGAACCTGAAGCCCTGCGTCGCGCGCCCATCCTATGCGCGGGGCGATCTCTCGCCTGGGATCGTGCATATCGGCGTGGGCAATTTCCACCGCGCGCATCAGGCCGTCTACCTCGACCGGCTGTTCGAGATGGGCAAGGGGCGCGATTGGGCGTTGGTCGGCGCCGGGGTGCGCACCGCCGATGGTGCGATGCGCGAACGGCTGTTGGGCCAGGACCTGCTGACCACGGTGGTGGAACTGGCCCCCGAAGGCCACCGCGCGCGGGTCACCGGCGCGATGGTGGATTTCGTGCCGATCGCCGCCGACAACGGCCCGCTGATCGCCGCGATGGCGCGGCCATCGACCCGGATCGTGTCGCTGACGGTGACCGAAGGGGGCTACTACCTGGACCAGCACGGCGCCTTCGATACCGCCCATCCCGACATGCTGCGCGATGCCCGGCAGCCCGACGCGCCCGGGTCGGCCTTCGGCGCGATCCTCAAGGCGCTGCGTCTGCGGCGCGCGGCCGGACTGCCGCCGTTCACGGTGATGAGCTGCGACAACCTGCCCGGCAACGGTCATGTCGCCCAGGGCACCGTGACCGGACTGGCCGCGCTGTCGGACCAGGCCTTCGCCGAATGGGTGGCCGCGAACGTGGCCTTCCCGAACGGCATGGTCGACCGCATCACCCCGGCCACCGGCCAGCGCGAGATCGACCTGGTGGCGCGCGAATTCGGCGTCGACGATGCCGCGCCCGTGCTGTGCGAGCCGTTCATGCAATGGGTGCTCGAGGACAATTTTCCCCAGGGCCGCCCACCGCTGGAAGACGCGGGCGTCACCTTCACCGATCAGGTTCATGCCTTCGAGGCGATGAAGATCCGCATCCTGAACGGCGGCCATGCGATCATCGCCTACCCCGCTGGCCTTCTGGGCATCGAATTCGCGCATGAAGCGATGCGGGACGAACAGGTCGCGGCCTTCCTGCACAAGGTCGAGGTCGAGGAAATCCTGCCGCATGTGAAGCCGGTCCCCGGGACCTCGCTTGTCGATTATCTGGCGTCGATCGAGGAGCGCTTTGCCAATCCCGACATCGGCGACCGGATCCGCAGGCTGTGCCTGGATGGCTCCAACCGGCAGCCGAAGTTCATCATGCCTTCGGTGCGCGACAATCTGGCTGCGGGCCAGGTGCCGAAGGGGCTGGCGCTGCTGTCGGCGCTTTGGTGCCGCTATTGTGCGGGGGTGGACGATCAGGGGCAGCGGATCGCGCCGAACGATCCCGACTGGACGGCGCTGAACGCCCGCGCCCTTGCGGCGAAGCACGACCCCGCCCAATGGCTCGCGATGCGAGACGTCTATGGCGCGTGGGGCCAGGACACGGGCTTTGTCGCGGCCTTCGCACAGGCGCTTTCGGCCCTTTGGTCGGATGGCACCCGGGCGGTACTGGCGCGCTATCTGGAAGGCGGCGCGTCCGGCGCCTAGCCACCCGCCGCGATCCGCGTCATTTCTGCGCGAGAGGGCTGCGCGGCGGCCGAGACGATACCCTGCGCCAGATCACGCGCCGGATCGTGCCGGGTCGCGACGTCGTGCGCGCGGGCGTGGGCATAGGCGGGCGCATCGGTTGGCATGCCTGGACCCAGCGCATTCAAGACGGCCAACATGGTGACCAGCATGAAAGAGCCGCAGACGGCGCCAAGCCCGGACAGAAGCAGAGCGGCTTTCATCGTGACGAACCTCTTGCAGCGAATTCTTGCCGATCAACATCCGGCAGTGCCCCGCGGTTCCGTTCCAGGCCAATGAAATTCGGCCTTTTGGTGCCGTCTGCGTCACCATATTTGCATAAATATATTTGTGGATCAGACAGTTAATCAGAAAGTACACCCGGGCGTGAGGAACCGGTGCGCGGGTCGGGCGTTTCTATCACATCTGATCGACGACATTTTCCCTTCCACCCGCATAGGAGGTTTCAATGCTAGGCTGGGCCATAACTTTTCTGATCATCGCCTTGATCGCCGCAGCCCTGGGCTTCGGCGGGATCGCCGGGGCGTCCGCCGGAATCGCGCAGATCCTGTTCGTGATTTTCCTGGTTCTCTTCGTGGTTGCGTTGGTCGCGCGCGCAATGCGCGGCAACCCGCCGCTCTGATCCCCCACTTGGGGGGATGGCGGTCGAAGCCGGGCTTCGGCCGCCATCTCCTCCTATCCTAGGAGGCGTCCATGTTCTTCCTCAGCACGATCGGTTCGGTGATCATCCTGATCCTGGACATTCTTGCGATCATCTCGGTAATCGGCTCGGCGGAAAGCTCGCTGTCCAAGCTGGTCTGGGTATTGGTGATCCTGTTCCTGCCGGTGATCGGCCTGATACTGTGGTGGGTGATCGGCCCGCGGGCCCGCACCGGCAGCATCTGATCCCGCCCGGCAATCGGGAAACTTCCAACAAGGCGGCGCCCAAGGGCACCGCCTTGCTTGTCCGGTCGGGCGAAGGTCGCGGCCCTGCCCCCGTTGCGGCAGTGGCCGCCCGCGCGCGCGGCCGCCGCAACATTTCCGGCCCGGGCGAACGCGACGCGGCGGTCTTTTCGCTTCGCATATCCCATTGCATCTATTCCCCCGCACCAGGCTACTTTCAGCGCCCTCCCCCCGCACCGGGGCGGAGGCGGCCGTGGTGGCGCAGCCCCGGCGCGATCTGCTTGCGACCCGCACGGGCCCTCGGCTGGAAAAGTGACGGCCAGCCGCACCTGACCCCCGGAAAATCCTCCGCGTCAGCGTCTACCGGCTGGCCCCGGCCAAGGCCTTGCCGTTTCTTGGGCTGTCTTCATCGCACGTCGCCCGTTCGCGGGGGGCACGCGGGGGCCACCTTGGCCGTGCTTCGGGGATTGCCACGCCGACGAGCCTTCGGCCTGTGCGCGGTGCCCAGGTCGCCCGGCCGTGCGGCGGGACGCAAATACCGAGGCCGCAATAACAAAACCCCCGCCTGAATAGTGCCAGGCGGGGGGCATCGGGTCATCAGGCGGGTCAGAGATCCTGCAGCCACTCATCGACAGCCTTTTCGGCGTCGGCTTTCGCAGTTCCGTAGCGCTCCTGGATCTTGCCGACCAGCATCTCGCGCCGGCCTTCGACGCTGGCGACGTCATCATCGGTCAGCTCGCCCCATTTGGAGCGGACCTTGCCTTTTATCTGTTTCCAGTTGCCTTCCATTTGGTCGCGATTCATCACTTCCTCCTTCGCATGGCCAACGTGAATAAGACGCGCGAAGGGGCAGAGGGGTTCCGTGTCGATCCTCCGCCACGGACCGTGCTGTGCGCGCGCCACGCAGGAACCCGATCCGCTCAGCAAGCGTTGATTGCCCAGGGCAGCATGCGTTTGCTGCCCAAGGGGGCCGGGCTTAATGACCAGATTAGAGACGTTGTCGCGGATGTCGCTGATCGTGATCGGCGCCGTGGTGATGTTCGCGGCCCTACACGAGCTGTCGGATATCTTCGCGCCGTTGGCATTGGCGCTGGTCAGCGGCGTGGTGCTGTCGCCGGTGTCGGAGTTCTGCGATCGGCATCACCTGCCGCGCGCCGCGGCCGCCCTGCTTACCCTGGTGTTCACGTTGTTGCTGCTGGCCGGCCTGTTCCTGATCTTCCAGCCCGCGGTCGAGCAACTGGCCGCCCAGGCGCCGAAGGTGTTGCGCGATCTGCGCGAGACGCTGGATACGCTGCGGTCGCTTGCGCGCGATCTGACCCAGATGTCCGACAACGTCACCAAGGCGATCGCGCCTGCAGCCGACGCGGCCGGCTCGCAGACCAAGGCGGCGAAGGATTCGGGCGTGCATGTGCCGACCGTGGCGGGGGCGCTGATGCTGGCGCCGGTGATCTTGACGCAATTCACCGTCTTCGCGGGGTCGCTGTTCTTCTTTCTTCTGACCCGGGCCGACATGTACGATTGGGCTGCACGCCGCCTGGCCACGACTTCCGAGCGCGGCAATCTGGTCAGCAAGATGCGCGATGCCGAATATCGCGTGTCGCGCTATTTCCTGACGATCGCGGTGATCAACGCGGGGCTCGGCCTGCTGACGGCAGCGGCGTTGCAATTGATGGGGCTGCCGCAGGCGGCAACCTGGGGGTTGGTCGCCTTCGTGCTGAACTTCGTGCCCTATCTGGGGCCGGGGCTGGCGGTGGCCGGGTTGCTGTATGCCGGCGTGGCGGCTTTCGACGGGGCCCAGTCGGGGCTGCCCGCGGCGGCCTATCTGGGGCTGATCGTGCTGGAAAGCCAGTTCGTGACGCCGGCGATGGTGGGCCGCAATGCGGCGGTCAATCCGCTGCTGGTGTTTCTTGCGCTGATCTTCGGGTTCTGGCTGTGGGGGCCGGTGGGCGGCATCGTCGCCATACCGCTGCTGATCTGGGCGCTGGTCCTTGCCGGCGTCCTGCCCGGCCAGCCCGCCGTGGCCAGCCCGACGCCGCCCCATCATCCCGCGGAGCAGGATTGATGTCGGTGTCCAGGCTAGGGCAGCGGGTAGGGGCGCATCCGGCGCCCGGGCCCGCCGTCATCCCGCTGCGCCCGGGCGCGCCACAACGCCACCGTCGCCGGGCCGCCCTCTGGCGCCGCGGCGCGCTGCGCCATAAACCAATAGGCCATCGCCCGGCTGCCGATTTCGCTGACCTCGCGCGGGGTGCGCACATAAAGGCCGGCCTCGGTATCGCGGTACAGGGCCTCGGGCGTCAGATCGGCCGAGGTGACCAGTGCCGCTCGCCGGTCGAACAGCGTCAGGCGCTGACCGCCCTGCGACAGAGGGACCAGCATCTGCCCGGCGAAAAAGCGCGGCCCGAAGGCCCGGGCCAGCCGCGCAAGCACCTGTTCCTGCGCGCCGGGGTCGGGCGGCGGGGTTTCGGGCAGCATCAGTATCAGCCCCAGATCGGGCCGTGCCCGTCCCATCTCGGCCAGCTCGGCGGCCAGCCGGGGATCGGTGAAGGCGCGGGTCTCGATATAGATCAGGTCCTCGGCCCGTCGGGCCAGGGCGGCATGGGCGGTGGCGATATCCTGGCGCAAGGACTTGGTCGGGCCGCGGCGCAGGCGGCTGGCGCGACGCGACAGGGTGCGCAGAAGGTGGCGCTGAGAGCCGGGTTCGTCCTGGCCGGCCGCGATGCCGGCGAAATGTTCCAGATGGGCCTGGGCGTCGGCGGCCGACGGGCCTTCGCGCGCAAGCCGCAGGCCATATCCGACACGATCGGTGCTTGTATCCGGCCCGCCGATCAGCAGCAGGCGCCGATCGGCGACCAGCAACTGGTGGTGATGGCAGGCGGCGGCCAGGGCCGGATGGGCGAACTTGCGCAATGCCAACCGCCCGCCGCGCGCCGCGGCCGCCAGGAAGGGGATCAGCCCCGGCATGTCGTCGAGTGCGCGCTGCCGGGCCTCGGGCTCGGCGGCGGCGAGACGGACGATTTCCGGCGCGACGGCGGCCCGGCGCCGGCGCCATTCGGTGCCATAGGTCAACGGCCCATGCCGGGCCGGATGCTTCAGGACCCGGATGTCAAGCAGGTTGGCAAGGCCCTGTGCGGTGGCCGCGGCGCGCAGCAGCCGGACGCAGGCGTGGTTGGCCCGATGGGCCGCGGGCGCCAGAAAGGGATCGGCATCGGGCAGGAACAGCCGCAACTGCACCCCGCGCTGCAAGGTCGCGGTGACCAGCGCCTTCCACGTCCGTCCGATCTGCAGGCCCGCCTGACTGACCAGTTCGAGATCCGGGTCCAATTGATTGAAAGCGGCCCATACCTCTTGGCGCGCCTGCAGAAAGGCACGCTCGAACGCTTCGTTGGCCTCGTCACTGGTCAGGATCACCCGGACCAAGGCGGTGTTCTCATTTTTGTCTCGTGTACCGTCATTCCCCGCCCATTGGCCCCCGCAACGTGCGAGGGCTGTCCCCGGTTCCCCTTGTTTCAGACTTTCTTCGCCGGTGCGACACCAGGTATCAAACCACCGGGCGGTCGCGGGTCCGGTTCGACGCCTGCTCCTGCAGAACTACGGCTGGCCTCGCCCCTTGAAAGGGGGGTCACCGAGAAGTGTAGTTCCAGCAGGTAGCGCCCGTCCTCGATGCCGGTTCTGACCGTGCCTTCCAGCTGCTGCGCAAAGGCCCGGATCAGATGCGAGCCGAAGCCCGATGGCTCGTCCGCAAGCGGCGCGGTGGGGCTCGCGCCCGTGCCGGGAAGGCTGTTCGACAGCCGCAGGACCGCCCCGGTGCCCGCCTCGCGCGCCAGCGTCACCTCCAGTTCGGGCTGCGCGCCGTCGTGCGACCCGCCGGCATATTTCATCGCATTGGTCAGCGCCTCGGTCAGCAACAGCGACAGCGGCACCGCCTGATCGGGGGTCAGCAGGATGTCGGCGATGTCGGTGTGGACCTTGAAGCTGCGCTCTTCCGTGGTCGAGATGCTGAGCACCTGGTTCACGATCCCCGCCAGCAGTTCGTCTGCCCGCACGTCACTGACCCCCGAGGTCAGATACAGGCCGCGGTGGATCGTGGCCAGGCTCATCACCCGGTCCTGCAGGTTCTTCATGATCGCCTTGACCTCTGGCGATTTCTCGCGCCGCATCTGCAGGTTCATGATCGAGGCGATGAGCTGCAGGTTGTTCTTGATCCGGTGGTGGACCTCACGCAGCAGCACCTCCTTCTGGTGGACGGCATCCTCCAGATCCGCCTCGTCGCGCAGAATGGTTTCGGTCATGCGCTCGAAACTGTCCTCGACTTCGGCGATCTCCAGCGGGGCGTGGCCGCGGCCCTTGACCGGTACGACGCGGCTGCCCGAGGCGAAGGCGCGGATCGCGTGGCGCAGGCGGCGAATGTGGCGCAGCACCAGGCGCTCGGCCGCCATCCAGGCCGCGAACAGGCTGACGATGGCCATCAGCGCGGGCAGCACGATCGGCGGCAACTGCGACAGCATCCCCGTGCCACGGCCGTAATCGCCGGGCCACGAGGACAGCGCGTACAGCTTGTTCACCACGATCGGCACGACGGCGAAGATGCGCTTGCGCCCCAGCGCGTCGCGCCCCGTGAAGGCGGTCGAGCGGTGGCCCGCCAGCGCCTTCAGCGACCGGTCGACCGGCAGATAGCCTTGGTCGGCCTTGATCCCGTTGGTCGAGGTCAGCATGTTGCCACCGCTGTCGAAGGTGAACAGACGCAGCGAATTGGGGATACCCGTGGCGGTTTTGATCCCGGCCTGGCTGACTTCGAGCGCATGCTGCGGGATGGCGAGCGAGATGATGCCGCTGCGCTGGCCGTCACGATGGGTAACCGGGCTGATCACCGCCAGCACCGCGCTGTCCGACACCGCGCCCTTCGGGGTGACTTCGAAGGTCGGGTTGGGATCCGAGATCGCGTCCTGGAAACCCGGGTCGTTGGCGAAATCATGGGTGCGGCCGTCGGCCGAGCAGGTCATCAACCCGTCACTGGGGATGTAGCCGACCATCGAATAAAGCGGGTTGGCCTGGGCGAAGCGCGACAGGATCTCGCTGCAACGCGCGGTGTCGTTGTCCACCTTGGCAATGGCCGACGCCAGCGTGGCCGCAGCGCCCTGGGCGCGCAGCAGATGCTGCAGCACCGGCGCGGCCAGCCGCACCGTATCGCCCAGAATTGCGGCCTCGGCGCGGCTTTGCGCCTCGGACGCCAGGCTGATGGTCTGCACCGCCGACAGCAGCGCCAGCGGCAAGAGCGCCAACGCCAGCAGAAAGGTGATCCGAAATCCGAGCCGCCCGGTCAGCCGGCGCAGCGCAGCCATGCTCATCAGGCGGCCGGAACTGCGGCGCGACCCAGAACCGCAAGCGTCTCGGCCCCCGTCGCGGATAGCACCTCTTCGCCTTCGGCCATGCCCATCAACTCGGCCAGGCGGGCGCGGGCGCGGTTGGCGCGGCTCTTGACGGTACCCTTGGCCACGCCCATCGTCTCGGCCGCTTCCTCGTAGGAAAAACCTTCCGCGCCGACCAGGACCAGCACCTCGCGGTGTTCGACGCTGAGCTTCTCGAAGGCGCGAGTGAATTCCGAAAACGCCAGGCGGCCGTCATGGGCGGGCTTCTCGACCAGCCCTGCGGCATGGGCGCCATCGCTATCCTGTACCTCGCGGCGGTGCTTGCGGCGATCGGAATAGAACGTGTTGCGCAGGATGGTGAACAGCCAGGCCTTCAGGTTCGTTCCGGGCTGGAACTTGTCGAGATTGGTCCAGGCCTTCACGATCGTGTCCTGTACCAAGTCGTCGGCGGAGGTGGCGTCGCGGGTCAGGCTGATCGCGAAGGCGCGCAGCGACGGCAAATGATCGGGTAGGGCTGTTCGCGGATCGTTGGCACCTGCGTCCGCCGCCGATTGCGGCGGTGCGGCGCGCGGCCTGGCGCGTGAAATGGGGGCACTGGTCATTTCGCGCTCTCCTTGCCGCGCAGCTTTTCCAGAAGCTCGTGGAATTTGTCGGGAACTTCGCGTTCCAGTTCTTCCTGGTAAGCGCGCCGCAGATTTTCGTCGATCTGTCGGCGCAAATTCGCCCGCGTGCTCTCTGCCACCGTGCTCTTTCCCATTTCCCGCTCTACACTTTCGCCCGTCTGATTGTATCTAAGCATGGAACCCAACGCAGACAAGTCGCGTTGGTTCCCGGAAAATCTCAAGCGGAGGCATGAATATGAGTTCGGACGCGCAAGAGGATCTGGCGGCAGGTGTGGCTGCAAATCTTCCTTATCTGCGCCGCTACGCACGGGCGTTGACTGGCAGCCAGGATGCGGGTGACCGCTACGCGGCGGCCACGCTCGAGGCAATCCTGGCGGATCGTTCGACGCTTTCGGGCCTGACGCCAAGGGTCGGCCTGTTTCAGACCTTCCATGCTGTCTGGTCCAGCGTCGGCGGCATGGTCGCGGAGCATTCCGACAGCCTGGTCGCGGATCGCGCGCAAAAGCGCATGGCGACGCTGACCGCGAACACCCGAGAGGCCCTTTTGCTGCATACGGTCGAGGGCTTCTCCTTCGACGAGGTCGGCAAGATCATGCAGGTCCGCGCCGAAGAGGCCTCTGATCTGGTCGAGATCGCGCTACGCGAGATGGAGGGCGCGCTGTCGGGCAAGGTGCTGGTGATCGAGGACGAGCCGATCATCGCCATGGATATCTCGAGCATCGTCGAGAACATGGGCCACAGCGTCACCGGCAATGCCCGAACCCGGGCAGAGGCGGTGCAGATGGCAAGCTCCGAGCGCCCCGATCTGGTGCTGGCCGATATCCAGCTGGCCGACAATTCCTCGGGGATCGATGCGGTCAACGACATCCTTTCGCAATTTCCCGATCTGCCGGTCGTCTTCGTCACCGCCTTCCCCGAACGCCTTCTGACCGGCGAACGCCCCGAACCGGCCTTCCTGATCTCGAAGCCCTATTCCGAGGAACAGATCTGGTCGGCCGTCAGTCAGGCGATGTTCTTCTCCTCGACCGAGACCCTCGCGGCCTGAACCTTCCGGCCCGTCCCCGCGGCGCGCGGGCTCCCTGCAAGTTGGGGGCGGGCCTTGCCGGATCTATCGCCGCGGGCCCGGGCCTGCGTCCCGGCACTTTGGCGTCCTGGGCAGGTGCGATGTTCCCGGCGGGCGGCCGGGGTAGAGACCCGTGCATGCCAGGGCTTGTGACCTGCCCCCGATGAACCGGGCCATTCAAAAGGAGAGTTTGTTCTCGTAGCGTTCATAGCAGCGAGGAGAACAGACGATGCGCAAATCACGTT
>NZ_FNOB01000026.1 GCF_900106675.1 Allgaiera indica
AAAACGATGAACAAACCCTGCAACCAGAACTTCCGCAGGGTACGGTCGCGGGGTGGAGCAGCCCGGTAGCTCGTCAGGCTCATAACCTGAAGGTCGTAGGTTCAAATCCTACCCCCGCAACCAAATATTCCAACCTTTACAAATGGTTAGAATCCGACAAAAACACTTGTGTATAGGCGCTCGCGGTTTACCTCAACGCCACCTCAACGTTTACCGAGTCCCCCTGTAACCCAGGGGGCTTTTTGCGTTCTGGCCTCGCGAAAAGCCTTGTGGCAGCATCGCGCCATGATCGCGTTCCGCCCCCTTGCCGATGACCATCCCGACCTCGCGCATTCGCCCCTGCTGCGCGCGGCGCTTCTGACGCTGCAGTATGCGCAGGAGCACGGGGCCATCGGTTTGACGCAGACAAAGGCGTTCAAGCGCGTCTTCGTTCATTGGGCCGTCGAGAACTTCGCCTGGCCCGGGAAGAGCGCCGAGGAGATGTTCCGCTACAACAAGGTCATCAATGAATACGAATTCCCGCCGCTTGAAGTGCTGCACTATCTTCTGATCACCTTGCGGCTGGGACGCCACTTCAAGGGCGAGTTCCGACTGACGAAGCGCGGTGCAGACCTTGTGCAATCGCCGGGGCGGCTGTTCGCCGAGCTCATTCCCTTTTTCGTGCTCCAGATCGACCATGCCTCCTATGCACGGCTCAACGAGCGTCCCTTTGGGAAATGGGACGTCTGGATGAACGTCATCAATGTCGAGGCCGACCACGGCACCACCGAGAGAGCGCTGTTCGCAGCGTTCTATGGCGAAGGCCCCGACTGGGATAACGCCGGGTGGCGGGACATGGCCGCGTTCTCCTCTTGTGTCCTTCGCCCGCTTGAATGGGCCGGTCTGCTTGTGCAGACCGCTGAAGACAGCGGAGGCAACTCTCTGCACCATGTGTTCAAGACGCCGCTCTGGCGCAGTGCCTTGAAGCTGGATACCGACGGAATGCTGCAGCCAATTCGGGTTCAGTAAGCCATTTCCGCACCCCGCCCTTTGATGCGGGGCGATCACCCTTCTGGAGCTTGATCAGAGCGTGTCGAAAAAGAGCCCCCCCGAAATCTGACGCCCGGACTTTGTCAGCGCCTCCAACGCGAAATGCTCGAGGCTTGCCGCGAGGTCGCGGAAAGGAATGGACTGGCCGTCGACGACAAAGGCCTGAGCAATATCGACCTCCGCTGGGGCTTCGAAGTTGCCTTCAGAGTTTCCATCCCACTTTCGGATGGACGCACGCTGGACCCGGAGCAGCTTCGGTTTGAGGCGCTCGCCGAAGCCTTCGGCCTTTCGCCCGGTGATTTTGGACGGGAGTTCAGCACCGGTCGCGAAACTTTCAGGATCACCGGCATAGACCCACGGCGGCCAAAGTATCCCGTCTCCGCGGAGCGGGTGCCCGATCGGCAAGGCTTCAAGTTCACCGCCGAGCAGGTGGCGGTTCTTTTGCAGCCCCGAATGAAGGACGTGACGCCGCGCGGGTAACCCGCGCACTTTGCGTCGCTGACGGATCAAAACTGCCGCTTGGCTCTGGCTTGCGCTGCGCGGCGGCATTCCCAAAAGCTCCCGTAAAAGCCTCGAACGGGCGCCACCGATGCCAAATCGGTCTGGTTATTCTTCCCCAGTTTGCCAACCCGTTCAGCTGATCGCCGCAGGCGCGCAGCGCGCTTCGGTCGCGGCCCCAGGCGCGTTCGACTTCGCTTTGGGTCAGGGCCCGCGCCGGCAGCGCCTGAGGCCGGGCGCAGGGTGCTGTCAGCGACGGCGGCGGAGCGGTGGTGACGTCAGCGACGGTTGAGCCGCAGGACGCTAGCAGCAGGCAGGCAAGTATCAGTGGCGGAAGGGTCGGCATTGGCTGCATCCTCCAGTTTCCGCGCCAGCGCGTCGGCGCGCTGCAGGGCGCCAAGTCGCGCCGCTTCGGTCATTCTGCCGGCCTCGGCCAGCGCATCGGCGCGCGCCCGCTCTGCCACCATGGCTTGCGCCTGTTGGCCGGCGGCGTAGCCCGCGCCATAGTGCCAGCCGCTGGCGAAGGCCGCGCCGAGGGCCAGCACGGCGGCAAGGCTCAGGCGTGGGTCAATCATTCCGAACGGACCCTCAGCTGCGCCATCAACGCGTCGCGCTCCATCCTGCGAAGGACCGGGCCGAGCCCGCCTTTGCCATCGGTGCGATAAACCGGGATTGGCGCTGTTCCATAGTCGGCGTGGTCGAACATCGCGATTTCGGCCTCACGACGGTCACGGATTTCCGGCGGCTTGAGCCAGCCGAGAAAGTGGCGCGACGGGTTGTCGGCGCGCGCATTGATCGCCCGCGTCAGCATCGCCCTGTAAATCCCGCCGGTGTTGAAGTCGAAGTCCACCAGCGCGTCGAACGCGTGCTGCTCCAGCGCGACCGTGACCGCGCGGTTCACGCGCGTCTCGCAGATCGCCAGGTCGGCGCGGAACTGCGCGAGGATCCTCCGCAGCGCGCGGCCCTCGTCGGAAGGCATCGCCAGATCGACCTTGACCGGATCGATCCCTCCGGCCGCCGCGGTGTGCCCGATGCCCCAGGTCAGAACGCCCCCGCTGTCGCGGTAGGGCGCCAGCACCAGCCCCTCGAAATGGGCGGTGGCGAGCAGCCCTGCGTCGCTCATTCGCATCATGGCCCATCTCCGCTGGTGATGGGTGGGGTCCGATGGTCAGAAACGAACTCGGTCATTGCCGCATGCCCGACAACAATCAGGACAGCGATCACGGCGCCGACGCGCATCCGGTGCATGAAGTCGCGTGCCGCCGACCCGGGCAACTGGCGCAGCGCGCGTGGGTTCAGGCGCCGCATCATTGGTCGCCCCCGTCCGGCTCGCCCGGCAGGCGACCGCCAGTGATCCGTTGCAGAACGAGGCTGAACAGCGCCGGGCCGAACACGCCGGTCAGGTAGCTGATGCTTGACCCCGCACCGATCGCCGCGACCATCTCGCCGGGCAGGCCCAGCCACGCGACAAGAATGGCGCCCGCACCGGACCCCATGCCGGCCGCCGCCAGGGCCCCGATCACCACCTGCCGGATTGCGTTTGCCAGCGACACCCGCACCACCAATGCCGATGTCGCGCCGCCGGCTGCCCCCCATGCTGCTGCGGCGAGCACCGCCGATCCGGCGGCGGCCGTCAACAGATCGCCCCACAGTGACGTGCTTTCCGGTTGCATCATGTGATCTCTCCTTCACGATTGCGGCGCAGCGGGACGCAGGTAGTGCAGCGCAATGCGCACGGCGCCGCCGGTGAAGGCGCCACCATTCGCGGTCAGCACCACCGGTGTCGGCGCATAAAAGGCCTGCGGGCCGATCACGCCGACATTGGTGCTGCCCGCCGCCGCCCCCAGCGCGCCGCCGAACTTCGAGGGCTCGCCGGAAATGCCGCAGTCGTAGGACGTGGCCCCGGTGATCGCGGTGACGGTGCGGGCCGAGACGCCAAGCAGGATCGCTCGGTCCGGGATGGTGACGCCCGATGTGGCGGTGGCCCCGCTCAGGCTTGAGAGCAGGTCTTCGACCGCCGCCACGTTGACCGCGCTGCCCTGCGCGCCCTCGGCCAGCCGGGTGTCTGCGCCAAGGCTGACTAGGCCCAGAGCCGTCGCCAGTGGCTGCCAGCCGGCTCCGGTCCAGATCACCATTGCGGCCTCGGTCTCGACCCACGCGCACCAGCCGAGGTGCGGGATCAGGCGCACCCAGGCGCCGCCGACAAATTGTGCCACGCCGCCGTCCCAGCCTGACCAGGCACCGGTGGCGGCGGCGCCGACGATGTAGCGATCGCCCTCGGCCGGGCCGCCCGGTGGTGTCGTGGTGCCATTGGCCTTGACCGCCAGTTGCACCAGAGCGTCCAATCGATCGAGGCTCTCGTTGACGGTGACGTGCTTTTGCGCCTGCGCCGCCAGGAGATAGGGCAGCATCAGGTGGGGGGTGAGGTCTGACATGGCGCCTGCTTTCAGAAGGTGAGGAGCGTGGTTTGCGGCGTGCCGCGCCCGAAGGACTGCGAGATCTGGAAGATGCGGATCGCCAGCGTGTCACCCGGCCCCAGAGCCGCGCCCCAATCGGTGGTCTGCTGGGCGGCGGTGTAGAGGGCCGACGTTGTGGCAACTGTCAGGGTTCGCTTGACGGATGCCCCGTCGAGTATCTCGACCGCATAGGCCTCGGCCTCCTCAGCCAGTGGCACCTCGACCGCCGCCCAGCTGTCAGCGGCCAGTGCCCGCGACCGTCGCACCCAACTGAGGGTCAGATCGCCGGGCGTTCCTGCTGTGCGCCATGGCTGCGCGATGTGCCCGACCGAGAACGGTCGCAGCCCGATGCCGGAGGGCGTGAAGGCGGCGGCGCGGTAGCTCGCGTCGCTGACCGGGCGCTGCGCGGGGCCGACGCGCCAGTTCCACGGGCTGCCGACGTCACCGGCGGCGATCGGCAGCGCTGTCAGCGCGGAGTCCACCACCACCACCCTTGCCCCGGTCCGCACCGGATTGCCGATCGCGAATTCGGTGCCGCGCTGGCCGCGGAGCAGCCGGGTCAGCCGGTAGCGGCCCGCCGAGACCAGTTCGGCGCTGCCCGCTTGCAACAGCTCCCATTGGCCGGGGGCGGTTTCCACCGCCAGCAGATTGGCCCCGGCGAACAGCGCCAGATCGGTCACGCTGACCAGCGCGCCGCTGGCGAGATCGACCAGCACTTCATTGCCCAGATCAAACCGGCTGGTCGGGCCCGCAGGAAGATCAGCCGCCAGCACCCCGACAGATGCCCGCGACTGAGACGTGGTCAGCAGGCTGAAGCCGTCCAGTGCCGGACTGCGGAACACCGCCACTTGCCCCGGCCATGGCTGGGCATCGGCGGCAATCAGCGGCTGGTGCGCGGGCGTGCTGTCGCGCAGCTGCGGCAGATCGAGAAACAGCACATCAGGCGCGCCGAAACTGACCGGACGGGCCAGCGTGGCGGCGCGGGCGGTGCCGGGTGGCAAATCATAGAGTGCGCGATCCTGCCGTTGTGCCTCGATGCTGCGTGCCCCGGCGTCGCCCACCGAGATCAGCCGCAATTCGGTCAGCCGTCCGTCATGGTCGAGATGGATCACGTCAGTGGGGTCGAGCGCCAGCATCGACGGCGGCAGTTTGAACACCGCCCCCTCGCGCCCGGCCCAGGCTTCCATCAGCGCCCGGCGGCAGCAGCGCTCGGCCGCTTCCGGCGCCACCGCAACCGGGAAGGATTGAGAGGCGACCCGGGCGGCCGAGACGGTGGTGCGCTGCGCCTCGACGATGACGGCATCGTAATCCGCATCGGCGCGGGCGATCGACCATTTCAGGGCCTGCGGCAGTTCGGTTTCCTGGCCGCGCGTCAGTTCCATCACCTCGCCCGGCGCCGCGGCAACCATCGCATCCGGCGTGATCGTCGCCACCGCACCTTGGCCGCGCATCACGAACCGGATCGCGCCTTCGCTTTCCACCGCATCAAAGCCGAAGTGCTGCGCCAGCATCGCGATCGAGGTGCGCGGGCTTTCCAGTGCGGTAATCACGGTGCCCTCGAGCGCACCCCAGAGACCGGAGACATCGATCCGGCTCTCCTCCAGCCCGGCGCGCAGGCAAAGATGGCGCACGAGGGCGGCCAGTGACACCGCCCCCAGCCGCCCGGTCAGCCAATGGCCAAGCCGCCAGTTCGGCCCGTCCGACCAGATATCGCTCAGTTGCGGAAAGAACGGAAAGGGCCGCGCGTCCCAGGTCCAGACCGCGCAATCGGCCAGGTTCACCATCGCGGCCGCGTAGAGCGTCGAGACCGGGTTGTGGGCGACATCGCCCCAATACAGATAGGTCGCTTCCAGACAGGCGCGCTGGATCGCATCATCGCGCCAGCCGCGCGAATGATAGGGCACAGCGCTTTCCGATGACTTCGGATCGAAAAACACGTTCGGCTGGTTGGTGCCGCGATCGACGGCCGGGCAGCCGATTTCCGTGAACCAGAACGGTTTTGATTGCGGCACCCAGGCGGTCGGCGCCCCGCTTTCCACCCCGGCTGGCCGGTTGATATGCGGGTTGGACCACCAGCCCCACAGATCCTTGGGGCGGAACACCCAGGGCTTGTCATAGGCGCCGTCGGTGATCGGGGTCCGGGTCTGGCTGTCTCGGTCGGCCGGGCTGGCGTAGAACCAGTCAAAGCCCTCGCCGCCCGCGATGTTCGCTTGCAGATAGGCCCGGTCGTAGATCGAGGGTGCCATGGCGGCATCGAGGTGATCCCAGTCGTCGCGCCAGTCCGAGAGCGGCATGTAGTTGTCGATGCCGATAAAATCGATATTGGCATCCGCCCAGAGCGGGTCGAGGTGAAACAACACGTCGCCCGAGCCATCAGGCGGCTGGTGGCCGAAATACTCCGACCAGTCGCCTGCATAGCCGATCCTGGTGCCGGTCCCCAGAATGCTGCGCACATCCGCAGCCAGCGCCTGCAACGCCGCAACCGTCGGATAGGTGGAGGCGTCAGAACGGATGGTGGTCAGGCCGACCATTTCCGAGCCGATCAGGAAGGCATCGACACCGCCCGCCGCCGCGCAGAGGTGGGCGTAATGCAGGATCATCCGGCGAAAGCCCCAATCGGTGCCGCCGGTCCAGGACACGGTAGCGCCGGAAACCACGAAGTCCGCGGGCGAAGCGGTGCCGAAGAACGCCGCGACCTGCGCCGCGGCCGTGGCAGTCTTGTCCACCGTGCCGGCAGCGCCCGCCGCGGGGGAACAGGTGATCCGCCCGCGCCACGGCAAGGCCGGCTGTCCGACCCCGGCGGCATGGTCGGACCAGGGGTCCGGCAGGGTGTTGCCAGGCGGCACGTCCATCAGCAGGAACGGATAAAGGGTGACCCGCAGCCCGCGCGCCTTCATCTCCTGGATCGCCTGCACCACCGAGAAATCCGCAGGCGTGCCGCCATAGACCGGCCGATCCCCGGTGTCTCGGCTGACCAGATGGGCACCGGCGCGGCCGACGCCGTTCACCGACCAGTTGGCGGGCGCGGTGGTCTTCGCCGCGACCTCGACCTTCGGGCGCATGGTGCAATTGCCCGCGCGCAGATCATCGCCGAACCACGCCACCACCAGCGACACGCTGCCGACCGCGGGGGCCAGCGCTTCCAGCCGGTCGAGCGACACCACCATGTCCGGGGTGTCGGCCAGTGCATTGACGTTCTCGCCGGATGTCACCCCGGCGTCGGTCTTCCTGACCACTTCGGTCGCATAGGCAAACTCGCCCGCGGCCGGAATCATTGTCACCGCCTGCACCAAGCCCTCGGCGGTATCGGCATCGGCCAGCGGCGCGAACACTTCGATCGAGAGCTGCGGCAGCCGGTTGCCGAAGGCGGTCAGGTCCAATTCCTCGAACACCACATAGGCCAAACCGCGATAGGCCGGGGCCACCCCCATTCTGGCTGCGATGAACGGATCAGCTGTCTGGCTCTCGGTACCCGGATACCAGCGCCAGGTGACGCCGGTCATATCCATCGGTTTGCCATCCGCCCAAATCCGCCCGATGCCGGTGATCGGGCCTTCGCTCAGGCCGAGCGCAAACGAGGCGGTATAGACGTATTCGGTGGTGGTGACCTTTGGTCCGCCGCCCTTGCCGCCGGCGCGCGTCACGTTGCGGGTTTCGGTAAAGTCGGTCGCCCAGATGACATTGCCGCCAAGCCGCATCCGGCCATAGAGGCGCGGCACCACCGCGCCCTCGGTCGAAGAGGTGATCCGCAAGCTGTCGAGCCGTGCGCCTTCAATGCGCTGACCCGGCGCCAGGGACGCCACCAACGACGAATCGATCACCGATCCGACGGTGGAGCCGATCATGCCGCCGATGGCCGCACCGGACAGACCAAGGATGGTGCCGCCGAACCCGGCCCCGAGCGAGGTGCCGATTGCACCGAGAACCAACGATGCCATTACGGCCTCCGTTCGGGAAAGCGGAAGGCAAAGGCGATGCGCCGCCGCCATGCGGTGCTCAGGGGCTCGTCGATCACCCCGATCCGGTCACTGGCATGGATGAACTGGCCGTTCGGCATCATGATGCCGCAGTGTTTTGCCACCGCCCCGGCAATCATCCGGAACAGCAGCACGTCGCCGGTGCGCACCTCTGCAATGGTGATCTCGATCATCGCGGCGCGGGCGGCCTCACACAGCACTTCACGCGATCCGGTCTCGCCCCAATCGCGGCTGTAGGGCGGCACCGGCCCGGTCAATTCCAGCGGCTCGGGACCGATCACCTCGCGCCAGACCCCGCGCAGCAGCCCCAGGCAATCGCAACCGACGCCCTTGAGGCTGGCCTGGTCATGGTAGGGCGTGCCGATCCAGCCCCGTGCCGCGCGGGCAATGCGGGCGGGCATGATGCTCACAGCACCGTCCCCTGATTGGCGTCGCCAGCGGCAGCATAGCGCAGCACCGCATCTTGACCGGGGATGTCCGGAAAGCCGCGGAAATTGACCGCATTGGCGAAACGGTCGCGGCAGGTTTCCAGCCGCTTGTCGCAGCCC
The DNA here is from genome assembly GCF_900106675.1 of Allgaiera indica. Taxonomy (GTDB): domain Bacteria; phylum Pseudomonadota; class Alphaproteobacteria; order Rhodobacterales; family Rhodobacteraceae; genus Acidimangrovimonas; species Acidimangrovimonas indica. Next base: position 8,509 of record NZ_FNOB01000026.1, read on the forward strand.
GCCCGGATCACGAAGCTATCCACCACGGTCAGCGCCCGCACCGGCACTTCCAGCAGGGTGATGGTGACGACGCCGGCCGCGAGATCATGCAGCATCACCTCCGCCCGCCGCCCGGCATTGGCCCCCGAGGTCCATTCCACCGTGCCGGCCGCAAACCAGCCGGTGGCAAAAGCCGCGAGGCCGGATGCGACAAACCCCCGATCCCGCACCAACGCGGTCACCGCGCCGCCGCCCCGATATGCCGGGGCTTCGAGGTCGATCCCGCAGCGCGCATCGCCCAGTGCTGCATCGCAACTGGCCTGATAGGCCCGCCCGACCGTCTGGCCCAGCAGATGCGCCAAGCTGCGCACTTCGGCAACGAACGCCATCCGCCCGCGCCTGATCTGGCCCACCGCGCCGTGGCGCAGCAGCACCCGCTGCGACGTGTCGGCCCAGTTGACCCGCCACAGATCGACTTGCGCCGCGTCCCAACGGCCATCGGCGATGTCGGTCTCGGTGATCCGGGTCGAGGTCAGCACGCCCTCCGCGTCCTGCGCATCCACCGACAGGTCCGACCCGGCGCGAATCTCCGAAGCGACAAACCCGCTTTCCGGCTCGTAGTCCACGCCGCCGAACGTCAGGACGCGGTCGTGGTCGGTAAAGCCGAACACCACCCCATCGGCGCGGGAAATGGTCCAGCACCAGGACAGGGTGGTGGTGGCCTCAATGAGATGGGCCTGCAGTGCCGGGGAGAGGGATTTCATGAAGTTTCCTTGATATTACAGGCACGGCAAGCCATCCTGAAAGCCGGAGTGAGTTGCCCGAGGCAGGTGGAATGATGGCGCAGGATGTCCCAGGCGAAGCCGGACCCGATACAGAGGCCGGGGAATCGCGTCGGCTTGATTGCAACCATCTGGTTGTGGATGTTGTAACCTTTGAAGCGTTTCTGGCGGCATTGAGGGAAGACAAGCCACCAAATGATCGGCTCTTGACCTTGATCCGTACTCCACCCCCTTGGATCGAGTGACGGCTGCCCGATCTGCGCAGACGCAGTCCGAGCCCAACTGAACAGCACCCTCATCGCCGGATCTCCAGCAGCGGGATGGAGGTGATCGACCCGAGCCGCTCGAGATCGAGGGTGACGTCGAGCGTGTCGCTGTCAAAGCGCACCGGCACATCGAACTCGAAGCCCGCGGTGATCGCGACGCCCGCGTCGGGGGCGGTGGTGAAGGTGACGCTGCCGGTGGTGGTGTCGACGCTCCAGCCCGACATCTGCTCGGCCCCGTTCATGGCGATACGAACGCTGCCCCCAACCGGCTTGGCAATGGCGCGGGTCCAGCCTTGCGCGCCGGAGGTGTAGCGCTTCAGCAGGGCGAAAGCCGCGACAGCACCATTTCCGGTGCCGATGGGCTGGTCGGTCGGGGCGGCAGCTTGCGACGGCAGGCAGGATTTATAGTCGGCCCAGTCCTTGAACCGGAAGCCGTGTAGGCGACCGTTCCGCGCTTCGAAGAAGGCCACGACCGCCGCCAGATCGTCAGCGCGGCGGATGCCGTAGGCCACGTCATAGCGCCGCCGGGAATTGGCCCAACTGGCGTTGCGCTCTTCGTCGCCGCTCGCCAGTTCCACAATCTGGGTACGCCGCTCCGGCCCGCCGCGCGCGCCTCGGCTGATGTTGTCCGGGAAGCGGACCTCGTGAAACGCCATCAGGTCTCTCCCCTGTTCGTGCTCTGGTCCCCGCAACCGGTCCCCACTTGCGGGGGCGCACTCACATGCCCCTCCGGCCCAGCGCGACCGCGCGGGCAATGTCCGCCGCCACCTGCGTGCGCGACTGCCGAAAGCTCTCGGCGTCGCGGGTCTGGATGTTGACGGTCACACCACCGCCGATGCCGTAGTCTCGGGTTTCGCGGCGCGACAGCACCCGCTCGCCTTTTTGCAGGATCGCCGGCACTTCGTCCGGACGCAGGCCGGCGAGCCCGCCCGCATGCATGCGCGGGGCGCCGGCGAAGGCCATCACCGGCACCTGGCGCATCGGCGCGGCGCCGCCCACCATCCCGCCCGCGTGATGCACCGCCGCGCCGCCGATGTTGGCGAAGAGATCGCCGCCGGAGACCAGGCTGAGCGCGCCATCGAGGGCATTGGCGATCGGGCCGAGGATGAACTTGCGGGCCGAGACCCTGGCAAGATCGGCCAGGATCGAGGTCACCAGGTCGGAAAAGCCGAACTTGCCGGTCTTCACGAAGGCGGCAAAGGCCTCCTCGGCGCTCTGGAATGCCCCGACAAGGCTGGTCCCGATCTGCGCCCCGAGATCGCGGGTGCTGGCGGCATAGTCGGCCAGTGCCTGCGTCGCTGCAGCCCAGCCGGTTGTGGTCGCCGCGGCCGCGACCGTCGCGGCCTTGCCCGCGCCTCCCGATGCCGTGGTCACCTTTGCCAGCGCTGCCAGCCGTTTCTGTTCCTCGGCCTGCAGCTTCTGCTCTTCGGCGAAGAGCCGCACCTTCTGGTCGATCGCGTCCTGCACGAAGCGCCGCTGACCATCCTGCAGGGTTTCCAGCGGTGGCAGGGAGGCCACCAGTTCCGCGCGATATTTCGCGATCGACGCTGCTGCCGCATCACCGCCGCCGGAGAGCGTCGCCAGACTGGCCTTGATACCGGCGATCTTCCCTTCGGCGCCGGTCAGAGCGCTCGGCAGACCAGACAGGAATGTCGAGAGCGCCGAGGCCTGACCGACGGCGCCGCCCAGCGCCCCGGCGAGGCTCCCCGCCGCACCGGTGGCCAGCACCAGCGGCGCGGCCGGGTCGGCGTCTTCAAGCTCCTTCAGGTGGGCGCGCGCGGCAGCCAGTTCATCCTGCAACCTGGCGACGGCATCGGCCGCGTCGCGCATCTCGCGCGCCGCCATGTCGTTGGCGAAGGCCCCGGCAGTGAAGCCATCCGGAACGCGCGCCTGCGCTTCGGCCTGTGCGGCGCGCAGCATCGCCAGCGAGGCCTCGGCGGTGGCGAGTTTTGCCGCCGCTTCCTTGAGATAGGCTTGCGTCGAGGCGATGGCTTCGGCGCGAGCATTTGGGCCGCCGACCTGGGCATAGATGTCCAGGGCCGCGGTCATCCGCGCCTGCGCCGCCGTGGACGCGTCGGCGGCCTCGCCAAAGAGGTTCATCCGATACGCCAACTCGCCGACGCCGACGATCAACAGGCCCCAACCGGTGCGGATCATCGCCGTCTTGACCGCCTCCAGCCCCAGCGTGACGCCCTTGAGACCGAGCGCAGCCGTCCCCATTGCCCAGACGAACTTTCCCGTAAAGAACGCGGCAAAGGATGCAGCAATGCTGGCCATTTCGCCGAGGTGGTCGCCGAGAAAGCTGATGCTCCTCTGAAACACCCCGCCGACCCGCGTGGCGCGTGCCATGGCGTTGGACACCGCCTCGAGCGACGGCGCCACGGCGGCGGTCAGCTGATTGGCAAGGCCGGTCCAGACCAGCCCCAACCGCGAGATCGCGTCATTGGTGCGCTGAATCTGTGCTGCATCTGCTTCGCTGGTCGCAACCCCGAAGTCGCGCACATCCGTTGTCGCCTGGCGCAGCGTGGCGCTGTCGATCCGCGAGAAGGTCACCGAGGCACGGTCGCCAAAGAGCTGCGAGGCGACCGCCGCGCGCTGCGCCTCGGGCACATATTTCGCCAGCGCGTCCTGGATGGCGGCGATGCGCGCATCAAGCGGCAACTTCTGCAAGGCCTCCGCCGTCAGGTGCAGCCGCTTGAGCGCATTGACCGCCGGTCCGGTGCCGGACGCTGCCTGGCTCAGCCTCTTGGTCAGCTGAACCATGGCCTGCTCGATTTCGCCCATCGAGACCCCGGCCAGTCCACCCGCGCGCTCGAGTACCTGCATGCTGGCCACGGTGGTGCCGAGCGAGGCCGCGAGCTTGGCCTGCACGTCGATGGTCTGCAGTCCGGACTTCACCATTGCCACGCCGCCGGCCACCGCCGCGGCGGCAGCGGCGGCGAATGCCAATTTGGCGGCCCGGGCGAAGGCGGCGAGCCTGGCATTCGCCGCCTCCGCTTCCTTTGACACCCGACCCAAGCCCCTGGCGCCGGCATCGCCGATGCCCTCCATTTCGGCGCGGACGGCGCGGCCGCCCTCCGCCGCGAGACGGACCGATACCCTCTTTTCAGCCATTGTCGTCTCCGATTTGCGCGTTGATCCGGCGCACCATCACCGCCTCGATTTCCGGCAACAGGTCGGCGGCGACGAAGGCATTGACGCCCAGCGCCGCGGCCAGGCTCAGGGCCGCCCCCATGTCCCAGCCGATGACGGCGCGCGGCGCGAGGCGCAGCTGGCCGCCGAGCTTGCCGACCAGGCCCCAGACCTGCTGCCCTTCCAGCGTCAGCGGCTGGTTTATCCGCGCCGGGCAGTCTTCGCAGGTTTGCGCGCAGGCCTCGCAGTAGCTGGCGCCCCCGCCGAAGTGCCAGTCGGCGAGGGCGCAGAGCCGTTTTTTTCCTGCTCCAGCAACATGCCGGGCCCGACATACTGGATCTGGAACGCCTCGAAGATCGGCCAGATATCGAGGAGCGCGTCGATGCTTTCCGGTGTCAGCGCCACCGGGGTGCCGTCGGCATCGCCGACACCCTCCCAATCGAGCACCACGCGCCGGGCGATGGCCTTGGCACCGGCCATCGACAACGCGTCCGCGCTGGCATCGTCGGGCAGACCGGCCGCGCCGATATCGGCCCGCGCCGCCAGCATCACGCTGGTCGAGAGCGGCACCACGAAGAGCCGCACGCCGGGCGCGAGGGTCAGCCAATCCGGCCCGGGGGCTATGTCGAGCCGCAGCATCAATAGGCTCCCGTGTTGTTGACCAGCACCACCGTGCACATCCGCCCGGCCGTGGCATCGAGCGCCGCCTGCCAGTCGAACGAGGCCTGCACCCCCTGCGGGCCCTGAACCTCGATCCGGGGCCGTGGCAGGTAGACTGCGTGCGCCGTGACGGTCAGGCTTTCGCCCGAGCCGAGCGCGTAGCTGAACTCCAGCTCGGCCGCCGTACCGTTGATGGCTTGCGTCACCAGCGTGCTGTCGGCGAAGCGCACGTCGATCTTGCCGGTCAGGGACGCGATCGAGGGGTCGGCGCCGTCGATCTTGGCGTCCGAGCGGATGGTCTCGATCCGGTCGAGGTTGTTGGCATAGGTGAGATCGGCCGAGACGATGTTGCCGAGCGCCACCGCGTCGCGTTTGATCGCGCCGTTGAAATGGCCAAACCGCGTGAGCGTCAGCGCCGCGGGCGTGCCGGCGTTGGAGAGGGTGTCGACCGTCTCTCCCTGCGCCACCAGTGCGGCCTTGGCGGTCAAGAGGCCGGATCGCTGCATCTGCCACGACAACTGATCCAGAACGCAGCCCGAATACATCGCAAAGCGCGGCACCTCGGGCATGCCCACCTCGATCGACATGCTCGGCAGGGTCCAGCCGCCGGAGCGGAACTCGTGCGTGTACGGCCCGGTGCCGGTGGTGACCGGATCGCCGAACGCCGCCTTCAGCCAGAAGCCGAAGCCCTCGGCGTCGATCGGCACCACCACATCGCCGTCGGTGGTGATCGCGTCCTGCATCGGGGCCTGCGGGTCGCGGCCATAGCCCAGCAGTTCCGGGCTGAGCAGCGGCTGTGCTGCGGCCAGCGAGGTGCTGGCGAACGGCATCTGCGTGTAGCCGCTGACCGGCGGCGTGCCATAGATCGTCTCGAACGCAAGCGCCATCAGCGCCCGCGCCCCTTGTGCGCGTGCCATCTCGGTGTCCTTTCAAATGGTGGATCAGGCGAGCGGATCGCTCGTCGCGTAGTGCAGCACGATGGTGATGACCGCCGCTTTCAGCGCGGTCGCACCGTCAACAGGCAGGTCGACAGGTTCAGGCGCTTCCGCCTCGATCCAGTCGCAGAGCCCGCCCAGCGTGCGGTCCGTGGCCAGCACCGCGCCGATTTCGGCGGTGAGCGCGTCGAACAGCGCGTCGCGACCGTCGCCCGCCTGGATCACCACCTCAAGTTCCGCCCGGTGCTCGTAGAACCAGGTCAACGGCGACAGCGTGACCTCGGGCGCGCCCGGCGTGCCGTCGCGCAGGATGATCAGGCCGGCAGCGGGGATGCGCTCGGGCAGCACGTCGCCACGCAGTGCGGTGGCGGCAAGGGTTTGCAGCCGCGCGTGCAACGCGGTGAGGATGGCTTCTCGCGCGGTTGGCATGGGGAACCTGAGAGGGTTGAAAGGGGGCGTCCGGCGGTCGGGATGCGAAGTGATTGGCGGCTCGTCGCGGGCAGCGTTCGGCCATAGCGGGCGTTTGTTCGGCGAGCAGCGAAGGTCCGCAGCGAGCCCCTATTGCACAATGCTGCGTTGAGCACGAACGGCGTCGATGCGACGTGAGGACTTCTACGCGAGTGGTCGCAGGCGAGCGCTATGCGCCTTCCATGACTTTCGAGATATCCGCGATCATCCGGTCGAGCGAGTAAAACCGCATGAACTGATCGCGCAGCGCTGCGGTGGCCGGGTTGTTGACGAACATGTATTTAGCCAGCGTCCGCGAATTTCGCTGCGCAATCTCGACCCGGTGCCGTTGGCGCTTTTCATAAAGCGACAGCGCGAAGTTCAGATGATCCGTGTCGGCACGCGCAAGTTCATCTGCCAGCGCTGCAGCAGAATCCATCGCCATGGAGGCGCCAACCCCCGCAGTCGGCAGAAACGCCGCCGCCGCATCTCCCAGGAGCATCACCCGCCCGCGAGACCAGACGTTGGACCGAATATCGGACATCTGCCAGTAAACGGCCTCTACGCTGCGGTCGATCGCAGCAAGTGCATGTGCGAACGGCTTGGGCAAGCCTTTTGCAAGCATATGATCGGCATAGGCAAACGGGTCCATCCCGGCGATCTGAGCGTCGCGCCCGGCCAGAAATATTCCGCTGCGCCCCTTGACCGGATAAAGCCCGATCCCCCACCCAGCGGCCCATAGCTCGCGGTAGGTCTGCGCCTCGGACGCGGGCGTGTCCGTCCAGGCAACAAAACCACCCCAGCCGGTCTCATGGGGTTTGATCTCTTCCTCGCGCAGGATCAGGCTGCGGCTGTGGGAATGGATGCCATCGGCCAGAACGACGAGGTCATAGGCCCCCTGCGACCCGTCATCGAAGGTGATGCGCACCTGCGTCGTGTCCTGCGCGATGGCCTGGATGCTGGCGCCATAGCAGGTTGGCCCGGCAACCCCGCGCAGCAGCGAAAGCAGCGCGCCGCGCTCGATACCGCGATACAGGCCGAAACGACGGACAACCTCACTCACTGAATAGCGCTGTATTACCTGGCCGTGGCGATTGTGCAAAACGTAGTCGCGCATTGGCTGGCTGGCGTCGACATAGGCCTCTCGCAGCCCAAGCCCGCTGAGCACGCGCCCGCCCAGTGGCAGCAACCCAAGCATGTAGCCATTGGCGGCCTCGGTCCCGTAGCGCTCGATCATCGCCGCCGGTTCGCCGCGACGGCGCAAGAGCGCGCTGAGCGTTGCCCCGGCAATACCCGCGCCTACGATCAGAACCCTGAGGCGGGCACCCTGAAGCTGACGCTCCAAGGTGGCGGCGATGGTATCTGGCGTGGCAGTCATTTCTTACTCCTTTTCAGAAAGCTCGATTTTCGCCGGCTGGGCGGCGGCGCGGAACATCGCCACCACGGCCAGGTTCAAGTGGGCCATCTCGGCTGCGTCCAGCGCCGTCCAATTGGCGGCAAACCAGCGGTCCACCTCCAACACCATGGCAAAGAACAGGTCCATCATCAAATCGTCGGGCAAATCCGACCGTACCGCGCCAAGCGACTGGCCAAGCGTGATGAGTTCAGCGAACCGGTTGCGGATCGCCGCGCCGGTTTTGGCAAAGGCGGCGCGGGTCTGGGCGCTCTCATAAATTCCGATCGCCAGCGCCGCGAGCCGTGCATCGCCGTGCAAGACCTCGCTGATTCGCGCGACCAGTGCATTGACTCGCGTCCAGAAGGCTTGCGGGTCGTCCGCAGCGCCGAACTCGAAATCCATCGCCAACACCAGCCGCGCAAAGCCGCGTTCCAGAACGACCGCGTAGAGGTCGGCCTTGTCCGCGATGTAGTGATAAGCTTGGCCCTTGCTCATGCCCGCCTGGGTCAGGATCTGGTTGAGTGAGGCCCTGGCAAGCCCGTGTTCGGCGAATGCCGCTTCCGCCGGGTCCAGCAACTGCGCCCGGCGGTCCGGTGGCAAGGCATCAAGGCGCGCGCGCGGAATTTGCGGGGTGCGGGCCATCTCAGCGCGCGCTCCGGCGGCCCGGCAGCACTCGCATCGCTTCTTGCATGGCGGGATGGCGCCATTCCGGATGTACGTCCTGCTCCTGCTCCTGCTTCATGATGCGCTGGAAGCGCAGGTAGGCAGGCGGGCTTGGGAGGTGCGGTATATGCGCTAATTCCCAATGAATGCCGCTGATCGGATCGTTGAAAAATACGGCATAGTAACCGGGCGCATAGACAAAGTGGGCCGCCGGCGCCTCGGTCACGGGCACATTGTCGCGGATCAGGACTTCGCGGTGGAACGTTTCCACCTTCCGCGCGGATTTCGTCCAGAGCGCGATGTGATGAATGCCGGTGGCGCGCGCCGCGTGATCCAGCTTGCCGCCGCTCTGGGCGGGCTGGATGCTGATATAGCTGTGCGGGAATGGACACCGTTCCACGTAGTAGGTTGAGCGGGAACCGATATCGAGCGCCCAGAAGCCTTTGTACCCCAGCCAGCCGAACATGAGGTCGTAGAGGGCGACTGAGAGCTCATACTCCAGAACTGAAAACTCGACTTGATTGATCCTGCGCCAACGCATTGCTTGTCCTTCTCCAATCCGGTCAGCCGTGCCGAGAGATCGCTTAGACCATCGGTCTAAGGTAATAGACCGATGGTCTATGATTCGCAATCCTCTAACGCGAAACGGTCTTGATGTTTGATCGATCAATTGTGCGCTTCAACGTGTGCAGGTGACGTCCCAGCGTCCGCTGGCAAATAGTTCCAATGTGCCAAGACAGGTCATTCAGCCAAACGGGGTGAAAGCCGAAAAATCCGCATTCAGGACGCACGACAAAGAAAACGCAGCGCTCTCCGCCTGGCGGCAGCTTTGGGCCGGCCCCGTCGATCACGATGCCGGGAGCGCCCCGATTGGATCGCAGCGCTGCCGCATGGCGGCATGGAACCCATAGTGTCGCGTGCTGCGCAGCAGACGAGTGGCCACTTCGGGCTAAGACCCCATGAATCGCCGCCTTGCTTCAACGGCTATGTTGTAGCGCAGCTGCAGGTCGGCGATCAGAGCCATCGCAACGCGTTTGGCATCGTCGCCCTTTACCTCCCTGTAGCTCTGATTCGCCGCTTCCAGCAACTTCTTGATCTTGAATTCCTCGGGCAGTGCGCTTGCTTCGGCCATTGTGCGGGTCGCCACCGCAGTTGCCATGTCAGTGAAAGCCTCGCCCGAGCGCTCGGACAGCGGTTTCCCCTCGCCTTCGAGGCCGCGTAGCTTGCCCTCCGCAAGGGCCTTCTGGATTTGCCGCTCCACGAGGCGGTCGAAGGATTGGGTCATGCTGAATTCCTGCCTACTCACCGGCGACGCTCAGACAATTTCACAATGATCTGTCGAACATAGCCGCTGGAAACAAAGCAGATACTCAAAATCTTGTGCAGGACGGCCGCTTCGTCCGCTTCTCGCCCATTGGCCCATGACGCAGCGAAGGTCGGCAATCGCAGCGCCATCAAGTTCCATGACGTTCGGCTGACTGCAGCGGTTCAATATTCTTGCCTCTCCCAGTTCGCCACGATCCGCCCCGGCACCGCCGCCAGCGCCCGTTCCGCGTCGCGCGCCAGATCGAGGCGTTTCGGCAGCTTCACCTGATGAACCATCAGGAAGATCGGCGCGGTGACCTGGCCGCGCCCGGTCTTCGACTTCGACACCGCCGCCATGCCGCGGGTGTTCAGCCGCACGGCGTCGGCCACCAGCAGGCTGGGGCCGTGGCGGCGGAAGACGAAGCGCAGCTTCACGCCGGTCTTCTTCTCCCAGCCAGCCGGGGTGACGCGCTGGCCACGCGCGGCCTTGCCGGCGGCCGGCGTCGGGATCGCCAGCCAGAAGCCGTGCTGGGCGCGGATCAGCGGGCCGGTCTCGTGTGCGCCGATGATCACCGGCGCCTTCGACCAGACCAGCGCCGCGGCGTCGAGGCTGTCGCGGCCCCTGGGATAGACCGCCAGCCGGATCGTGTTGCCCAGCCGCCGGCCCAGCCCGGCGCCGGTGATCTGGCCGCGCCAGTCCTCCTTCAGGCCGCCGCCGACTTGGTGCATCGTCGTGGAGACGGCTCTTTGACCGGCGGCCACTTCGGCCCGCATCAGCGCGGCCACGTCGCCGGCAATCCCGACATCGATCTTCATGCCGGCCTCACGTTCAGGGTCCAGATCAGGCGGTCCCGGTCCAACTGTGGCTCGCCCTGGACGAGGTAATCCACCGACCCGATCGCGATCAGATCGCTGGCGGCCGGCGTCGGCATGTCGAGGGCACGGGCATCCAGAACGGTGGTTTCCGAGAGGAGCCGCGCCGCACCGAACGGGGTGATCTCGTCGGGCGATTTGCGGATGACCCGCACCGGCACGCCAGGCCCGGTGGCAGCGGCAAACCAGAGCGCATCCGCCGCCATGTTGGGGTCGGCGAAGATCAGGTTCATGGCGGTGGCGAAGGCGTTCATGGGCTCGCCCCTTCCGGTCAGTTGGAGCTGAAGAGGCGGATCGAGGCGCGCGGCCGCTTGTTGACCGGCAAGATCGAGGCTTCGGTCATCAGGTCGATCCAGCGGCCCTTGTCGTCCATCAGCTGACGCGCGTAGAGCGGCAGGCCGACCGTGTTCGCGGTCTCCAGAAGGTTCGCCGGGCCGCCATAGGTGGTGAAGGTGTCCAGCGTGCCGATCGGGAACGCGATGCCCTCACCGGCCGGGATCAGCCGTTCGGACGAGCCATCCGACAGCGTGACCGTGCCGGCATATTCCTCGAAGAGGATGCCCGCGAAGGGGAATGCCCGGCGCACGTCCTGGCGCAACGGCTGCGCGCCGGTGGCAGCAAAGAACTTGTAGGCGTCCTGCGTGGTGGCGTGGCCGATCAGGCTGTCGAAGAACTCGCGGCTGACCAGCGCATGCACGCTGACCATCGACTCGCCGAGGAGGTTGTCCTCCACCGCCCGGATCGCGTCGCGCACCTTGGCCTGAACCTTGGTGGTTGCAGTGCCGAAGACGAAGTCCACCGAGACCTGAGCGAGCCCGAATTCGGTGAAGTAGTTGTAGAGCGTGGTGCCGGCGCCGTCCTTGACGATGCCGCGCAGCGCGTTCATCTCCATGTATTCGCGGGTCTGCGCGTGCTTGCGCCGCATCAGGGTCAGCTTGCGGGTCATCACGTCGACCAGCTGGTCGGGCGCGCCCGCGCCGCCGAACGCCGGCACGCCCTGCACGTCGCTGGCGAGGATCACGTCGTCATGCGGGATCCACGGCAGGGCGAAGGAGCGCATCGCGCGGCCCTCGCGGCTGCCGACTGTGGCCGGGGCACCGAGCGGCACCGAGGGCAGCAGGCTGAGCACGCCGTCGCGCTGCTCGATGATCACCGACCGCTGGGTGATGCCCTCGAAGCGAAAGAGGCCGATGTCGCCGAGGCGGGTGTAGAGGTTGGGCAGGATGTTGATGGCCTGGGTCATTTCCGCGAGCGAGTAACCGCCCGCGTCAAACGGGTTGCGAACGATGGCGTTCATGGGGCTGTCTCCGTGAGTTTGCGGAAGGGGGAGGAGCGGATCGCGGCGATCCCCGCGGCGATCGGCGCTCAGGCGTTGTCGCGCGGCACGATGCCGACGGCGATCAGCTCGGCATGCTTGGTGGCGGTCTTGGTGCCGTCATTGACCGTGGCGTCGAACACCAGTGCGGCCTTGGCGACGATGGCGGGACCGCGCGCCAGCACGACGCCGGTGGCATCGCCCGCAGTGGCATCGACGGCGGTCAGTAGCACAGCGACGGCCACATCAGAGCCATCCACGGCGCCGACGGCAGCGAGCTGGTATTTGCCGCTGGCGGTGATCAGGCCCAGCACCGCGCCTGCCGCATAGGCGGTGCCGGTGAGAAGGGTCACCGCCTCATTGGTGTAGTTGGGGTTCTCCTGGTATTTGACGACATCGCCCTGCGAGGGCGCTTGGGTAAGCGTGGTCATGGGTCAGATCCTCATTGGGGGAGGGCAAGCCTCCGGGAGCGCCGCGGGCGGCCGGGGTTTCAGGGCGCCTTGGTGGCGGCAGCGGCGCGCGATGCGGCGGCCACGATCGGGCTTTCCGGAGCAGCCGTTTTGGCGGCCGGAACCACGGTGATCGCTTCGGCGTCGCTGCGCTCGGACAGCTGCTTCAGCACCGACGCCCGGAGCGCGTCCGGGGTGACTCCGCCGCGCAGGGCCGCGGCCACGTCGATGTTGAGGCCGAGCCGGACGGCCTGCGCGCCGATGGTGGCCAACTCGGCCGCCTCGGCGCGGATGCGTGCCACATCACCGGCCGCGGCAGCGGGAGCCACCACGGGCGCAGCGGCCGGTTCGGCCGGCGTGCGGATCGGTTCTGCCGGCGCGGCAGCCTGCGGATCCGCGCCGTCGTCTTCGGTGAGGGGGTCCGCCGCTGCCGTCTGAGGGGAGGTCGTCATCGCATTTTCCTTGATGAGCCGGGAACCTTGCGCGCGTCCCGACATCGCGCTTCGGGCAGCGGGCCGCCCGTTCACTGCGGCGGCAAAGGCCGCAAACGCGCTGGCCGGGTCGGACACTTCATCCGCCAGCCCAGCCCGCACCGCGGCAGCGCCGCGATAGCTTTCCGCTTCGGTTGCCAGCGCGGCGGCCTCGGTCAGTCGCGACCCGCGCCCCGCGGCCACGGTCTGGGCGAAGAGCGTGCGGAGCGCATCGAGCTCTTCCTGAATGCTGCTGCGCACGGCCGCCGGCAGCGGCTGAAACGGGTTGCCGTCGACCTTGTGCGCGCCCGAGTGGATCAGTGTGATCGTGACGCCGGCGTCCTGCAACTCGCCGCTCATGTCGGTGTGCATGACGACCACGCCGATGCTGCCGACCGCACCGGTGCGCGGCAGGATGATCCGGTCGGCCTGGCTTGCCAGCGCGTAGCCGGCGGAGAAGGCGTGATCTGCCACGAAGGCCCAGACCGGCTTTTGCGCGCGCGCGGCGCGGATGGCGTCGGCGAGATCGAAGGCGCCGGCGACTTCACCGCCGAAGCTGTCGATCTCGAGGGCGATGCCGCGCACGGCGGGGTCGCCCAGCGCTGCGGCCAGCTGCGCGGCGATCCCCTCATAGGAGGTCTGTCCCGACGACTCTCCGATCCAGGCGCCGCGATGGACCAGCACACCGGATATCCCGACCACCGCGATGCCGTCCCGAAAGCCGAAGGGCCGCTGCCCGTCACGCTGCACCCGCGCACCGGTGTCGTTGATCAGGATCCCGGACAGGCCGGGAAGGGCTGCCTGCGCGACCGCCTCCGGCGCGACATCCGCCCCGGCAAAGCGGACCCGACGACCGGTGATCCGCGCGCCAAGGCCGGCCATGAACGCCATGGCCTTGGCGGGCTCCACCAGCAGGGCGGTGTTGAACGCCCGCTGCGCGATCTGGGCATGAAACATCGGGCTCATTCCTATGGGGCCTGGACTGGCGCCGGGTCCTGGTTCGGATCGAGCGCGTTGGGGTCGGAGGCATTCGCGTCGGGCGCGTTGGGATCGCCCGGACCCGGCGCCTGTGCGGGCGATCCCGGCCTGCGGAAGTCGAGGCCGAGAAGGCGCTCGCGCGCCCGCTCGGCCGCGATCTCCGCGTCCACCCGCTCGGCGTCGTAGCCGCGCTCGGCGATCGCCTGCGTTCGCGATTTGAGCCCGGCCTCGATCTGCGCGATCTCGGCGCTGGCGTCCTTCAGGGGATCGACCCAGTCCCACTTGGTCGGCAGCCAGGTGCAGGCAAGGTAGTCCTCGCGCTGGCGGTCATAGCCGGGCAACCGCAGCCCGCCGGCCAGCACCGCGGTGTCCATGAAGCGCGCCCAGACCGGGCGGCACATCTGGTACACCATCACCGAATGCTGCCAGGCCGAAACGCGGCGGCGGAACTCGATCAGCGACAGCCGCGAATTGGAGAAGTTGCCCTTGGCGCCATCATTGGTGAGATAGCCGTAGGGGATGCCCAGCGCCGCCGAGATCTGCAGCAGCGTCCGGTACTGGAACGGCTCGTAGGTCGCGCCCGAGTCGGCGGGCTGTCCGACCGTCACCTCCTCGCCGGGGTCGAGCCGCAACACCTGGCCGGGGGCAATCTCGTATTCCTCGTCGGTCGGGGCCAGCGGGTTGTCCGGGGCCGGCGAGGTCACGAACATCGCGTACATCGCAGCCACCTTCTTGCGGTCAAGCTCGGCGTCGTCGTACTGGTCGAGCAGGAACAGCTTGACGATCGCCGGCGCGAAACGCGAGACGCCGCGCAACTGCCCGGCCTCCACCGGGTCGATCACGTGGATCACTTCGGACGCCGGAACTTGCACGATCTCGCCTGACAGGCCGGGGTCGGTGCTGTCGCCGGGGTGGCGGCGCAGAAAGTGGTAGGCGGTGCGCCGTCCCACCCGGTCGAACTCGATCCCCTGGCGCACGACATTGCCGTTGGCGGCCGTGGTGTTGCGGTTCAGCGGCAGCATCTCGGACGGCAGCATCTGCAGCTGCAGCGGCACCACCAGGCCATCCTCGGGTCGCCGTGGCCGGAAGCGCAGGAAGACCTCGCCGGTCAGGAACACCTCGCGCGCCGCACGCCGCTGCAAGCCGTAGAAGTCGGTCAGGCCCTCGGCATCGGCCTGATCGGTCCAGGCCAGCCAGAGCTTCTGGATCGCCGCCTTGCGCAACGGCTGCGGGAGTGTCGAGTTGGGCCCGATCCCGTCGCCCACGGTATTGGCGGCCCAGCTCTCGATGGCGTTGGCGGCGTAGCCGTTGTTGCGCACCAGCCAGCGCGCACGGGCGTTCATCTCGGGGCCTGAGGCGGCGATCAGCGCGTTGACATGGGCGCGCGAGGTGGCAAAACCCTTGAGGCGGCGCTGGCCGGAGGTGGCATCGAAGCCGCCCGGCACACCGAAGCCACCGACCCAGGCGCCGACGCGGGCGCGCCAGTTGGTCCTGGCCATGATCACAGGTCCTTTGAAGCAAAGGGCCGGGACACCCGCGATCGCGTCACCGTGGTGTCGGCGGCCGCAATCCGGCGCTCGAGGTCGAAGATCGCGGTCGCGAGTTCCGTATCAGAGCCATAGCTGATCTGGCGCCCGTCATAGGTGATCGAGCGCACCCCGCCGAAGCGCATCCCCAGCAGCGCCGCGAGCAGCGCCTGCATTTCGATCAGGGTCATCTCTACCTCATGTAGCTCGGCGGCCTGGCGCCGCGCCTCTGCCGCCGCGGCGTGAAGACCTCGCCCGCGGTCGGCGCCGTCTGTTCTTCGACTTCGGGCGCCACCGGCACCCTGGTCTCGACACCGGCCTGCGCCTCGAGCGACGCCCATGTCGCTTCGTCCCAGCGATCCGCGCCGAGGATCCACGCCGCCGCGCGGGCGTAGACCCGGCAGTCGAGCGCCTCGTTGCGCTCGCGCATCTTCTGCCATTCGAGGTGCCCGTAGCCGCGCTTGTTGCGCACCGTCACCAGCTGCTCGGCCACCAGCTGCTTCAGCCATTCGGTGTCGGCCCACGCCGGCAAATGCACGGTGCCTGACGGATCGCAGACGCCCAGCGCCCGGTCCTCATCGGACGGCCGTTCCAGCCGCAGGAAGCGATAGGTTTCCGCCTTGAAGGTCGAGACGGCGATGGTCCAGAGCCGCGCGCCGCGGCGCAACCGCTTGCCGCCGATGGTGGCATCAACGAAGGTCGGCCCGGAGACCGGGGCCGAGCGGTTGAAGCTTTCCACGCCCTTGATCGGCGTCACTTGCGCGTAGCCGGTGGCGCGGGACCAGGCATAAACCGCCGGCGCCTCATAGCCGGTGTCGATGGCGAGTTTGGAAAGCTGCATGACCGCACCGCTTTCGTGCGCCCATGTCCTCCCAAGCAGTGCTGTCAGCGTGTCCCAGCAACCCGGATCCTCGGGCCCGCCCGGAATGACAATATGCTCCACCAGCCAGCTTTCCAGGCCGCGCCCCCAGGCCCAGACATCGACCTCGATCCGGTCCTTCTGCACATCCGCCCCGGCGGTGAGAAACAGGCCGAGGTGCGGCACCGCTGAGCCAAACACCTCGCGACGATCCGCCAGCCGCTGCCATTCCGGCGCGTCGCCACTCTCCACCCATGTCTCGCCCAGAAGCGTATTGCGCGCTGCGCGCAGCATCTCGTCCGAGCCCTGCGCCGCCAGCCAGTCGCGCGCGATCTGCGCCCAGCTTTTCCAGCCCAGCGGCGAATAGAGCGCCGAGAGGTGAAAGCCGATCGATTGCGGATCGGCCGAGACCGCCGTCGCGCGCCACTCACCCCGCTCCAGCATCCGGGTCTTGTGATGTTCGGCGATCGGGCGTTCGCAGCCCTCGCAGTGATAGGCCGTCGTTTCCGGTCGGCCCTTGTCCCAGCGCAGCCTCTCAAACTGCAGCCATTGCATCGCGCCGCACTGCGGACAGGGCACGAAATAGCGCCGCTGGTCGGACGTCTCATATTCCCGCTCGATCCGGCTCAGGCCCCGGATGGTCGGGGTCGACACCATGAACACCTTGCGCCGATGCGAGAAGGTGGTGGTGCGTGCCTCGGCCAGGGTGACCGGGTCGCCTTCCTCGTCGGCCGAGGCCGGATAGGCATCGACCTCATCGAGAAAGATGTAGCGCGCGGGCATCGAGCGCAGGCCGGTGGCGCTGTTCGCCCCGGTGAGCACCAGGATGCCGCCGGGGAACTCTTTTGAGAGCATCGAGTTGCCCGCATCGCGCGAGCGGGAAGGCTTCACCCGTTCGCGCAGCGCCGGGCTGTCCTCGATCAGCGGATCGAGCCGTCCGCGTGATGACCGCTTGGCCATCTCGACCGTCGGCAGCACCGCCAGCATCGGGCCCGGTGCGTGATGGATGACGAAGCCGATCCAGTTGTTGCCGGCCTCGGTCGCCCCCACCTGTGCCGCCTTCATGAAGCTGATCCGCTGCGCCGGATGGCGCGGCGACAGCGCATCCATGATCTCGCGCAGATAGGGCGTGCGGGCGGTGCGGTATTGCCCGGGCTCGGCCGAGGCCCGCGACGACAGTTTGCGATGCTGGTCCGCCCATTCCGAGACGGTCAGGTCCGGATCGGGCCGCATCCCCCGGCGCCAGGACCGCAGGATATCCCCGGCGCCGTCAAAGCCGAGATCGAGATCGGTGCTCAGATCGTCAGCGTCACCCGAGGGAGACCCGGAGATCGGCGAGGGCGTCGAGTTGCGCTCTGACATGGGTTTCCAGCACCCTCTGCAGGATCGCGGCCTCGATCATCACCGGTCGCTCCGGTCGCACCGGTTTGCCCGATTGCTGTTCCACCTCCGATGCCACTTCGGCCGCCATCAGCGCCGCCACCCGTGCTGGCCACGTCACCCAGGCGTCCCGCTCCTGCCGCGCCAGCCGAAACACCAGCGTTTCCGCCCGGGCGCGATCCACCAGCGTGCCCTTCTTCTTCTGGATCGCCAGCTGGCGTTCCTGCGCCTGGTAGACAGTCAGTGCAGTGCGGGCCTTCAGATAGGACGCGCTGTCAGCCGGGCCTGAGACCGCGCTGTCGCCGCCCAATGACCGCCGCTGCTGATCGGGGTCGGTCATCTCCGCCCGGCGCGCGTCCGAGGCGGCGGCGTTGATCGACCCATCGCCGTAAACCGCCAGCCGCCCGGCCTTGCGCGCCTTCTGGATCGCCCCGCGCGACAGGCCGGAATGGGCGGCATACGCGCGCTCACTCATCCCCTCCATGGCAATGCGCCTTCGATTAAAGCAATGATATTGCTTGCTATTGCGTTGATTGCCCGACCCGGCGGAGCGACTCTGATGCAAGACGCGACGCAGCCCGCGATAGCCGGGCTCCGTCCCGTAGAAGGGAGCGCACCCCGCGCGCCCAGACCCGGAGCCCGCCATGCCCAAACTCACCGAAACCCAAACCCTCATCCTCAGCGCCGGGGCCCAGCGCCCGGGCAACATCGCCCTGCCGCTGCCCAAGGGGCTGCACGGTGCGGCCGCGAAGATGACCGTCACCAAGATGATCGAACGCGGCTGGTTGCAGGAGGTCGACGCTAACCTGCGCCGGGGCGAGCCACTCTGGCGCGAGATCGGCGATGGCCATGGCACCACGCTGGTGGTCACTGAGGCAGGGCTGCTCGCCATTGGCATCGAACCGGTGGTGGTGCAGACCATGGCCGCCATCCGTAAACACGCAGCCGAAGCGCCGGCGCCCAAGCCGGTGACACCGCGCGCCGGTACCAAGCAGGCGATGCTGATTGCGATGCTTCAGGCGCCCGAAGGCGCCACGATGGAGGCGATCATCGCCGCCACCGGCTGGCAGGCTCACAGCGCACGGGGTGCGATGTCCGGGGCTTTGGGCAAGAAGCTGGGGTTGGTTGTGACCTCGGTGAAGGAAGAAGGCCGGGGGCGGGTGTATCGTATCGGCCAGTCCGGCTAGAATCTGACCAACGGCGGCTACGAGCCCAGAACTTCCCTCCGCGCTGGGGGCGGCATCCTGTTTCGGTATTGCTCAGATATGATAAGAACGGGGCCCATGCGAAAAACATGGCATGAGAAGAAAGGTAGCGAAGCAATCCCGCTATTCGTGGCTGTGGAACGGAAAGGCCCTTGATGCGTGTTTACAAGTTCTATCGCGCAGACTACGCGCGCCAAGCAATTTTGAAGCAGCGATTGAAGCTGACGACACTGAATGACGTCAACGATCCGTTCGAGCTTCGTGCGGTGAGCTCCGGCGATCAGCGCATTCGCCTCGAGCTGGAGCGGTGGCGGCAAGAGAAAAGTAGGGAACTTGCATTCATTTCTTTCTCAAGGGGACGAAAGAATCCCGTGGTCTGGTCGCATTATGCAGACAACTATCGCGGAGTGTGCCTCGGCTTCCAGGTAGATGACAAGTATCTGGCGGAAATCGAATATACTCAAAGTCGACTCATGTTTCCGAGATACGACTTAAAAGAGAGGATGGCTTCTAGCGATTGGCGTAAAAGGATATTTCCGTTTGTGACAAAGTTTGCACACTGGCAATATGAAGATGAGCTTCGGGCTTTTCACGAGCTCGGAGGAGCCGACGTCATCCACGATAACGGTCTCTGCTTTCAGCCGTTCGGCGACACATTTACGCTGAAGGAGATCATACTCGGCCCAGGCTACCAACCTGTCAAAAATGCCGACGAGCGCAAGGAAATCATGGATGCAGTCGCGCAATTCGAGGGATGTTCGACAAAGACCGCGCGGCTGGCATTCAATGAGTTCGAGGTCGCGATTCAGCACGAGAGATCACGACAAAAGCAGATTTGATGTCCCGGCGCTCAGGAGAGCGGGCCCGTCAGCGCGCGGGCGCAGTGCAACTCGCTTAGCAGTGCAACGCGCTTAATCGAAGCCTCAAAGCCCGAACGCCGTAGCCCAACCGAAGGCTGCACCGGATTGCACGCGCCCTGAGCGGTGGGGGCAAGGCGACACTCTCAATTGAACGTCAGCTCCGTAAGCACAGCCGCCATTGCTCCCCGATCATGCC
Source organism: Allgaiera indica (assembly GCF_900106675.1). Classification (GTDB taxonomy): domain Bacteria; phylum Pseudomonadota; class Alphaproteobacteria; order Rhodobacterales; family Rhodobacteraceae; genus Acidimangrovimonas; species Acidimangrovimonas indica. Next base: position 28,185 of record NZ_FNOB01000026.1, read on the forward strand.
GAGCAACCGTTTCGCTGTCGGCTGCATCGAGCGCGGGGCTGGTCCAGTCGAACTCCACGATGCAGGCGCCGATTGTGGCAACCAGAACGGCGTCATGCCGCCAACCTCTTGGCCTTCAACTCGGCGAATGTCTCGCCATTCTCGGCCAGGATGGCGTTGGCGCCGGTGAACTGCTGCCAGCGTTCGACAGCGACATCGACATAGGCCGGGTTCAGCTCGATCCCGTAGCACACCCGCCCGGTGGTTTCTGCCGCGATCAGCGTGGTGCCGGATCCCATGAAGGGTTCATACACCGCCTGACCGGGACTCGAGTTGTTCAGGATCGGGCGGCGCATGCATTCGACCGGCTTCTGGGTTCCGTGCACGGTGGCGGCGTCCTGATCCTTGCCGGAGATGTGCCACAGCGTGGTCTGCTTGCGGTCGCCGGCCCAGTGGCCCTTGCCGGTCTTCTTGACCGCATACCAGCAGGGCTCGTGCTGCCAGTGATAGTCGCCGCGGCTGAGAACCAGCCGATCCTTGGCCCAGATGATCTGTGACCGGACGGTGAACCCTGCCGCCACCAGGCTTTCGGCGACGGTCGTGGAATGCAGCGCGCCATGCCAGACATAGGCGACGTCGCCCGGAAACAACGCCCAGGCTTCGCGCCAGTCGGCGCGGTCATCGTTCAGCACCTTGCCGGTGCGCTTGGTCTTCGCCGCACCCGCCTGGTTGCGCCAGGAGGGGTCATACTGCACGCCGTAGGGCGGGTCGGTCACCATCAGCAGCGGTTTCACATCGCCGAGGAGCCGCCCGACCACATCGGCGGAGGTGCTGTCGCCGCAGATCAGCCGGTGCGATCCAAGCTGCCAGAGGTCGCCCACGACCGACACCGGCTTGACCGGCGGTTCGGGGATGTCATCTTCGCCCTCCACCGGCCCATCACCGCCCAGCGCATCGGGATCCCGAAGCAGGGCGTCCAGATCCTCGTCGGTGATACCGAGCAGCGACAGGTCGAAATCTTCGGCCAGCAGCCCCGCGACCTCGTCGCGCAGCACCGCCTCGTCCCATTCGCCCAGCTCGGTCAGCTTGTTGTCGGCGATGCGGTAGGCGCGGCGCTCGGCCTCGTCGAGATGGCTGAGCCGGATCACCGGCACGTCCTTCAGCCCGAGCATCGTGGCGGCCAGCACCCGCCCATGCCCGGCGATCAACTCGCCATCGTCGGCCACCATGCAGGGCACGGTCCAGCCGAACTTGGCCATGCTGGCGGCGATCTTCGCTACCTGGTCGTCCTCGTGCATCTTGGCATTGCGGGCATAGGGGCGCAGCCGCTCGATCGGCCAGGTCTCGATCTGGCTCGGCGCGAAGACGAGGTCCATGGGCGGTTCTCTGATGTGGGGCGGGGCGGGCAGACCGATGCGCGCGGCCGGGACGGCCCGCAGCAAGATCGGGATCCGCGATGTCGGGGAAATGAAAGCGCCCGCGAGGGGTTTCCTCCGGGCGCCATTCTTCGATGATCAAGGGGTAGGTCAATGGGGGCAGCTTTGTCAATCGGAAAACCGGAGTGGATTCAACGCGTTCCTGGCATGGTGGCTTCCGCGGGGTGACTTCCGGCCAAGGTGGCTTCCCCGAAGTGGATTCCCTGGATTCCGCCTGGGAATCCACCCTGCCGAAGATCGCATCTCGCAACGGTTTGATTTGTTGAGGATTTTCTTGACGCAGTGCGCCAAGTGGATTCCGGGTGGATTCCCCGGTGAAGAAGCCAGTCGCTAGCGAACTGCCGCGCTGCGCCCCCCCGCATACGAGTGGGGGCGGGGAGGAACCATGCCAGGGGGCTTGCTGGTCGTACCGGCCCACGGCTGCGGTTCCGCTGCGGTGGCGTGGCGGAGCGCTGGCTCCCCGAACCGGCCATTCCTGCGCAGCGCAGGATATCTGTGCGTAGTTCGAGGTCGGTCAGATTGCGATCTGGAGAAGATTACGGCTTCCGCGAACATGGCATTGCAAAGCACCTCGCTGCCCCATGGCCTCGGTCGGCAGTCTGTCTGCAGCGCGACAATCAGGATGAGAATCTCATCCAGATTGCCCCCTTGGCACCCATGGGATAGCTCGTCTCGCCGCACTGCCGGTCAAACTGCTTTTCGGCCAGCTCGGAAATGGCCTGGACGTTTTCGACAGCGTTCATTGGTCGTTCCAGGGATTGATCAGGCGGATGCCGCAGCCATCGAAATCCTTGACGTTGCGGGTGGCGACAGGGGCGTTCGCGGCGCGGGCGACGGCCGCGATCTGACAGTCGGCCTCGGCGATGGGGCGGCCCGCTGCCCGGCGTTGGGCTGCAATTTCGGCGTAGGCTTTGGCGGCAGGGCTGTCGAAGGGTAGGACGCGGGCCTGGAAATCCAGATCGATCATGGCGTCGAGGGCCAGTTGCAGCCGATCACGGCGCTGGCCTTCGGGCAGGATTGCGACGCCGGTGCGCAGTTCCGCTTCGGTGACAGCCGAGATGAACAGGTCAGCAGTGTCGTGCTTGCCGAACCAGTCCAGCACGATCTGGGCTGGTTCGGTGCGCATCAGTTCCGAGATCACGTTGGTGTCGAGCAGGATCATGGATCATTCGAAGTCCGGCGATGGCCGCATCGGGCCGCGTTGCGCTGGCGGCAAGTCGATCCCGCCCACGGCTGCGAACCTCGCGTGGATCGCCAGGCCAAGGTTGAGTGGCGCGCTGGGCTGGCCAACAACCTGTCGCAAGATATCGCGGGCCTCCTCTTCCATCGAGCGGCCATGCTCAGCCGCCCGAACGCGCAGGCGGTGCTTCACATCGTCGTCCAGATTGCGAATCGTGATGCTGGCCATGTTGCCCTCCGGTTGCAATGCCAAAACTATGCAATGATAGCAGTGCAATCAAGCCCAAGCTGGAGCGGTGACGGGGTGGGCAAAGGCTAACCGGCAGAATTGACGCTTTGCAACGTCGGCTATTGGCAGCGACGAGGAAGCCACGGCTGCAATTTGGGCAGTACGACAGTCACCTCGATCTCCCGCAGCATCCCACCCGCCACCAGCCCATCCCGGACCCAGTTCAGCGCCCGCCACCAGTCCTCGTAGCCGCGCCGCGCCCCCTCGATCTGGCCCGGATGCGGGTACCATGTGACCGGACAGGCCAGCACCTCGACGCTGCGCCACTTACCGCGATGCAGCACGCGCTCGGTGCCGACCACGACCGTGGTCGATCGCTCGCCATGCTGGTTGCGCTTGGTCTCGACGGGTACGCAGCGCGGCACCGCACCGGGCATCCAGTCCGGCGTGAGTCCAGCGCGCGCCAGTTCGGCCACGCGGATTGCCATCCGGATGCCACCGCGGCTGTCGGGCAATCCTGCGACAGCCGCGGCGACGACCTCGGCGTCAGGGTGGGTGGAACTGCCGATCTTGTGCCGACCGCCGTCGATCTTACAGCCCAATGCGGCACGCTGCAGCAGCACGTATTCCAGCCCGAATCCGAACCCGGCCTCCTCGTCGTCCCGCCGCTCGGGCAGCTCGAGCTGCGCCTTCTCGATGCGGAACGCCCATTCCAGGATGGCCTGCACGCCCAGCGCGCGCTTCTCGCGACCACCACTGCGGCCGATGCGCCGTTGCATGGTCATCGCACACCTCGCATCCGCAGCCGCTCGACGGTCACCAGACCGCGGGCCAGCATCGCCTCGCGCGTCGCGTTGCTGATCGTGTTGGCCGGCAGGAAGCGGTCGGAGTTCACCAGCCCGGCGTAGAACGCCGCCACGTCGTCGGGGCTGGCCGGGCCCTGCGCGGCGCGGTTCGGCTGCCGCCTAGGGCTTCTGGCGGGCGGGCGGCCCGCAGTTGCCTGTGCCACGCGCTGGGCGGCGCGCTCCATCGCCCGGTCGAGGGCCTTGGGGCCATCCGGCGGGGCAGGGTGCTCTCGCCGCGTGGCAGTTGCGGTCTCGAGGATGTTGTCCTCGGTCAGTCCGAGGTCATCGCGCCAGCGCCGGACGTGTTCGCGGGCGGGCCAGCCCTTCCACCAGGCGGGCAGCGGGCCGTCGGACGAAAGGCCCAGCGCATTCAGCAACTCTGCGAAGAACCGATCGAACTCGGTCTCGCGCGCCTGCGCGTCCTCCTCCTCCTTTACAGGTTCCCTTAAAGGTTCTCTTACAAGGTTAGTCTCCGGATTCCGGAGATGGCTTTGGCCAAAATCCGGAGATGGAACCCGGCAAAATCCGGAGATGGCTCCATGACCGGATTCCGGAGATGGGTCGGCATTTTGTTCGTGCTCCGTTCCCGCAAAGCCATCTCCGGTTTCCGGAACTGGCTCCTGCGGAAACCCGTCCTCGAAGCCGAGGATGTAGCGCGTCGCCTGCCTACGATGGGTGCGCGGATCATGGGCGCGGACACGGTGGATTAGGCCCAGTTCCTCCAGCTTCGCCAGATGCTCGTTCAGAGCGGAGACCGACATCTCGGCGTCGTCCGCCAACCGCGCCTGGGTCGGGAAGCAGCCGAAGTCGGGGTTGTGGCGATCGCAGAGATGCCAGAGCACGATCTTAGTGGCGGGCTTCAGCCCACGCTGCTGGATCGCCCAGTTGGTGCCCTTGTGGCTCATGGCGCGACCCTCCGCGCTGGGCTGCGCACGCGGCTGGTGAACCCCTGATCGGCGAGCGCGCCCAGCGCGTCATCCACCGAGCGGACCAGCGCCCAGCCGAAACCCTGGGCGAGGACCGTATCGCGGAAGACCTCCTGCGATTTGCGCAACCGGCCAGTCTGGCTCTTGACCTCAAGGAACAGCACTCGGCCGCCTGAGAGCACGATCAGATCCGAGAAACCCGCATGGACGCCCATGCCGACAAGGATGGATTGGCGGATCCGGCCGCGCCGGTCGCCGGCGGCGATTTCGTTCACGGCATGATGCACGATGGCATCGCGGGGCAGGGCGATGCGCAGCGCCTGAACGATGGCGCGCTGGGCATCTGCCTCTGGGGTGGCGCGGCGGGTCATGGCTGCACCTCCGGCGGCGCGACGCGGTCGCAAGGGGGCGCCAAGAGGCGAAGCAGGCCCAGCGCTTCAAACCGCTCTCCGTCGTCCGGGCTCAATGCCCGGACCACCTTGCAGGCGAGATCGACCAGCGTGTCCGGGTGATGTGCGACATCCGCGAGGACGCCACGCGCCTCGGTGAGACGGTCCTCGCACCAGTCGGGCGCGGCGGCGGCGCTCATCGGCGGCCTCCTGCCCGACGCGGGGTCGGGACTTCCTGAAGCTGCAGCCAGTCGCGCACCGCGTCGCGGCGGTAATAGACCGCCCTTCCGACCCGGACGCAGGGTGGTCCCGCGCGGCGCGCCTCCCAGCGGCGCAGGGTATCGACGGTGAGCCCGAGATCGCGGGCGAGAGCGACCCGGCTGATGAGGCCGATGAGCAGGCTTGCAGCCTGCGCGTGTTCGGATTGGTCCGATGCTGACATGTGCGTTCCTCCAGTGCCGCCCGGAACGGGCGGATCGCGGAGGGCAGCAGGCGCAGGGCCGACAGGGTGGCGGGAAGGCGGAGGGTGGCGGTGATCCCGCGACCCCTGTGCCACCCCTTGTTTTATTGTGAATTTCGCAAATCACGCTGCGCCGCAGCAATCCGTGGCCGACGCACGCGCTCTCTACGCCACCCCCGGAACTCGCCGCTTCGGCTGCGAACAGCGGCAAATCCCCGGAGTCTGGCCCGTTTGGCGGGGCTTGGCGGGCGTTCGATGGGGTGGCAGGGTGGCAGAATCGCGCCGCCCCCCGTGCCACCCGTTAATTTATTGAGGATTTCGGGCATCTGCCCAGAAAATTGGCACAAGCGCCCGCCCGGAGTGTGAGCCTCAGCCCTGCCGCGGCGAGGTCTGGGGCCGAAACAAAGGCGGAACCCTCAACAAAATAAGGGGTGGCGCAGGGTAGGGCGCTTCTCCGCCACCCTCCGCCTGTGCGCCACCCTAGGTGTCATGATCCGCTTGATCGCGCCGCGAATTCACGCCTGTGTGTCGGCGAAAGGAGAGACCGATCTATGCCCAAGCGATTGAGACTGAACGAGAAAGCGGTGCGCGAACTGGTCCCGGCCGAGGGGCGCGACTATCAGGTCTTCGACAGCGAGGTGCGTGGCTTTGCGATCTGCGTCTACCGCTCCGGCAGCCGGGCCTTCACGCTCGACTATCGCCATGCAGGGCGCCAGCGCCGCATGACGATCGGGCGCTGGCCGGAATGGACCGCCACGGCCGCGCGGGAACGCGCCAAGGACCTGCGCCGGGATATCGATGCCGGGGCGGACCCGCTCGGGGCACGCGGCGACCAGCGCGAGGCGCCGCGCTTTCGCGATCTGATCGAGCGCTACGGCGCTGAGCACTTGCCGCATCTCGCGCCGACCAATGCTTCGGATCAGCGCTCGATGCTGGCCAAGCTGGTTGCGCCGCATTGGGGTACGAAGCTGGTGAGTGAGATCACGCCCCAGGATGTGGAAAAACTCCTGAACATCATCGCCAAGGGCCGTGCGCGCCCGTGGAAGGCCAAGGCGAACAACCGGGCCCGCAAGCTGCAGGGATCAAAGCCGACGCCGATCCGCGCCAACCGCACCGGTGAAGTACTGCGCAAGATGTTCACGCTCGCCATCGCTTGGGGTTGGCGGACGGACAACCCGGCCTCCGGCTTCCGCAAGCGGCTCGAGAACGAACGTGAGCGGTTTCTGTCACCGGAAGAGATCGGTCGGTTGGCCGAGGCACTGGATGCGGCAACGGATCAGCGCGCCGCGGGCATCATCCGGCTCTGCATGTTGACCGGCAGTCGGGTTGGCGAGGTGCGGCAGGCGCGCTTCGAGCAGTTCAATCTCGACCTCGGCAGCTGGTCAAAACCTGCTACCACCACCAAACAGCGCAAGATCCACCGCATTCCGATCTCGGGCGAGGTGGCAGCCATCGTGCGCCAACGCCAAATGATCGTGCCGCGCGGGATCCCCTGGCTCTTTCCCGGCGACGTGCCGGGTCAGCCGGTGGTGGAAATCCGGCGCTTCTGGCGCGGCATCCAGCGCAGTGCCAGTCTGCCGGACGTCCGCATCCACGATCTACGCCACACCTTCGCGTCGCTGCTGGTCAGCGGTGGTGCCTCGCTCGAGATGATCGGCAAGCTGCTGGGGCATTCGCAGATGCAAACGACCCAGCGCTACGCCCATCTGATGGATTCTCCGCTGCGCGCAGGGGTCGACGCCGTGGCGACGATGTTCCGACCGCGGCCGAAACTGGTGCATGATGCGGGGGCCGATGTGAGCGCTGACCGGAAATTCGCCTGAGGCGCCCAGCGCCCGTCAGGTGCTGGTGGCGCGCAGGGTCCGCCAAATTGGTGTGATCCGCCTGCGGATCGTGCGCTCGTCGGGCATCAGACCGGTCTCCGAGGTTTGGGCAAACCAGTCCTGCATCTCGGCAACGAGTTCCGCTTGCGTCGCGGGAAGGCCCTGGTCGTGGATGCGGCGGATGACCGCGAGGGTCATGCCGTCCCAATCGTAGGGCGACGTCACACCTGCGCCGGTGGCGGAGGGGATGCGACGGACAAGATCATGGTCGTCTTCGAAGCGCTCTACATCGGTGCGGCGGAGCAGAAGGTCGGCAAGCGAGACCGGAACGCCGGAGATCGGGTCTGTCACCGTCAGCCATTCAGCGGAGTCTTCGGGGCGGATGCGGCGCATGTGGTATGTGGTCGGCCCGGTGCCACAGCGCCGGAACATTGGCAGCAGGTCCATCGTCGATACCGCGACCAGCCCTGACACGGCGATCGAGCCACAGATGACCCGCGAAATCCCGGTCACGATGTCGAACTTGCCGACCGTGGCCCAGCCGGCGATGTCGGCGATCATGCAGCCCCAGCGTGCGGCGGCTTCATGTACAGAGTAGAAAACCCGTGGCGGCAGTCCCATGCTGACCTTTTTCCTCTTCCCAAGCAGGCGTCGAGGATCGCCCTCCCGTGGCGATGTCGACGTTTCCAATTGCGCGAGGAACCGCGGCGCTGAGGGAGGATCGGTCAGAGCCCCCTCCGATCAGGGCATTCCGATCCAATCAGGCGCAACCGAGCCGCGCATCCCATCGAGGCGACTCGCCCTCGCGAAAAAGTTATCGTGCACTTGCAGCAAGAGCCAGACGCAGCGTGAAAAGAATCGGGGTGACGTGAGGGAGGGGTCCATTCGGCACTGAGGCGGAGCGGCTTGACCGGTGGATGGCCATGAAAAGATAGGCCCACCACTAGCGGTTTTGCGTTGGGGTTCGGGGATGAATCGGTTCTGGCGCCATTGATGCGCGAGGGTGTCGGCCTGAAGCTGCCGTTGATCCCCAGTGCCGGCTCCCCGAAGCCGGCCTTCGCGCGCCCTGCAGCTTTTCAGCCGCGCAATTCCAGCGATGCGGAATTTGTGCCGCTTCGCAGTGGTTTACGTTGCAGACACTGCCCGGCCCAGCAGCGTCCTACCTCGCCGCTGAAGGGCGGGACACCTGTGTCTCGCGGCACTCTAGCAGCGCCCGAAACAGGCCGACATGTTGCTCTGCCATCGCCAGCCGCTCTTCCGGGGTGTAGTCGTCCCAATGCGCGACGATCCAGCGATCGAGTGCCTCGCCCAACCCCAGCGCGCTGTCGATCAGAAGCGAGTCCGGCAGATCGCCGCGAACCACCCCCAGCGCCTGCCCGCGCGCGATGATCAACCCGACCCAGTGCCGCGCGGCCTGGAAGATCCGCCCGGTCGGCGCCGATTGCTTCGGGTCGCTGCGCAGCCGGTAGAACATCCGCCCCAGCTTCACATACCACGTGCTCTTGTTCATCAGCGCGAGCGAACGGCAATAGAGCTTTTCCAACTCGCTCCAATAGGTCTCGGCGGTCAGCGCATCGGGGTCGAGGCCGCCGATCTCGCGCAGGAGGAAGCCGACCGAGCGCTCGACCAGCGTAGTGAACAGGTCCGCTTTGTCGTCGAAGTAGTAATATAGCGAGCTTTTGCTCATCTCCGAGCGTTCGAGGATGCGATTGAGCGAGGCCCCGTCATAGCCGTTCGCGCCGAATTCCTCGGCGGCATTGTCGAACAGGCGCTTTTGGCGCGCGGGGTCAAGCTTATCGAAGCGAGGTCGGCTCATGGCTTGACATGTAGCACCCGGCGGGCGTATCAACCAGTGGTGTGGACCGGGCGGTCCATAACTTTGATGCAAATCCCCGATGTCAGGGCGCTCGCGTGCGCCGACGCGGGGCACGGTAGGGAGGGCGACGGATGAAGGGTCTCATAGTGAGGATCGCGGCAGCGGTGGTTCTTGGAGCTGCGATAGTGACCGGCAGCCCGGGCGTGGGAATGGCGGCGGACGCCACGGCGCTCATCCGCGCCGCCTTCGACAACTGGCGCGCCAACTCGTCCGAATCCACGGTGACGATGACCATCCACCGGCCGGGCTGGGAACGACACCTGACGATGAAGGGCTGGACCCAGGGGCACGACAAGGCGCTGGCGCGCTTCACCGCTCCGGCCAAGGATGCCGGCAACGCGACGCTCAAGCTCGGCAAGACAACGCTGATCTTCAACCCCAAGCTCAACCAGGTGATCAAGCTGCCCGCCTCGATGTTGGCGCAGTCGTGGATGGGGTCGGATTTCTCCTATAACGACCTGTCGAAGGCCGAGGACATCCTGACCGAATACAGCCACAAGATCATCGGCACCGGCCATGCCGGCGGCCACACCGTCTATAGCATCGAGGCACTGCCGAAACCCGGTGCGCCGGTGGTCTGGGGCAAGCAGCAGGTCAAGGTCCGCGACGACGGCGTGCTGCTGCAGGAGACCTTCTTCGATCAGGACATGCGGGTCGTGCGCCAGATGACCACCGACAAGGTCGGCCGCATCGGCGGGCGCGACTACCCGGTGGTGGTGACGATGCGGCCAGCGGCGAAAAAGGGACAGTGGACGCGGCTCGACACGACCGCGGCGCGGTTCAACGTCCCGATCCCGGCCTATGTCTTCACCCGCTCCAACCTGCAGAACCCGCGGAACTGAGATGCTGTTCGAAATGGCATGGCGGAACCTGTGGCGGCAGCCGATGCGCACGGCGTTGAGCCTGCTGACCATGGCGCTCGCCGCCGCCCTTCTGGTGTTCATGCTGTCGTTCCAGCTTGGCGTCTACGACACGATGAAATCGAACGCGCTCAGGATCTTCGACGGCTTCGCCCGGATCCAGCCGCCGGGCTATGCCGACGATCCCGACATCCGCAAGACCATCGCCGACCCCGAGGCGCTGGCCGCAAAGGCCGAGCAGGTGAAGGGCGTCACCGCCGCCGCGCCGCGCGCGACCTCCTACGTCATTCTCGCCAATGGCGAGCGCAGCTACGGCGCCGCCATCGTCGGCGTCTCGCCCACGCGCGAGCGGCGGGTCTCGACCCTGGCGACGACGGTGCATGAAGGCCGCTACCTGAAGCCCGGCGACAGCGATGCCGTGGTGCTGGGCGACGCGCTCGCCCGCAACCTCAAGCTCAAGCTCGGCGACAAGGTGACCCTGCTGGGCTCTGCCCTCGACGGCACCATCGCCGCCGACAGCCTGACGCTGGTCGGGATCTTCCACACCGGGATCGGCGATCTCGACCGGCAGGTCGCGGAAATGCCGCTGGGCCGGTTCCAGCAAAGCTTTGCCATGGGGGACACCGCCAACACCATCGCGCTGGTCGGCCCCAGCCTAAGCGCGGTCAACGCCGCCTTGCCGCGGCTCGACCGGCTGGCGACGGCGAACAATCTGGTGGTCGAGGATTGGGGCGGGCTGCAACCCGGGCTGAAACAGGCGATCACCCTCGATTTCTCGACCTCGATGCTGTGGTACGTCAGCCTTGTCGTCGTCGTCGTCTTCATCATCCTCAACACCCTGCTGATGTCGGTGCTGGAACGCACGCGCGAGTTCGGCATGCTGATGGCGATCGGCATGCGGGCGCCGCTGGTCGGGCGGATGCTGTGGCTCGAACTGATCCTGCTGGCGCTGATCGGCACTGTCGCCGGCGTCATCCTCGGCGGCGGGCTGGCGCTGTGGTACGGCCATGCCGGCATCGCGGTCGGCGCCTTCGAGGGGCTGATGGCACAATGGGGCCTGCCCGGGCGGCTCTACCCCACGCTCAGCGCGACCTCGGCACTGGTCGGACCCGCCGTCATCGTGGTCTCGGTGGCCGTGGCCGGGCTGATCCCGATGCGGCGCATCCGCAGGCTGGAGCCGGTGAAAGCGATGAGGGCGGCATGATGGAAACCTTCAAGCTCATCGCCCCGCTGGCCTGGCGCAACCTGTGGCGCAACCCGCGCCGCACCGCGATCACCCTGGTCGTCGTCGCGGTCGGGCTCTATTCGATCCTCGTCTTCGCGGCGCTGCTGGATGCCTGGGCGCAATCGAGCCGCGACGCCCAGCTCAACCTGCTGACCGGCAGCGGCCAGATCCACGCCAAGGGCTATCTCGACGACCCGGTGGTCGACCGCCGGATGCCGCCGCCGGATACCGAACTGCGCGCCGCGCTCAATGTCCCGCCGGTCAAGGCCTGGGCCGAGCGGGTGCGCGTGCCGGCGGTGATCCAGAGCGAATACAAGACCCTGCCGCTGACCCTGCTGGGGGTGAAACCGCAGGCCGAACGGGCAATCTCGTTCCTGCCGAAGCAGATCGCCGAGGGCAGCTATCTGGGCGACAAGGACGACCCCGGCATCGTTCTGGGCCGCCACCTCGCGCAGCGGCTGAAGACACGGGTCGGCAAGCGCGTCATCCTGATGGCGCAAAGCGCCGACGGCAGCCTTGCCCAGCGGGCCTTTCAGGTGAAGGGGCTGTTCGCCGGCAACCAGTCGGCCGAGGACAGCTACGCCTTCACCGGCATCGCAACGGCGCAGAAGATGCTGGGCATCGGTGACGGCATTTCCGAGATCAGCTTTCGCCTAACCGACGGCGCCGCGCTGGCGCCCGAGATCGCCCGGCTGCGCGCCGCCGCGCCGGGGCTGGACGTCGAGCCGTGGAAGCAGCTGGCGCCGCTGGCTGCCGCCGTCGACAGCTTCATGACCGCCTTCGTCTATATCTGGCTGTGGGTGATGTTCGTCTTCATGGCGATCGGCATCGTCAACACCCAGCTGATGGCGGTGTTCGAACGGGTGCGCGAATTCGGCCTGTTGCAGGCGCTTGGGATGCGGCCGCGGCTGATCCTGGCACAGGTGCTGCTCGAATCCGCGCTGCTGATCGGCGTCGGCGTGGGGCTTGGCATGATCGCCTCGGGCGCCACCATCTTCGCGCTCAGGGGCGGGGTCGACCTCGGCTTCCTCGCCCGCGGGGCCGAGTTCATCGGCGCCGGCCATGTCCTCTATCCCCATCTCGCCCTGTCCGAATTCTTCGAAATGTCGCTCCTCGTCTGGGTCCTCGGCGTCGTCATCGCGCTCTGGCCCGCACGCAAGGCGGCCCATTCCAGACCCGTGGAGGCGATGAGCCATGCAACCTGACACCTCGGAGAGCCGCGCGCCCGGACGCGCGATCGTCGCCTGCCGCGGCCTGTCGAAGATCTATACCGACGGCGCGGTCGAGGTCCGGGCGGTCGACGGCCTCGACCTCGACATCGCGGCGGGCGACTTCGCCACGCTCTCGGGCCCGTCCGGCTCCGGCAAGACGACGCTTCAGAACATGATCGGCGGGCTCGACCGGCCGACCTCGGGCAGTGTGACGGTGGATGGCGAGGATCTGAGCAGCCTGAACACCGCGCATCTGGCCGAGCTCAGGCTGCACAAGATCGGCTTCGTCTTCCAGGCCTACAACCTGATCCCGGTGCTGTCGGCACTGGAGAATATCGAGTTCGTGCTCCAGCTTCTCGGCGTGGGCGCCAAGGAACGCCGCGCCCGCGCTGCGAGCGCGCTCGCCGATGTCGGGCTGGCAGGGATGGAGGGGCGGCGCCCCTCGCATCTGTCGGGCGGCCAGCAGCAGCGCGTCGCCGTTGCCCGGGCACTGGTGGCGCGGCCGGCGATCGTGCTGGCCGACGAACCCACCGCCAACCTCGACAGCAAGAGCGCCGACGATCTGATCAGCCTGATGGCCGAGCTCAACGCCCGCTCGGGCACCACCTTCCTGATCGGCACCCACGACGCCCGGGTCATCGCCCGCGCGCGGCGGCATATCGAGATGGTCGACGGCAAGGTCACCGCCGACACGACCGGGGATCTGGCCGATGTCGCGCAATAGCCTTGCCGTCCTTGCCCTGAGCCTCGCCACCGGCCTCGGGCTGGCGGCCCCGGCCCGGGCCGACAATGCCCTGCACGGGCGGTTCGAACTCACCGGGATCGGCGCGACATCGAAGGCGGGCAGCGCCGACGCCTTCCTCGGCGCGCGCTCCCGCGCCGGCCTTCACGGCGATTTCCGGCTGACCTGGGAGCCGCATTGGGGCCGATGGGATTTCAGCCTGCATTACGTTCTGCGCGGCGCGTCCGGCCGGGACGTCGCGCTGTCGCGCAGCAAGGCGGCGCTGCTGCCCGCGCCCCCGCCCGCCACATTGTTCGACCTCAGCGAGACGCTGACAGACAGCGGCAACCGCCGGCTGACGCAACGGATCGACCGGCTGTCGCTGGGCTACTCGACACCGCATTTCGTGTTCCGGATCGGCCGCCAGGCGCTGACCTGGGGCGCGGGTCAGGTGTTCCACCCGATGGACCTTGTCGATCCCTTCGCCCCCAATGCCGTCGATACCGAATACAAGCCCGGCGTCGACATGATCTATACGCAGATCCTGTTCGACGACGGCTCCGACCTGCAGGCGGTGGCAGCCCCGCGCCGCGCGGTTGCGGGGGGGCCGGTCAGCGGCAATGCCAGCACCTTCGCGCTGCATTATCACCGCAGCATCGGCGCATTCGGCCTGTCGTTGCTGGCCGCGCGCGACCGCGGCGACTGGACCGCGGGGCTGGGCCTGTCCGGTCCGCTGGGCGGCGCGACCTGGAATGCCGAGATCGTGCCGACGCGCGAAGCCGCCGGGGCGACCCGGGTCTCGGGGCTTCTCAACATCAGCGGCGCGACAACGCTGGCGGGACGCAACGCCACCTATTACGCCGAGTATTTCCACAACGGTTTCGGCGTGCCGGGCAGTGGCGCGGCGCTGGACAGCCTGCCCTCCGATCTGACGGCGCGGCTGACCCGGGGCCAGATCTTCACCGTCTCGCGCAACTACCTGGCGGCTGGCGGCGCGTGGGATTGGACACCGCTGCTCACCTTGTCACCCAGCCTGATCGTCAACCTCGACGACCGCAGCTTCTACGTCAGCGCCGAGAGTAAATGGTCGCTGAGCGACAACAGCATGCTGCTGATCGGCCTCCAGGCCCCGGTCGGGCCGCATGGCACCGAATTCGGCGGCCTGCCCGTCAGCGGCACCACCGCCCCCTACAGTGCCGAACCGACGACGGCCTTTCTTCAGTTTCGGCGATATTTCTGAGACCTGAAGCGACGTTTCGGAGGTCCTGAGGCCGGGTTCGATGATCGGCGTCTTCAACTTCCCGAGGCTTGATGCTGACACCGGACTGAGCAAGGTCGCGGCCAGCCCGGGCGAACCAACCTTACTGATCGCCGCGAAACGGTCCTGAGCCGCCGTTCATCTGCCGCACGCGATGCTGCGGCGCGGCCCGTCATTGCTAACATTCGCACAAGGCGCGGCATTCTCGACAAGGGAACGACGGCAGTGCGGCACACTCCGGCCGATTGCCAAACCATCCCGAACGTACGCTTTCGTGCTTCGGCTGAGCCTTGAACCAATCTTGGTTGGCCTCGACCCCGGAGCTCGTCTCTCAGTGCGCATGCCCCATTTCTGGGTGTCCGGTCTGCATGATGGACGAAAGCTGCGAATTTCGCCGTTTGATGAATTCGGCCAGCAGGGTCGGATACTCATTGGTCACGGCAGACGTGATGGAGACCCTACGGTCCAGCGCCTTGCGCCAGGCCCGCACGCGGGAGAGCCCCGTGAAGATGCCGAAATCTCCGATCTGATCGAAGGTATTGAAATAGCGGAATACAGGGCCGAACACGACATCGACCAGGCTGAACCGCTCTCCGGCGAAATAGGGACCGGCTCCGAGTTGGCCTTCAAGCCGCACGAACTTGTCACGCAGTGCAGCGATCTTCTTGTCGAACGCCTCTTCACCGGACGCCGAATAGAACCCGGCGATGTCATTGAGGACGGCCGACCCGAACTCCATCCACGCACGGTGTCGGGCGCGGTCAAGCGCGGCGTCGGGATGCAGCGGTTTGGGCTGTGTTTCTTCAAGAAATTCGAGGATCACCCCAGATTCGAAAATAGGCATTTGCTGGACAAGCAGCACCGGCGTCTTGCCGAGTGGAGACACTGCCAGAAACCAGTCGGGTTTCTCTGCACCCGGCTTATTCACCGAATTTGACGAGATTGGTTGCGTGCGCCTGAAAGTGCTGTAGATTCAAGCGACTAGACACAAATCGACGGCAGCATCGGACGCACGCATGGGTGAAACGCTACAGCCTGTCACGCCCGGTTTCAACCGCTCGCTTCGGATCGAAAGCCGCCCCGATCGGCTCACTGGCGACGCCGGCGCGGTTGTGTTGCGCGAGATCCTGGAACGCAGCGGCATCGTGCCGTGGATGGTCGCGCGCCTGAAGGACCCGCGCCGCCAGGAGGACGTCACGCATGATCTCGCCTCGCTGATCCGCACCGGCGTTCTTCTGGCCGCGCAAGGCTGGCGCGACCATGACGATGCCGACGCGCTGCGCCACGATCCGGCATCCCGGCTGGCGACCAGTTCCTCGGCGGGTCTGACGCCGCTCGCGGACGGTGGCGGGTTACGGCGTGCCGAGCGCAAGGCGTGGAACGCCTATCTCGTCTTTTTGGCGCCTTCGCCGGGCGACTATGGGGAAAACATCATGGTCGGCGGGATCGAGGAAGACCTTGTTGGCACGCGCAAGATCGCGAGGGCCGGCATCGCCGATGCAGCGGATGTTCGCGCCGCGCTACTGCCGCTGCTTGCCATTCAGAATGCGCCGCGTCTCGATGCGGTGGACATGCCGGCGGAGATCCGCTTGAGGACGACCGAGCTGCCGAGCAAGTTGGTCGATGGCTTCCTGAGCGGCGCGTCGGAAAACACCCTCCTCCAGCTGCTGGAGGAAGGTCAATGAGGCTCGCCTACGTCCACGTTTGCGGCTTCCGCGGCTACCAGAAGCCGGTCCGCATCAACTTTTCCGACAGCTTCACGATCATCGACGGCCGCAACGGCGTCGGTAAGAGCACGATCTTCGATGCGGTCGAGTTCGCGCTGACCGGCACGATCAGCAAGTATCTCGACGCTAAATCGGGCCGCGAGTCCGTGGCGGACTATCTGTGGTGGTCCGGCGAAGGCGACGCGCTGGCCGACCGATTTGTCGAAGTCGGCTTTCGCAATGGGGACGGAACCGTTGCAATCCGCCGCACCCCGCTCGACGGCGAGACCATCGATACCGGCCCGTTGCTGGCCCGGCTGATCGATGCTGCGTTCGCGCCGAAGCTGCCGATGACGCAGCTGTGCAAGTCGACGATCATCCGCGACGAGCATATCGCCCGGCTGAGCCTCGACCTGAAGGAGGGTGATCGCTTCGCCTTGCTGCGGGACGCGATCGGCGCCGCCGACTCCGAGGAATGGATCGAGCGGGCGCGGGCGCTCGCCGCGGCCACCTCGGCCCGCGCCAAGACCATGGCCGGTGAGGCCGAGAAGGCGGGCCAAAGCCTTACCAATGCTATGCGCCAGATCGACCAAGCGCGGGCCGCACTTCCCGCCGAGTCGCTGGTGAGCCAAGCTGCTGCGCGCCTTCGGGACAGCTTGCGCACGACCGGTTCGCCCGATCAACTCCCAGATATTGCGCGCCGGCACATGGCCGTCATTGCGACACGGCTCGACACGTTGGGTCCGCTAGCCCAGCGGTTCAATGAAATCGAACGCCTACGGGCAGCCCTCCCCGTCCTCGACGAGAGCGTGGAGAATGCGAGTGCCGCTGTGGCCCGAGCGCGGTCCGTTATGGAGGACAGCATCGCCGCTGCGGCCAAGGCACCGATTTCGACCGCGCTCAGCGAACAGGCGCGCCAGCTCGAATCCTTGATTAATCTCGGTAGCGGCCTCGGGTTGCGGGACGGCCATTGCCCCTTATGCGAAAGCGAAATCAGCCACGATCAATTCAGTCAAGGACTGGAGACCGCTTTGGCCGTTGCCAGACAGCTTGACGCGCAGGCCGTCGAGCAGGCCAAAAAAGAACGGGAGCGAGACACCGCCAAAGCGGAACTGGCGGCAGCTGAACAATCACAACTAGCGCGCCTTGCCGAGCGTGACGACGCCAAAAGGCAGGTGGTCGATTTCGACGATCGTCTTGCGGCGCAATCACTCGAAGGCGCGAGTCTGGCCGACCTAGAGCGGAGGTTGTCGACGCTCGAGACCGAGCGGCAGACGATCTCGGCAGACCTGCGCCTCATCGACACGATATCGCTCGACCGCGCGATTGCGCGAGCCAACAATGATCAGGAGGTCGCCAAGAATCAGATCGCGCGCGCCGAAGCGTGGCTCGGCCGGGCGCGGCTAGCAGAGACGCGCGCCAAGGCGATCTACGACGCCGCGCGGCGCTCCGCGGCCGAAACGCTGGACCAGCAACTTGACCGGGTCTTACCGCTAATGTCCGAGCTCTATAAGCGGCTTCGGCCCCACCCGGTCTGGCGCGACATTGAGTATAACGTTCGCGGCGATGTGCAGCGCTTCCTAAAGCTTCAAGTCGGCGACGGCGTCAATCCGCAGTTCGTGTTCTCGAGCGGACAACGCCGTGCGACAGGCCTGGCCTTCCTTCTGTCGGTGAACCTTTCAATAACCTGGAGCCGGTGGCACAGCATCCTGCTTGACGACCCGGTGCAGCACGTCGATGATTTCCGCACCGTTCATCTCGCCGAAGTGCTCGCCCATCTTTGCCAGTCCGGCCGACAGATTGTCTGCGCGGTCGAGGACAGCGCGCTTGCCGATCTCATGTGTCGCAGGTTGCCTACGTCGGAAGGTGCCCCGGGAAAGCATGTGACGCTCGGTACCGATCGTGAAGGAGCGCTTGTGGTCGTGCATCAGCGGGAGATCGCACCTTTGAATCGACGCGCGCTGGTACTTCCCGAACACACGCGCAGCGCTTGAGGACCGGAGCGACAGATTCCGGCGATCAGAGCAGGATTGGCGCGGCCTCTGCCCACGATCTAGCGAATTTCTGGGCTTAGTGGCCACCTCAACGCCACCTCAACCCGCATACGCGGTTTTGGTGCGGTCTGTGACGATGAAAACAGGTCAATGTCGGGCGGTGTCGAAGTGGAAAGTGCGCGAAATCAAAGGCTTGGCGTGTAAGTCGTTGAAATGACTAACCTATTGGAATCGCAGGGGTTTCGGCTCATAACCTGAAGGTCATAGGTTCAAATCCTATCCCCGCAACCAAAATTAATAAACGATTACAATGCATTGGCGCCCCAAGGGGCGCCTTTTGCATTTGCACCCAACGCAACGGTGCTACGCCGGTGCTACGCAGGGAAGCAAACTGGAAGCAATAAGAGCAACGACAAGCTCGGGCGGGCGCCTCGGAACGGCGGCTTGCACCGCGAAGACCTGGGTTGGGTGTGTCCCTCTGCGCGAGGGACCCGGGCCTGCGACGCGATAGTGGAGGGCGCCTCGGCTACGTCCAAGACCGTAGAGTGGCTTGGCTGTTCAGCTCCGCGCCGTTCCTCGCGCCTGTGGTGAAGTAGCTACCGTTTCTAGCCCCCCCCCATGAGGAGAGAGCTACCCGCTGCGCGGCTTCTCCCGGATCAGGGCGAATGAAGTCGCCGGGGCGGCGGTGCAGATTGACGTTGGGATGGATCGACCGGCGGCGTGGACGGGGCCACCCGACCGGACCTTCGCACCAGGCACGCAAACGGCAGGCGGCTGACCTGCCCCCGATGAACCGGGCCATTCAAAAGGAGAGTTTGTTCTCGTAGCGTTCATAGCAGCGAGGAGAACAGACGATGCGCAAATCACGTT
>NZ_FNOB01000027.1 GCF_900106675.1 Allgaiera indica
CTTGGTGTTCATGCCGCCCTTTGTCCGGCCAATCAGGCGTCCACGCCCCCCTTTTTCACGCCCATGCTGGTCGCTGTTCGGTGTGCCTTCAGGTAAGTGGCGTCGATCATCACAGTCTTCTTTTCGCCATGCTCGGCGGCCAGACCGGCCATCATCCGGGCGAAGATGCCCTTGTCACTCCACCGTTTCCAACGGTTGTACAGCGTCTTGTGCGGCCCATAGGCAGCAGGGGCATCGCGCCACCGTAAACCATTGCGATTGATAAAAATAATTCCACTCAACACGCGCCGATCATCAACGCGGGGTTTGCCGTGTGACTTGGGGAAGAAGGGCTCAAGACGCGCCATCTGCGCATCCGTCAGCCAGAAGAGATCAGACATGTTCACCGCTCGTTTTTCGAACTGTGAATCACGCGGCCAACCGGAAATCAATGGGTCCTGACCCTAGGCGAATGACAACAACAGAAACCCAAACCCGAAGTCGGCGGGCCAGGCGAAAACCCCCACAAAACGCGGCGCGAATTACCCGTGTGCGATAGTGCTATGGAAGGACCCAAAAGCGGGTCAGCGGGCCGAGCGCATCGCCTCGGCGAGGGCGCGCTCGATATGGATCGGAAGGCGGGCGGCGGCGGTCTTGTTCGCCGTCTCGCCGAAGCGCAGGCGCTTGCGATAGCGGGCGCCCGAGGCATAGGCGATCAGCAGGCGAAGCCCGGTCTTGGTGCGTTGGTAGATCCCACCGGCGCCGGGGTGCCCATTGGGGTGTCCCGAGAAGACGTCGGGGCGCGCCATCAGCCTTGAGGCAGTCCTGCGCGGCAGGTTGCCGTATTTGTTCACCCGCTGGCGGACCGGGACCACGATTGCGCGGCCCCGGGGTTTCCTGTTCCCGCCCTCCTCGGCGAAGCGCAGGTATTCGGCCTGTGTCTTCTGGGCGTAGACCGCCCCCGAAAGGCGTCGCTTGCTCGACCGTTTCATGCGGAAGGCTCGCAGGGTGAAGGGTGTAGGATTGCCGAAGGCGCGGCGCAGGCGTTTCTCGGCGTTCTTCTTCACATCACCGAGGGTGCGGTTGATCGCGACCGAGACGGCGAAGGGGATTTGTCGCCGCGCCATGTCCGAAAGGCCGCGCTCAAGGTCGGCGATGTTGTGGCGGATCGGCATGGGCATCCCCTGAAACGGGACCGCCCGGCGAGCGCGTGGGGTGGGGCGCTCAAGCCGGGCGGGGTCTGCGAGGGGCGGGACGCGGGGTCGGCCGGCCACAACTCCTCGACTATGGAAAATCATATACCACGACACGCGCAGGTGTTGCGGGATATGGGAAGCTAACCCGAGGGCGCACGGTAGCCGAGGAAGACCGCAACGATATGTGCGGCGGCGCCGGTGGCGGTCTCGGCCGCGGTCATGGCGCGGCGCGACGGACGCGCCGCGGTCGGGTCGAGGCGGCGGGCGATTTCGGTCCGGGTCGCGCCGTCGATCGCCACCAGGTCGACGAGGCGGCGATACGGCAGGCGGGGGCCGCTGGGGCAGACCGAGGCCGAAAGGCGGTCGAGGGTCTGCGCGACGTCGGAGACCGTGCGGGCGGCGTCGAGGCGGGCGAGGATGGGGCCGGTCGGGGCGCCCGTGCGGCCGCCCGTCGAGGTTGGATCGACGCCGCCCGAGGAGGCGCCGCAGAACTCGACGCAATGGGCATAGTGGGCGAGCGCGGCCTGACAGTCTTCGGGCAGGTCGAGGAACAGGTCCGAGGCGCGGCGCCGCCAGACCGGGACCTTGCGGGTCTGGACCTCGGTCCCGCGCGGGGTGTCGACGATCCCGTCGACCTCCTCGATCGAGGCGGCGACCAGGGCGGGGCGTGCGAGGCGGGCAGTCTTGCGCGGGAAGGCGCGGCCCTCGGTTTCCCAGGGGAACGGGGGCAGATCGGCGGGCTTTCTTTTGCGGCGGGCCATGTCAGGGCGTCCTTTCAGGGGAGGTTGGGGAGGAAGGGGAGGCCGTTTCAGGCATTGCCGCCCTTATTCTTGGTCAATCGGTCTTCTCATGTGCGTTGTTGCTTCCCCTTCCTCCCCTTCTTCCCCTTCACCTTATTTTTAAGGGGGAATGGAAAGGGAAAGTCAGGGGAAGAAGGGGAGGCCAGGGGAGGCATGAGGGCTTTTCTTGCGGCTTGCGCCGCGCCTCGGGGTGCATCCTCGCCGCCGAAAGGCGGCACCTTCTCCGACCCGGCCCCCTTCGGGGGGCGTCCAGGGGCGGCAGGAAACCGGCTTGCGGCCGCTTGGCCGCGCCGCATTCCCCTTTCCTCCCCTCCCCGCGCCCCGGAAAGGGGAACGAGGGGGAGACCTCCCCCTCCCTCCCCGGCGGGGCGCGGGGCGAGAGGGGGAAGCGGCCAGGGGCGGCCTTGAGGGGCGCGGGGCGAAGCGGTCATGGTCAGAACGGGGGATCTTCGGGCTCGGGCGGCGTCGCGGGGGCGCGGGTCCATGCGTGATCGCCGACGACCTCGCGGACCAAAGCCTCGGCGTCTGGCGACCAGGCGAGGCCGCGCCAGCAGGATCGGCCCTGATATTTGGTCGTCTCGAAGCCCTTCTCGATCATGATCGAGCGAACGGTCGCCATCTGATAAAGGGTGTGGCCCTCGGTTTCGCACCAGCGCTCAAGGACGTTGTAAAACTCGGTCACGTTGACCCGGTCGCCGGGGTCGCGGGTCGTCATGTCGTCGAGGAAGACGCCGACCGGGTCGGCCGCCTGCATAAGGTTCGCCTTGAGGGTCGCCATCGCCTCGGGCATGTCGACGCCCCGTCGCATGAACTCGGCGAAGCCGTCGAGAAGCCAATTCAGGATGCCGGCCCCCTCGCGGCGCAATTCGGCCTCGACCTCGCCCTGCGCGCGCTGTTGCTCGGCCGGCAGGGCGCGCAGGTTGACGTCGAAGGGGATGAAGACGAGGCGGCGGCGGGTGCCCTCGTCCTCGTCCTTGATCTTGGGCGTCCGGTTGCAGGAAATGATGGGGATGCCGCGCGGGGTCCAGAAGAAGAAATCCTTATTCAGGCCCCGCGACATGCGCTTGTCGCCGCCGGTGAGCCCCTTGATCTTCTTCGCGCTCAGAATGTCACGCGCGCCGGGTTCAGTGGCGATGTAGGCCCGCGCACCGGGAAGGTTGATCTCCTCGGGGGTAGGGCCGCCGGATGAGGCGTTGCCGGTCTCAAGAAACATTTCGATCTTGCAGGGCGCGGCGTAGCCGTCGGCGGTGCCGAGGACGTGCTGCAAACCGTTCAACAGGGTGGATTTGCCGTTGCCGCCGGGGCCGCGCAGAAGGACGCAAATCTGCGCCCGGTTCTCTCCGAACAGGGAGGCGCCGAGGATGCGCTGCACACAGGCGCGGATATCGGCGTCGGGCAGGATCAGGGCGAGGAAGTCGCGCCACTTTGGGCAGTCGGCCGAGGGATCGAACGGCACCCCGCCGCATTTCGTGGGCAGGAGGGCGCGGTCGGTCGGGGTCAGCCATCCGGCCTTGGATCTGGCGATCTCCTCGGGTTCGGCGGCCTCGGGAGGGGTCCAGGCCGCGACCTTGCGCAGGTCGATTTGCCCGTTGGGCGTGACGAAGGCGAAGGGGTCGTTGTCCAGGTCCTCTACCTCAGCCCGCCTGCGGTGTTCGGCGGATTCGAGGGCCTTCTTGATCTTGTCGAGGTTGCCGCATTTGGTGGCGTGCTTGCGCAGGCCGGCGGCGACGCCTTTGCGAAGAAAGGCGATCGCGTCTTCGGTGTCGCGGAAATACATCGGCGGGCGCTTGCGCTCGGCCTCTTCCATGAAGGTCAGCACGTCCTCGGGGTCGAAGTTCGCCATCCTGATCGCAGCCTCGGACTCGTCGAGGACGATTTCGCGCAGCTTGTGGCCGATCTCTATCGCGGCGAGGCCGCCCGAGCGGAAGGAATAGCGCTTGCCGTCCCAGACCGCCCAGCCCTTGCCGTCGACGAAGACCAGGGCGTCGCCGTGAACGGCAAGGAGGCGCGCCGCGTTGTCGGCGTCGTTCAATTCCAGTTGCAGCCGCTCGGGCATGGTCAGCGCGAGAGGTAGGCGCGGGGCCAGCATGTCGTCGGAGATACCCATTCGGGATCAATCCCTTTCGGTATGAGGGCGCAGCTCGACCGGCAGGCCGAGAAGGCGGCGCAATATCCAGCGCATGACCGGGACCGCCATCGAATTGCCGAGGGCTTTGTATTGCGGGCCGTCAGCGGCGGGCTTGCCCCTGCGCTCGATGGCGCAATGGTCGTCGGCGAAGCCTTGCAGGCGGTGGCATTCGTGCGGGGTGAGGCGGCGGACCGCCAACCCCTCAACGATCAGCGTCTCGCCCTCGTAATCGCCGGACCCCAGCATGTTAGATGCGAGGCAAAAGGAGATATCGCCAGAGTTTGCCTCTATCCGGCCGCGGCGGTTTCCAGCGCCTCGCGCAGAAGCCCCGCGATCCGCTTTCCCCGCGTCTCGGCGCGGCGCAGGATTCCCGTGCAAGCCTTGGCGCTCAAAAAGTATCGACGCGGGATCGGGGCCGTCTCCAAGACTTGCGACAAGAAACACACGCTCGCGTCGTTGGGCCACGCCGAAATATTGAGCGTCGAGAACGCGCCATGCCGCCCGCCCCCGTGGCCCGGCAACCAGACCAGCGCGAGGCCATCCCGCGTCATCTGGCGCCGGAAAGGGATCGTCGCCGCCGACAACTCCCGAAAGGAGGGCGCCGAAGGCGTTGGTCTTGTCGGTGAGAACGCCGGGGACATTTTCCCAAACAGCGGCAAGTCGTCCATCATGTTTCGCATCCTGTATCGCGTGGCAGATCAGGACGAACTTAAGGGTCAGGTTGCCGCGGGGGTCGTCCAGCCCCTTCCGCGCACCCACCAGGCTGAAAGCCTGACAGGGCGTCCCGGCGACCAGAATGTCGGGCAGCGGCAGGCCGTTGCCGGTCCAGGTCTCGGCGGTGATCTCTGACATATCGCCCCAGAGAAGCGGGTCGCCCTGATTGTGATCGGCGGGTTCGGCATAGCCGAAGCGCGCTTTCAGGACCTCGCGCGGGAAGCCTTCGATTTCCGAGGCAAAGCGCCAGTCGATATCGGGACATGCGGCTTCGGGGGCGCCGATCCCGCTGCACAGCGTCGCGCCGGTCGGGAAGGGCGGCAGGGGAAGGTCCTTGAAGTTCATCAGTATTCCCCCATCCGCGCGAGGTCGGCGAAGTCGTCGTCGTGATCCCAGCGCCCGCGCGGGACCGCGATCGAGGCGGTCCCGCCCCAGGCGCGGGCGGCGGCGGTGATCTTGGCGAGCGCGCGCTCGGCATTCAGGCGGGCGGCCTCGGGGCATTTGGTCGAGGGGTCGGCGAGGACGATCACCCGGGACGCCCGCGCAGGGGGAAGCCAACCGGGGCGGTCGGCGGCGAGGTCGGGGCGCGGGGTTGGCAGGGCCTTGCCCGAGCGGGCCGAGGTGCCCGGCGAGGGGGCGGCCGGGTCCTCGGGGCCGCAAAGGGCGCCCAGCGTCAGGGCGGCCTCGGCCGCGACGGGGCGGGCTGGCCAGCGCAGGCGGTGAGCGGTGAGACCGGCGAGCGTGGTCTCGATTCCCTCCCCCACGACCAGCGGCGCGCCAGGCGCCGCCGGGGTAAGGCGGACCGGCTGGCCGAAAATCCCGCCCGTGAGGCCGAGCATCTGCTTCGGGACCTTCGCGCCGTCCGGGGTGCGGGCGCGGGCGGGGCCGTCGATCCAGGTCCGGTGGATTCCGACCAACTTCCCGCGACCGATCGCGGCAACCATCGCGGGGCCGATCCAGACCGGGCGGCCCTGATCGCCATAGGCCGTAAGGCGCGGGTGAAGGCGCAGGGTTGGCGGGACGCCCCCGATCGCGTCCAGCCTCACGCCCCGGCCGGTCAGGTATTCGGCCAGGCGGGGGGCGTCAGGGGAGGCCTCGGCCCAGAGGCGGCGGGCGCGGGCGTGGGCCTTGCGGGCGGCTTCTTCTGCCTCGGCCTCGGCCGCCGCCTGCTTTTTGGCGCGGGCGGCGCGGGTCGCGGCCTGTGCGGCGGGGTCGAGGACGCGGTCGATCTGAGCGCCGTCGGCCAGGCGGCGGACCGCCTCGGCAAAGCCGACCCCGTCATGCTGCATGACGAAGTCGATAACCGACCCCTTCGCATTGCATCCGAAGCAGTAGAATTGACCCGAGGCCCCGGCCTTTTCGGTGACGTGAAAGGACGACGTCTTCTCGGCATGGAAGGGACAGGGCGCCCACCAGTCCCCGCGCCGGGCCATGGATTTGCGCATGTCCCAATCGAGGACACGGCCCGCGACCTCGACCAGGGAAACGCGCTCTTTGACGTCGTCCGAAAGCGCCATCGGTCAGGCCAGCCCCAGCGAATAGGCCACCTTGAGGAAGGCGGTGTTGGGGTTGTCTTGGCGGCCGAAGCCATCGGGGCGCGCGTCCCGCATTCCCGGCCAGCCGGGCGCGTCGGACAGGAGGGCCGCCTTTTCGGAGGCGGCGGCGTAGCCATCGGCCGCCTTGATGATCGGGTGCGAAGTGATCCCGCGCGGCAGGCCGAAGCGGTCCTCGATCGCCCGGGCTAGAATGTCGTGCAGGCCGCAATATCCCGGGCAAAGGGATTTGAGCGGCGCCGGCAGGTCGCAAAGAATGTATTCGGGGGCGTCGTGCAGGAGGGCCGCGGCCTGCAACATCAGGCCCCGGACCGGCGAGCAGTCGTGGCGATCGTCCAGATCGGCACGAACCATCTGCCAGACCGCGACCGAATGCTCGGCGACCGAGTAGTCCCGAACCGGCAGGCCATGCCAGCGCGGCTGGGCGGCGAGGCTGCGCGCGATCGCCTCAAGGTCGATCAGCGCCGGGTCCGGGGCGTGGAAATCGAAAAAGCCTGTTCCGATCCAGACCGCGGACTCGGTCCAGCCCAGAGGGGCCTCGGCGAAGGGGGCGGGGGGCGCGTTCGGGATCATATCAGGGTTCCTTGTGCGGGGGTGGGGGTGGTGTGAGGCGGCGGCGAGGGGGCAGGCGGTTCGCCGATGATTTCGGCGACCCTGTCGCGGACCTCGGGCGGGTAGCAGGTCGCGGACCAGGGGAAGGGCTGGCAGGCGAAGGTCGCGATCCGCGCGATCGCCTGCGCGAGGCAATCCGGCGCGCCGCAATGGCGAAAGCGCCCCACGGTGCGGACCTTCACCGGCATGGAAGACGGCAGGCCGGGCCAGCGCAGCCCGAAGGCCGCGTGAGGGGCGCCGCAGACCATGCAGCGCGCAAGGGGATCGCCCGCCGCCATCGGTTCAGGCCGCGAAGCCGCGGGCGGCGGCGAGGTCGAGGGCGATTGCGCAGACCAGCTTGGCCGAGCGGGCGGGCCATTCGAGCGCCTTCTCTGCCTCCTGAAACCCGAGCCCGTCGAGTGTGAGGGTTCTCAAGATCGCGGTCAGATCGGGGCCGAGCCCAAGGCTATTGAGGGTGCCGCGGAAGCTTTCGGGGTCGATTTCCGCCGCCTCGGCCATCGCGCGCGCAATCCGAAGGTGCCCGGCGTTGATGGGAGACGCCGAGCGGCGCGCCGCGGTCTCGACGGTCGCGACAAGGGGAAGCGGCGCGGAGTAGCGAACCCGGGGCGCGGGGTTCTCCTCGGGGTCGGGGATGGGGGCGTGGGCCTCGGTCTCGACGTAGCGAAGGCAGGCGACGCGGCCGATTTTCGAATGGATCTCGGCCTTGCCGGAAAGAAGCATCCCCAGGACGGCGGGCCGGCCGAGGCTTCCCATGACCACGTCGCCGGCCATGATCGCGGCGCGTTCCATGTCGGCGCCGATCAGGATCAAGGCCCGTTTGCGGCTGCGGCGGGGGGTAGAAGCCATTTTGCGGGCGGCGGCGTCGACCTCCTCGGCCGAGGTGCCCAGGTGGCGCA
Source organism: Allgaiera indica (assembly GCF_900106675.1). Classification (GTDB taxonomy): domain Bacteria; phylum Pseudomonadota; class Alphaproteobacteria; order Rhodobacterales; family Rhodobacteraceae; genus Acidimangrovimonas; species Acidimangrovimonas indica. The sequence continues at coordinate 7,879 of NZ_FNOB01000027.1, forward strand.
GCAGGTCGGCGAGGCTGTAGCGGGTGCCGGGGTCGCGGGTCTGGGCGGCGTCGGCCGCGATCGCTTCGAGGATGTAGGCCCAGATCGGGCAGTCAATCATGTCCTCGACCCGGCGCACCCGGCGCGAAATCGTCGAGGGATCGACCCCCATGTCGCGGGCGACCCCCCGGATCGTTTCGCCGTGCAGGGTGTGGCGCAGGTAGGGAGAAATGAAATCGGGCGTCAGGGCGGGCATGGGTCAGCCTCCGTTGATGATGGAAAGGACGACGCGCAGCCGGGCGCGGGCGGCCGGTTGGTTGGCGCGGGCGCCTGCAAGGTCGATCCCGTGAAGGTGGAAGAGGACCGCGAGGTCGCGGGCGGCGCGCAGGGCGGTGCGCTGGGCGGCGGCGGATGAAATGGGCGGCGCGTAGTGCAGCGCCGGCGGATCGCGCAGAAGGTCCGTAAGTTTCGTCGGGTGGCCGCGCCAGGTGGCGGGCGTTGCGGTGCGGGGCGTCATTGCCCGGCCTCCCATTGCGCGCGCTTGTCGGCGGCGATCGAGGCGAGGAGGTCGGCGAGGGCCTGAACATGATCGGCCCAGCGGATCACCGGGCGGCCCGCGCGGCGGGCGGCGTCAAGTTCGGCCTCGACCCGAAGCGCGGTTTCAAGTGGGCGGGTACGAGCCCCGCCATTGGCGAACAGGATCGCGGCGGCGGTCAAAAGCAAGCGCGGCCGAGGGGGCGGGGTGCGGGTGTGGTCGGCCGGGGGGATCGCGGCGGGGATCATTGGTCACTTCCTCCAAAGAGCGAGAATTGAGCGGGCGCCTCCTCGGGCGTCAGGGCGTCGCGGGCGGCCGCGGCCTCGGCGAGGTGGGCCGGATCGAACTCGGGAAGGCGGGCGCGGATATGCGCGGCATAGTCGGGATCACGCTCGATCAAGGCGCAGCGGCGCCCCTCGGTCGCGGCGGCCCAGGCGGTCGCCCCCGATCCGCCGAACGGATCGAGGATCAGCCCACCGCGGGCTGAGACCAGGCGGATAAGCCAGCGCATCAGCGCTTGCGGCTTTACCGTCGGGTGCTTCGATCCGGCGCGGTCGGCGGCGTCGGCCTTGGCGCAGTAGAAGAAGCGGCCCAGCGACCCGTCGCTATCGACCGGGAAGCGCGCGCGGACCTCGGCCGAGCCGTCATGCGTGACATTCGCGGGCCAGCGGTCGGCGGGAGGGATGCGGGCGGCGTCGATATTCAAGCCGCCCGTGCCGGTGGCGAGGGACTGGCGGGCGATCGAGGCTTCGCGCAGGGGTTTGCGGGCGAGGATGATTGGCTCGAAGGCGGGCTTTAGGGCGGTCCCCCATCCTTCCCAGGCGGCGGCCTCGCGGGTGGCGCGGGTGATCTCGCGCGTCCGTTCGCCGCCTTTGAACATGCCCGAGTCGACGTGGTCGGCCCATGCCCCAGCGTCGGTGCGGGAATAGGTCTCGGAGCCCACGACCTCGCGACGATCCCAAGCCTCGCCGGGGGTGCCCTTGCGGGCGTTCAGCCGGGCGACGAGGTCGGCGATCTCGGCGGGCGGGTGCGTGCCCAGCACCTCGGCCAGCCGCGCCCATTGCTCGGGTTTCGGGACCGCCGCCTGCGCGCCGCGGGTGGTCCAGTGTCCGGCCATTCCGTTCGTGCCGAAGGCTGCGTCGATCGCGGCGTTTGTCAGCCCGGCGGCGTCGCGGGCGCCGGCGACCCAGCCGGTCACCTCGACGATCTCGGCGTGATCGTCGCGCAGTTTGTCGATACCGGCGGCGACGTCGTGGGATTTCGGAAAGCCCGAACCGTAGAGCCACGCCAGCAGCGGCGAGGACGACGCGGCAAGCGCTCGGTGCAGGGCCTTGGATTGGTCGGGCGAGAGGCTATCGAGGAAACCCGCCCATTGCGGCCCCGTGTCGTAGAGGTCGAGGATCGAGTCGCGCACCTCCCAGCCCGCCGCCTCGATTGCGGCGGCCATCCGGTGATAGGTGCGGGAATGATTGAAGGCGACCAGGTAGCCGCCGGGTTTGGTGACGCGCAGGAGGGCGGCCCAGGTCTCGGGGCGAAAGGCAATGTCGCCGCCGTCCCATTCCTTGCCCATGAACCCGCGCGAGGCCCGGCGGAAAAGGCCGTCAGTCCCCGGCCCTGCCTCGGTGGACGTGTCGGCGCCGAAGCGCTTGACGATCGAGGTCAGGTGATAGGGCGGGTCGGTGACGATCGCGTCGGCGTGATCCGGCGCGAGGTTCGCCAGGACCGAGAGGCAATCGCCCTCATGCAGGGCAATGGCAGAGGCGTGTGGTTGGTTCTCTCGATCCCGCATCATCCCGACTCCCGGTCAACATTCGCCCCACCGTTGTTGGGGAAAATGTTGCGGGATTGGAGATTGAAACCGTCCCGGTTTCGCGGGAAAAACGGTCAAAATGTTGCCTAATATCTAGGTTGCGGCAGAATGACGCCCCAAAACCGGAAAAAAATCGTCAACAGAAACTACATTTTCCGGTTGGTTGGATTTTTTGTATGTTGCGGGATTATCGCCTTCTGGTAGTGTCGGATTCGTGGGTTACGACAGTGTGAAGGGCGCTACATGATGAGGATGGCGCGTTGCTTAGTAAGTTCGAGGAATGCGGAGGCGAAGCCGCCGCAACAGTTCAGGTTTGCCTTGAGGGGCGCCCTCTGTCCGACGTTATCAAGGAAGTCGAAGCGGCCTATCTCGGCCATGTCCTGACCAAGGCGGACGGGAACAAGACGAAGGCGGCCGAACTCGCCGGGGTGGCGACCGACACTTTCCGCAAGAAGCTGTCCCTCTATCGCATCCGGGCCGTGTTCCGTGTCTGTTGATCGGGGTCAACTTCGCTGCGCGCTTGCGGTAGCCGCAGCGCTTGTGGACTCCTACGGCGACGACTATCTCCCGGCCTTCCTGCGGATCGAGGCCGAGTTGCAGAAACTCGCCGACGCGGAAAGTGCCCGGGACCGGGCGCGCCAGATTGCGGCGCGTGCCGGTCGGGCGACCAGGGTCGTCCATCAGATCCAGTTCTAGTGGCACCAATCGCGGCGGGCGCCATCCCAGGCGCGCGCGAGACCTTCCGAAACCAGGACCTCGCCCGCAGTGTGACCGTCCGCAAGCCGAAGATGGATCAGGGGGCGATTCCAGCCATCGCGGCGCCCCGTGAACTCAATTCGGGCGCCGGGCAGGAGTTGCGCCAGGCGCGCCTTCGCGCGGGCGGCAAGAAGCGCTTCTGACAGGCAATGCGCCCGCCCTCTGGACTCGGGGGCGTCGATCGAGGCGAGCCGCATCCGGCCTTGCGGTGCGGTCTTGATCGTGTCGCCGTCGACGACCTGGGGCGCAGGATCGGCGGCGAGGGCGAGGAGGTAGAGGAGGGCGGCGGCCGGGGTCATTCGCTCGGCGCGGGCGCCGCGGCGGGCGCGGGATAGGCGATCTTTTCCAGCGCCTCGCGGCGGCCCACCAGCGCGCCGCCGTCGCCGTAGCGCGGGCGGGCGTATTTGTGGCCCAGAATGTCCGCCCTGATGCGATCGTCGGCGCCCGAGCGTTGCAGCGCATCCTCGACCGAGTGGCGCAGCGAATAAGGGGTGTGCTGCGGCGTTTCCTGTAACTCATGGACGCGCAGATGTTTCGTGACCGCCGCCGACCAACTGTTCGACTTGTGGGCGTAGCGGGCAATTCCGCCGCGCGCGGCGATCCGCTTCGCGGCGGCCAGCGATACGCCGAGAAGCGGGACGTCCCGGGCGGTGTGCGCAACCTTCAACTCGCGTCCGTTCGGTGCGACGCGGAAGAAGGGAATTGGCGCGTCGACCTCGAAGTCCGAGCGCGGGGCGTCGGTGATTTCCGAGGGCCGCAGGCCGGTGTTTATCATCATAAGGAAGACGTCGCGGGCCTCGTCGTTCAGGGCGTCCAGGGCGCCGGGGGCGAGGAGGTGGGTCTTTATCCACTCGGGGCTGAAGGCGGGCTTGCGGTTTTCCTTGCCCCGCGTCAGGCGCAGGTTGCGGAAGGGGTTCTCGATCCTGACCCCGGTCAGCTTCGCCCACTCGCCGACGATCGTCGAGAGGATGCCGATATGCTTGTTCGCTGCGCCCGGTGTGACCTCGCCCGCCTCGACCCGCGCCGCCCACCACGAGCGATAGGCCAGCACGTCCGCGCGGGTGATGGAAGACAGCGGCGGGTCCTTCTCGCAGCGCCCGGCCTCGATCAGGACGCGATTGAAGGTGTCGACGGCGAAGCAACGCAGGGATTCCCAGCGCTTCGCCTGCGCCTCCGATTTCTCGCGGCGGTCAACGGAGGTCAGGCCGCGATATTCCTCGAATATCTCGGTCAGGGTCGGGGAGGATTCGGGGACTGTCCCCATGATCGCCGAGGCAATCTCGGATGGGACCAGCGTCGCGCCTTTCTGTGTTGCCAGGATGCGGCGGACGAGGTCGTGCAGATCGCCGGTGGCGATCTCATCCATCGGCCTATAGGTGAAGCCGCGGGTCTCGGCGATCTTGCGGGCGTTCATGTAGTGGCGATGGGCCGAGATTTCGTCGCCGGCGACCAGCGCCTCCCATTGAGCCATGGTCGCGGCCTCGACCTGCTTCGCCTTCGCAAGCGCCTCATTGCGGCTATCCGTGAACAGCGCCTTTCGGACCTGACTGACGGGTTTCCCATCTTTGCCGACGACGACGCCCTCAAATCTCTTGGGCACGCGCAGGACGAAGTAATACCGGCCGCGATCTCGGGTGATGCCCATTCAACCTACCTCTTGGCGCAGGGACCGGAGAGTGCCCGTGCCCCCTTGGGGTTGATTGTGAGCCGGCAGGAATAACCAGGGGCGGCCGACTCGACGTCGGCAGCTACCGCCACAATGTTGCGGGCCGCACCGTTGACGGCGCGGGCGGCTGGGCCGACCTCGGCGGGGCTGTAGAAATACGCGGTGGTAAGGCGACCGGACGTCCAGGGGGAGCGCCCGAGGATTGCAGCCGCGTCCGCATCCGTTGGGGCGGTGTAAATCAGGAGGCGGTTGGAGGACCGGGTCTTGAGGTAGACGACGCGCTTGGATTGCCCATTGGACGCGATAAGGGCGACGGCGGTGATCGACGCCGCGGCGAGAAAGATCACAACTAAGCGCTTTCGCATCTAACCACACCTTCGCTTGCTCGCCCGGCAGCGGGGACGAGGTCAGAACAACCAGCGGCAGAAACTCGCAACCAACGCCCATAGGGGAGAGAATATGAAAAAAGTAAACAGAATGTAACCAACGACAGCCGGGGCGGCAGTATCGAGAATCGGACGGCGTCGCAGATGGGGGGCGCGGTTGATGTTGGCGACGGGCGGCGCGGCAGTATGCAGGGCGGCGCGGTGCGCCTCGATCGACAACATGGGAGCCCCAGAACAAAACCGAGTGTTGCGGGAAATGTTGCGGGACTCTGGGCTTTGTGTCAACGCAAAAAGGCCCGTGAAACAAGGAGTTTCCTTAATTCACGGGCCTTTATAGCGTATGAGGTGGGGATTTTGTGGTGCCCGGGGGCGGAATCGAACCACCGACACGAGGATTTTCAATCCACTGCTCTACCCCTGAGCTACCCGGGCTCCATCCGCTCTGGTGGCGGTTGACGCGAATCCTTGAGGTAACGGCGAAGCGCCAAAGATCCGCAGCGGGGCCGACACGGAAGCCACGCCGACACCGCCGCGCTTATCGCTTTCTTCGCAAGACGTGTCAAGCATCGCCGAGCAAAACTTTCCGAAGTATTACAAATGGTTGAGAGAATTGTATTTCTCACCGGAAGACAAAGCGCCGGCCATCCATGCCACGGCCTCGGTCATTGCGGTCAGAGCGCGTTTTCGTGGTTGGCTTGTCGTCCAGTATCGCGCGAATCAGCTCGCCAACCCGCCGGGGCCGGATCTTCACGTCTTTCGGTGCGACCCAAGCCTTGGGCACCCGCGTCCGTCGCTTGGGTCTCGGCGTCACTGCGCCCCGTGACCGTCTCCGTGACCAACTCTCCATCGGCCAGTCAGTGCGCGGCCCAGTACCATGACCTAGCCCATTGGAAGGCGCAGGGGGGCTTAGCCCCGCAGATGTGCAAGTGTGGCCAGGCGGGCCTTTGCGGTGCGTTGCAGCATCATGATGTCGATGTCGATCGCGGTGAAAGTCGATCCAGCGGCGACCACCTCCGCCAGTGCTTCGTCATCGACTGAAAGGAACCCCGCCGGCTTGCCGGCGCGGCAGATGCGCATGATTGCGTCAGTGATCGCCGTGCGCACCTGCGGGTGACGCTGGTCGCCGGAATGGCCTAGGCACGCGGCCAGGTCGGCGGGGCCGATGAACAGCGCGTCGATCCCCGGGACCGCGGCGATTTCCTCGAGATTGTCCAGCGCGGTACGGGTCTCGATCTGCACGATCAGGCAGATCTCGGCGCGCGCGCGGGTCATGTAATCGGGCACCGTGCCGAAGCGGCTGGCGCGCGTGATGCCGGCGACGCCGCGGATGCCCTCGGGCGGATAGGCGACCGCGGCGGCGGCGGCGCGGGCCTCGTCCGCGTTTTGCACATAGGGCACCAGGATGTTCTGCGCGCCGATGTCCAGCAGGCGCTTGATCTCGGCCGCGTTCAGGCAGCTGGGGCGTACCACCGGGGCGCAGTCATAGGGCGCCATCGCCTGCAGAAGCGAAAGGATCCGGTCCAGATCATTGGGTGCGTGTTCACAATCGAGCGTGATCCAGTCGAAGCCGCAACCCGCCAGCATCTCGATCGCCGCCGGGTCGCGAATCGCGCTCCAGGTGCCTAGCTGCTGGCGGCCCTCGGCGAGGGCCTGCTTGAAACGGTTCTTCGGCAATTCCATCGGTGGTTCCTTGGTTGCGGGGCGCGCCCGCTGCGCGCCAAATGGTATACCAGACGATGGGCGCGCGGGCTGGCGCTGTCAACTCCACGCGGCGCGTGGCGCGTTCAGTCCTCCCAAGGGATGTCGAATTTGTCGACCACGGCGCGGATCTGGGCGGCCTCCAGCATCCGGGCGCCCTGGCCGCGGGTCAGCAGCGCAAGCCTGGCGGTGGCTTCGAGTTCCTCTATCGCGTTGCAGGCCGCTTCCACGTCGCGGCCGGCGACCACCGGGCCGTGGTTGGCCAGCATCACCGCGCAGCGCTCGCCGGCGAGGCCGCGCACTGCGTCGGCCATGCCCGGGTCGCCGGGCAGGAAGAAGGGTAGCAGCTTTACCCGGCCCAGCAGCATGATCGCATAGGGGGTCAGGGGTGGCAGGAAATCCTCTGAGTCGGCCTCGGGCATCATCGACCAGGCGACGGCGTGGCACGAATGCAGATGCACCACGGCGCCGGTGGTGCCTCGGGTTTCGTAGAAGGCCGAATGAAGCGGCATTTCCTTCGTCGGCCTGTCGCCACCGATATGTCTGCCTTTCGCGTCGAACCGCGCCAGCCGTGCCGGATCCAGCCGGCCAAAGGCACTGCCCGTCGGCGTGACCAGAAGCCCGCCATCCGACGTGCGGGCCGAGATGTTGCCGGTAGAGCCATGCGTCAGCCCCCGGTCGAACAGCGAACGTGCCAGGGTACAGATCGTCTCGGCCAGGCGGGTGTCGTCGCTCATGAAACCTCCAGCATCGAAAGGGCGTGGGCGAAGAAATCCTGTTGCCCGAAATTCCCCGACTTCAGCGCCAAGGCGACCGCCACCCCGCCCGAGTGGGCATAACACCAGGGCACGCCCGGGGCGATCTCGGCCCCGATGTCAAGCCGGCTGACCCCCAGCGCACTGGTCACCGCGCCCGCGGTCTCGCCGCCGGCGACGACGAAGCGGCGCGCGCCCCGGTCGCGGGCGGCCACGGCCAGGGTGGCCAGCGCCGCCTCGACCACCGCGCCGGCGCGTTCGATGCCCAGCCTGTCCTGCGCGGCACGCACCGCCTCGGGCTCGGCCGTGGCATAGATCAGCGGCGCGGCGGACAGATCCTGGGTGGAAAGCCAGCCCAGCGCGGCGCCCACGCCTTCCAGGGCCAGCTTCACCGGATCGAGCCGCAGGGCAGGGCGGCCGCTGGCCTCGTAGGCCGCTACCTGTGCCCGCGTCATGGCCGAACAGCTTCCCGACAGCACCACCGCGCCAGGACCAGGCGCGGGCGGCGCTGCGGCCCCCGCGCCCGCCTTCGGCCGCCCCGTGGCCGCGTAAAGCCCGGCCAGTGGCATGGCCAGCGCCGAGCCGCCGGTGATCAGCGGCAAGTCCTGGCAGGCGCGGGCGATCACCTGCAAATCGGCGTCGGCCACCGCATCGACGATCACATGGGCGATGCCTTCGCCGGCCAGCCGATCCAGTTCCGCCCGCAGCGCTTCGGGGCCTCGCGCCACCGTCAGCCGGTCGGCCAGCCCGACCTTGCTGCGCACCTGCGGCGCGAGCAGGCGCATCAGGTTCGAATCGCGCATCGGCGTCAGCGGATGATCCTTCATCGGGCTTTCCGCCAGCGGCTGGCGGCCGACGAAGAGATTTCCCATGAAGACCGCCCGCCCGTTTTCGGGGAAGGCCGGGCAATAGATCGTCTGCGCCGCGCCCAGTTCCGTCATCAGCGCCTCGGCCACCGGGCCGATATTGCCGCGCGGCGTGGAATCGAAGGTAGAGCAGTATTTCCAGAAGAACCGCCGCGCCCCGGCCGCGCGCAGCCAGCCCAGCGCCGCGCGCGCCGACGCGACCGCCTGATCGGCAGGGAGGGTGCGGATTTTCAGCGCGATCACCTCGAAGGGGGCGGGGTCGGGATCGGGTGCGTCGGGCACGCCGATGCGCAGCGTCACGCGCGCACCGCTGCGCGCCAACAGGCCGGCCAGGTCGGTTGCCCCGGTGAAATCGTCGGCGATCGCGCCCAGAAGCGGGGTCATGCGTCTTCTCCCGGCAAGGCCAGGCCGGCGGCGCGGGCGTAGACCTTGACCACCGCCGCGTCGTCCTCGGCGCCCAGGCCCTGGGCCGCGGCGTCCTGAAACCGCGCCAGGGCGGCCTCGGTGATCGGGGCGGGGAAGCCGGCGGCCCTGGCGATATCCAGCACGATGCCCAGATCCTTGGGCCAGATGTCGATGCTGCTGCGCGGCGTGTAATCGCCCGCGATCACATGCGGGGCGCGGTTTTCCAGCATCCAGCTGGTGCCCGCGCTTTTCGAGATCACCGCAAGGAAGGTTTCGGGCGCGACGCCCTGCGTCAGGCCGAAGGTCAGTGCCTCGGCCATGGCGGCGATATGGATGCCGGCAAGCATCTGGTTCACCGCCTTCATCGCCGACCCGGCGCCCGCCGCCTCGCCCAACCGGAACACCGAGGCCGCGATCGCCTTCAGCACCGGCTCGGCGGCGTCGAAGGCCGCCCCGGGGCCCGAGGCCATGATCGTCAGCTCCCCCGCCGCGGCCTTCACCGCCCCGCCCGAGATCGGCGCGTCGAGGTAGTGCAAGCCCAGATCGGCGCAGCGGCGCGCCATGTCGCGCGCGAAATCCGGCGGCACGGTCGCGCAAGACAGCACCACCGTCCCCTTCGGCAGATGCGGCGCAATGCCCTCGGGGCCGAACAGGATAGCTTCGGTCTGGGCCGCGTTCAGCACCACGCTGACCAGCGCGTCCAGCCTGGCCGCGGCCTGGCGCGGGGTTTCCGCCTCGGCGCCCTCGTCGCGCAGCCGCACCACCTGCGCCGGATTCAGATCATGCCCCCAGACCCGATGCCCCGCGCGCAAGAGGGATCGCGCGATCCCCAACCCCATCGAGCCGAGCCCGATAACCCCGATCTTCTGCGCAGCCATTGCCCCCCCCTTTTCCGCAAGCGGATTCGGAAAAGTGGTATACCGGACCGGGGGCGCTGTCACCTTCGGGCCCGGGGGGCGGGCCCGGGATGGCCTCAGGCCCGGGCCTTGGCCACGGCCTTGGTCAGCGCGTCGTCGTCCATCAGGCCGGAATAGATCACATGGCCGATGACGAAGGCCGGCGTGCCGCGCAGCCCAAGGGCTGTGGCCTGACCGGAAGTGCGGGCCAGCAACCCGTCCCAGCGGGTCTTTTCCGCATTGTAGGCGGCCTTGGCCTTGGCCAAGTCGACGCCCGCATCGGTCAGCAGCTTGTCGATCTCGTCGTCGGTCAGGCGCCCGGGGGTGTCCATCAATGCCTCAAGCCCCTTGCGGTAGCCGCCGAAGGTCGAGGCCCCCAACACCAGCTGGCTGGCGTAAAGCGAGGGCGGCCCGAAGATCGGCCAATCCTTCATCACCAGCCGGATCTTGCCGTCGCGCTTGACGAAGCTTTCGACGATCGGGTGGTCCTTCTTGCAGAAGGGGCATTGGTAATCGAAGAACTCGGCGATGGTGATGTCGCCGTCGGGATTGCCCAGGACCGGCTGGTCGGGATCCCGGAAGATCGCGTCTGCGGTCAAGGTCTCGGCCCGGCTGCGGGTGGGAAGCACCAGAAGGGCGCCGGCGCCAAGGCCGGTCGTGGTCAGAAAGCTGCGGCGGTTGATCATGGTCGGTTCCTTCATCTTGGTTTCATCCTTGGGTCCCGGCGAAGGGGCGGCGGCGCCCCCGGGGCTCAGTCGTTGTTGGCTGCGGTTTCCAGGATCCTGATCTGGCGCAGTGTCTCGGCGCGAGAGATTTCCCCGATCGAGCCCTGAACAAGGGTGCCGTCGGCGCGGAAGAACAGCGTCGCGGGCAGGCCGAGGCTGAGGTATCGCACCATCAGGCTACGCCGGGGGTCCAGCCTGACATCGGCGCCCGAAAGATGTTCCTGCGTCAGGAACCGCTGGATGGTGGCGGGGCTTTCGCCCTGGTTGACGAAGCGGAACTCGACGCCGGGGGTCTGCGCCGCGATCTGCTGCAGCATCGGCATCTCGCGCCGGCAGGGGCCGCACCAGCTGGCCCACAGGTTCACGACCACTGGTCGTCCCGGCGGATCGGCCAGCGGCGCGCTGTGGCCGTCGAGCGCGGCGAAGGGACCGGGGGCAAGGGTGGTGGCGGTGACCGGCTGCGGCGCGCTCAGGACCAGCATCGTGGCGCCCGAGGCCAACCCCGCGACGGCTGCCGAGACCGCCAGCGGCAGCAGCGCGCGCGGACGTAGGAAGGCGGCGGCGGCGATGGTCAGGATTGCGGCCGTCAGCCCGGTCTGGGTGGAAAACCCGCCCTGCCAAAGCTTGACGATGTCGGCCGGGGCGGCCGCGAAGGCGGGCCAGTTCGCCACGACATAGCCGGCCCTGGCGCCCAGGATCCAGCCCAGCACCACAAGCGTCGGCCAGCGCCCGAACCCATCGGCCCCGCCGGTGCCCCGGCGGCGGCGCCACCAGCCGATGCCCTCGATCGCCAGCAGGAAGGCCGCAAGCGCGATCAGCGCGGCCAGCCGCCCGCCAGCCAGCACAAAGGGGCCAAGCGATATGCCCGTCATCGCGCCGTCTTGTTCAGCGAGGCGATAAGCTGCGCGGCTCCGAACTCGCCCACCAGCCGGGTGCCGGGCACCTCCTTGTGGCCCGCGTCAAGGAACACATATGTGGGCGGGCCGACCGCGCCCAGCTGGTTCAGCAGGGCTTGGTCGTCAGGGCCGAAGCGGGTCACGTCGACCTTGATCGAGGTCACTTGCCGCAGGGCCGCCTGCACGGCGGGCTGAGGCAGCACCTTGTGCTCGATCTCTTGGCAGGAAGTACACCAATCGGCGGTCACATAAACCAGTGCCGGTCCCTTCACCCGCGCCAGCGCCTGGCGCAACTCGTCCGGGGAAGAGACGCTTGGCTCCACCATGCGGGCGGCCGCCTCGGTGCTTGCCGACGCGGCCCCCGGGGCAGTGGCCGCGCCCGCCGCGGATCCTGTGCCCACCAGCCGCGCCAGGGGCTGCCAGCCGTCCGCCGATCCCGAGGCCGCGCCGATCCCCTGCAGCGCCCCCAGCAGCAGCACGACCAGGCCTGCGGCGGTGCTTAGCTTGCGGGCGGGCCCCGAGCGCGGCGGCAACCGGTCCAGCGCGCCCAGAAAGACCCCGGCGACGATCAGCAGAACCGCCCAAAGCGCCAGCACGGTCGGGCCCGGCAGCACGCGCCCGGCGATCCAGATCGCCATTCCGAGGAAGACGAAGCCGAAGACCTCGCGTATCCGCGTCATCCACGGCCCCAGCCGCGGCAAAATCGCCGACCCGAAAATCCCGACCGCCATCAGCGGCACCCCCTGGCCAAGCCCCAGCGCAAACAGCGCCGCCGCTCCGAACGCCGCATCGCCGGTCTGCGCGATGTACAGCAGCGCCCCGGCCAGTGGTGCGGTCACGCAGGGTCCGATGACCAACGCCGAGGTCAGCCCCAGCCCGAAGGCGCCCGGCAGCGTGCCGCGGCCGCGCGCCGGGCCTGACAGGCGCCGCGCGATCGCATCGGGCATGCGCAGCTCGAACAGGCCGAAGGCGCCTAGCGCCAGCAGCACGAAAAGCGCGGCGACGGACCAGATCACCGCAGGCGTCTGCAGCGCGACCTGAAGGTTGCTTCCAGACCAGGCGGCGACCAGCCCAAGCGCCGCGAAGGCCAGCGCAACGGCCAGAACATAGGCGCCGGTCAATGCCGCGCCGCGCCCTGGGGTCAGCTTGGTTCCGCGCGCCGCAAGCATGCCCATCACCACCGGCACCATCGGCAACACGCAGGGCGTGAAGGCCAGCAATATGCCGAAGCCGAAGAAGGCGAGGATCACCAAGGTGGCGCCGCCCCGCGCCATCAGGCCGGTCACAAGGCCGCTCTGAGAGTCGAGCGTCAGAGCCGGCGCCGGCGCCGCCGGCGCGGTGGCCGGGATCGCCGCCGCGCCAGAGGCGCCGGGCGTCGCGGTCTGCGTGGCCGCCGCCGCGGGCGTCTGCGCCCCTGTCTGGCCCGCCGTCTGGCCGGTCGTCTGCCCGCCCGGCTGGCCCGTCCCCTGGGCCGCCGTCTGTCCTGTCAACGGCCCGGGCGGGGTATCCTGCGCGAAGCCGGCCATTGCCGGGATCGTGCGGGACTGGGGCGGGTAGCACACGCCCGCTTCTTCGCAGCCCTGCCAGGTCAGGATCACCGCGCCACCTTGTGACAACACCCTGGCGGTGACCGGCTTGCGCCAGATCTCGACGCGGCCGAAATTGGGATCGTCGTCGATCACCCCGGGCGGGCTTTCCACTTGCAAAGGTGTGCCCGAGGCAGTCGTCGCCTTCAGCCGGTCGCGGTAAAGGTGATAGCCCTTGGCGACGCCGAGATGGACCTTCAGGCTGCCGTCGGGTTCGCGCTGCGTGGTCACCGCGAAGGCCTCGCCGGGCAGCAATGGCCGGGCGCTGCCGCTGCTGAGGAAATTGATCGGCGATTGGGCGGCAAGCGGCGTGGCCAGAAGCAGCCAAAGCAGCGCAAGTCGTGCAAGACGGAGAAAATGGTGGTGCGTCATGACCGATCCTTTCGCCTGCCAAGCTTAAGCCAATCTTAACGCCCGGTCGCCTCATCGGGCGCTGCGCGCCGCTCTGCCGGCGTAACGGCAGAGCGTTTTGACCGTTACGCCGGAAGGCGGCCCAGATGGGATACGCGCGGACCGACTTGTCATGCACGCCAGCGCATGCGGAGGTAGAGGGAAGACGGTGCGATATCTCTCGATGCGGGCGCAAGCGGCGATGCCGGGTGCCGTCTCTTGCCGCGTCGGTCTGTCGTTGCCCGGGATCGGATGCCGAGGCGCGGCTTTCTGTACGCTTCGTGGGAATTGCCGGCGCGCCAAGCGACATCCGTGGACGCAGATGCCGCTGCGCGTCCGGCAGTAGCAGCGCGGTGAAGCACGATCGCAAGCCGCGCGAGGACCTGAAGCGCGGCCTCACCCCGCCGCCCGGTGCGTCAGAGGCGCCGGGGCATCCCGGCCGCAGGGGATCGCTTGCGGCGGGCGGCGCAAGATGCGGGACGCGGGGGCCTGCCCGTCGGCCAGGCGTGCGCCCGCGCCCGTGCCGACGATGAACAGAGAACGAAGACGCGCAGGGAGCGGGGGCTTGGCTTGGCCGGACCGCCCTTGTTTCACGCGCGATCACGCTGCGATCTGCGTCTTGTGCATCGGGCGTGAAGGCCCTTGTCACCCCACTGTCACGCGCCGGGCCCTAGCCTTTCGCAGTCCGCGACGGGGGCGAGTTCGCGCACCTCCGTCCGGCGGGCAAATCGTGATTACCGATGCGGGCATTATGCCAAGGAGGACGACGTGACATCGACCGAGGGAAACAGCCAGATCATCGCCACTGCGACGAAGGGCACAATGCTGGCCGCCGCCATCGCGCTGGGCGGACTGGTCGCCGGGCCGGCGCTGGCCAAGCAGACCGATATCCTCGAGACGGGCTCCAGCCTGCTCTATCCGCTTTTCAATCTCTGGGTGCCGGCCTATGCCAAGCATCACCCGGAGCTGAAGATCACCACCCAAAGCACCGGCTCGGGCACCGGGATTTCCGAGTCGATCTCGGGGATCGCGCAGATCGGGGCTTCGGACGCCTATCTCAGCAACGCGCAGATGAAGCAGCATCCCGGCATGCTGAACATCCCGCTGGCGATCTCGTCGCAGATGGTGAACTACAACCTGCCGGGGCTGAACCACGACCATATCAACCTGAGCGGTCCGGTGCTGGCGGGGATCTACGACGGCAAGATCACCAAGTGGGATGACCCCAAGATTGCCAAGCTGAACCCGGGCGTCAAGCTGCCCGACCACGCCATCGTGCCGGTGCACCGCACCGACGGCAGCGGCGATACCTTCATCTTCACCCAGTATCTGTCGTTCAGCACGCCGGCGTGGAAGGACAAGGTAGCCTATGGCACCACGGTAAGCTGGCCCGCCGTGCAGGGAGGCATCGGCGCCGAGGGCAACCCCGGCATGGTGAACGCCGTGAAGAACACGCCCTATTCGGTCGCCTATATCGGCATCAGCTACAAGCAGGCCACCGACGCGGCCAAGCTGGGAGAGGCCAAGCTGGGCAACCGCAGCGGTCATTTCGTGCTGCCCGATCCCATGACCGTTCAGGCCGCCGTCAAGGCCACCGCCTCGAAGACGCCGACGGATGAACGCATCAGCCTGATCTTCGCCCCCGGCAAGAATTCCTACCCGATCATCAACTACGAATATGCGATCGTGAAGGCGCGCCAGCCCTCGGCGCAGGATGCCGCGGCGCTGAAGCGGTTCTTCGACTGGGCGCTCAGCCCCTCGGGCGGGAACGCGCCGCATTTCATGAAGGCCGTGGGTTTCGTGCCGCTGCCCAAGGCGATCACCCGCCTCAGCCGGGCCCAGGTGAAGAAGATCAGCTGATCGGCTCGCGGGCCAAGGCGTGATCGCCGAACCACAGATCGGCGCGGGCCCACAAGCCCGTGCCGATCTTGCCGTTTCCGCAGCCCCCGAACCGAACGCCCCGAGGAGACAGATGTTCAGACGCAGCCTTGCCCTGGTCGCCGGCGCGCTTCCCGCCAGCCTGGTCGGCATCATCGGCTTTCTCGTGATCTACGCCTGGCCGGCGATCCGCTTCAACGGCTGGGGCTTTGCGTTGCGCGACAAATGGAACCTGGGCAATCTTTATTCGGACCCGGTCACCGTGCATGGCGTATCGGTCCTGCCCGGCGCGCAATACGGGATCCTGTTCCTGATCGCCGGCACGTTCCTGTCCTCGGCCATCGCGCTGATCGTTGCCATTCCGCTGGGGGTGGGCGCGGCGATCTTCCTGTCCGAGGCGCTTGGCGGCGCGTTGCGCGACGCGCTGTCGCTGTTCGTCGAGATGCTGGCGGCAATCCCCAGCGTCGTCTTCGGGCTGTGGGGCTATGTCGTGCTGATCCCGTTCCTGGGCCACCACCTGTTTCCCCTGCTGGCATGGCTGCTGGGCCCGATCCCGATCTTCGCCGGGCCGGTCGGCAGCGGCTATGGTCTGTTCAGTGCCGGGCTGGTGCTGGCGATGATGATCGTGCCGCTGATCGCCTCGACGCTGCGCGACGCCATGGTCAGCCAGCCGCAGCAACTGCGCGAGGCCGGCGCCGGCATCGGCGCCACCCGCTTCGAGACCGTCTGGCGCATCCTGCTGCCCAACACCCGCAAGGTGCTGATCGGCGCCTCGATCCTGGCGCTGGGCCGCGCGATGGGAGAGACCATGGCGGTGCTGATGGTCAGCGGCAACGCGCTGAACTACCTGCCGCGCAACATCTATGCGCCGATCTCGACCATGGCCTCGTTCATCGTCTCGCAACTGGACAGTGCGTTGCAGGACCCGACCGCCCTGGCCGTGCGCTCGCTGGCCGAGATCGCGTTGATTTTGGCGATCTCGTCAGTGGCTGTGAATGCGCTGGCGCGGCTGATGATGCGGGTCTGGGCCGGGCAGCAGGGCGCGCGCCCATGACCCGCGCCGGGGCGGCGACGGGCATCACGCGGGCCCGGCCAATGCTGCTTTCGCGCCGGGCATTTTCCTGGCTGGGCTGGGCAGGCGCCGCGGCGGCCTTCGGAGTTCTGGCCGGGTCGATCGTGTGGATCCTGGGCTTCGTTCTTGTGCGGGGCATGTCGTCGTTGTCATTGTCGTTGTTCACCACCGTGACACAGGGCAGTGGCGGCGGGTTGCTGAACGCGATCGAGGGCACGGCGGTGCTGGCGGTGGGCACGCTGATCCTGGCGGTGCCGGTGGGTCTGTCTGCCGGGATCTACTGCGCCGAATTCCGCCACAGGCGCTGGGCGCAGATCATCCGCTTCCTGTCGGATGTGCTGGTCGGCGTGCCGTCGATCGTGGTGGGCTATGTGGGCTACGTCACCTTGGTCGAGGGGCTGGGCTGGCATTTTTCGGTCGCCGCCGGGTCGATCGCGCTGGCGGTGTTCTGCCTGCCCTATATCTGCCGCACGACCGAGATGGCCCTGCGCCAGGTGCCCGATGAACTGCGCGAGGCCGCCTATGCCCTGGGCGCGGGAGAGCGGCGCGTGATCTTGCGCATCATCCTGCCCGCGGCGGGCCCCGCGGTGCTGACCGGGATCCTGCTGGCGCTGGCGATCTCGGTCGGCGAGACGGCGCCCCTGCTGTATACGGCGGGTTGGTCGAACTACATGTGGGACGGACGCCTGACCCATTCGCCGATCGGCTATCTGACCTATGCGATCTGGACCTTCATCAACGAACCCTTCGCGGCCGCCAATGCCCTGGCCTATGCCGCGGCGCTTCTGGTCACGCTCTTCGTGCTGATCGTCAGCATCATCGCCCGCCTGCTGCTGCGCCGGTCGCAGTTCTAGGCGAGGGCGGGCGCCCCGGGCTAGCGCTGGGCCTAGCGTTGGATCAGGGGCTGCGCCTAACGCTCGGCCTCATGTTCCAGGCGCTGGCGTGCGACGGCTTCGTTGGCGGCGGCGCGGCGTTCGGCGCGCAGCGCGCCCTCGATATGATCGAGATGCGCGGCCACCGCGGCCCGCGCGCCATCCGGATCGCGCGCCTGAAGCGCCGTGTTGATCGCCCGGTGCTGATCGAGCAGCGTTTCACGGTGGGTGCGCTGTCGGAACATGATCTGACGATTGTAGAACACGCCTTCGCGCAGCAATTCGTACATCGAGCGCATCATGTGCAGCATCACCACGTTGTGGCTGGCCTCGATGATCGCCATGTGGAATTGCGCGTCCAGTTCGGCCTCGTCGGTCGGATTGCGCTTGGTATGGGCGGTTTCCATCTTGGCGAAGATCGTGCCGATCACCCGCAGGTCGGTGTCGGATCCCAGCTTTGCCGCGCGCTCGGCCGCCAGGCCTTCCATGTCGCGCCGGAAGGCGATGTAGTCGAAGACCGCCTCGTCATGGCTGGCGAATAGCTGCACCAGTGCCGGCGAGAACGCCGACCCCAGAACCTCGGCCACATAGACACCGGCGCCGGCGCGGCTGATCAGCAGGCCGCGGCGTTGCAGATCGGCCAGCGCCTCGCGCAGGCTGGGGCGCGAGACGCCCAGCTTCTCGGCCAGGTCGCGCTCGGACGGCAGGCGTTCGCCCGGGCGCAGGATGCCGCGCAGGATCAAAAGCTCGATTTGGCGGACGACCGATTGCGACAGCTTCTCGGGCTGGACTTTGGTGAAGGGCATGAATTCCTCCCGGACTGGTAACTTCATATGACCGAGGAGAGAGGCAAACAAGGATGCACCATGAGGCAGGCAGCAAAAGGCCGGGCACGGGGCTGACGCATTCCGTATGGTGGGACCTGCCTTTTTGGGGTCAGGACCTGTTCTCGTTTCATAGCCAGAACATCACGGTTGCGGCGAGGGCTACGGCTGAGAGGAAGACCTTTCGGCATCTGTCGTAGTGCGTGGCAAGCCTTCGCCAGTCCTTCGAAGATCCTGGCGAACATCCCCATGTCGCTCCAGCGCTTCCAGCGGTTGTAGAGCGTCTTCGGTGGGCCATTTTCCTTGGGCGCATCACACGACCGCAAGCCATTGCGATTGATGAAGATTATTCCGCTCCACACGCGCCGGTCATCGACCCTCGGCTTGCCAGGGCTCTTTGGAAAGAAAGGCTGCAGCCGCACCATCTGGTTTGGCGCGAAAACAATCCCCCAGCCTGTTTTCTTATCCGCCGCACTCGGTCAGCCAGAAAAGATTGCTCATCATGCCCCCATCGGTACAGGAGCCTGAATCACAAAAGCACCGAGTTCACAGCCGATCAATGGGTCCTGGCCCTAGAGAACCTTGACGGACGTGACCGGCGTTGTTGATGGCGTTGATGCCCCCTCCGGATGGCATCGCACGGCCATCTCGCCAAATTCGCGCTCGATCATCTCGACGATACCAGCCGCGCAGTCCGCCAGCAGCCACTCGCCCTTTTCGGCCGAGGACCCCTGGGTCAGCGACAGAACGCCCGAGGACGGCACCTCCTCGGCGGGCCTGGGGTAGCGGTCGTACGGCAGGAAGCAGGCGGGGCCGTCGTGGATGGCGCGGCTCAGGTCCACCAGGTCTGGCCGCAACGCCATCATCATCGAGGTTTCCAGCACCGACGCATGCTCCAGCTCGATCCCTGGATAGCCGTCGGGGAAGATCCGGTCGAGCGTTTCGGGACGCACCATCTCCCAATGATCGACGCGCAGGATCACCAGTTCCCCGGCGCGATCGCGGCCGATCGCGTCCAGCGCCAGCTCGATGCCTTCGATCGTGGGCGCGATGTTTTCATAATGGCCATTCACGGTGACGATCTTGCGCACCTTCTGGCGATAGAGTTCGCAGATCACATCCCGCACCACCAACGAGAACGTATGCGCGGTCAGGTTCAGCGTACCGGGAAACCCGCGGCCGCCGCCCGTCTTGGGTTGCGAACGGTTGCCATAGGCGACCGCCGGCAGCACCAGCCCGCCGGTCCGCGCCGCGGCACGGGCCGAAATCGCGGTCGGTACCGCCACGTCGACGTTCAGCGCCATGTGGCGGCCATGCTGTTCGGTGGCGCCCAATGGCAGGAAGACCGGCGCCCCGGCGGCGATGCGGGCTTCGGCCTCGGGCCAGGTGAGTTCCGCGTAAAAGACCGTCTCTTTCATCTGCATTCCATCAGTTCATGGCAGCGCCACCATTGGCGCCAAGGCATTGGCCGGTGAAGAAGCTTGCCCCCGGGCCGGCCAGGAAGACCACCGCCGCCGCTACCTCCTCGGGGCGGCCGATCCGGCCCATCGGATTGGCGGTTTCCTCGGCTTTCTGGGCCTCGGTCAGATGCTCGAAGGCCAGCAGCGGTGTATCGGTGGGGCCAGGCGCCACCGCGTTGACCAGGATGTCGGGGGCCAGTTCGCGCGCCCAGGACCTCGTGGCGCCCAGCATCGCCGCCTTTGTCGCGGCATAGACCGAGGCCCCGGCGCGCCCCAGGTAGGCAAGTTCGGAGACGATGTTGATGATCCGCCCGCCGCGGGGCAGATGCGGCAGCACCTCGCGCGTGACCAGCATCGCGCCGCGCACATTGACCGCGAACATCCGGTCGATATGGGCGCCGGTCAGCCCCGCCAGCGGCTGTTCTTCCAAGATCCCCGCGTTGTTGACCACGATATCGTAGCCGCCAAGGCGTCTGGCGCCCCGGGCCACGGCCGCGACCACCTGGGCCTCGTCGCCAAGATCGCAGGCGAGGATCTCGAACGGCCCCTCGCTGCTCGCCAGGTCGATCCCCAGAACCTCGGCGCCCGCGTCCTGCAAGGCGCGCGCCGAAGCCAGGCCGATGCCGCGGGCTGCGCCGGTCACCAAGGCGCGCTTTCCGTTCAGGGGGCTCACCACGGCACCTCTCCGCGATCGACGCCCAGGGACTGGCCGGTGATGTTGGCCGCCAGGTCGGACGCCAGGAACAGATAGGTCGCGGCCATGTCGACGGGCGCCATCAGCCCGGGCAGGGCCTGACCCGCGACGATCTCGTCCAGCAGCGTTTCTTCCGCCACCCCCGCCTCTTGCGCCATCCGCCCCAGCGAGCGCAGCGACGCCAGCGTGCGCACCCAACCCGGGCAGACCGCGTTCACGCGGATGCCGCGCGGGCCCAACTCGCGCGCCCATGTCTTGGTCAGGCCGATGATCGCGTGCTTGGATGCCACATAGGCACCAAACCGCGGCTCGGCCACCCGGCCCCAGATCGACGCGGTATTGAGGATCACGGCACCCGCCTGCATCTTCGCCAGCGCCGCCGAGGTGACCTGCGCGGTCCCGACCACGTTGATTTCGACGATCCGGCGGAACGCGTCGGTGCCCGCGTCGCTGTCGTCCCCGACCGGGGTCATCAGCTCCAACCCGGCGTTGTTCACCAGCACATCGATGCGGGGCAAGGAGGCAAGAGCCCGCCGGACCTGGGCCTTCACCGAGATATCCGCGCACGCCCAGGTCGCGCCCAGTTCTTGCGCGGCGGTCTCGACATCGGCGTCGTCGGCAATCAGATGCAGCCGCGCGTCGGCCTCGGCAAAGCCCTTCGCGATGCCCAGGCCGATACCGCGGCTTGCCCCGGTCACGACCACGGTGCGGCCGGAATAATCAAGCGAAATCAATGCTGCCCCTCCTCTCGCATCAGGCGCATGATCTTGCGTTCGGTCTCGGCGAAGCCGTCGAGCTCAAGCAGCTGCTCCTTGTTGCGGATGCGCTTTGCGGGTTTGAAATCGGGAATGATCTCTTCGCGCAGGCGGCCCGGATGGCTGGACAGGAACTCGATCTTGTCGGCCAGGAAGATCGCCTCCTCGATGTCATGGGTGACCACGATCACCGTGGTGGCAGAGGCCTCGGCCACCTCGATCATCAATTCCTGCATCTGCCAGCGGGTCTCGGCGTCGAGGGCGCCGAAGGGTTCGTCCATCAGCAGCACTTCCGGGGCATTGGCCAGGCTGCGGGCGATCGCCACGCGCTGGCGCATCCCCCCCGACAGGCGCGAGGGATAGCTGTCGATGAATTTCGACAGCCCGACGAGGCCGATGAAATGTTCTGCCCGTTCGCGCCGCTCGCGGGCGGGCACGCCGTTGATCCGCATCCCGAATTCGACATTCTTGCGCACCGATAGCCAATCGAAGGAGGTATAGGCCTGGAACACCATGCCACGGTCCTGCCCGGGGCCGTCGATCTCCTGGCCCTTCAGGCGGATCGTGCCGCTGGTCAGCGTCTCGAGCCCGGCGATCATCCGCAGGATGGTGGACTTGCCGCTGCCCGAAGGCCCCAGCAGGGCGCAGATCGAACCCTTCTCGACGGTAAAGGAGACATCGCTGACCGCGGTCAGCGTCCGGCCGCCGGCAAGCGCGAAGGTCTTCGAGATCCGGTCAACCTGCATCAAGGGCGCGGCCATCAGCGGGATTCCTGCAGATAGGGGAAAAGCCGGCGGTGCAGCAGCGCGAAAAGCCGGTCGAAGACAAGGCCGAGCACGCCTATCACGATGATTCCGGCCATGATCTGGTCGGTATGCAGGAAGCGCCGCGCGCGCATCATCATCGCGCCGATCCCGGTGGTCGAGGCGACGATTTCCGCGATCACCAGATAGGTCCAGACCACCGCCAGCATCTGCCGCATGGCGACCAGGATATTGGGCAGCACCGCCGGCAGCATGACCTGAAAGACGGTGATCCAGCGCCCGGCGCCCAGGGTCATCGCGGTCTCGATCAGCTCCTTGCGGACATCCTTCGTATGGTCGGCGATCAGGGTGATCAGGAAGAAGATGACGCCCAGGAACAGAAGCGCGATCTTGGGTTCCTCGCCGGTGCCGAACCACATCAGGAGGATCGGGATGAACGATGGCGCAGGTAGGTAGCGCCAGGCCGAGACGAACGGCGCCAGCACCGCGTCGATCGCCGGAAAGGCGCCCATCGCCACGCCCGCGGGCACTGCGACCACGCAGGCCAGCGCGAAGGCGAACAGAACCCGGGCCACCGAGATCAGCACGTCATTGGCAAAGCCCTGATCGGCGAACAGGACGTAGATCGAGCGGAAGACCTTCTCGGGCGATGGCACGAGGATCGGGTTCACCCAGCCCATGGAGGTCGCCAGAATCCAACCGCCGAAGAATACCACCCAGATCCCGATCGACGAGACCAGGGCCTGCAGCGGAGAGACCGGCACCCGCACCTGTAGCAGGCGGCGACGGTTCGGTTGCGAGCGCGACATTGATGCCTCCAGTCCCAGGCCCCGCGCCCGAAGGCACGGGGCCGGTCGGTTCAGTTCGCGGCGAAGGATTGCCGATAGCCCGCCTTCACCAGATCACCCATCAGACTGCAATCGACACCCTTGGCGGGGTCGATCTTCTTCTTCATCAGGCCCAGTTTGATCCACCATTCGTTGGTCAGCGCGATCGACTTGGTGATCCCGCCGTTGGTCAGCCCCAGGGGCGGGGTGCCGTCGAGCACGCCGCAGAAGCGCGCGGCCTCGTCGAAGTCGAAGACATAGATCCCGCCCTTCAGCGACTTGCCGTTGGTGCCGATCACCGATTCCACGTCGGCCTCCGGCCATTTCAGGAATTTGGCGATCAGCGCATTGGTTTCCTTGACATGCGCATGCCAATAGCCGCGCCCCTCCCATTCGGCCTTCAGCACGGCCAGGGCGGCGGGGCGGTCCTTGGCGATGAAGTCCTTGTTCATGTACAGCGCGTCCATGAAGATCCCGGTCTTCAGCATCTCGGGATCGGTCGTGTCGACCACCGAATGGGTGCCGGGGGCGGCCTTTTCCACCTTCGAGATCCAGGGTTCATACATGTAGGCCGCAGCCAGATCGCCCGAAAGCATCGGGCCCACGGCCTCGTCGGCATTGAGGTTCACCCAGGTCACATCCTTGGGCTTGATCCCCTCATGGTCCAGCCAGAGTCCCATCAGAAGCTGGCCGATATAGGCCTGCGGCGCGGCCACCTTCTTGCCCTTCAGATCCGAGACCTTCATCCCCTTGGCCAGCACGACGTGATCGACCCCGTAGGACGGGTTCAGATCGGTGACGAGAACCTCGTTCAGACCCGCGTCCACCGCGACGGGCGTATAATCCGCCGTGCATCCCAGCACGTCGATCTGCCCCGCCGCCAGTGCCGCATGTGCGGCCAGAGGGTCCTCGAAATCGGTGATCTGCAGGTCATAGCCGGGGATCAGCTTCTTCTGGCTTGCCACTTCCAGCATCGAATAGCCGGGCCAGGCCACGCAGATCCCGATCTTGACCTGCTGAGCGGCGAAGGCGGCGCCAGCGGGCAGGGCCATGGTCGCGGCGAAGACTGCGGCGAGTGTGAGCTTGTGCATTGGGAATCTCCTGGCGATGTCGGTCACGAAAACGATACGCGACAAAAACCTTTAGTCCACAAAAATTTTTAGATGACTAAAAAATGCGGTTGCATTCCCCCCTGCGCCGCTGGAAAGTGGCCGCATGACGGACAAACCCAGGACAGGCCTGCGCGAGCGGCAGAAGGAAGACCGCCGCGCCCGTATCATCGCCGCGGCGCGACAGCTTTTCCTCAAGGCGGGCCCCGAGAACATCACCATCGAGGCCATCGCCGAGATCGCCGGCGTCTCCAGCGTGACGGTCCACAACTATTATGGCACCAAATCCGGCGTGCTGCTGGCCCTAGTGGCGGAAAGCGACCGTGAACTTCTCTATACGATGCGGCACGATCTGCTCGGCAAATCGAGGGATCCGGGCGATCTGCTGATGCACTTCCTGTCGATCGTCTGCACCCATGCGCTGAAGCATCTGGACAAGGTGATCTGGCGTCAGGTGATCGCCGCCTCGGTCAACGGGCAGGATCCGCGTTTCGGCAAACTCTACCACGATCTCGACCGCCGCCTGGTTGGGGTCCTTGTCGAAGAGATCCGGCGGCTTCAGGCCTCGGGCCTTTGGCCTGCCGAAAGCGACGCGACACAGCTTGGTTGGGCGCTGTTCAATATCCAGAACGCCCGGTTCATCGAGTTCATCTCGTCCGATCACATCGATCAGGCAACAGCCTTGCGTCACCTGCGCAACGACATTCGGGCGCTCATGCTGGAAAAACCGCCCTTGCCCACCGGTGACGTGCCCACGGGGGGCGTCCTTCCCGACCGGTGTCATCCCTGAGGCGGCGGGTGCGCCCCACCGCCTGCCCTCATCGCCTGCGCCCCCATCGTCTAGCCCCCATGGCGTCCCGGCGGCCCCGCAAGCAGACCTTCGCGCGGCTTGCGCCGCGCATGTCGTAAAGCCCCGTGATCTGCTGTTCGCTGCGCTTCGATCGCACCGTCGTCCGGCCCTTTCCCTGCGCCGGGCTCTGACATCGGATCGGGATCCGACCGGGGCCGGGCCGTCCGCGACCGGCGTTGGCGGCGCTCGCAGGCGCAGCCCCGCGCCCTGCCTGTTACCGAGGCTCTGTCGGCGGACCGAAACGGGCGATCATGCGTGCCCTTATCTGGTCGCGGCTCTGACGATAGGCGGCAAGCTTCGCCTCGCGGCTTTCACCCAGACCGGTCGGATCCAGGATCGGCCAGTATTCCACGTCCAGGTGGTAATAGCGCGTCAGTTCCAGCGCCATGCGCTGGCTTGCCGGTGAAAGTGCCACGATCAGGTCGAACCCCGACAGATCGTCGCCCCATTCGCGCATCTCCTCGAAACTGCGGGCGCGGTGGCGCGACAGTTCGACCCCGATCTCCTGACAGACCGCGATCGAGAAACCGTCGATCTCCATATCGTTGCGCACACCCGCCGACTGGGCATAGGCGCGCTGGCCGTAGAACTTCTTCATCAGCCCCTCGGCCATGGGCGAACGCACCGCGTTGTGATCGCAACAAAACAGAACCGACGTAGGGAAACCGTCGCCCACCCTCACCCCCAGTGCAGCACGCAGATCAGGGTGAACAGGCGCCGCGCGGTGTCGATATCGACCTCTGCCTTGTCCTCCAGACGCTCCTGCAGCACCCGGGCGCCTTCGTTGTGGATGCCGCGCCGGGCCATGTCGATCGCCTCGATCTGGCTGGGCGGCAGGCGTTTCACGGCGTCGAAATAGCTTTCGCAGATCTGAAAGTAATCCTTCACCACCTGCCGGAACGGGCCCAGCGACAGATGCACCTCGCCCACCCTGACGCTATCCTCGGTGGCGACGTCCAGCACCAGCCGCCGGTCGCGGATCGCCAGCGTCAGGTGATAAGGCCCCTCCGGCACCGGCTTGCCGTCGCGCGGCGGCAGGGCGAAGGAATTGTCCTCGAGCAGGTCGAAGATCGCCACCCGGCGCTCCTGCTCGATCTCGGGCGTGGGGGCGGAAAGGCCGGCCTCGTCTATGTCTATGCGGCTGATGCGATTGACCATCGGCTCACCTCTCGTTCAGCCGGTCAAGACGGGCGCGCACGCTTAGCCCATGGGCCTGAAGGCTTTCCGAGACCGCCAGCGTCTGGGCCGCGGGACCGATCGCGCGCAGGGCCTCGGGCGTCATCTTCGCAAGCGTCGTGCGCTTGAGGAAATCCATCACCGACAGCCCCGACGAGAACCGCGCCGAGCGCGCCGTGGGCAGCACATGGTTCGGGCCGCCGACGTAATCGCCGATCGCCTCTGGCGTCCACTGGCCCAGGAAGATCGCGCCGGCATGAGTGATCTTTTCGGCCAGCGCTTCGGGGTCGGCCACGCACAGTTCCAGATGCTCGGGCGCCACCCGGTTCGACAGCGTCGCCGCCTCGTTCAGATCGCGCACCACGATCACCGCGCCGAAATCGCGCCAGCTGGCCGCGGCGATCTTTCGGCGTTCCAGCGTCTCCAGCCGCGCCGCGACGGCCGCGGCGACGCGCTGGCCGAACCCCGCGTCGTCGGTGATCAGGATCGACTGCGCGCTTTCGTCATGCTCGGCCTGGCTGAGCAGGTCAAGCGCCACCCAGTCGGGGTCATTGTCGGCATCGGCAATCACCAGGATCTCGGACGGCCCCGCGATCATGTCGATGCCGACCCGCCCGAACACCCGCCGCTTCGCCGCCGCGACGAAGGCGTTGCCGGGGCCGGTAATCTTGTCCACGGGGGCGATCGTCGCGGTGCCATAGGCCATCGCCGCGATCGCCTGCGCGCCGCCGATGCGATAGATCGTCTTCACCCCGGCCATCCGCGCCGCCAGCAGCACCAGCGGGTTGGCCTTGCCATCCGGGGTGGGCGCGCAGATCACCAGCCGTTCGACCCCCGCCACCTGTGCCGGGATCGCGTTCATCAGCACCGAGGAGGGATAGCTTGCCAGCCCCCCCGGCACATAAAGCCCCGCCGCCGAAACCGGCGTCCAGCGCCAGCCCAGGCTTGCGCCCTCGGGGTCGGTCCAGCGTTGATCCTGGGGCATCTGGCGGACATGATAGGCGCGGATGCGCTCGGCCGCCTGCTCTAGCGCGCGACGCTCGTGCTCGGGCACCTTGGCGCATTCGGCGTCGATTTCCTCGGGGGTGAAGACCAGGGTTTCGGGCGTCAGTTCAAGCCGGTCGAACCTTGCCGTCAGCTCGATCACCGCCGCGTCGCCGCGGGCGCGCACATCGGCGATGATCCCGGCGACGATATCGTCCACATCGGGCGTGTCCTCGCGCTTGGCAGCCAGAAGATCACGGAACGCGGCCTCGAAACCGGCGTCGAGAGTATCGAGAAACATGGGCATCGGCAAACCTCCTAGCTTCCGCTCCCATAGCCCGCGCGCCCTCGCGCCTCAAGCGGCATGAGGCGCGGCCGGCGGGGTCATGCGCGTTCGTGGGCGTCCGGCTTCAGCAAGATCAGCAGCGCCACGGCGGTCAACACCACCCCCAGCGCCACCTTGGGCGGCGGCGCCCCCTTACCCAGTGCGATCTGCCACAGGATCACCCAGCTGGGGGTCAGGTAGGTATAGGCCATGACCTTCGACGACGGCAGGTTCAGCGTCGCGACCTGCAGCAGCACGAAAGTGACGGCGCTGGCCGCGATCGAGACATAGAGCAGCGTCACCCAGACGATCGCCGGCAAGCTGGTCCAGGGCGTCGCGCGGATGTCACCCCAGCCCCAAAGCGACAGGATGGCCAGGCCCGCCACCATCATCCCGAAGGTGAAGACAATGGGCGGCTCGCCCCGGTTCAGCTTGCGCACCATGGGGGTATAGCAGGCATGCGCGACGCAGCCCCAGAAATAGATCACCTCGCCCCGGCCCACGTGAAAGGCCATCAGCGCGCCCGGATCGGCGCGGAAGATCACCCACAGCGCCCCGAGCGCGCCGATCAGCAGCGCCAGCGCGATGCGCGGTGTCATCACCTGACGCAACAGAAGCCAGCCGAAGCCCGCCGACATCACCGGTGTCAGGGTGAAGACCGCCGCGGCCGCGACCGGCGGCGCGGTCTTCAGCCCCTCGAACATCAGCACGAAATAGGCCGAGAACAGCCCGCCAAGCACCAGATAGCGCCAGGGCGCGCGCAGCGCCGTGCGCGGCAGCCCCGTGCGCATCGCCATCACCGCGCCGATCAGTGCCCCCGCCAGCGCGAAACGCGCGGCCGTCAGCGCGGCCGGAGAGATCTGGTTCGCCGCCAGTGCCCCCAGGCTGAACGACCCGGCGACCAGGATCGAGAACACCAGCATCGCCAGATGGCCGCGCCCCGGCGCGCCAAGCCGCCTCATACGCCGTCCGGGCAGGCCTTCGCGACCTCTTTCAGCGCGTTCAGAAAGGCCTGCACCTTGCTGGTCCGATGCAGATCGACATGGGTGACAAGCCACAACTCCGACCGCCATTCCGGTCGCGTCGGGAAGATCTCGACCAGGCGCGGGTCGGATTGGCTGGATTGCACCGGAAGGAAGCCCAGGCCCAGCCCCCGGGCCACCGCGCTTTGCCAGGCCTCATAGCCGTTGGTGCGCATCACGAAGCATTCCTCGGGCACCTTGTCGGTCAGCCAGCGCAGGAAGGGCGCGCGCGCGTCGCGGTTTTCCGACGCGACGAAGCGATGGTGGATCAGGTCGTCCTCGGTCTGCGGGCGGCCGTGCCGGGCGATATAGGCGTCGCTGCCGTAGAGCGCGTAGCCGTGATGGCCCAGCGACTGCACGACGTTGTCGGGCTCGGTGGGGCGGGAGCCGGCACGCACGGCGACATGGGCCTCGCCGTATTCCAGGCGGAAAACACGGTTGTCGGTCAGGTAGCGCAGCCGCAGGCCGGGGTATTTTTCCAAGAGCCGCCCCATGGCGGGCAGGACCAGTCCCGACAGCCCGGGCAGCGAGGTGACGATCAATTCGCCCGTCACCTCATCGCCCGCGCCGGTGATGCGGGCAGCAAGCTGGGCGAACTGATCCTCTGTCGCCTGCCCCACCGACAGCAGCTGGTTGCCGGCCTCGGTCGGGGTGTAGCCGCGCGGGTGGCGCTGGAACAGCTTGGTGCCCAGCTTCGCCTCGAGCGCGTCGACATGGCGGATCACGGTGGCATGGTGAACGCCCAGCACCTCGGCCGCGCCCGATACGGTGCCGACCCGCGCGACCTGAAAAGCGGTGCGGATTTCATCCCAATTCTCGAAAGGCATATGTGCATCCATGAACAGGTTTGGCTCGATCATGCCAATGCCGAGGGCAAAGGCAAGCCCCGGTGGGGTGTCTGTTGGTCCATCGTCTCGCGGGACGACGCGACAGGGCGCGCCGGGATCTCGGCGGCGGGGGCGCTGCCCCCTGCACCCCCGGCGTATTTGTCGAACAATGAAAGCCAAGAGGCAGCTTTGCGTTCTATCTGGTGGAGGTATCCCGCGGCGGCGCCATTGGGGTGCCGCCGGGGCCGAGGCCCGCACCCCGATCGCGCGTCGGGCTTGCTTGACTTGGCGGCCGCGGGCGCGTAAATGCGCGATGTACTCCGGAAGTCGCCAAGCTTCCGGTCCTCTGTTATTGGAGGATCGCCATCCGTCAGCGCGTTGCGCCCACGGGTGCGATTGGCGTTTGGGCCGCGCCGCACCTACATGGGGCGCATAGGATCAACAGGTCGAAGGAGACCGGGCATGTTCGAGAACCTTTCAGAACGCCTTGGTGGCGTCTTCGATCGTCTGACCAAGCAGGGCGCGCTGTCCGAGGATGACGTTCGCGCCGCCCTGCGCGAGGTCCGCGTGGCGCTGCTGGAGGCCGATGTTTCGCTGCCCGTCGCCCGGGATTTCGTCAAGAAGGTCGAAAAGCAGGCCACCGGTCAGGCGGTGACGAGATCGGTGACGCCCGGCCAGCAGGTCGTGAAGATCGTCCATGATGCACTGATCGAGGTTCTGCGCGGCGAGGGCGACCCCGGCAGCCTGAAAATCGACAATGCACCCGCGCCGATCCTGATGGTGGGCCTGCAGGGTTCGGGCAAGACGACGACCACCGCGAAGCTTGCGAAGCGGCTGAAGGACAAGCAGGGCAAACGGGTGCTGATGGCGTCGCTCGACACCAACCGCCCGGCGGCGATGGAGCAGCTGGCAATCCTGGGCCAGCAGATCGGTGTCGATACCCTGCCGATCGTGAAGGGCGAGAACGCCGTGCAGATCGCGCGTCGCGCCAAGCAGCAGGCGACCTTCGGCGGCTATGATGTCTACATGCTGGACACTGCAGGCCGGCTGCATATCGACGAAGTGCTGATGGACGAGGTCCAGGCCGTCCGCGACGTCGCCACCCCGCGCGAGACTCTACTGGTCGTCGACGGTCTGACCGGTCAGGACGCGGTGAACGTGGCGACCGAATTCGACGGCAAGGTCGGCAT
Source organism: Allgaiera indica (assembly GCF_900106675.1). Taxonomy (GTDB): domain Bacteria; phylum Pseudomonadota; class Alphaproteobacteria; order Rhodobacterales; family Rhodobacteraceae; genus Acidimangrovimonas; species Acidimangrovimonas indica. Next base: position 37,857 of record NZ_FNOB01000027.1, read on the forward strand.
CACCGGCGTCGTGCTGACCCGGATGGACGGCGACGGCCGTGGCGGTGCCGCGCTTTCCATGCGCGCGGTCACCGGCAAGCCGATCCGCTTCGTCGGCCTGGGCGAGAAGATGGATGCGCTCGAGACCTTCGAGCCCGAGCGCGTTGCTGGCCGCATCCTTGGCATGGGCGATATCGTCGCGCTGGTAGAGAAGGCGCAGGAAACGCTTGAGGCCGAGCAGATGGAGCGCGCGATGAAGCGCTTCAAGAAGGGGCTGTTCAACATGAACGACCTGCGCGGCCAGCTGGACCAGATGCTCAAGATGGGCGGCATGCAGTCGATCATGGGGATGATGCCGGGCATGGGCAAGTATTCCAAGGCGGCGGCCGATGCCGGCCTCGACGACAAGATGCTGCGCCGCCAGATCGCGCTGATCGGTTCGATGACCAAACAAGAGCGCGCCCACCCCGAAATGTTGCAAGCCAGCCGCAAGCGCCGGATCGCCGCGGGCGCCGGGCTTGAGGTGGCGGAACTGAACCAGCTTCTGAAGATGCACCGCAAGATGGCGGATGCAATGAAGATGATGGGCAAGAAGGGGATGCTGAAACAGGCGATGAAGGGCATGATGGGCAAGGGCGGCGGCATGCCCGACATGGCGGGCATGGACCCGTCGAAGATGGACCCTGAAGAGCTGAAGGCCGCCGCCAAGGCGTTGCAGGGGCAGGCCGGCGGCTTGCCCGGCCTTGGCGGTCGCGGCCTGCCCGGCGGGCTTTCGGGCCTGGGCGGTCTGGGCGGGTTTGGCAAGAAGAAATGACCCGCGGCTCGCGCATACCGCCCCAGCGGGCCAGATCCCGCGCGGCACGGTTCACCGAGGCCCCGAACCCCGAGGGTCCGGGCGGCCCCTTCGCCGGCATGGCCACCTACGAGACCTCGGGTGGCCCAGGCTTCGCCGCGCCGGTGATCGAGACCGACCGGCTGATCCTGCGCGGCCCCGAAGGCGGGGATTTCGCCGAGTTCGCGGCCTTCTATGGCTCTGAGCGCAGCATCATGAACGGCGGGCCGCTGGATTATCCCCAGGCCTGGCGCGCCTTTGCCACCGCGATCGGGCATTGGACCCTGCGCGGCTATGGCATGTGGAGCCTGGTCGAGCGCAGCAGCGGCGCGCTGGTGGGACGGGTTGGCCTGTGGTATCCTGGCGGCTGGCCCGAACCGGAACTGGGCTGGACCCTCTATGAAGGGTTCGAAGGCCGCGGCCTGGCCCAAGAGGCCGCGTTGGCCGCCCGCGCCTATGCCTATGATATGCTGGGCCTGGGTCCGCTGATATCTGTGATCTCGCCTAGCAATCTGCGTTCGATCGCGCTCGCCAAGCGGCTTGGCGCCAGCTACGAGCGCGACTGGACCACACCCTCGGGCGCGCCGGTCTGGATCTACCGTCATCCCGACCCGGAGGCCGCGTGATGTGCGATCCGGTCCTTTCCATCCCTGTGCTGGAAACCGAGCGGCTGATCCTGCGCGGCCCAGCAAGCCGCGATTTCGATACGCTGGCCGCCTTCTTCGCCGACGAGAAGCGCGCCTGGGGCTTTGGCGGCGCGCAAAGCCGCGAGGCAACATGGCGCTGGATGGCCTCGGTCCTGGGCCATTGGGCACTGCGCGGCTACGGCTTCTGGATGATCGCTGACAAGGGCACGGATGCGGCGCTGGGCCTTACCGGCATCTGGAACCCCGAGGGCTGGCCCGAACCCGAAATCGGCTGGGTCGCCTTTGCGGGCACCGAAGGCCGCGGGATCGCCCATGAGGCCGCCCTGGCCGCCCGGCGCCACGCCTATCAGGTGATGGGCCTGGGCGCGCTGACCTCGAACATCCTGCCAGGCAACAGCCGCTCGATCGCGCTGGCCGAACGCATGGGCGCGCATTTCGAGCGCAGCTATGAGAACAGCCGGCATGGCCAGATGCTGGTCTACCGCCATCCGGGACCGGAGGCGGCCGCATGATCGTCGCGCCAACCCTTTCCACCGTCCGTCGCCATGCGTCACCGCCCGGCGCCGCGCGCCGCGACATCGTCATCCGCCACGACCTGAGGAGCCCCGCATGAAGGACGACGCCACCCGCGCCCAGGCGCTCTTGAAGGAACACCGCGAGTCGATCGACCGGCTTGACGCGATCTTGGTGTTCACGCTGGCAGAGCGCTTCAAGCACACCCAATCCGTGGGCCGGCTGAAGGCCGAACACGACCTGCCCCCGTCGGACCCGGCACGCGAGGAACGCCAGATCGAGCGGCTTGAGCGGCTGGCGCAGGAGGCCGACCTAGACCCCGACTTCGCCAAGAAATTCCTGAACTTCATCATCTCCGAAGTCATCAGGCATCACGAGAAACTGCAGAAATGACGGGCACCCGCCCGGCACCAGGCCATCAATAGGAGAACAGATAATGGCTATGAAGATCCGTCTTGCCCGTGGGGGCTCTAAGAAACGTCCGTTCTACGCGATCGTCGCAACCGATTCGCGCATGCCGCGTGACGGGCGCTTCCTCGAGAAGCTGGGCACCTACAACCCGCTGATGCCCAAGGACAGCGAAGAGCGCGTCAAGATGAACATGGAGCGCGTCCAGTACTGGCTGAGCCAGGGCGCCCAGCCGACCGACCGCGTCGCCCGCTTCCTGGAAACCGCCGGCCAGCGCGACAAGACCGAGCGCAAGAACCTCAAGAAGGCCGTCCCGGGCAAGAAGGCCACCGAGCGCGCCGCCGCCAAGGCCGAGAAAGCCGCCGCGCCGGCCGAAGAAACCGCCGGCGAATAATCCTGTCGGGGCGCGCACGCGCCCCGTCCCCTGAACGGAGCTTTCCATGACCGCACCGGACCGCGTCTGCGTCGGCGCCATCGCCGGATCCTTCGGGGTCCGGGGCGAGGTGCGGCTGAAAAGCTTCTGCGCCGAACCCGAGGCGATCGCCGACTATGCCCCCCTGTTCACCGAGGACGGGGGGCGCAGCTTCGACATCACCCTGACCGGCGCGGTCAAGGGCGGCTTCGCGGCGCGGCTGTCGGGCGTGACCAGCAAGGAGGCGGCCGATGCCCTGCGCGGCACCAGCCTGTTTGCCGACCGTGCCCGCCTGCCCAGCCTGCCCGACGATGAATTCTATCACGCCGATCTCATCGGCCTGGCCGTGGTGGATACCGGCGGGGTCGAGATCGGCCGCGTGCGCGCCGTGCTCAACCACGGCGCGGGCGATCTGCTGGAGGTGCTCGGCCCGGGTCTCAAGGCCCCGGTGCTGCTGCCCTTCACCCGCGCGGTGGTACCGACAGTCGATCTGGCCGGGGGGCGGCTGATCACCGACCCACCCGAAGGCTTGATCGAATGAGCGCCCGCAGCCTCGGGGCCGGGACCGATGGCTGAGGTGGACGCCCCGGTTCGCGTGATCGTCCATGCCGGCTTTCACAAGACCGGGACGACCAGCTTGCAGGTCTACCTGGAAAACAACCGCGCCGCTCTGGCGCCCTATCTGGCCTATTACGGCAAGTCCGAAATGCCGGATCTCGACGAGGCCGCCCGTCTCTATGGGCTGCGACCCTTTCCCTGGCGGCTGGCGGCCTTCCGCTCGGCCTTGCGCGTCTTTCTGACGGGTTTGCCCCCGGCGCCGGTGATCGCTCTGTCGCGCGAACGCTTCTGCGGGGCGATGCCGGGCCTGCGCGGCTGGCACGGCCGGCGCCGCATGTCCTATGCGCCGACCGCGATCGCCCTGGCCCGGGTGCTTACCGAAGAGATTGCCCGCCGGTTCGGCCCCGGAACGCGGGTCGAATTCCTTTATACCCTGCGCGCGCGCGAGCCCTGGCTGCACAGTCTTTATGGCCACCTCCTGCGGGTGACCCGGCTGCGCGACGATTTCGATCGTTTCCGCCGCCGCTTTCCCGCCCGCTTCTCTCTGGAGACGGAGGCCGCCTTGATCGCCGGGGCCCTCGCGCCGGTGCCGGTGCATACGGCACCGCTGGAGGCCTTGGCCGAAGCCCGCGCGGGACCGGCCCAGGCGCTTTTCGACCTGCTCGACCTGCCCGCCGAGGTAACCGCGGCCCTGCCCCCGGCGCGGCGCTGGAACAGGGGGCATCCGGCCAAGACCGAGGCCCGTTTTCTGCATCTGAACCGTGCCGGCGGCGGGGCGCGGACGCGGCGCGCGATCAAGGAAGATCTTGGGCGACGCCAGCGGGCGCGGCCAGAGAAACCCGGGCCGGAACGCTGAAGCCGCCTTCGCCCGCGCTTCGCAAAATCCGGTTCCCCCCACATCCTATCCGCCGTAGAACATCGCCATGAGCCTGCCTCCGACCAAATCCCATGGACGCCTGTCGATCTCGGCCTCGCCGCGGCCCCGGGAACTGATCGAGGACCGGCCGCGCCTGCAAGGTGCCTGGCGTGCCCGCGTCATCACGCTTTTCCCCGAGGCATTCCCCGGCACGCTGGGCCTTAGCCTGACCGGCAAGGCGCTGGAGGCGGGCCTGTGGGCGCTGGAAACGATCGACCTGCGCCCCTTCGGGCTGGGCCGGCACCGCAATGTCGACGACACGCCGGCAGGCGGCGGCGCGGGCATGGTACTGCGCGCCGATGTCGTGGGCGCGGCGCTGCAGCAGGCGGCGATCGGGACGCCTGTGCCCCGCGCCGACTGGCCGGTGGTCTACCTGTCACCGCGCGGCGCCCCCTTCACCCAGTCCACGGCCCGCCGCTGGGCCGCGGGCCAGGGGCTGACGCTGCTGTGCGGCCGTTTCGAGGGGGTCGACCAGCGGGTGCTGGATCATTTCGCGGTGGAAGAGGTTTCGCTGGGCGATTTCGTCCTGACCGGTGGCGAGATCGCGGCCCAGGCGATGATCGACGCCACCGTGCGGCTGCGCCCGGGTGTGCTGGGCAATGAGGCCTCGACCGAGGAGGAAAGCCATTCGAGCGGTTTGCTGGAACATCCTCAATACACCCGCCCCGCGGAATGGGAAGGCCGCAAGATCCCCGAAGTGCTGATGTCGGGCCACCACGGCAGGATCGCCGAATGGCGCCGCCGGCAGTCCGAGGCGCTTACCGCCGAGCGCCGCCCGGACCTGTGGGCGCGCTACGGCGCCAAGGCGGGCAAGCCCGCGGACGAGGCGGATTAGAGGGCCGCAGGCGGGGGCTCTGCCCCCTGCGCCCCCGGCGTATTTTGGGAACAATGAAAGGCGGGCGTGTTTTTTTGCTCTGCTTCCGGGCGGGGAATTCGACATGGGGCTGCCGGTGTTGCGCCGTCCCGGCGGGCGGCGCCATTTGCCCCGCCCCGGCCGCCACGAGGCGCTTGATTCTCGGACGCGTTCCCCGTATCAGACGCGGGTCCGGGCCGGAATCGGCTTCGGACCCGTGCGGTATTGCCTGCGGGGGCCTTCTTCGGCCCAAGTGACGCAGCCCCGGGCGGGCCAACAGAAGACGACCTGAACCTCTGGCGGGCGCCCCTTCCCCGGAAGGCCGCGAACCCGGAAGAAGACCGAGAGCTCTGAGGCGGCATCAATCCGCGGACGAAACCGCGATGTGACGAAAGGACAAGGGCGATGAACCTGATCGCTGAACTCGAAGCCGAGCAGATCGCGGCGCTCGGCAAGACCATTCCGGATTTCAAGGCCGGCGACACCGTGCGCGTCGGCTACAAGGTGACCGAAGGCACCCGGAGCCGCGTGCAGGCCTATGAAGGCGTGTGCATCAGCCGCAAGGGCGGCGACACGCTGGCGGCGTCGTTCACCGTACGCAAGATCTCGTTCGGTGAGGGCGTTGAGCGCGTGTTTCCGCTGCATTCGACGAATATCGACTCGATCGAGGTGGTCCGTCGGGGCCGCGTCCGCCGCGCCAAGCTGTACTACTTGCGCGCGCGCAGGGGCAAATCGGCCCGGATCGCCGAAGATTCGACCTACAAGCCCAAAGCCGGCGCCGAAGCCTGAGGAGCGCGATCATGAAAAACGAAATTCATCCCGACTACCACATGATCGAGGTCAAGCTGACCGACGGCTCGACCTATCAGGTGCGCTCGACCTGGGGCGCCGAGGGCGACACCCTGGCGCTGGATATCGACCCTTCGGTTCATCCCGCCTGGACCGGCGGCAACGCCAAGCTGATGGATACCGGCGGGCGTGTGTCGAAGTTCAAGAACAAATACGCGGGTCTGGGCTTCTAGGCACCGACATCGCTGGAAGATCGGGGGCGTGCCGCAGGGTGACGCATTCCGTGTGGTGGGCCCAAGTAGATCAGCTGGCCTCATGGCCGGCTGATCTCATTCGTCCTGGGGAATCGCTCCAACTTCTTCCTGATCACCTTCTTCCAACTCGCCCGGGGCAGGTTCGCTGCGAACCTTGACCGGCTTCGGAGGCGGCGCCTGCTATACGTTCGGGTTGGCATCGACAAGATTGTAGAAGCTGGAGCAAGCCCCCTACCGGATGCGTTTCAGAGAACGGCAATCTGCGCTGTGGAACTGGCCTCTCAAAGCAATCGGGTGTTCGCTGAAATCCGCGAGAGCTTTGTCCTGTCGGACGGCAGCTATGCGGATATTCCGTTGAAAAACTCCCGCTTGATTACTGGGCGTGGCGCTGATTCAATTCCGAAATCGGGCGGGAGGATTGGCGATGATGGGGCCGAAGCAGGAGGCTCAGCCAGCGCTGTTCTACGAGTTCTCGCTGAAGGATCATGTTCCGCAAGACCACCTGCTTCGATCCATCGACCGGTTCGTCGACCTGAGCCGCATCCGTGCCCATCTTGTGGATTTCTACAGCCACACGGGCCGTCCGTCTGTCGATCCCGAACTGCTGATCCGCATGCTTCTGGTCGGCTATTGATCCGGCATCCGGTCCGAGCGGCGGCTCTGCGAAGAGGTGCATCTGAACTTGGCGTATCGCTGGTTTTGCCGCCTCGATCTTGCTGACCGGGTGCCGGATCACTCCACCTTTTCGAAGAACCGCCATGGCCGGTTTCGTCACAGCGAGCTGCTACGCCACCTGTTCGAGACAACAGTTGCACGCTGCATTCAGGACGGGCTCGTGAGTGGCCAGAGAATGGCGGTTGATGCCAGCCTGATCGAAGCGGACGCGAACAAGCAGAACTCGACGCCGAAGGAAGACTGGGACGCCTCGCAAATCGATCCGACGGATGCGCCCCGCGCCGTTCGCGAGTATCTCGAGACGCTGGACGAGGCCGACTTCGGTGCCGCCAGCGAGGTCCAGCCCAAGTTCACCTCGCATTCCGACCCCGCAAGTCAGTGGACCGCAGCGCGCAAGGGTCCGGCATTCTTCGGTTATTCAGACAACTACCTGATCGACACGGATCATGGTGTGATCGTCGATGTCGAGGCGACGCGGTCGATCCGGCAGGCGGAGGTCGGCTCGACACGTACCATGCTGGAGCGCGTGAAGGCCAAGTTCGATTTGCATCCCGAACGCCTGATCGCGGAGACCGCCTATGGCACCGGGCCGATGCTGGGCTGGCTGGTCGACCGCAAGATCGCGCCGCACATCCCGGTCTTCGACAAGTCGGGCCGCAACGATGGCACCTGGACCCGGGCTGACTTCGAGTGGGACGCGGAGAACAATCAATACATCTGCCCGGAGGGCCAGACGCTGAAGCAGTTCCGCCGGAACTACTCCGACTCGAACCGAGGGCCGACCGGCGAGGGCGTCGCCAAATACCGCGGCCTGAAGAACATCTGCCAGGCCTGCCCTTCGAAGGCGCGCTGCTTCCCGAACATGGACTTCCGGTCCATCACCCGCGAGGAACATGAAGACGCCGGGCAGGTCGCCCGCGACATCGCTAAGACCGACCAGTACGTGATCTCGATGAAGCTGCGGAAGAAGGTCGAGATGCTCTTCGCACACCTCAAGCGCGTCCTGGGCCTCGGTCGCCTCCGACTACGTGGCCCGTGCGGCGCAAACGACGAATTTCTCCTCGCCGCAACCGCCCAGAACCTCAGGAAGCTGGCGAAGATCTTTCCCGCACCGCAGCAACCGCGAAAAGCCTGATAGGAAAGGCAGCCGCGCATCACCAAAGCTTCCAATTTCCGCAATCGCGAACGGGTGTTTTTCCACAGAATCCGGACAAAGCGAGCTTTCGCTGCGGCTGCTCCAAGGTCTGCTTTAGCTGGCGTCTCTCTTTCAGAACCTACGCTGAACGGCTTATATCCAATGCGTCCAGAATGGCCTTGCCAAGTGCTTCATCCGACACCTCTTCCGCCAAAACCGTATCTTCATGGTCGCGAATGCCCTCCCAATGGCCACGCCCGCGATAGCGCCATGGAATTAGATTGATTTCTCCTTCTTGCAAATCCAGCGAAACGTGGCCAGCACCGTTGAACAAGGCCTTCAGCGTCTTGACGCCAGCGCGCGCCTTGTCTGCCTCTTCCCACGCCTTGAATTCTTCCTTTGTCGGAAAACGGATGACTTCATCCCACTCTGGATGGTCTGGCGCGATGAACCGGCTGGCCAATAGCGCGGCCCGCGCGTGGCCACCGATTTCGAGCGCTGTTAGGTCTGGCGATAGATACTCATGGTATCCCCTCGGGTCAGGCTTCATAGCCAATAGATGACGATAGCCGCGAGGGCGATGGCAGAGAGGAATACCTTGGGACGCGGTCGTAACGGGTGGCAACGCGCCTCCAGTCGTTGAGGCTGCCGAACATGATCTCGGTGCGGTTTCGCCGTTTGTACCGGCGCTTGTCGTCTTTGACCGGGATCTTGCGTTGCTTCCGGCCGGGGATGCAAGCGCGTATCCCTTTGTCCTGCAACGCTTCCCGGAACCAATCGGCGTCATAGCCACGATCCCCGAGCAGCCATGTGACGTTTGGCAGCCTGCTGAGCAGCGCCCGCGCGCCGATATAATCGCTCACCTGTCCGGCGGTGACGAACAG
>NZ_FNOB01000054.1:0-2500 GCF_900106675.1 Allgaiera indica
GACCTTCAGGTTATGAGCCTGACGAGCTACCGGGCTGCTCCACCCCGCGACCGTACCCTGCGGAAGTTCTGGTTGCAGGGTTTGTTCATCGTTTTGAGAGACACTGCCTGGGACTTTCTAGGTCTGGCGACGACCTACTCTCCCACGTCTTAAGACGCAGTACCATCGGCGCGGCGGCACTTAACGGCCGAGTTCGGGATGGGATCGGGTGTTTTGCTCGCGCTATGATCACCAGACCAAGAAAGGCCCAGGCACTTGCTTTGTCCAAGTCCGTCACTTGAGTGACTGCTTTCGATTTGTCCTGCGGGACCGGATCAGAACGCCTTTCGGAGTTCTTGGATCCGTTTTCGGTTCGGTTGAACCGATGTTTTGTCCTGCTGTTACTGGATCAAATCAAGCCTATCGGGCAATTAGTACCGGTCAGCTGAACGCATTGCTGCGCTTACACCTCCGGCCTATCGACGTGGTGGTCTTCCACGGCCCTCAAGGGAGACCTTGTTTTGAAGGGGGCTTCCCGCTTAGATGCTTTCAGCGGTTATCCTGTCCGTTCATAGCTACCCAGCACTGCCGTTGGCACGACAACTGGTCCACCAGTGGAACGTTCACCCCGGTCCTCTCGTACTAGGGGCAACTCTTCTCAAGTCTCCTACACCCACGGCAGATAGGGACCGAACTGTCTCACGACGTTCTAAACCCAGCTCACGTACCTCTTTAAATGGCGAACAGCCATACCCTTGGGACCTGCTCCAGCCCCAGGATGAGATGAGCCGACATCGAGGTGCCAAACGATGCCGTCGATATGGACTCTTGGGCATCATCAGCCTGTTATCCCCGGCGTACCTTTTATCCGTTGAGCGATGGCCCTTCCACTCGGGACCACCGGATCACTATGGCCGTCTTTCGACTCTGCTCGACTTGTCAGTCTTGCAGTCAGGCTGGCTTCTGCCATTGCACTCAACGAGCGATTTCCGACCGCTCTGAGCCAACCTTCGCGCGCCTCCGTTACGATTTGGGAGGCGACCGCCCCAGTCAAACTCCCCGCCACGCAGGGTCCCGGATCCGGATGACGGACCGCGGTTAGACATCAAGAGTGCGAAGGGTGGTATCTCAAGGGAGGCTCCACGGGAACTGGCGTTCCCGCTTCAAAGCCTACCACCTATCCTGCACATCACAATCCTGATGCCAGTGCGAAGCTGGAGTAAAGGTGCACGGGGTCTTTCCGTCTAACCGCGGGAAGCCTGCATCTTGACAGGCAATTCAATTTCGCTGAGTCCACATTTGAGACAGCGGGGAAGTCGTTACGCCATTCGTGCAGGTCGGAACTTACCCGACAAGGAATTTCGCTACCTTAGGACCGTTATAGTTACGGCCGCCGTTTACTGGGGCTTCAATTCGGAGCTTGCACCCCTCCTTTTAACCTTCCAGCACCGGGCAGGCGTCAGACCCTATACGTCGCCTTGCGGCTTCGCAGAGCCCTGTGTTTTTAGTAAACAGTCGCCACCCCCTGGTTTGTGCCCCCGGCCCATAGTTGCCTACGAACCGGGCCTCCTTCTCGCGAACTTACGGAGGTATTTTGCCGAGTTCCTTAAATGTGGTTCTCTCAAGCGCCTTGGTATTCTCTACCAGTCCACCTGTGTCGGTTTCGGGTACGGTCTGATGGAGGGCTATTTCCAGGAACCTCTAAGCAGCCCGTTCAATCCGATAAGAACGAACTACCCTCGAGATCCGTCACATCCTCCTGGCCCAGGAATATTAACCTGGTTCCCATCGACTACGCATTTCTGCCTCGCCTTAGGGGCCGGCTTACCCTGCTCAGATTAGCTTTAAGCAGGAACCCTTGGACTTTCGGCGACAGGGTCTCTCACCCTGTTTGTCGCTACTCATGTCAACATTCTCACTTCCGATCTCTCCACCGGATGCCTTACAGCCCGGCTTCACAGAAAGCGCTGATGCTTGCGCTACCGCTTCGCTACTTGAGCGCGGTTGCCCGCTCCCAGTCACGACACGGTAAAACAAGCAAAGCGCTATATCACGGAACGCTCCGCTACCACGCGTATCTCTACGCATCCTAAGCTTCGGCTCGTGGCTTGAGCCCCGTTACATCTTCGCCGCAGGACAACTTATCTAGACCAGTGAGCTGTTACGCTATCTTTAAAGGATGGCTGCTTCTAAGCCAACCTCCTGGTTGTTTTGGTCGTCCCACCTGCTTTCCCACTTAGCCACGAATTAGGGGCCTTAGCTGTAGGTCAGGGTTGTTTCCCTCTCCACGACGGACGTTAGCACCCGCCGTGTGTCTCCCGGATAGTACTCTACGGTATTCGGAGTTTGCTTAGGCTCAGTAAGTCTGTGGGACCCCATCACCCATGCAGTGCTCTACCCCCGTAGGTATTCGTCCGAGGCGCTACCTAAATAGCTTTCGCGGAGAACCAGCTATCTCCGAGTTTGATTGGCCTTTCACCCCTAGGCACAGCTCATCCCGACCCTTTTCAACGGGTGTGGG
>NZ_FNOB01000032.1 GCF_900106675.1 Allgaiera indica
CGGAAGCCGAGGCAAACTTCTACGCCGCGCTGGAAACTGAAGACATGGCCGCGTAACTAACCGAAATCAGCCTCCGGCAAACCCGGCGCGGTTCATAGAGGTGGGGCAAACAGCAATCTGCCCGCGAATCGGCATCAGTGTTATCAATGGCTTACCGGGTTTGAAGGCGATCCAGGGTCGCCCACCACTTTCCTCGAACATCCACGGCGCTTTCCCGAACAGCTTTGGCTGGCTGCGTCCTGGCTGGCGGCGGGAACAGGTTTGGCGTGTTTCGCTAGAAGGTCTTCCTTCCACTCCCTTCGATGTCTTCCTCTGCGGAAGCTCGATTTCGGCGGCGCGGTGCCAGCTTCCACCGCTTCCGTGTCGCGCCCGCATGTCGGCGGCCACAGCACGGGCGCGGGGCCGAGCCCTCCCTCTCGCGATCGTTCGGTGTGCGGACTTACCGAATTGTAACCCCGCGACCAATTATCGAACAGCTCCACCGCCCACATGGACAGAGTGGCCCGTTGGGCCCGCATCCGGCGAGAAGAGAGCGAGGTGTCGCCCTCACGCCGAAACATGGAGAAATGATCCACATGAAGAAGAGAACCAATGTGAACCGGCAGCCTTTTCTGGTGGGTGCTTTCGCCGCCGTCTCCGCGCTGACTGTGGCGGCGGTGCCCGCGCTGGCCTTCACGGGGCAGCAATACGAGGCTCAGGCGAAGGTCAGCCTTCCGCAAGCCGAGGCGGCCGTCGCGAAGGCGGTGCCCGGCGGGCGTATCACCGATCGGGAACTGGAGAAGGAAAAGGGCGGCAGCGGGCTGCGCTATTCCTTTGACGTGAAGGTCCATGGCAAGACCCGGGAAATCGGCGTCGATGCGAAGACCGGGAAAGTTCTGGAAAACTCGGTCGAAGGTGCGAACGCCGACTGACGGGATCACGGCGCGTCGGCCCCATGGCCGGCGCGCCACCAGTCATGGGCTGTGCGGCCAAGGTGATGCTTGACCTCGGCCGCGCCCTAAAATATCGCTGTCAGGGCGGCGCGGGTGTAGCTCAATGGTAGAGCAGCAGCCTTCCAAGCTGAATACGTGGGTTCGATTCCCATCACCCGCTCCATCATCCTCCCCGATCATCATGCCCGCGCATCTGCCGTGCCCGGGCCACAGTACGGCGGAACTTTGCGTGCGGTCTGGCCGCGGTATGGTCCGGCCACGCCGCCTGTTCTAGACAGGGGCCATGGCGGCCCCCGGCGCGGGGGCAGGGGCAAGGCGCATCCTGGGGGAAGGCATGGTCGAGGCGTTCGATTTCGCTGTCGTGGGGGCGGGCATTGTCGGGTTGGCGACGGCCAGGCGCCTGCAGGAGGTCCATCCCGGTGCCCGCGTCGTGGTGATCGAGAAGGAACCCGAACCCGCCCTGCACCAGTCGGGGCGCAATTCCGGGGTGATCCACGCGGGCGTCTATTACACGCCGGGCAGCCACAAGGCGCATTTCTGCCGCATGGGCGTGGCCGCGACGCGGGCCTATTGCGACGAACACGGCCTGGCCTATGAAATCTGCGGCAAGCTGATCGTGGCCACCGATGCGGCCGAGGCCGGGCGGCTGGAGGCGCTGCACAAGCGCGCCACCGCCAACGGCATCCAGATCGAGGCGCTGACCGGCGCCGAGGCCCGCAAGCTGGAGCCGCACATCCGCGCCGAGGCCGCGCTGCTGTCACCCACCACGGGGATCACCGACTTTGCGGCGATCGCGCGGCACATGGCCAAGATGTTCGTCGCCGACGGCGGCCAGTTGCGGCTGGGCGAGGCCGTGACCGGCGGCGCGGAAGGGCCGGGCGGCGTGACGCTGCACACCACCCGGGCCGAGATCTCGGCCGGCAAGGCGGTGTTCTGTGCCGGCCTTGGGTCGGACCGCATGGCGCGCGCCTTCGGGGCCGAGATCGACTTTCGCGTGATCCCCTTTCGGGGCGAATATTTCCGCATTCAGAACCGGCCGGCCGACTTCGTGCGCCACCTGATCTATCCGGTGCCGAACCCCGCCCGGCCGTTCCTGGGCGTGCATCTGACGCGCAAGATGGATGGCGGCTTCACCGTGGGGCCGAATGCCGTGCTGGCGGGCGCGCGCGAAGGCTATGGCCGGTGGCAGGCGAATCCGCGCGATCTGGCCGAGAGCCTGGCCTATCCGGGTTTCTGGCGGCTGGTCGCGCGCAACCTCGCGCCCGCGATGGGAGAGCTTGCCGCCTCGGCCTCGAAGCGGTTGTACCTCATGCGGGTGCGGCGCTACTGCGCCGATATCGGGCTGGCGGATCTGGCGCCCTACAAGCCCGGCATCCGGGCGCAGGCGGTGGGGCGCGACGGCAAGCTGATCGACGATTTCCTGTTCATTGATACCGATCATACGCTGCATGTGTGCAACGCGCCCTCGCCGGCGGCGACCTCGGCGATCCCGATTGCCGCCCATATCGTCACGCGGCTGACCGGAGTTTAAGGGTCGGGCGAAGTGGCCGGCACCCGATGCGGCGCCGGCCGACGGGATCAGATTTCCCAGACCTCGGCGCTGACGCCGGCCAGAGATTGCAGCCGGTCCTCGTCTTGCGACAGCTCCTTTGCCGTGCCGTCGAAGGCGATCTCGCCGTCGTTCAGCACATAGGCGTGGTCGGCCACCTCAAGGCTCATGCGCACGTTCTGTTCCACCAGCAGCACCGACATGCCTTGATCGCGCATCCGCACGACGATGTTGAACACCTCGCGCACGATCAGCGGCGCAAGGCCCTGCGAGGGTTCGTCCAGGATCAGCAGCTTGGGGTTCAGCAGCAGCGCGCGCGCGATCGACAGCATCTCCTGCTCGCCGCCCGAAAGCTGCCGGCCCTTGTTGTTCCGCCGCTCCTTGAGCCGCGGGAACAGCTCGTAGATCGTGTCGATCGTCCAATGGCCCGGGCGATCGGCGGGAACCTTGAGGTTTTCCTCGATCGTCAGGTTGGGGAAGATCTTGCGGCCCTCGGGCACGAAGCCAACGCCCAGCTTGGCGATCGTGAAGGGCGGGCGGCGGGTAGTGTCCTGTCCGAAGATCGTCACCTTGCCCTCGCGCGCGGGGGTCAGGCCCACCAGGCTGCGCAGCGTCGTGGACTTGCCCGCGCCGTTGCGCCCCAGAAGGGTGGTGATCTTGCCTTCCTCGACCTTCAGGCTGACGCCGTGAAGGATGTGGCTTTTGCCGTAGAAGGTGTGCAGGCCCTCGGCCTCCAAGGCGTAATTGGTCATGCGGCACCTCCCAGATAGGCGGCCTGAACCTTTTCGTTCGCGGTGATCTCGGCAGGCGTGCCCTCGGCCAGCGGGCGGCCTTCGGCAAGCACCGTGATCTTGTCGGCCAGGTTGAAGACCACGCGCATGTCATGTTCGATCAGCACGATGGTCAGCGCCTGGTCGCGGTGGATCCGTCGGATCAGCCGGGCGATGGCGTGAGTTTCGTCGTCGCCCATCCCCGCCGTGGGTTCATCCAGCAGCAGCAGGCGCGGGTTCAGCGCCAGCGCCATCATGATCTCGCAGGCGCGTTGGTCGCCGTGGCTAAGCTCGCCGGCATAGCGGCCGGCGATGCGGGTCAGGCCGCCTTCCTCCATCAGCTGATCGATGCGCGCGCGCAGTTCGGCCCGCCGGGCCGTGGGCACGCGGGGCGCCAGATGCAGGCCGGCGGCGATCTCTACCGGAATGCGGATGTTCTCGCGCACCGTCAGGTCGGGGAAGATCTCGGTGATCTGGAAGGTGCGGGCCATGCCCATCCGGACCCGTTCGGCCGGCTTGATCCCGGCAAGGTCCTGATCTTCCAGAAGCACCCGACCCGAGGTCAGGTCGAGCATCCCCGTGATAAGGTTGAAGAAGGTGGTCTTTCCGGCGCCGTTCGGGCCGATCACGGCCCGGCACTCGCCTTTTTCCACCGACATCGAGACACCGTCGACAGCGATCAGGCTGCCGAAGTGCTTGGCGACGTTTTCGATTCTTAGAAAGCTCATTCCACGCTCTTCCGGCGAAAGATCCCAAGGACGCCGCGCGGGAAGAATAGCACCGCGACGACGAAGACGAGGCCGATGAAGGACATCCAGTTGGGGGTGGCGCTGGAAAGGTAGTCCTGCAACACGACGTAGATCGCCGCGCCCACCAGCGGGCCCCAGAAGGACCGCATCCCGCCCAGCACGCACATGATCACGAAGACACCCGATTGGGTCCAGTACAGCGCGCGCGGGTCGACGAAGTTGTTGAGCAGCGCGTAAAGCGTGCCGCTGAGCGCCATGAAGGTGCATGAGATCAGCCAGGATGCCCAGATGTGAAAGTTGACGTTGATCCCCAGGAAGCGGGTGCGCCGCTCGTTCTCGCGGATGGCGATCAGGGTGCGACCGAAGGGCGACTGCAAAAGCAAGGCCATCACCGCCACCGCGACGGCGAAGATCGCCAGCACGAAATAATAGAAAGTGACCGGATCCTGTTCGATATGCAGGGTGGCGAAGCCAAAGTTGATCGGCTCGCGCGTCCAGTTGGTCAGGCCGTCGTCGCCGCCGGTAACATGGTTCCAGCGGAAGGCGACGAAATAGAAGACCTGGGCGAAGGCGATGGTGACCATGGCGAAATAGACGCCGCGCAGCCGGACGATCATCGGCCCGATGATCGCCGCCGCCAGGGCGCCGACACCGGTGCCCACCAACATGCCGATGCCGGTCGAGGGCACCAGGTAGCGAATGGTCATCCCCACCCCGTAGGCGCCCAGGCCGAAATAGGCAGCGTGGCCGAAGGACAGCACGCCGGTATAGCCCAGCAGGAAGTTCAGCGACATGGCCGCAAGGCCCATCACCACCACCTGGGTGCCCAGCTGGGTATAGCCGCCCACCGCGTTCATCCACAGCGGCATGGTAAGAAGCAGAAGCCAGACCACCACATTGGGGACCTGTTTGCGAAGGTCGAAGCCTGACATCAGAAACGCCCCTCTTCACCCAGCAGACCCTGCGGCCTGACCAGCAGCACAAGCGCCATCATCACATACATCACCGCCTCGGTTCCCGACGGCACGAAGACCGAGGTCAGCGCCGACGCGACCCCGATCAGCAGCCCGCCCAGCAGGGTGCCCAGCAGGCTGCCCAGACCGCCGATGATGATCGCGACAAAGCTTGGCATGATCAGCGAGGCGCCGATGGTGGGCTGCAGGCCCAGCTGTCCGGCGGCCAGAACGCCGGCCAGGCCGGCCAGGTAGATGCCGATGCCGAAGTTGAGGTTGCGCAGAACGCGTACGTTGACGCCCAGCACGGACACGGTTTCCAGATCCAGCGTTCCGGCGCGGATGCGCAGGCCCAGCCGGGTCTTGTTCATCACCCAAAACAGCCCGCCCACCGCGATCGCCACCAGCGCGATCATCAACAGCCGATAGCCGGTGAGGAAGAAATACTGCGAGCTCAGCGGGCTCATCAGCCAGTTCGGCACCGCGTAGGGCACGCTTTGCGCACCCCAGATCATCCGGGTTCCATCCTCCAGGATGAAGGCCAGTCCGAAGGTCAGCAGCAGGCTGTAAAGCGGATCACGCCCGTAAACCCTGCTGATAAGGAACTTCTCGACGATCAAGCCCAGCAGGGCGGTCAGCACCGGCGCCACAACGAGCCCGCCCCAGAAGCCGATATAGGGCGAGAGCGTATAGGCAATATAGGCGCCGACGGCCAGAAAGCCGCCATGCGCGAAGTTGATCACATCCGAAAGCGACATGATCAGCGACAGGCCGATAGCCATCAGCGCGTAGAATGCGCCGATGATCAGCCCGTTGGCGATGTTGAAAAGGATGAGTTGCGTCATCATGGTTGGTGCGGGGCCTTCGCGTGGTCCGATTGCGCATCGCCGCCCACCAGGGGATCGCCCGGCGCATCGGAGGTTGTCGGTGAATATGAGCAACCGGCGGGTGGTGCCCGCCGGGCTCGAGCGGCCGAACCGGGGGCGGCTGCACCGCCCCCGGAATGGTGGTGGTTCAGGCTTTTGGCCAGGTCATGTGGCATTCGGTCTCGGCCAGGGTCGGCGAGACGTCCTTGCCGTTCACGACGTGGTCGACGGCGAACAGGTCCTCGGGGCCGTCCTTGCCTTGTGCCTGGGCATGCCCGACGTAAAGGTCG
The DNA here is from genome assembly GCF_900106675.1 of Allgaiera indica. Classification (GTDB taxonomy): domain Bacteria; phylum Pseudomonadota; class Alphaproteobacteria; order Rhodobacterales; family Rhodobacteraceae; genus Acidimangrovimonas; species Acidimangrovimonas indica. The sequence continues at coordinate 6,110 of NZ_FNOB01000032.1, forward strand.
CCGATCATCTGGTTCTGGGCGGCGCGGTAGAAGGCGCCGTCCGGCATCAGCGAAATTTCCGGCGGCAGCTTGTAGCCCTGCATCGCCTTGGCCATCTTGACGGCATCGAGCGATTTCGCCTGTTCGGCGGCCAGCGCGCAGGTCCAGACGGCGGTATGGCCGAAATAGGTCCGCGCCGTGGGCACATGTCCGCCGCTCCGCTTGCGGATCGCGGCCACGAACTCGTTCACGTGCGGCACGTTGGGCTGCTTGTAGTACCATTCGAACACCCAGGTGCCGATACGCGCCTCGGGCGGCAGGCCAAGCAGCACCTCAAGCTCCATCTGGGCGCCGGCGATGTGGAACCGTTTCTCAAGGCCGAACTGCACGATCTGCTTGAGAACGTTCACCCCGTCATCACCTTGCTGCAGCACGATGATCACGTCCGGGTTCGCGGCCTGCGCCTTGATCAGGTAGGACGAGAAATCGGTGGTGCCCAGTGGGGTCAGCGCCTCGCCTACCTTGACGCCGCCGGCCTTGGCCGCGGCCTTCTCGACCCCGGCCGCAAGTGTGTGGCCAAAGGAATAGTCGGGCACCAGATAGTAGAACTTCTTGCCCATGTTCTTGACCAGCACGTTCGCGACCGCGGCGCCTTCGGTCGCCGTGGTGTTGCAGACGCGGAAGGTGTTCCAGTGGCAGTTCGTGCCGGTGATCGAGTCGGTGTGACCGCCCGGATCGACGTTGAAAACACCCTTTTCATTGGCCACGTTCGCAATCGCTTGGGCCAGCGACGAGTTGATGTTGCCAAGGATGAAGTTCACCTGATCGCGGTCGATCAGCTTGCGCGCCTTCTGCACCGCCACGCCGGCGTCACCCGAGGTCGAATCCTCGATCAGCAGTTCCACCTTGCGGCCAAGGATCCCGCCCTTGGCGTTGATCTGTTCCACGGCGTATTGGGCACCGATCTGTTCGTTCTTGCCCAGCGCCGCGTAGGTGCCCGTCAGGGGGTTATCCATGCCGATTTTCACGACATCCGATGCCCGCGCGATCTGCAGATAGGGCGCGGCAAGCTGAGCGCCGCCGATCACTGCCCCGGCCTGCAGCAATCTGCGTCGGTTGATATTGTTGGAAGTGTTCCCTGTCATCTTGTTTCCTTACCTGGCTTGCCATTGCGCTTCAGCGGTCCGCGGCCCGGTCTCCTCTTCGGGCGGTGCGGTCGCCATCCAGTAAAGAGGTATGGGAAATTGGTCATACTGGCTGGCCAATTTCCGCTTCTCCTCCAGTTTCCGTGGATACCAAGTTTCATTCCTCGATCCAGAAATCTTTTGAATAGGCTCAGCAATGAGATTGATTTAATTAGATTTTTTGCGATTAATCTCGAAAATGTGATATTGCGTGAAATTTCCGTGTGAGTTGTCGAGGTTTGGTGCGCCAATTTCCACGCAAGCGCTGGACAATCCAGATTACCGCAAGAACCATCGGACGACGTGTGGTCCCGGGCCGGGTTCCTTCCGGCGCGAGTCGCAAAACGCGGTCAGGAAAAGCGCGATGGAAGGCAGGGGCCCATTTCGTCCGGGCTTCGCCCGGCCAGCGCGGCCTCGATCAGCCGCGCGGTCTTCGGTGCCAGGGTCAGGCCGATATGGCCGTGGCCATAGGCGTGCAGGATCTCGGCGCCGGCCCGCGACGGGCCGATGACGGGCAGGGAATCCGGCATTGAGGGACGAAAGCCCATCCAGCTGCGCGCCGGGGCGGGCAGGTCGGGAAACAGCGCCCGTGCGCCCTGATCCAGCCGCGCGATGCGATGCACCGAGGGCGGCGCCGTCAGCCCGCCCAGTTCGACCGTGCCGGCGACACGCAGCCGGCCCGTCATCGGACACATGTAGAAGCCGCGCGCGCTGGGGCTGGCGGGGCGCGACAGCCGCGGTGCGGGCATGTCGTATTCGACGTGATAGCCGCGCTCGGTATCCAGGGGGATGCGGTCGCCCGCCTGCCGTGCCAGCGGTCGCGAATGGGCCCCGGCGGCGATCACCGCATGGCGCGCCGCCAGCGTCAGGTCCGGCCCCGACAGGCGCACCCCGCCGCCTTCGCGCGCAAGCCCCGTCACCCGCGCCGACAGATGCCGCACGCCCGCCGCCTGCGCCGCCCGGGCCAGCCGCGCGACCATCTCGCCCGGATCGGACAGGAAGATCGCCTGCGGAAAGAATGCCCCGCCGCCCGCGATCGGGGGCAGGGCGGGTTCCATCCCGGCCAGCGTGTCGGGGTCGACCAGTTCGACGGTGACGCCCAGGTCGCGGCGACCGGCCATGTCGGCCTCGCCCGCGGCGCGGTCCTTGGGGCTTTCATAAAGATAGAGGCAGCCGTTGCGGTTGAGCAGATCCTCACCGCCGATCTCGGCCGCGAGCGAGAGCCAAAGCCGCGCCGCATCGGCGTTCAGCGCCGCCAGCGCCTGGGCGTTGCGGGGGGCGGCATCGGGCAGGGATTGGCGCAGGAAGCGCAAGAGCCACGGCGCCAGCGCGGGCAGGGCGGCGCGGCGGATCGCCAACGGCGAGTTCCGGTCCAGCAGCAGCGACGGCAGATCGCGCAGCACCGAGGGCGTGCCGACCGGCATCACCGCGTAATCGGCGATGGTGCCGGCATTGCCCCAAGACGCGCCCGATCCGGGTGTTTCTGGGTCGAGGATCACCACCTCGCGCCCGGCGCGGGCCAGCCGCAGCGCGATCGTCAGGCCGATCACCCCGGCCCCGATCACCGCGATCTCGGTCCGCGCCGTGGCCATGGCCTAGAGGCAGGCCTCGAACAGCGCGCGGGTGTTCGTGCGCGTCATCTCGACCGGGTTGCCGCCGCAGGAGGGATCCTCCAGCGCCATCTCGGTCAGCTCGTTCAGCCGATCCGCGGTGACGCCAAGCACGCCCAGCGTTTCGGGGATCTGCAGTTCAGAACGCAGCTCCATCACCCGGGCGCGAAAGCCGTCGAACCCGCCCTGGATGCCCAGATAGGCGGCGGCGCGGGCGATGCGGTCCTCGATCGCGGGGCGGTTGAAATCCAGCACCATCGGCATCACCACAGCATTCGTCGTACCGTGGTGGGTGTTGTAGACCGCGCCGACCGGATGGCTGAGCGCATGGATCGCCCCGAGGCCCTTCTGGAAGGCCACCGCGCCCATCGCCGCCGCGCTCATCATATGGGCGCGGGCGGTCAGGTCGTCGGGCGTGGTATAGGCGCGGGGCAGGTTTTCCAGCACCAGCCGCATGCCTTCCAGCGCGATCCCCTGGCTCATCGGGTGGTAATGCGGCGAGGAATAGGCCTCGAGGCAATGCGCCAGCGCGTCCATGCCGGTACCGGCGGTGATGAACCTGGGCATCCCCACGGTCAGTTCCGGATCGCAGATCGTGACGGCCGGCAGCAGCTTCGGATGGAAGATGATCTTCTTGCGGTGGGTTTCGGTGTTGGTCAGCACGCCCGCGCGGCCCACTTCGCTGCCGGTGCCGGCGGTGGTGGGCACGGCGATGATCGGTGCGATCGTGTCGGCATTGGCGCGGGTCCACCAATCGTCCACGTCCTCCAGGTCCCAAACGCTGACCGGCTGATCCACCATCAGCGCGATCATCTTGCCCAGATCCAGGGCCGAGCCGCCGCCGAAGCAGACCACCCCGTCATGCCCGCCCGCGCGGTAGACCTTCAGCCCCGCTTCCATGTTCGCCTCGGTCGGGTTCGCGTCGACCTCGGCAAAGACCGCGTGGCCCAGCCCGGCTTCATCGAGGATCTCCAGCGCGCGGGCGGTGATCGGCAGCGCCGAAAGCGCCCGGTCGGTGACCAGCAGCGGCCGGGTAATGCCGGCGGCCTTGCAATGTTGGGCCAGTTCCGCGATCCGGCCGGGGCCGAATTTCACCGCCGTGGGGTAGGACCAGTTCGCAATGGGGGCCTGTGTCATCTTTCGTCTCCGGTTCTGTCCGCCGCGCTATGGCGCCGCCGGGCGGTGGGCGCAAGGGCGCAAGCGTATGGGGCGGTTCGCCGGGCAGGGGGATATCAGGCCAGTTCCAGCCCGCGGCGGCGTTCCCAATCGGTCACCACGCGGTTCTGTTCCTCGATCTCCCACAGCGCGGCGCGGGTGTAATGGTCGATCACCTCGTCGCCAAAAGCCGCGCGCAGCATTTTTGACGCGCTCATTTCGGCCGCGGCCTCGCCCAGGGTGCGCGGCACCTCGACCACGCCCTCGGCCTTGTAGACATCGCCGCGCGTCTCGGGCGGCAGGTCCATCTTTGCCTCGATCCCGGCAAGGCCTGCCGCCAGCAGCGCCGCCATCGCCAGATAGGGGTTCAGATCCGCCCCGCCGATCCGGCACTCGATGCGCACGCCCTTGGTGCCCTCGCCGCAGACGCGAAAGCCCGCGGTGCGGTTGTCGAGGCTCCAGACCGCCTTGGTCGGCGCGAAGAGGCCCTCGGTGAAGCGCTTGTAGCTGTTGACATAGGGGGCAAGGAAATAGGTGATCTCGCGCGCATGGGCCAGTTGCCCCGCCACATAGGAGCGCATCAATGCCGACATCCCGTGCGGCGCGTCGCGGTCCAGGAAGGCGGGCTTGCCGTCTTTCCACAGCGATTGGTGCACATGGCTGGAAGAGCCCGCCCGATCGTGGCGATACTTCGCCATGAAGGTGATCGAGCGTCCCTTGAGGAAGGCGATCTCCTTGCAGCCGTTCTTGGTGACCGCGTGCATGTCGGCGGCGTCGAGCGCGTCCGAATAGCGGGTGTTGATCTCTTCCTGGCCGACCTCGGCCTCACCCTTGGAGCATTCGACGGTGACGCCCGCACCGTGCAGGCCGTTGCGGATCGCGCGCATCACCTCTTCTTCCTTGGTGGTGCCGAAGATCGCATAGTCGACATTATGCGCACCCAGCGTCTTCGCATTCTGCCAGTCGCCGTCGCGCAGTTCGGCATAGCTTTGCTCGAACAGGAAGAACTCCAGCTCGCTTGCCATCATCGGGGTGAAGCCCAGCGCCTCGGCGCGCGCGATCTGGCCTTTCAGCAGCGCGCGCGGCGAATGCGGCACTTCGTGGCCGTGATGGTCAAGCATGTCGCACAACACCAGTGCGGTGCCTTCCAGCCAGGGCAGAAGGCGCAGGGTGGACAGGTCGGGGCGCAGGACGTAATCGCCATAGCCCGCCTCCCATGAGGTCGACATGTAGCCCTGCACCGTGGCCATCTCCAGATCGGTGGCCAGCAGGTAGTTGCAGCAATGGGTTTCGGCATGGGCGCTGGCGACGAAATGGGCGGCATGGAAACGCTTCCCCATCAGCCGGCCCTGCATGTCGATGCCCGCCGCGATTACCGTGTCGATCGCGCCCGTATCGACCGCCGCCGCCAAAGCCTCGAAACTCAGATTCCCCGGCATTCTGCCCTCCGTGCCCGTCCAATGCGGCGCGGATGGTGGCACAGTGGCAAGCCGGGGGGAAGGGGGGCTTGCCGGACGCGCCGGCGGCGGCGGGTTTGACTTGGCGCACGCGCCATTGCCGTAGTCGTGGGCAGGCCGGCTCGGGCCCGGGCAAAGGAAGCTCGACATGACGCTAGGCACGCTCGTGCTACTGGTACTGGCGCTGTATATCTTCCAGCTTTTCATGCAGGAACTCTCGGGCTGGGGGCGCGATCCGGGCGCGCTTCTGCGGCCACGCGACGAATCGCCCGCGCGCGCGACCCTGGCCGTCAGGCTGGCCACGCGCCAGGGACAACCTGCGCGAAGCCCTGCCGCTGTTCCTGGGCCTCACGATACTGGCCGTCGCCACGGGCGATCCGCGGTGCCTGGTGCGTCGGTCGTCCTTGCGGCGCGCATGCTTTACGTGCCGGCCTATGCAAGCGGCTTGCCGGCGCTGCGCTCGATGACCTGGCTGTGGGGATGGCGGGGCTTGCGATGATGGCGCTGTCGCTGCGCTAGTAGCCCTGTTCGCGGTCGACGAGATATAGGAAGGCCTCGCCCGCCTCGCCTCGCCGGACGTTCTCGGCGATCACCCGGCTGGCGGTCGAGGCCCGCGTCTCTGACGCGATATGCGGCGTCACCGTCACCTTGGAATGGGTCCAGAACGGATGCGATGGCGGCAGCGGCTCTTCCCGAAAGACATCAAGCGTGGCATGCCCCAGCCGGCCGTGATCCAGTGCCGCGATCAATGCGGCATCGTCGATCAGCGGACCACGCCCGGGATTGATGAGCACCGCTCCCGGTGCCAACAGCTCCAGACGCACGGCGTTAATCAGATTCTCGGTCTGCCGGGTCAAAGGCAGCAGCGTCACCACGATCTGCGCGCCACGCAGCGCCTCTTCCAGCCCGTCGCCACCCGACAGGCAGCGCAGCCCTGGCACCTCCTTGGGGGACCGGCTCCAGCCGGCGACGGGGAAATTCAGCGCCGCAAGCGCCTGGCCACAGGCCTTGCCCAACGCCCCCAGCCCCAGGACCGTCACCGGCCGCTCCCGCGCGATCGGCGGGATGGAGGTGTCGTGGCGCCAGACCCCGTCCTGCACCAGCACATGCCGGTCTATCCCCAGATGGTGGCGCATCACATGCCCCACCACCCATTCCACCATGCCTTCGGTCATCGCCGGATCCACCATTCGGCACAGCGGCTGGGTCAGTGTCCGGTTGCCCACGATCTTCTCGACCCCGGCCCAGAGGTTCAGCACGGCCTTGCAGTTCACGAAGGGTCCGAAATCCGAGATCTCGCCGCCCGGCGAAAACACGATGTAATCGATCTTGGCCGGGTCGGGCGCACTGTCGCGTAGCGTCACCTTCAGCCCTGCCTCGACAAAGGCCGCCTCCAGTGCATCGCGATACCTGGGCCACAGATCCGCCCCCGCGGCGAAATAGACCTCGACCATCCCCATCCCCTTCATCTTGGCAACAATACTCTCGGGGGGCGCAGGGGGGCAGACAGCCCCCCGCCCGCGGGCTCACCGGCCCCGCGGCTTGTGGATATGCGCACTCTGCACCAGCCCGAAGGCCCCCAGGAGCACCAGCATCGCCGACCCGCCATAGGATACCAGCGGCAGGGGGACCCCCACGACCGGCGCCAGCCCCATCACCATGGCCATGTTCACCGCGAAATAGAAGAAGAATGTCGCCGCCACACCCAGGATCAGCAGCGCCGAAAACCGGTCCTTCGTCTGCATCGCGGCAGAAATACAGAAGGCGATGATCAGGACATAAAGCACCAGAAGCGAAATCGCACCGACAAAGCCGAACTCCTCACCCAGGGTGGTAAAGATGAAATCGGTCTGCTTTTCGGGCAGGAAGTTCAGCCGCGACTGGGTGCCCTGCAGATAGCCGCGCCCCGCCCAGCCTCCCGAGCCTAGCGCGATCTTGGCCTGCATGATGTGATAGCCAGCCCCCAGCGGGTCCGAACCGGGATCGAGGAAGATGTCGATGCGCTTGAACTGGTAATCCTTGAGTAGCTGCCAGGATTTGCCACGCGACATCATCACCAGCGTCACCAGCCCCGCCCCCAGCGCGGCCACCCCGCCGAAATACCACAGACTGACGCCGGCGCAGAACATCACCACCGCGCCCCCCAGAAGCAGCAGGATCGCGGTGCCAAGGTCGGGCTGTTTCAGTACCAATACGGTGGGGACGATGATCAGCACGACCGGTATCAGCACCCAGAACGGGCGCGACACCTTCTTCGGATCAAGCCAGTCGTAATAGGCCGCCAGCATCATCACCAGGGCGATTTTCATCACCTCAGACGGCTGCAGGCGCATGAAGCCCAGGTTGATCCAGCGCTGCGCCCCCATGCCGACGCTGCCCACCAGCATCACCAGGACCAGCAGTGCCAGCCCCACCAGATAGGCGGCCCCGGCCATGTTGCGCCAGAACCAGATCGGCGTGAAGGCGACCGCGAACATCACCACAATGCCCATGGCGAAGCGTTCCATCTGCGGCTCGGCCCAGGGTTCCATCGAGCCGCCGGCGACGGAATAGAGCATCAAGAACCCCACCGCGCACACGGTGAACAGCAAGATCACCAGCGCCCAGTTGACGTAAAGCACCTTGCGAAGCCCGGTGGGGACGCTCTTGACGGTATATTCGAGGTAACTCATCGCGGCGCTCCCCTCACGCCCGGGTCCGCGCCGGCGTCGGCGCGGGGGCCAGGTCGCGCAGTTGCAACGCGTCCTGCGCGGCCTTGATCTCGTTGCGCTGATAGGCGGGATAGGCGGACAAGGGCGGCAGGCCTCCGTACAGGGTTTGCAGCATCAGGTCGCGGGCGATTGCGGCGGCGGGGTGAGAGCCGCCGCTATGCTCGATCACAACCGAGAGCGCATAGCGCGGATTGTCGAACGGCGCGAAGGCGACGAACAGGCCATGGTCACGCCGGTTCCAGGGCAGATCGGCGTTCTTGATCAGGCCGCGCGCGCGTTCGGCGGCGGTGATGCTGAACACCTGGCTGGTGCCGGTCTTGCCGGCCATGGTCATGCCCTCGGTCTCGATCCGGGCGAAATGGGCGGTGCCGTGTTCGCCGTTGACCACCGCGAACAGCCCGCCGCGGACGCCGTCGACGGCAAAGGGCTTGAAGTTCATCGGCGGTGCCGGATGCACCGGCTGTTCGACCCCGTTGATCGAGCGCACCAGCCGCGGCTGGATCGCCCGCCCGGTGGCGATGCGGCCCGCCATCACCGCCAATTGCAGCGGTGAGGCCAGCACATAGCCCTGGCCGATCGCCGCGTTCAGCGTATCGCCCACCAGCCAGTCGCGCTTGTGCACCCGCCGCTTCCATTCCTTGGTGGGGGCCAGGCCCGCGGCGATCGCGGACATCGGCAACTCGTGCCGTTCCCCCAGCCCCATCTTGCGGGCCATGGCGCTGATCGCGTCGATACCCACGCGCTGGGACACCTCGTAGTAATACACGTCGCAGGACTGGGCGAGCGACTTGCGCAGATCCACCTTGCCGTGGCCGGAATGCTTCCAGCAGTGGAAGCGCCGGTTGCCAAGCTGGACATAGCCCGGACAATAGATGATCTCCTTCGGGTCCAGCTTGCCGGCTTCCAGCGCCGCCATCCCGGTGATGATCTTGAAGGTCGATCCCGGCGGGTAGGTGCCGGCCACGGACTTGTCGACCAGCGGCCGGTGGTCGTTGTTCAGCAGCCGGTCGTAATCCTTGTAGGAGATCCCGCGCACGAACAGGTTCGGATCGAACGAGGGCGATGAGCCGATCGCCAGCAGGTCGCCATTCGACAAATCCATCACCACCGACGCCGCGGCTTCGTTGCCCAGGCGGGCATGAAGAAAGTCCTGCAGCGCCGCGTTGATGGTTAGCTGCACATTGTCGCCGGGGGTCGGCGGCGTGCGGCTGAGTTCGCGCATGACGCGGCCGACGGCGTTCACCTCCAGCTGCTTGGTGCCGGCCTTGCCGCGCAACTGGTCCTCCAGCTTCAGCTCGACACCCGTCTTGCCGATCTGGAACTTGGGGATCTGCAGCACCGGGTCGGGATCGGCGTATCGCGCCAGATCGCGTTCCGAGACCGGGCCTACATAGCCCACGACATGGGCCAGGTCCTTGTCCAGCGGATAGTGCCGTGACAGCCCCACCGAAGGCGAGACCCCCGGCAGCGCCGGCCCGTTCACGGCGACGCGCGACAGGTCTTCCCAGCTTAGCCGGTCGGCCACCGTGATCGGCACGAAGGGGCTGCGCCGCTTCATCTCGTGAATCGTGCTCTCGATGTCGTCGTCGGTGATCGGGATCAGGCCCTTCAGCCGGTTCAGAACCTTGCGGACGTTGTCGCCTGCGTCCTCGCGAACGATCGTGACCGAATAATTCTGCTCATTTCCCGCCAGAAGGATGCCGTTGCGGTCGAAGATCAAGCCGCGGGCTGGAGGAATCAGGCGGATGTTGATGCGGTTCTCGTCTGCCAGCATCCGGTATTTGCCGGATTCGACGATCTGCATGTAGCGCATCCGCAGACCCAGCCCCGCGACCACCGCGACCTGCGCCCCGCCCAGCAGCAGCGCCCTGCGCGACACCTTGCGGGCGCTGGTATCGCTGTCTTGCGTGGACCGCCTCATAGCCGCTTGCCCAGGCTGTTGATCTCTCCCGGGGCGGCCTTGCGCAGGCCCAGAAACAGCGCCGAGATGGCGACGACGACGGGGTAGGCAAGGATCGAGCCGAGGACGCGTGGGACGACGAAGCCGAATTCGGGAAGTGCAAGGAAGGTCACGGCGAAGGCCAATCTGTAGGCTAGGAAACAGGCAAGCATCACGATGGACACCATAAGCCATTCCGTCAGGAAACCCACCTCACGAAGGAACACGACACGGCCACGCAGGAATTCCGCCCCCAAAAGCACGATCACAGTCCACAGGCCGGGGGGGCGCATGACCAGAAAATCCTCCAGCAAGATCACGGCCGCGATCAGCAAGGCCGGGACATATTCGGGGCGGCGCAACACCCAGGCGAAGGTGAACCCCAAAAGCAGATCGGGGCCGGGCCAGCGGACCGGCTCGGTATCGATCGGCAACAGGCGCAGGAATATCAAGAACCCCGCGAGCACGACATAGAGCCCGCGATAGGCCCAAAGCACGCGGCGCTGCGATTCAGCCATTGCCGCCCCCTTCGGCGGCCGGGCCCCCGGTCTTGTCCCGGGCAGATCCCGGCGCGGGCGGCCCCTCGGCGGTGCCGTCCGTGCCGCCGGGCGGCATGATCAGGCCACCCGGATCGGTCACCTTGGGCGTGGGCTTGCTGCGCAGGACCCGCAGGAAATCGAGACGTTCGTAATCGGCCGCCAAGCGCACGCGCAGACGGTGGTCGGCGCTTTCGACGACCTGGCCCACCAGCAGCCCGGAAGGAAATAGTCCCCCGTCGCCGGAACTGACAACCCGGTCGCCGGGGCGCACCATGTCGCGGTTTTCCAGGAATTCCAGTGGCGGCGAGGCCGTGTTGTCGCCCACCACCAGCGCATGTTGCCCCGACGGCTGGATCGTCACCGGGATGCGGCTGTTCGAATCGGTCAGCAGGATGACCCGGCTGGTGGTTTCCCCCACCCCCGAGATCCGCCCGACCAGGCCCAGCCCGTCCATCACCGCCCAGCCGTCGACGATGCCGTCGCGCATGCCGACATTGATCAGCACCGATTGCCGGAACGGAGATCCGCTGTCGGCCAGCACCTGGCCGGTCACCTTGGTCAGCTGCGGGTCGATATGCACCTGGTTCAGATCCAGCAGCTGGGCGTTCTTCTGCTCCAGCTGCAGCGCGGCTTCCTTCCAGGCCTTCATCTGCTGCAACTCGCGCCGCAGTTCTCGGTTCTGGTCGTAGATTCGGGTGTAGGATTCGAAATTGTTGGCCATGTTGGCCAGTTGCGTGACCGGCACCAGCGCCCATTCGAAATTCGGCACGATCCGGTCGATCAGCGCCGCGCGGAAGCGCTCGACCCGCGGGCTGTCCACCCGCCACAACCCGAAGACCGCCAACAGGAACAGGATCAGCAGACCGATCAGAATGCGCCTGATCGGGCGGATGAATTCGTCCTGTCCATTGCGGTCTTTCGCCACGACTGCTCCAGTTCAGCGCGCCTGCCCCGGGGCTGGGCGCGTCAGCTGTCGTAATCTATAACGTGGCGCAGCTGCTTCTCATACTCCAGCGCCTTGCCGGTGCCCAATGCGACACAATTGAGCGACTCGTCCGCGACCGAGATCGACAGGCCGGTCTGCTCGCGAAGCGCAAGGTCCAGTTCTCCCAGCAGCGCGCCGCCGCCGGTCAGCATCACGCCGCGGTCGACGATGTCGGCCGCCAGGTCGGGCGGGGTGGCTTCGAGCGCGATCATCACCGCCTCGCAGATCTGCTGCACCGGCTCGGCCAGGGCCTCGGCCACCTGGGCCTGATTGATCTCGGTCTCTTTCGGCACGCCGTTCAGCAGATCGCGGCCGCGGATCTGCAGCGCCGCGCCGCGGCCGTCGTCGGGCATCCGCGCGGTGCCGATCGAGGTCTTGATCCGTTCGGCCGTGGCTTCGCCGATCAGCAGGTTCTGCTGGCGTCGCAGATAAGAGATGATCGCCTCGTCCATGCGGTCGCCGCCGACGCGGACCGAACGGGCATAGACGATATCACCCAGCGACAGCACGGCCACCTCGGTGGTGCCGCCGCCGATGTCGACGACCATCGAACCGGTGGGATCGGTGATCGGCATGCCGGCGCCGATGGCCGCGGCGATCGGCTCCGCGATCAGCCCGGCGCGGCGGGCGCCGGCGGACAGGACCGACTGGCGGATCGCGCGCTTTTCGACCGGGGTCGCACCATGGGGGACGCAGACGATGACCTTCGGCTTCGAAAAGGTGGTGCGCTTGTGCACCTTGCGCATGAAATGCTTGATCATCTCCTCGGCGACGTCGAAATCGGCGATCACGCCGTCGCGCATCGGCCGGATCGCCTCGATCGAGCCGGGGGTGCGGCCCAACATCAGCTTGGCGTCTTCGCCGACGGCGAGAACCTGTTTCTTGCCGTCCTTGACGTGGTAGGCCACCACCGAGGGTTCGTTCAGGATAATTCCGCGGCCCTTCACATAGACGAGGGTATTCGCCGTGCCGAGGTCGATCGCCATGTCAGACGAGAAGATACCCGAAAAGCCTAGCATGCTGGGACTGTCCCTTTCCCCGATATGGTGCGGCCCGCGACTCCCCGTCGCGGGCCGGGTGTCTTTTAGCTGGGCGCGGCCTTGAGGGAAAGAGGCCCCGCGCCGCGCTTCGGCGCAAATTCGCCCGCAAACCCAGGTGGAAGAGGCGTCATGACGCGGATTTGACCTCTGCGTCAGGCCTGGTTTTCTTGCGGCGCTGAAACAGCCGGTTAAGCGCGTTGACATAGGCCTTGGCCGAGGCGACCACCGTATCGGTATCCGAAGCCTGCCCCGTGCCGATGAAACCGCCCTCTTCCATCCGCACGCTTACCGTCGCCTGCGCATCGGTGCCCTCGGTCACCGCATGCACCTGATAAAGCGCAAGCCGGGCGCTATGCGGCACCAGGGATTTCACCGCGTTGAAGGTGGCGTCGACCGGCCCGTCGCCAGTGGCATGAACGGATTGTTCCGCGCCGTCGATCAGCAGCGTCATATCCGCTGTCTGCGGGCCCTTGGTGCCACAGACCACGCGCAGGGACGCCAATACGATACGGTCGTCCTCGGGGCTGGTCTGGTCCTGCATCAGGGCGACGAGGTCGTCGTCGTAGACCTCTTTCTTGCGATCGGCGAGCGCCTTGAAACGCACGAAGACATCGGCCAGCTGGTTGTCGGCCAGCTCATATCCCAGATCGCGCAGTTTGGCACGCAGCGCGGCGCGGCCCGAATGCTTGCCCATCACCAGGCTGGTTTCGGTCAGGCCCACGTCGGCAGGGCGCATGATCTCGAAGGTTTCGGCGTTCTTCAGCATCCCGTCCTGATGGATGCCGCTTTCATGCGCGAAGGCGTTCTTGCCGACGATCGCCTTGTTGTATTGCACGGCAAAGCCCGAGACCTGCGCCACCCGGCGCGAGATGTTCATGATCCGCGTCGTGTCGATCCGGGTCTGGTAGGGCATGATGTCGTTGCGCACCTTCAGCGCCATCACCACCTCTTCCAGCGCGGTATTGCCGGCGCGTTCCCCCAGCCCGTTGATCGTGCATTCGATCTGCCGGGCGCCGGCCTCGACCGCGGCCAGGCTGTTGGCCGTCGCCATGCCCAGATCGTTGTGGCAGTGGGTCGAGAAGACGATCTCGTCGGCGCCCGGCACCCGTTCGATCAGCATGCGGATCAGGTCGGCCGATTCGCGTGGCGCGGTGTAGCCCACCGTGTCGGGGATGTTGATCGTGGTGGCGCCGGCCTTGATCGCGATCTCGACCACCCGGCACAGATAGTCGTGTTCGGTCCGTGTGGCATCCATCGGCGACCACTGCACGTTGTCGCACAGGTTGCGCGCATGGCTGACGGTGCGGTCGATCAGGTCGGCCATCTCGTCCATGTCGAGGTTCGGGATCGCGCGGTGCAGCGGCGAGGTGCCGATGAAGGTGTGGATACGCGGCCGGGCGGCATGTTTCACGGCCTCCCAGCAGCGGTCGATATCCTTGAAATTGGCGCGCGAAAGACCGCAGATCACCGAATTCCTGGAATTGATCGCGATGTCGCGCACCGCCTCGAAATCGCCATCGGACGCGATTGGAAAGCCGGCTTCGATGATGTCCACGCCCATCTCGTCCAGAAGACCCGCGATTTCCAGCTTCTCGTCATGGGTCATGGTGGCGCCGGGGCTTTGCTCGCCGTCGCGCAGGGTGGTGTCGAAAATCAGGACGCGGTCCTGTTCGGTCTTGTCGGTCATGTCTGGTCTCTTCGTGTCTGTTCTCGTCTGCGATCCCGGCGCTGGTCACCCCTGAGCGGCGCGCCGGTTCACGGACACGCTCAAGGGCGGCTAAGGAGAAGCAGCAGGCCACGGGCCGGAAGGGCGCGTGCGGCCCCCGGAACGGATGCGATATGCGGATCCCGTGTCATGGCGCCGCACTATACGGGGCGAGGGCGAAAAGGAAAGGGGGAATCGGGCGGGACGGGCCGGTCCTGCCCGTGCCGTTCAGCCGCGCAATGCCTCCAGCATCAGATGCACGTTCTCGGGGTCGGCGTCCGGCGTGATGCCGTGGCCGAGGTTGAAGATATGCGCCCCCCCGGCGAAGGCATCGCGGATGCGCCGGGTCTCGTCCACCAGTCGCGCGCCGCCGGTAACCATCAGCCTGGGGTCCAGGTTGCCCTGCACGCAGCCGCCCGTCTGCACGTTCTGCGCCGCCCATTCGGCCGAGACCGAATTGTCCAGCGCCACGCAATCGGCGCCGGTGGCCCGGGCGAAGCCGACATAGCGCTCGCCTGCCTCGCGCGGGAAGGCGATGACCGGCAGGCCCGGGTGGCGCGCCTTCAGCGCCGCGATGATGCGTTTCGCCGGCGTCAGGCAGAAATCGTCGAAATCGCGGCCCTTCAGGCTGCCCGCCCAGCTGTCGAAGAGCTTGACCACCTCCGCCCCGGCCTCGACCTGGCGCGAGAGGTATTCGACGGTGGCTTCGGTCAACAGGTCGATCAGCGCGGCGAAGGTGGCGCGGTCGGTGTACTTCAGCAGATGCGCGGGGCCTTGATCGGGCGTCCCGCGCCCGGCGATCATGTAGGTCGCCACGGTCCAGGGGGCGCCGGCGAAACCGATCAGCGTGGTTTCGGGCGGCAGTTCATGGGCAAGAATGCGCACGGTTTCATAGACCGGGGCCAGCACCTCATGAATGTCGTCGCGGCCCTTGAGCTTTGCCAGCCCGGCGGCATCGGTGATGGTCGAAAGGCGCGGGCCTTCGCCGGTGACGAACCACAGATCGGCCCCCAGCGCCTGGGGCAGCAGCAGGATGTCGGCGAACAGGATCGCCGCGTCGAAGCGGTAGCGGCGGATCGGCTGCAGCGTGACCTCGGCCGCCAGATCGGGATTGTAGCACAGCGACAGGAAATCCCCTGCCTTGGCGCGGGTCGCGCGATATTCCGGCAGGTAGCGCCCGGCCTGACGCATCAGCCAGACCGGCGGCACGGGCTGCGCCTCGCCTCGAAGCGCCCTCAGGATGGTCTTGTCGGCGGCCATGATCCTCTCCGTCTTTTGGCGTTCTGCCTTGCGCGGCCACGCACCGGTGTCAAGCGACGCCCCATTGTCAGGCGCATTTGCCACGGGTAGGAGGAAGGCATGACAGGCCCCCTTCCCACACCCGACCGCCCGCTGCGCATCGGCACCCGCGGCTCGCCCCTGGCGCTGGCGCAGGCGCATGAGGCGCGCGACCGGCTGATGGCGGCGCATGACCTGCCCGAGGCCGCCTTCGAGGTGGTGGTGATCCACACCACCGGCGACAACCGCGCGATGATCGCCGCCGACCGGGCGCTGAAGGAGATCGGCAACAAGGGCCTTTTCACCAAGGAGATCGAGGAGGCGCTGGGCGCGGGCCGCATCGACATCGCCGTGCATTCGATGAAGGACATGCCGACCGAACAGCCCGCGGGGCTGGTGCTGGACTGCTACCTGCCGCGCGAGGACGACCGCGACGCCTTCGTCTCGCCCGTCGCGGCGCGGATCGCGGATCTGCCGCAGGGTGCGGTGGTGGGGTCGTCCAGCCTGCGCCGGCGCGCGCAACTGGCGGCGCGACGGCCCGACCTGCGGCTGGTGGAGTTCCGCGGCAACGTCCAGACCCGGATGAGGAAGCTTGAGGATGGGGTGGCGGCGGCGACGTTCCTGGCGATGGCGGGGCTGAATCGGCTGGGCCTGGCGCATATCGCCCGCGCCGCGATCGGGCCCGAAGAGATGCTGCCTGCCGTGGCCCAGGGCGCGATCGGGATCGAGCGGCGCGCGACGGACGCGGCGACCGGGGCGCTGCTGGCGGCGATCCATGATGCGCCCACGGGGCAGCGGCTGGCGGCGGAGCGGGCCTTCCTGGCGGCGCTGGACGGATCGTGCGAGACACCGATCGCGGGGCTTGCGGTTCTGGAGGGCGGTGATCTGTGGCTGCGCGGCGAGATCCTGCGCCCGGACGGATCGCAGGTGCTGGCGGGCGAGCGCAGGGGGCTGGCCGGAGACGGCGCCGCGCTGGGCGCCGATCTGGCGCGCGAATTGCGGGCGCGGGCACCCGCGGATTTCTTCGACTGGCGATCCTGAGGCGCGCTACGCGCGAGTCTGTGCGCTCGATGGGGGCGCTGCCCCCAAACCCCCGGAGTATTTCGGCCAAGATGAAGGGCAGGGCGGGCGCCTTGGCGGCGGTCGTGAGGTTGGTCGCCTCTGGTGGCGGGGTAGGGCGGGGTGGTAGGCTGATCTGCCATGCATGCCCTCTGCCGTGATTGTCTTTCCCCCTTCGATGCGGGCGCCGCCGGCGCCGGGCGGTGTCCTGTCTGCCGGTCTCCGCGGGTGCTGGCACATCCGGAGCTGTTCGATCTGTCGATCGCGCATATGGATTGCGACGCCTTCTATGCCAGCGTCGAGAAGCGGGATGATCCGGGGTTGCGCGATCAGCCGGTGATCATCGGCGGCGGCAAGCGCGGTGTGGTGTCGACCGCTTGCTATATTGCGCGGATCCGGGGCGTGCGTTCGGCCATGCCGATGTTCCAGGCGCTGAAGCTTTGCCCCGAGGCGGTGGTGATCAGGCCGCGGATGGCGCGCTATGTCGAGGTCTCGCGCGCCGTGCGGGCGATGATGGAGGAGATGACCCCGGCGATCGAGCCGCTGTCATTGGACGAGGCCTTTCTGGATCTGACCGGAACTGCGCGGCTGCACGGCGCGCCGCCGGCGGTGATGTTGGCGCGGCTGGTGAAGCGGATGGAGGCGGAACTGGGGATTTCGGGCTCGATCGGGCTGAGCCACAATAAGTTCCTGGCCAAGGTGGCGTCGGATCTGGACAAGCCGCGGGGATTCGCGGTGATCGGGCGGGGCGAGACGCAGGCCTTCCTGAAAGAGCAGCCGGTGCGGCTGATCTGGGGGGTGGGCGCGGCCGGTCAGGAGGCGCTGGAGCGCGCGGGGATCCGCACCATCGCCGATCTGCTTCGCTGGGACCGCAAGGAGCTGGTGGCGCGGTTCGGGCAGATGGGCGACCGGCTTTGGCATCTGGCGCGGGGCGAGGACAATCGCCGCGTCAGCCGCGACGCGCCGGTGAAGTCGATTTCAAAGGAGACGACCTTCTTCGAGGATACCGCCGAGCGCGACCTGCTGGACGGGCATCTGTGGCGATTGGCCGAGCAGGTCTCGGACAGGGCCAAGGCGAAGGAACTGGCGGGGGGGACGGTGGTGTTGAAGCTGCGGCGGGCGAATTTCAGCCTGCTGAGCCGCCGACAGACGCTGCGTGAACCCACACAGATGGCCGATCGGATCTACCGCATCGCGCGCGGGCTGATGGACCATGTGGCCGAGCCGGGGCCCTTCCGCCTGATCGGGGTCGGCATTGCGGATCTGGTCCCGGCGGCGCGGGCCGATCTGACCGGCGATCTACTCGACCCCGAGGCGGCGCGGCGCGCCAGGGCCGAGCAGGCGACCGACGTGATCCGCAAGAAGTTCGGCGCGGATGCGATCGTGAAGGGGCGCAGCCTGCGCTAGGCGCCGCCCCTAGAAAGCGGTCGCGTCGTCGAGGATCTTGTCGAGCAGTGCGTTCACGGGCTTCATCGAGGCGCCGGGATAGAGCCGGTGGCCGATCACCACCTCGCCCGGCTTGTCGGGGGTCTCGTAGAGGAAGATCGAATAGGGGCAGAACATCAGGTTTTCGCGGTCCGCTGTCATCGCCTTGCGGCTGAAGATGGCCGAGCAGAAGCCCAGCGTGATCGCATGGGTATATAGTGTCTGCTTCGCCCCGACCGCATCCCTGGTGCGCGCCAGCATCTCGCCCACGTTATTGGTGTGCTCGATCTTCAGCCCCTGGTCGATGATCGCGTTCTGCACCCCCAGAAGCACATCGGCGAACTTGCCCTTCACCACCTTGGTGACGGCCCTCTGGCCCTCGGTTCCGCCCTGGGTGGCGGCTGTTTGAGCCGCCGCAGCCCCGGCCCAGACCGAAACGGAGAGCAAGGCGCCAAGAAGCGCCGAGACGATGAGTTTCATGATTTCCTCCCTATGTTGGCGGATGGTGCCGCCGCGATTGCGAACAATGGTGCCAGAGGTCTGTGACCATGGGAACATGCCATAGCATTTGCGGGGCCGCCGGCGTCTGTAACAAGGGTCACGAAGGCGCCATACACGATCTCGTGACGACACTATCCCTTCGTATAGTCCTTATGCTTGGTTATCCCGAACGTTTACCGAAGGACGCGCGCCATGACCCAGAAATTCATCCCCGACCTGACCGAGGCCGATATTACCCCGAAGGAGATGTTCCTGAACCGCCGACAGATCATGGCCGGCGCGGGGGCCGCGATTGCGGCCGGAATGATCGGCGGGCCGGCGATGGCCAAGCTGGCAACCGTGCCGTCGGCCTATTCGACCAAGGAAAAGCCCAACACCTTCGACGAGATCACCCATTACAACAATTTCTACGAATTCGGCCTGTCGAAGACCGATCCGGCCGAGAACGCTCACGCGCTGACCACCTCTCCGTGGTCGATCAAGATCGACGGCATGGTGGACAAGCCCGGCACCTACGCGCTGGACGATCTGCTCAAGGGCGTCACACTCGAAAGCCGCATCTACCGCTTCCGCTGCGTCGAGGCCTGGGCGATGGTCATCCCCTGGGACGGGTTCCCGCTGAAGACTCTGCTTGATCGCGTGGGTGTCCAGCCCTCGGCCAAATACGTCGCCTTCCGCACGCTCGAGCGGCCCTCGGAAATGCCGGGGCAGCGCAGCAACATCCTGGACTGGCCCTACCGCGAAGGCCTGCGGATGGATGAGGCGATGAACCCGCTGACGATCCTGGCCACGGGCATCTACGGCGAGGAGATGCCCAAGCAGGACGGCGCGCCGATCCGCCTGGTGGTGCCGTGGAAATATGGGTTCAAGTCGATCAAGTCGATCGTGTCGATCACGCTTACCGACAAGCAGCCCCAGACCACCTGGAACATGCAGGCGCCCAGCGAATACGGCTTCTATGCCAATGTGAACCCTAACGTGAATCACCCCCGCTGGAGCCAGGCGACCGAACGGCGCATCGGGGCGGGCCTGTTCGCGGGGCGCCAGAAGACGCTGATGTTCAACGGCTATGGCGAACAGGTGGCCGGCCTTTACGCGGGTATGAACCTGCACAAGTTCTACTGAGGGCCGGCATGATGGAGGCCGTCGCGAATACCATGAACATGACATTGCGCAGGCTGCCGCCCTGGGCCGTCTATCCGCTGGGGGCACTACCGGCGCTGTGGATCGTCTGGCTGACGCTGACGGGCGGGATCGGGGTCGACCCGGTGGCGGGGATCGAACAGCGGCTGGGCTATGACGCGATGTATTTCCTGATCGGGGGGCTTGCGATCTCGCCGCTGCGGCGGCTTACCGGGATCAACCTGATCCGCTATCGCCGCCAGATCGGCCTGGTGGCCTTTGCCTATGTGGTGCTGCACATGCTCAGTTGGTTCACGCTGGACATGGGGCTGTGGTGGCGCCAGGCGCTGGGCGATCTCTATAAGCGGCCCTACTTGCTGTTCGGGATCTCGGCGCTGGTCCTTCTGGTGCCGCTGGCGGTGACATCGAACAACGCCTCTGTCCGTCGGCTTGGGCCGCGCTGGCGCCGGCTGCACTGGCTGGTCTACCCGGCGGTGCTGCTGGGGGTGGTGCACTATCTGTGGCAGTTCAAGGTGATCCCGCAAAGCGGCTGGTTCTGGTTCGGGCTGACGCTGGCGCTGCTTGGGCTGCGCCTGTGGTGGGGCGCACGCCGCCGCATGACCGCCTGGCGCCCACGCTCCAAAGCCTGACCAGGCCCCATGCGGCGGCTCGCGCGGGAACTTCCTGTCGCCGATGCGGGTGACTCGCGCAACATCTGTTCCCGGGGCTGCCGACGTGCCGCGCGCCCGCAGCTTGCGCCATGTGGCGGCCCAGTAAAACAAGGGCTTTCTCCTCGTCGCGACAAAAAGATGAAGTTTTTTCAAAATCCCTCTTGCGGCCCGCTGCACGGATCCGTAAATACCGCCTCACCGAAGCGGAACACACCGCAACGGGACGCGGAAGGCGGAACGGACCGGCAAGGTTCACGAGGCTGGAAGCGGACATGATCGGAGAGAGGCGAGCGGGCGCGCCAAGAAAAATTGGCGCTGCTGGTTGTTTTTTGTCTGATCGGCTCTTTGACATAGCGAATATCTGAAGAGATATGCGGGCGGTTTGGTCTTAATCGACTGATGAGCTTGTATATCGGCTCTCTAGGGCTTCGGTCC
>NZ_FNOB01000033.1 GCF_900106675.1 Allgaiera indica
CGGTAGCCGCCGTTCGCGGCGATCGCTTCGGAGGTCCCCAAAGCGCAGGGAGCGGCCTTTACACAATCGGGATAACTGCCATCCCTGGCTGTGTGTAAGCGGCGGCTGAGCCACACGTTGCCGGCCCCGGCGTGGGCTGCGAGATGATACCCATCTCATGATGGGGAGTGCGTTTCGCAATGGATGTGTGAACAGGCATCGAACAAGGACCCCGGCAGAAGTAACCCCAAAACATTGAAATATATAAGCAAATTTGATCCCTGGCGGGGTCCCGGCGGCGCTTATTAGGACCCCGTCCCTACCAAGAATATCGATTATGATTCAAAGAGTTGCTAGCCGTCTGAATGGGGTCCCTGCTCGGAGCTGATCAGCACCCCCTTACAACAGCCGAAATATGGAACGCTCCAGAACCCGTGTTTTCGACGTCTCTCATTTTCTGAGACCACAGGTAAGCAGGCTTCTCCTCGGCGAAGTGTAGGTATCGTCGGCAACCGAGCTAGCCACTCTACAACTTGCGCTCCCCACCACCGCTGTCTACTGTGCCGCTACGTCGACCAAGAGTCGGGCACAATTGGAACAACTACGAATCTTGAAGAGCGGCGCTCAGCGTTGCTTGGCATGGACAATCGGAGCTTTCGTTTGGGTCTGACAACTGCTGGCAACGAGCGTTCCAAGATCGCGTCACTTTCCCTTGCTGCGCTGGGTATCGTCTACGGCGACATCGGGACCAGCCCTCTCTATGCGTTTCGTCAAGCGTTGACTAGCGTCACAGTTGAGGATGGTGCCATTCTGGGTATCCTGTCGATGATCGTCTGGGCTCTGGTGATCGTTGTTTCGCTGAAGTATCTACTTCTTGTCATGCGCGCGGACAACAAGGGAGAGGGAGGCATTCTCGCGCTCCTTGCCCTTCTTCACCCTTGGCGCGGAACGGAGACACCCGGCAAGTCTCGGCTAATCGTTGTCGGGCTGTTTGGGGCTGCGCTGCTCTACGGTGACGGTATGATCACTCCGGCCATTTCCGTTTTGAGTGCGGTGGAGGGTGTGGAGACGATAACGAGCGGCATCACGCCCTATGTCGTGCCAGTGACAGTCGTAATCCTGTTGCTTCTTTTCATGGTCCAATCGCGCGGGACGGCGAGCGTAGGTGGCTTGTTCGGACCTGTCACACTGGTCTGGTTTGTCGTGATCGGGCTGCTCGGGTTGGCTCAAATTGTGCAGAACCCGGTCGTTCTCAAAGCTCTCAGCCCAAGCTATGCAATCGTCTTCGCCGCATCGACGCCAGCGACGGCAATGGAGGTTCTGGGGGCGGTCTTCCTTGTCGTGACGGGCAGCGAAGCACTCTACGCCGACATGGGGCATTTCGGCCGGACACCGATCCGCCTCGCATGGTTTATCTGCGTCTTTCCATGCCTCATCCTGAACTATTTCGGCCAAGGCGCGCTGGTCCTTGGCGATCCGGCGCATGCTGCTCATCCGTTCTACAGCCTCGCGCCAGGCTGGTTTCGGATCCCACTAGTTATCTTGGCAACCGCGGCGACAGTGATCGCATCCCAGGCGGTGATATCCGGGGCTTTCTCCTTAACCCGGCAAGCCGTTCAACTCGGACAGTTTCCTAGAGTGCACATCAAGCAGACGTCAGCCGAAGAGACCGGCCAAATTTACGTTCCGGCAGTGAACGTGATCCTAGCTCTGGCGACGATTGGATTGGTGATCAGCTTTCGCAGTTCGGACAACCTGGCTGGCGCCTATGGGATCGCGGTAAGCACCACGATGGTCATTACAACCTTCCTGACCTACTACGTGATGGAATACCGCTGGAAATGGGACCGTTGGCTCGTCGTCGCGATCACGGTGGGACTGACGGTAATAGACGGCATGTTCCTTGCGGCCAACAGCCTCAAGATATTCAACGGCGGCTGGTTCCCTCTCGGTGTTGGCGGGGTGATCTTCTTTCTCATAAGCACCTGGGCGGGCGGACGGAAGTTGCTCAACGCCCGGCTCATCGAAGACAACGGGCGCATGAGGGACTTTCTGACCGAGCTCAAGGCCAAGCCCGTGGTGCGGGTGCCCGGAACTGCGGTCTTCCTGACCGCCTCCGCCCCCAGGGTTCCCCCAAGCCTCAAACATCAACTCAAGCATATTCCGGTTCTCCACGAGAGGGTCATCCTGTTGACCGTATGCATCGAAGAGGTTCCCCGGGTCGGTGCGCAAGATCGACTCAAGATCGAGGACCTTGGACAGAATTTCCTCAGGATGACCTTGCATTACGGTTTCATGCAGTCGCCAAACGTTCCCGTGGCGCTAAGGCTGGCGAGTGAAACAGAGCGCGAACTTGATCTTGAGCGGGTAACTTATTTCCTTGGCCGCGAGACGATCATAGCCTCGGACAAGGTGCCGGGTATGGCGCTCTGGCGCGAGAAGCTGTTCGGCTTTCTGTCGCGCAATTCACTGGGTGCCACGACCTTCTACAACCTCCCTCCTGAGCGGGTGGTTGAACTTGGAATACAGGTCCAGATTTGAAGGCCTAGGTCAGCCCTCAGGTTTGACTCCATTAGCTCGCTCCGTGCCTCAAAGCGATGTGAACAAGCATCGAGCAGGGACCTCGGCAGAAGTAACCCCACAACATTGAAATATATATATTAACTGGATCTTGGGCGGGGTCCCGGTTGGGCCTATTGGGACCCCGTCCCTACCAAGAATATCGATTATGATTCAAAGGGTTGCTAGCCGTCTGAATGGGGTCCCTGTTCGGAGCCGATCCACAGTCTCGGATGCTGGATGCTTTCCGTTCGCCTTGAGTGGCGCGCCTTAACGCCGGGCCCTTCGGTGAGAATGATATGCGCCCCCGATGTGAATTTTCTGCTTCATGTCGCGAGCAGGCAGGGCAGTCTTTCTGTTGCAGGCCACCAGGGCATGGATCACAGACGCGTTAGATGCCCAATCAACAGAAGACAGCGAGCAGGTTTCTGCCTAGCTGATCGTGAAGCCCTATGAGGAGCGGGAATGACTTCATTCGATCAGGCAGCCTTTATTGAAGAGCTGATCATAGAGACGCGCACCGAGGCGCTAGAGCTGTCCGCGAAGCTAGCGGACGCAGAGGAAAGTCGCTCCCCCGAGTATCCGTTGCTTCTGCAAGAGATGCGGCAACTGGCTGCGCGCGTCGAAGAGGCGCAGTCTCGGTTGCGCAGGCTGATTGCGAATGATCTGCAGGGGGCAAGTTTCGCTGATCGATATCCGAAAAGAAGCTGAACACGCATTCGCTGCTATGGCAACTTGTCAGTCCGCAGCGCCCCCTCACGACCCATCGTCATAGCCAGCCAGAACGCCAAGTCTCCCTCGACCATGCCTGCGAACAGGTAAGGGTTGCCAGGAATGCTGTGAAGGGCGGCAAGCAGTCGCTCGCGACCTTGGGAAGCGAAAAGCATGTGAAACGATGCTGAGATGTCACCAAGAAATAAGCAACAAATATGCAGAAATATAAAAATATTGTGAGTTATTGCGCTTGAGTCTTTGACACGCGGATTTCCTTGTTATCCAGCTATTGGAGCAATCAAGTGCCTCTGCCGAAATAACCACTCACAGAACAACAATATTGGTTGTAGGTATATGAGCCCTCAGGGCTAGGGGCCGGGCTGACCGCTTGGCCCCTAGCTCGCTCGGTCGAGCCCGCCCAGATAATTGGCCAAGATAGCGCCTGATTCACGCCTTCAAGCTGGTCCGGCGTGCGTTGCAGCCATCGCACATCCTTCTTGGCGCCGCGATCATCCTCTGGGCGCCGCGCGGCAACGCCTGAGGCAACCCTTCATGCGCCCTTCGAGACCGCCCTGAACCGCAAGAGCCGCAGCGCGTTCATCGTGACCAGCACGGTCGCCCCGGTGTCCGCCATCACTGCAATCCAGAGGCCCGTGAGGCCGATCAGCGTGGTCATGAGGAACACCCCTTTCAGCCCCAGCGCGATCGCCACGTTCTGGCGGATGTTGGCCATCGTCGCCCGTGCCAGCCGGATCTGTCCGGCGACATCCATCACCCGGTCGCGCAGCAAGGCTCCATCCGCCGCCTCCAGCGCGACATGCGTGCCCGATCCCATGGCGATGCCCAAATGCGCGGTGGCCAGCGCCGGGGCGTCGTTGATGCCGTCACCCACCATCATGACATGGGCCTCCCCGGCGAGGTCGCGCAGCGCTGCAACCTTGTCCTCGGGCAGCAGGCCCGCCCGGGCCTCGATGCCCAGACTATCGGCGATGGCACGGGCCGTCGCAGGGTTGTCGCCCGTCAGCATGACCGAGTTGATGCCCATGCGTTTCAGTGCCGCGACCGCCTCGGCGGCATCGGCGCGCGGCTCGTCGCGCATCGCGATCAGGCCCAGCAGGCGATCCGCCGTGAAGACGGTGACGACGGTCTTGCCCGCACGCTCCAGCGCTTCGGCGGTGGCGCGGTCCGCCTCCCCCAGCACACCGGCCTCCGCGGCAAGACGCGGGGCGCCCACGCTACATGTCTCTCCCGCGATCTCGGCACGCGCCCCGCGGCCCGGGATTGCCGCGGCTTGCGTGGCCTGCGGAACCGCGGCGCCCTCCGCCTCGGCCCGTGACAGGATCGCCTGTGCCAGCGGATGGTTGCTGCCCGTCTCGACCGCCGCGGCGGTGGCGAGAAGCGTCGCCGCGTCGCCGTGGAGCGGCACGATATCGGTGATCTGCGGCCGCCCCTCGGTCAGCGTGCCGGTCTTGTCGAAGGCAACGAGGGTGGTCTTCGCCGCCGTCTCCATCACCGCGCCTCCCTTCATCAGCAGCCCGTGCCGAGCGCCGGAGGAGAGGCCGGCCGCGACCGCGGCGGGGACCGAGATCACCAGCGCGCAGGGGCAGCCGATCAGCAGAAGCGCGAGGCCGCGGTAGATCCATGTCTCCCACGGCGCGCCGAACAGAAGCGGCGGCAGGAGCGCGGCCAGCAGTGCCACGCCCACGACCGCCGGCATGTAGGCCCGGCTGAACCGGTCGATGAAGCGCTCGACCGGCGCGCGGGCACCTTCCGCCTCTTCCACGAGGTGCAGGATGCGGGAGATCGTGTTGTCCTCGGCGGTCTTGTCGACGCGAATGCGCAACTCGCCTTCGGTGTTGATCGAGCCAGCGAAGACCTTGTCGCCCGGCTCTTTCAACATCGGCACGCTCTCGCCCGTCACCGGGCTCTCGTCGACGCCCGAGGTGCCGCGCACGATGCTGCCGTCCGCGGGGATCCGGTCCCCGGGACGGGCCTGCACGATCTGCCCGATGGCAAGGCTTTCCGCCGGGACCTCGCGGATGCGCTCGCCGACGACCAGCCGCGCGGTCTTGGGCACCAGGTCGGCCAGCGCCCGGATGGAGCCGCGCGCGCGGGACGCGGCAAGGCCTTCGAGCATTTCGCCGACCGCGAAGAGAAAGACCACGAGCGCGGCCTCTTCCGCGGCACCGACGAAGAGGGCACCGATGGCTGCGATGCTCATCAGCATCTCGATGGTGAAGGGCATCCGCGCCCGGGCCATCAGGGCTGCCCGCTTCGCCACGGGGGCGACAGCGATCAGGGTGGCCAGCACGAAGACCCAATGCGCGACAGGGCCGCCGACAAGCAGCTCGACGATCCAGGCCGAGGCGAGCAATGCCCCGGTGCCGATCAGGTAGCGCCCCTTGGCCGTCGCATACCAGGCGGGATCGGACTTCGGGGCGGCACCGTGCGGAGGGGAGATGTCAGCCTCTTCCACGGGCTCGCTGGCCCCGGGAAAGGCTCCTTCCGGCAGCACGAACCCGCCCTTGGGCTTCTCCGGTGCGGCGCCCTTGGCCGAGATCCCGTAGCCGAGGCGCCGCACTGCTTTCTCTACGCTCTCGCTCGAGGCGCCTTCCTCAAGCCGCAGCCGCAGCCGTTCGTTCATCAGCGTCACCTCGACTGCGTCGACACCGGGCAGCATCTCGACCGCGCCGCGCACCTTTGCCGCGCAGGACCCGCAATCCATCCCCGTCACGCGCCATTCGTGAAGCTCCGCTCTGTCCGTCATCTGCTGCCATCCGCTCGCGTCGTTTTCTCGACACCGGACAAGATAAGAGCTACAGCCACTGTAGCTTCAAGAGGGAAGTCGCGGCTTTCTTTACTTTGGTGGAGGGATGACATGCACACGATCGGAAACCTGGCGCGTCGCACCGGCACCAAGGTGCAGACCATCCGATACTACGAGCAGATCGGCCTGATGCCCGAACCTGGGCGCACCGAGGGCGGGCAGCGGCGCTATGGCGATGCCGATCTCGACAGGCTCGCCTTCATCCGCCATTCGCGCCAGCTCGGTTTCCCGCTCGACGCGATCCGCGAACTCCTGGACCTCTCCGACCATCCCGATCGCGACTGCGGCGCGGCGGACTCCATCGCCCGTCGGCAGTTGCGAGAGGTCGAGAACCGCATGGCACGGCTCGAGGCGCTCAGGCGCGAGTTGGAGCGGATGATCGGCGAGTGCCGGGGCGGGACGACCTCTGATTGCAGGGTGCTGGAGGTGCTGCGCGACCATTCCGAATGTCTTGCCGACGACCACGACGCTGTCGGCTGATGCCATCCGCGCAGAGGCGTTCAATCAACGGGTCTTCCGGAAGACGCTGAACTGGAATGACTGCACGAGCCCCGAGGGCGTCTCGTGTTTCTGATAGCGTTGCGCCGTCAGTTTGTAGTCGGGGCCGAGGACATCTGCGAGGGTTTCCGGACTGTAGCGAATGACAGGAAGGCCGCTGCACTTCTCCGGCCCGTCAGGAGCGAACGTCGCAATGATCGCGTGACCGCCGGTGCGCAGCGCGCGAGACAGACGCTCCAAATAGGCCGCGCGGTCCGATGGTTCGACCAGAAAGTGGAACACGGCCCGATCGTGCCAGAGGTCATAGACCCGCTCGGGTGACCAGGTCGTGATATCGGCGACGATCCACGCCACATCGGCGCCGCGCGGCCCAAGACGGGCTCTCTGGGCGTCGAGGGCCGCCTGCGACAGGTCGAGCACGGAAATGTCACGTATGCCGCGGGCGATCAGACCATCGACGAACCTCGAGGCGCCTCCACCAACGTCGATCACCCGGTGTGAGGGCGTCACACCAGCAAGTTCGGCAAGTTCGAGCGATATCTCCGGGGTGTCCTGATGCCAGCTGAGTTCGCCTTCGCTCTTGCTGCCGTAGATACACTCCCAGTGATCTTTTCGAGTCTCGTTCATTCGACCTCTCCGCTCGCGGTCCAGCAACATATTGCTAACAAGGATACGAATATCTGCAAGCCATGCGCAGCCTCAGGTCGCCAACCTGCTCACGTCCATGGATTGTCACGGCGCTGGCCGAGGAGCGAGCGTTCTCCCTCGACCTGGCTTACCTCAAGGCCAAAGGACCCAGATATAGGAGACGTAACCTGCGATCAGCGCAAGCCCTTCCCAACGGCTGATGCGCAGGCCGGTCGCCGCGAAGCACACCAGAAGCGCAGAGACGAGGACCATCAGGGGGCCATCGAAACGCACGATTTCTGAGGGCACGTGCGATGGGGCGATAATGGCGGTCGCCCCGCCGATGCCGAGAATGTTGTAGATGTTCGACCCCACCACGTTGCCGAACGCGATATCGCCCTGACGCTTCAGCGCAGCAATCACCGAGGTGACCAACTCGGGCATTGAAGTGCCAACCGCGACGATCGTCAGGCCGATGAGAGTCTCCGACACGCCGAAGGCGCGCGCCAAGGACACGGCTCCGCTGACCAGCAGGGAACCACCAAATACAACAAGCACCAGTCCGACGAGGGCGATGAGTAGCGGGATAACAAGGGTGCGACGGGCATGGGGCGGCGCAATCCCTGGATCGATTTCGGAGAGGGCGAGACCTTTGTCGTGGATCGCCGCCGCCGTCGGCAGTCGTCCGCTCCTGCTGTATGACGAACCACAGATACCCACCCAGCACCACGACCAATGCGATCCCCACGAGCCGCCCCATCGGGACAAGCGGCGCCAGCACAGCGAAGACGGCGGCCACAAGCAACATCACCAAGGCATCCCGGCGCAGGGCAGATCGAGCCACGATGAGGGGACTGATGGCAGCTGAAACACCCGCGATGAGAAGAATGTTCGCGATGTTCGAGCCTACGATGTTTCCGAAGGCGATGCCCGGTGATCCAGTCAGTCCGGCCTGCACGGATGTGACCAACTCCGGCATCGAGGTGCCGAAACCGACCAGAGTCAGACCGATCACAAGCGGCGAAATGCCAATCCGCTCGGCAGTCTGAACGGCTCCTCGGACCAGAAGCTCTCCACCCGCAACCAAAGCCACCAAGCCAACCACGATGGGCAACCAGGTTTCGAACATCTTTGTCCCTCCAATGCGGGCGTTGCCGCACATCGTGCAGCAGATGGAGGTGGCACGCGCAAGGGTTAAGAGAGCCGAGTAAATCTGCGACCACGCTATCTCGTGGCGTTGCGCGACCTGAGTGAGAGTCGCCCCACTGAGCTACCCCCTGCATTTCGGACAGTGACGTAAGCTACGATTCGCAGTGTGCTGATCTTCGACGAGACGGAGATCAGAGATGTCGAAACGGAAACAGCGCGCGCCTAAGTTCAAGGCGAAGGTCGCGCTGGAAGCCCTGAAGGGTGAAGAAACGGCGGCCGAGTTGGCGAGCCGGTTCGGAGTGCATCCGACGATGATCCATCAATGGAAGCGGGCTCTGCTCGAAGGCGCCTCGAGCCGCGCCATGCGTTTCTCGACCTCGCGCAAATGCCGCCGGGCGACCGAATCCGCAGCGCTGCAGTCGCGCTCGGGGTGATCGGAAAGGTCCAGCAGGTCCCGGGTCACTTCTCGGTGGAAGTCAACAGCAATGTCGCTCTCGAAACAGCGCGAACGACAGTTCGGTCAGAATGATCAGGAAATTCGCTCACTGATAGGGAGCGATCCGTGCGAACATGTCTGGGTGATGCCGAGCAATCCGACTCACGACGCGGTCAAGGATCGGGCACAAGGTTGCGCTGATCAGCGCCTGATGGCAGTAGCCGGCGCGGCAACGGCGCAGGGATAGTCTGGGTATCGGTCATCATTCCCTCCTCAACGCCCGATCTCGAATGGTGGGAAGAGAACCTCGTCCTCGAGCCGGATATGTTCCTGAAGATCTGCGACGAACCGCCTGAGACCGTCGTAAAGCGCCGCCCATGTTCGGTAGACTTGGCTCGGGGTCCTAAGATCGTTGGTCAACGCTCGAATATATGTGATCTCATGCGCGTGCCCGTCATGATCGGCACGCATTTCCACCATGAGCTTCGCAAACTCTTTCACCTCGCCCAGCCGGATCATTGGAAAGAGGACAAGCTCTTCCTTCCTCATGTGGGCTTCCATCTCGCCGCCCAGGCCGTCGAGCACGTCGGCCAGCCCTTGGGGAGCGTTGTGGTCCCCGAAATGTTCGGATTCGACCCGGGACGCCAGTTGAACCAGTTCCGGCAACTGCTGTCGGTGCCTGGCGTGATACCGATCCTCGATAAATCGAGTGAGGGCTGCGGGATCTTTGATCGGGGCCTGGGTCAACATGGTCGCTCTCCTTCTGCGCTCATCCCGGCTTCCACCGACACTTTGTGCAGAGAACGCGCTATGCGCTCTGCCCGCTCGATGACGTGGGCCGCGCCGGCCGGGGAACAGGTTTCATGGGCTGTCTCGCGAAACAGGCTGAGCCAGCGCTCGAAATGATCCCAGCCGATGGAAAGGCCCATGTGCGCCGGAACAGGCGCGCCGTGGTAGCGCCCGGTCATCAACGCCACGGAGGACCAGAAGGCGCACATGCGATCGAGATGGGGCGCCCAGTTGCTGATCCGTTCCGCGAAGATCGGGCCGAGCACGGCATCGTCGCGGACCTTGGAATAAAAGCGGTGGACGAGATCTCGCAGAACGGCTTCGTCCAGTCCGGTTTCGGACATCAACGCGGCCGTGGCCTCGGGCCGTATGCTCGCGGCCAATACAGGTGGATGAGTTGCCAAGGTCATCGGCGACTCCGTCGATTGGGACTTGTCATCCGCTTTATGGTTCGCAATAGGTATTGTAAATACCCATTACCTGCGACAGGTAGGCACTTATGCGTCTCACTTCCTTCGCCGACTACGGGCTGCGCCTGCTCATGCGAATGGCAAGCGCACCCGACCGCCCGTTCTCGACGGCCGATTTCGCGCAGGAGTTCGGCCTGTCCCGCCACCACCTGACCAAGATCGTCCAACGCCTGGCCAAGGGCGGTGTCCTCGAGACGCAGCGCGGCGGCGGAGGCGGCGCTCTGCTCGTCCGCGCGCCCGGCGACATCCACCTTGGCGAGATCGTGCGCCTGCTCGAGGACGGCCACGTTCTGGTCGAATGCCTCGGCGCCGACGGAGGGGATTGCTCGATCGACGGTCAGTGCCGGCTCAAAGCCCGGTTGCGGCACGCAGAACACGCATTCCTTGCCGATCTCGACCGTTCGACCCTTGCCGACATCGCGCTTCCTGAACCCGCGTCGCTATCGTTGTCGGCCTGATCGGACGGTTCACGACGCCCCTTGGGGCACGCCGAAATCCTCCGGCCGCAAGAGGACATCCCGCAGCGTATGCGCATCCATCACGTCCATGTAGGCGGCGAGCGCCTTGTTCAGGACACCCGGCAAGCGACATGCCGGAATGATCGAGCAATTGCTGCCTGGCCCGAAGCACTCAACCATCTGGAAATCGGGCTCGGTCACGCGCACGACCTCTCCAAGAGGAATAGCCTCCGGCGGGCGCCCGAGTGTGAAGCCGCCCCCTCGCCCGCGCTGCGACCGCAACAGGCTGGCCGTCGCCAACTCCCGAACGACCTTCATGAGATGCCCGCGCGAGATGTCATGCGCGGCGAGCATCTCGTCGATGGTCACCATGCGATCGCCATGTGCCGCCGCAAAAAGCAGAACGCGCAGGGCGTAGTCGGATGCCATGGTCAATCGCATTGGGCTTGTCCTTGAAGGGTTTCCAACGTCTTAGCTCGTGGCGTCATCAGTCACCAGTTCCGCATGACCGGCCACGATGTCGAGATAGCGCGCGACGGCGGCCGCCACTTCTCGGCCCTCGCGGATGGCCCAGACTGCCAGCGACGGGCCGAGGCGTGCATCGCCGGCGGCGAAGACGCCATCGGATGCCGTCATCCGGCTGTCGCGGTCGGCGGCAATGCGGCCTTGCGCCGTCACCGCGACCGCCCCGTCTGTCAGCATGGCGGCGATCTCGAACCCCGACCCCGGAACCCGCTCGGGCACCAGTCGCCCGCCGGCCCCGCTGGCGGCCAGCCGGGTGCGGAAGGCACGCACGACACCGCGCATCCCAGGCCCTTCGGGCCGAGACGCGATGACATCCACCGGCACGTCCATCAACGCTTCGGGCTGGCTCTGCCAGTCGAAGTTGGCGCCCTCCTCTTCCGCATGCTCCACCTCGCGCGCCGAGCCGGGAATGTTCGCCTGGTCGCGCCGGTAGAGGCAGGTGACCCCGGCCGCCCCCTGCCCCACCGCGGTGCGCACGCAATCCATCGCGGTATCTCCTCCGCCGATCACCACCACCCATTTGTCCGCGGCGTCGATCTCGGGCGTTTCGGTTTCTCGGATCAGGGCGCGGGACGAGGAAACGAGGTAATCCATCGCCGAGATCACTCCCGGAA
Source organism: Allgaiera indica (assembly GCF_900106675.1). Lineage (GTDB taxonomy): Bacteria > Pseudomonadota > Alphaproteobacteria > Rhodobacterales > Rhodobacteraceae > Acidimangrovimonas > Acidimangrovimonas indica. Next base: position 11,646 of record NZ_FNOB01000033.1, read on the forward strand.
GCTCGGCCCCGGGGGTGTCGAGCCCGCGTGCCAGCTGGGCGCCATAGGCCAGCACGACAGCATCGTGCCTCAGGCGCAGCCCCTCGAGCGTGATTTCGCGGCCAAGCCTCCTGTTGCCATGGAAGACCACGCCCGCGTCGCGCAGCAGTCGGGCCCGACGGGCGACAACCTGCTGCTCCATCTTGAATTCCGGGATGCCGTAGGACATCAGCCCGCCCAACCGCGCGTGGGCGCCATAGAGGTGTACCTCGTGACCCGCCGCGCGCAACTCTTCTGCCGCCGCCATGCCCGCGGGACCAGCGCCGACGATGCCGACGCTTCGTCCGCTCAGTCGCTGAGGCACGCGCGGCCTGACCCAGCCTTCGGCCCAGGCGGTCTCGCCAACGTGGCGCTCGACCCCGCCAATGGTCACCGCGCCGTGGCCCGCGTGCTCCAGCGTGCAGGCCCACTTGGCCTCGCACAGTCGCTCCTGCGGGCAAAGGCGGCCACAGATCTCGGGGAAATTGTTGGTCGCCTGGGCAAGATGATAGGCGTCTTCCATCCGCCCTTCGCCCGTAATCTTCAGCCAGTCGGGGATGTTGTTATGAAGCGGGCAGTAGACCTGACAATAGGGCGTGCCGCACTGCTCGCAGCGCGCGGCCTGACGGGCCGCCTCTTCGACACCAAGGTCAGAGCGGATCTCACCGAAATCCGCAATCCGCTGGGCTGGCGGGCGCTTGGTCGCTACCCGGCGGGCACGGGTGACGCATTTCTGCATCCTGTCGGCCATCGGCGCCTCCATCCTTCAGTCCGGGTAACGCCCAAAAGAAATATTGACAATATTTATTTAAGGAGCAGTCTCCAGACGTGGTCAGAAAGGACATCAAGATGCCGACAGAAACCGAAGCCGCCGAAGCCAGCGTCGTCGACCTTCGCCCGCTGATTCCGCAAGAGCGACACGCAACGGTCTTCGCCGCACCCGAACAACTGGCGCAGGACGAAACCTTTGTTCTTATCAACAACCATGCGCCGATTCCGCTTCCGCGCCACATTGAGCAACTCTGGCCCGGCCGCTTCGTCAGAGAATGTCTGAAGGACGGGCCCGTGGAGTGGCAGATCGCCATCCCCCGCGCGGCCGCGGCATAGGGGGCGGGACGATGGCGCAGATCGAGTTCACCGGCGACGGCGCCCAAGTGGATGCCGATTTCCTCGCGCGAGCCTTCGACCTGAGCACCGAAGCGCTTCGGCGAGGAATGCGGGACGGCGCTATCACCAGCCGTTTCGAAACCGGTGAGGGGAAGGATGCGGGACGCGTTCGCCTGAGCTTCTTCTCGTCCAGCCGCCGCGTGCAGTTTGTCGCCGACGAAAGCGGGCGCGTTTTGACCTGCGTTACCACGCCGCTTCCCCGCCCCCGCGCCGGGCGGAAAGACGCGGGACAGGATCAAAGGAAGACTCGGCGATGAAAACAGTCGCACCGAAAAGCGAGGCGGAAGCTGACCGGCCAATCCCAACGCTCGGCCGCCTCATCGCGATCGCCCGCGGCAAGGGGGGCGTAGGCAAATCGACCGTCTCCGCCAATCTCGCCGCCATACTGGCGCGGCGGAGGTTGCGGGTCGGGCTGGTCGATGCCGACCTTTACGGCCCGTCGATCCCCGGCATCCCAGCGGACTGAACCGCACTCTTCGGCGCAAGTGCCGATGGCGCGAGATGTGTGGGAGGCATTCCGCCAGAACTCCGAAACCATCGGGTTCCGATAGGAGCTGAAACTCCCGCTGCAACTGCAGCTTCCTCGCTGGATAGCCCCGCTGCAATCTCCCGCCAGAACCGGCGTAGATGCTCACGCTGCCAGACTGGCGGCCGACCTGGCGAGGATATTTTGCGTCGCGTCGAGCGCTCCGACTTCCGTTTTCCTGTCGTCATCAACACCTCCAATCACGGGGTGTTGCGACGACCGGTTGAATCCGCCCAATACCTGTCTATCCGCTACACGGAGCGCCTGGACGAACCCTCAACGAGCATGTTGAGGATAGCGCCGCGGGTTTTGACGGGCAGCTTGTTCATGCCATCAATACATGAACTTTTATGCTTAGCGTCAAGCATCATCATGCTTCACGCGCGGCTTTTCTCCGGGATCATAGTCCGGAAAAAGTTCCTGCTGCCTGTCTGGGAACGCATGCCGAAACAGACTCTTAAAGAAGCCAGGCTTTCCGGAGGGTGTGGCGCGAAGAAGTGTGGTTACAGCCTTAATTTGGTTGTCCAAGCTTACATGCCCTACATCTTCGGTCATATGCTCATGATGCGTTCTCTTTCGACGACCAGTCTTTGGATCGCGCGGGTTGCGGCGGCGCAGCTCTTCTAACACGCCGGGCGGAAGTTGTTCGTAAATAAGCCAATTGGTCAACTTACCTATGTAAGCATTCCGCCTGTTGTCCCCAGGCTTGTAGGGCCATCCCCAAACCCTATGAATCTGCTGGTAAAATGAGTCCGGAAAGCGTTGAGCCCATGGTAGAAGTTCTTCCGCTATATACGCCGCAAGGATCTGCTGGAGTTCATCCCGCGCGCGAAATGCCTGATATCCCGTGGCCTCATCGACCAGCGCGACAATGCCGACTCTGGCGAAGGCGCGAATGAGGGCCTCGGCGCGTTGAACCATACCCTCTTGTCGCGCGGTAGTATCGCCAGCCGCACGTGCGGCTAGGATTGCGTCACAGATTTCAGGGAGAATAGTGGCGGGGTAACCGTAGTTCCGAGATGAACTCGGCGAACTAAACAAAATAGGGTTGCTCAGCGCCATGCGCAAGTCATTGGAAAGGTGAGTATTTAGCCAGTTTTGGGCCGCAAATCGTGGCAGTTCGGCGCCGCCCTCCTCGGCACCCCCTCTCGCGACCCCAAGTCCACGAAACATGCCTCGTTGCGATATCACCCTCACCGAATTGTTTAGAACGTAACAATCCAGTTCCACATCTCCGATGACTAGAGGGGTGTCTGCCGAACCGAATTCTGCTTTCGGTATGGCGGCGGCCACTTCCCATCGCGCCTTGGCCGCGGCCTTTGCGATATCGCTGCGGCGCGAGTCTGAGAGCTTCTTCGCGCGAGCGGCGCCACCTTTGCTCTGCGGGGTTTCGTCAGCCATCGCTCCGCCTCCGTGCTTGCAGGCAGATACATAGCATGCTTGCGAACAAAGTTGCAAGCATTCTGACAATGGCTAACAGATATGCTTACTGCTTTCCCCACCGCTTAGCTGCCGCCTTCCTCGCGATCTCTGCGCGTCTTTCTGGAGACATGCTTGCGGCACGAGCCTTGCCGCCCTTCTTGCCGAGCGCCTGAGCGCCCTTGTCCTTGCCGTCGTCGTCAACGGTGTCTTCGATCTCGCCCGTAGCGATCTTGCCGACCATGACGGCCAGCCCCACAGCGTCGGCGGGGCGCTTTTCGCCTTTAGGTCCTTTAGGCATCTTCGCCGTCCTTCACGATCCTGTATCCTCCCTGCGCTAGGGCTCGAAGCGCTGCCACCGCATATGGCCGAGCGTCAAAGCTGTTCTGAGCCGCCTGCAATCTCGTAACCCCGGCCTCCGGATGAGGGTCCGCTAAGTTGGCAAACTTGATTGCATGTGTGAGAAGTTCGATGAACTCTTCCTGCATGTTTGCTCCTATGCTTTACGTTAAGCATATAGGAGGCACGAAGCGCTGGCGACACCCTCGCGCGAGGATAATGAACGGCTAAATTTCAAACTGAGACACTACCCGGTTTAGGGCCTGTCATACTGATTTTGTTTGTAGAATTTGGTTGCGGGGACGCGCAACCGTAGAAGCCTACCAAGACCGACTTGCTTCACTTGAAGCGGATATAGCTCGGATGGCTACGCCGGCGATGCGGTCGCGGATGCGCGCCACGGCCACCGCAGCGATCTGATGACCGCGTCGCGCTCTGATCCAGATGAAGAAAGCCCGCAAGGGCCCCGGCGCTTTCGCAGCAGCCCAGGCGGCCTCGACCAGCATGACGCGGGCATGACTGCGTCCGGCCTTGCTTATCCTGCCATGACGGGCCGGCCCCAGGCCGGACTGGCGCACGCGCGGGTTCAGCCCGAAGTAGCTCACCAGCTTCTGCGGCGACTTGAAGCGGTTGATGCTGCCGATCGCGGCCATCAGTCCGGCGGCGACCGCCAGATTGACGCCAGTGATCGTCAGGAGGCGCTGGATCGCCTCGTCTTCCAGCGCGGTCCTGAGCGATCGCCCGGTCGAGTGTGGCAAGGTCTTCCGCGAGCCGGTCCAGTTCCTGAACGTGGCGCGCGATCGCGGCCTGTTCGTCCTCCGGCATCGGCTGACGTGTCAGCCAGTCCCGGCCACGACGGTTGAAGAGATCGGCATGCGGGCACTTCGGGATCAGATGCGCATGAAGGATGGCATGCACCTCGTTCTTGATCCGGGTCCGGTGCCGCACAACCTGATAGCGGCGCGCGACAAGTCGGCGCATCCGCTCCGTTGCCGCATCCGGGGTCCAGATCTCCGGCAGGTAACCGGCGGCATGCAGGCTCGCCAGCGTCGCGGCGTCGACCTTGTCGGTCGTCACGTGCGCATGGGCGATCGCCTTCACCTGCAGCGGATTGGCGATCACCACTCGCGCGACGTAGGGCGTCAGCACGCGGGAGACTGCCACGCAGTTCCCCGCCGCCTCGATCACGACCTCGTCTGTCTTCAGAAGCTGCCTGCCGAACCCTTCCAGGGCGTGCGGGTCATCTCGACCCGGCCTTCATGCCGGGTCAGGCCATTCTCCCAGATCACCACCTCCCCGAAGGTGGGGTGGATGTCCAAGCCGACTACGCGTCGCATGCGCGCCTCCCTTGCCAGTGACAACAAGCGGGAGCTGCGGGCGACACGACAACTACGGATTCGCGCTCTCGGCGCAACCGGGCGAGTCGCAGAGGCGGCCAGCTACTAACACGAGCTCGCAGCTCATCGTGTGCATCGGCCTGCCCGCACCTTCGTGCTCCCGGTGCCTCCGTCCCGGATGCTCGCAGCATACACCCTGATCCGAGAATCAGCGCCGAACCTCGGCACCAAGATCTTCATACCGGTTACGGATGAGATCGAGAATTCCACAGAAGGGTGCTGAAGGCGAGCGGATGATCGCATGGAAAGCATTCGAGCGGACATTGACCGAAGCTCAAGGCGCCACCTGCGCCGCCATCAAGCTCCGGAGCATCGGATCGACAAGCGCCTTGTTGCGGTCCTCGCGGAGCACGATCCACGCCGGCAATTCGAACACCGGCGCACCCGGCACCGGGAACAGGGCGCCGCTATCGACCTGGTGTTCGACCAGACGTCGGGGAAAATAGCCGCTGCCGCGATTGATCTTGAGATATTGGAGGCCAAGCCAGGCGATATTGGCCGATATCGCCGGGCCGGGAAACTCCGGAAAGCTGGCGCGGAACCGGGTGTCGAACTCTGGCCCCCAGTCGACATGGATATAGCTGTCGGGCTGCATGCTACTGGTCGGTTCGGTGGAGACCAGCACCAGGTGTTCGTTAAGCAAGGGCAGGAGTTCGAGCATCGGCCGGCGCTGCGGCGTGAACATCACGCCGATATCCATGCGCCCCTCGACCAGCGACTGCATCAGTTCCGGCTCGAATCCGATTTCGGAATGAAACGAGACCTGTGGATGAGCGTGCTGGATATCCGCGAACCACCGCATCATCAGCCCTTCCCACAGGCCGAAGCGCGCCCCGATGACGACACGTGCGCGGAATTTCCTGGGCAGGCCGACGTCCTGCCGCGCCCGCTCGAGGGCTCGCACCATCTGCGCTGCGTGTTTCAGGAACCGCCCGCCGCCCGCGGTTAGCGCCGCGCCAGCCTTGTTGCGCGTGAACAACCTGGTGCCCAACTGGTCCTCGAGTGTCCGAATGCGGGCGCTCACGGTGGATTGGGTGACATGAAGCCTTTCGGCGGCCGCGACGAAGCTACCGGTGTCGGCGACAGCAAGGAAAGTTCGGGCATGTTCGATGTTCATGGAACCCCCATATATCGTATTATTGAATATCATATCGCATTTATATTCGCTTCCTCAATATGATGAATTGCGCGACATAGGAAGCCTCGACTCTTCGCGGAAAACCTCCTGATGGCCGACATACGGATCAAACGGGCCTACCGGGCTGCACGGGTCTCGGACGGGCGACGCATACTCGTCGATCGGGTCTGGCCGCGCAGCGTGGCGCGGGATCGGCTCCAGGTCGCCGAATGGATGCAGGAAATCGCGCCGAGCGCTGAACTGCGCCGCTGGTTCGGCCACAAACCCGAACGCTGGGCGGCATTCAAGGCGGTCTATTGGGACGAACTCGACGCGCGATCCGCCCTCGTCGCGCATCTGTACGAATATGCGGCTGAGGGCTCGGTCACACTCGTCTACGGCGCGAGGGATGAGCAGCACAACAATGCGGTCGCGCTGAAGGACTATCTCGACAGGAGGCTCGTTAAGTCATGAGGAACGCCGACGAGAACAGGATGGGTAGCGCTCGAGAGAACTTCCCCGCGGAGCAGCGCGAAAGCCGTGGGGACCGGCCCCAGAGGTGCCCTTCCCCTGGGGAGTGTCGGCTGATGGCCGGGCTCGGGCTGTCACTTGCTGGCATCACCCTCCTTGCCCTGGGGAATACGGCCATTGCCGGCACTGTCCCGTGGGTGGAGGGCGTCGGAACCAGCACGCTGATCACCGGCCTGCTGATGTGGAGCGCCGGGGCCCTGCAACGAACGCTCGAACTGTGAGGTCCGGTATCGTTCGAAGGTCCGCGCACATGATCCGCTGGACCAAGCGCATCGCCGGTTCGCGGCTCATGTTCGATCTGTCCCCGTGGCGAAGCGTTGGCCCCGTTGCGCGCCTTCGCCGACAAGGCATCCGAAGTCGGAAGGTCCCCGCATGATGGAAGACGACCATGACACCCAACGCCCCGGCGCCTTCTCCTCTCCGCCCTGTTTCGCGGCGGCGGTAGCGCCGGATTATTTCGACCCGTTGATGGTGGATCCCGAACAGGCGCGTGACGTCGCCCGATGGCGCAAGTCAGAGCGTCAGCGGTTGAGGGCGGAGCGTCAGGCGCTGAGCATCGCCGAACGTGCCGCCGCCAGCGCGGCCCTGTCGAACCGTCTGCGCAGCTTCATCGCTGAACACCTTGGCGGCGCGTATGGCAGGTGCCTGTCCGCATACTGGCCGATCAAGGGAGAGCCGGACCTGCGCCCGTTGTTGGCCGAATTGCACCGGGCGGGCGTCGGCATCGCCCTGCCTCTGGTCGAGATCAAGAAGGCGCCGCTGGTATTCCGGCGCTGGACACCCGAGACCCGGATGGTCCGCGGCGACTGGAATATCCCGGTGCCACCTCCAGACGCGCCGAAAGTCAAACCGGACATCGCGCTTGCTCCACTCGTCGGCTGGGATGGAGAGGGCTATCGTCTCGGCTATGGCGGTGGCTATTTCGACAGGACACTTGCTGCTCTCAAACCGCGACCCTTCACCATAGGCATCGGATTCCAGTCTTCCCGGCTTTCGACCATATTCCCCCAGCCCCACGACATAGCACTCGACGTGATCGTGACCGAGACCGGGGCGCAGGTCATTCGTCTTGCCGGGTAAGGCGTCGCCCCAAGGTCAAGATACTCTCTGCAGTGCACCTGCGGGCGATCTCGCGGCTTTTGGCGTCGTTCCCGAGCATTCCATCGCACGGATCGCCGGCGCGGCGCGCGGCGGCCTCGTTCCGCATTCCGCCCTGTTTCCCGTCTGCGGCCATGAGACCTGGCATGACCCAAAAGTGGAACGGTTAATGATCAAGGGATTCGCCTATCCGTGCTGTCCATCAGTGAGGCGTCGCCGCAGGGCGTGAGGCGCCGACGCCAAAGGTGGTGACTGGCATCAGATAGAGGGCCCCTTGGCCGATATCGCGGCATCGATCGTTTCGAGATGCCTGCGCATCGCCGCCTCCGCCGCCTCTGGATCACGGCGGCCGATCGCCGTTACGATATCCGCGTGTTGATCGCTGTGGAGCCCCGTGAACTCGGCTACCCCGATCCGCCGATAGGTCTGGTCCCACTCGCGTTGCCAGGCGGCGCGGCGGCGGGCGTCGGAAAGATAGGACAGCAAGGCGCTGAGCACCGGGTTCTGTGCTGCCCCGGCGACCGCACCATGAAACGCGCTGTCGGCCTGTTCGCAACTGGCGCGGTCCCGCGCGGCCCGCCCGGCTGACACACAGCGCTCGAGCAGGGCGATGTCGGCCGATCCAGCCCGGCGGGCTGCGGCCGCCGCAACCTGCGGTTCGAGCAAAAGCCGAGCATCCATCAAATCGCGCGGCGAAGTCGCCTCGATCAGAAGCCGGTCGCGCAGCGGTCGTCCGGCCGGGCGACGCCCGAGAAAGGTGCCCTGGCCGACATGGCGCCAGATCGCCCCCTCCGCCTCGAGCCTGTCGAGAGCCGCGCGTAAAGTTTGGCGGCTGCAGCCGATCCTGCTCGCCAGGCGGCGCTCGGCGGGCAGCCGGTCGCCAACCGAAAGTGGCTCGGACTCGATCCAGCCACGCAAGCGGGCCAGCGCGTCGCCTTTGCTGCTACGCGTCACATGCACCTCAATTCTAGACCAATTTGCAGACCAATGTCCGATTGCACCAGATAGCGCAATCCGATTCCGACAGGGGCTCTTGATGTATTCGACAGTTCTAATTCTCGCCGCTGGCTTCGCGGCCGGCATCCTCAACGCCATTGCCGGCGGCGGCACCTTCCTGACCTTCCCGGCCCTTGTCTGGGCCGGAGCCCCACCTGTCTCCGCCAACGCCACCGCAACGCTGTCGGCCTTGCCCGGCTACCTGTCCAGCGGTTGGGCCTTTCGCCACCATATCCGGGCCGAGGGGGCTTTGCCGCTGAAAGCGGTTATGCTTTGTGCGAGTTTGGGCGGGCTGCTCGGCGCCGGCCTGCTGCTGCTGACGCCGGACAAGGCCTTCTCGGCCATGGTGCCCTGGCTCCTCCTGCTGGCAACCGTCGCCTTCGCAGCCGGGCCCTACCTGCTGACCGAGTTGCGGCGGCGCGGCGTCCCGGCAGCCGGACCGACGATCTCCACAGCGGCGCTAGTTGCGGTCTCGCTCTACGGCGGCTACTTCAACGGCGGGCTGGGGATCATGCTGCTCGCCGTCTTCGGGCTGCTCGGGTTCAGCGACCTGCACGGGATGAACGGATTGAAGAATCTGCTCTCGGCGATCCTCTCGATCGTCGCGGTGGCCACCTACATCGCCGCCGGACTGATCTCCTGGCCGGCAGCCTTGTTGATGGCGCCGGCCACGACCGCCGGCGGCTATCTCGGTGCGTGGCTCGCGAGACGGATCCCGAACATGCAGCTTCTGCGCGGCTGCATCACTGCGATCAGCGTGGCGATGACCGTGGCCTTCTTCCTGACCTAAGGCCAATTCCCCAAGTGCGGCGCCCGGCAGAAGCGGCATTGTTGCAGAAGTCGTTTTCGAGACGAGCTTCCCCCTTCCCGCGGCAGCCTTAGGCGACGCGCTCGATCTCGGCTTGGCCGAGGGAGTTGAAGCGGTTCATGAGGGCTATACGGATGTGGATTTCGGCGGTCTGGCGGTCGGGATCTCGTGATGCGATCCTTTCTCCGAAGGACTTGAGGCCCCGCATTTTCGCCTCGATCCGACTTCGGATGTGATAGCCGGACCAGTTTTTCCAGATCGCCCGCCCAAGGAGCCGGGTGGCGCGCAGGATGTCATTGTGCGCGATCGCAGCGGGGCAATCCTCCTTCCAAAGGCGTCCATTCTTGCGAATGGGAATGATTGCGGTGCTGCCCCGCGCAAGGATCGCGGCATGGCAGCGGCGGGTGTCGAAGGCACCATCACCGGTCACGGTGCCGATCTCCTGATCCGGCGGGATCTGGTCCAGGAGGTCCGGCAGGACGGGGCTGTCGCCTTCGCGGCTTGACGTGAATTCCACGGCCAGGATATCGCCGGAGCCCGTGTCCATCGCAAGATGGACCTTGCGGTATTGGCGTCTGCGATGCGTGCCGTGCTTGCGAGCGAGCCACTCTCCATCCCCGAGGAACTTGATCCCTGTGCTGTCGACCAACAGGTTGAGGGGACCTGCCGCGCGACGGCTCGAGACCTCGACAGTGATGGTCTTTTGCCTACGGCTCAGGGTGGAGAAGTCGGGGACAGGCCAATCCAGCCCCGCCATCTGCAGGATGCTCGACACCATCCCGGTCGTTTGCCGAAGCGGCAGGCCGAATAGCACCTTCACCATCAAACAGAACTGGATCGCTGCATCGGAGAACACCGGCGGTCGCCCCATGCGACCCGCCTTGGGCGCCAGCCACACCATGTCCTTGTCGAGCCAGATCAGCAGCGACCCGCGCCGCTTCAGCGCTTGGTTGTAGGATTTCCAGTTCGTCGTGCGGTAGCGGGTAGGTTCAGGCTTGCTCATGCAAAGCCTCTTAACCTACCGGATTCGCGAGGTGAATCCTTCCAGCGCTGACTTCTGCAACAATGCCCCCCAGACCCCAGACCCTGTATTAGTGGATAGGTTTAGATTCAGGCGTGCCGTGCCTCCAAGCTGCGGGATTCGCGGCATGCCTCTCCCCCCCCTCGAACTCTGCAACACTGCCTAACAGTTGCGTTGGGAAGGATCCGCCGTTGGCGCTCTGCGATCAATAGGCGACGGTCACGACGACGGTGTCGGCGTAGCTTCCCACCGGAACTGTTTGACCGGAATGAATCTGGCCATAGACGGAGAAAGACTGGGTGCTTCCGTTTCCAACTGCCGAGACGTCGTTTGTCGATTGGTTCCCCCACGGCGTCGTATGTGCGGCATCTTGGTAGAGTCCGTAGTCGAGCGTGTTCGCGCCACTTGCCATCTTTCGATGGGCGGGGTCGGTCACCCCCGCACCGGTGCCGAGTCCAAGGAGCACGGAATATGGGGTCTGATCGGTGCAGGCGACGTTAATCGTGGTCTGGGCATCCACCGGGCTTGTCACTTGCGAGGGCACCTGGCCAAAGCCGAGGATAGCGGAACTGACCTGGCAACTCGCGACGACGTTTGCGGAGACGGTGAAATTCGATACCGTTCCGGTCGTTCCTAGGAGGCCGCAGGAGAGGACGCCATACTGCATGGACACGTCGGCTGGATCGCTGAAGGTCGAACTGTAGGTGCCCGTCCCCACCGCAACGCTGTTCGAAACGATGTTGCTATAGATCGTGAAGCTGGTGCTGCCAAGGGTAGTGTTCAGAACCAAGGGCACGAGGACATAAACGCTGCTCAGCGCCGCGCCTCCATTGCTCGTGCTCAGGTCATATGCGAGCTGGCTACCATCCGACCGCAGCATGTAGCGCGGCGACAGACCGCTTGCGGCGCCGCCGCTTCCCGCGCCAAAGTCGAGACAGACGCCAACGGCCGAAACCAGCAGATTGGAGCAGTTGATCTGAACCGTTCCGGTAGACTGGTTTGTTGCGCCGGACCGGACGCTGATCGAGCCGAAGTTGATGTTACTGACCGTCGCCGAACAGGTCACGCCCAAGGCCGGAGCCGCAAGGCCGAGGATTATCGTGCAAGTGAGGGCAAGAAGGCGTCCGATCATCAGTGGCACTCAATGTTGTCTATGTCGGATTGGAAGGTCGTGCGGGTATGGTAGGCAAAGCTTGCGCTGCATGTGCCGCCGGGCCAGGTAACCCTAAGGCTGTTTTGTGTCTTCAGCCCCACCAGCCAAGTTTCGCCGTCGTAGCCTACGGAGAAAGGCGTGGAATTACCGTTAAGCGAGACGGCTGCCCCCAGGGGAAGGACTTGCCCCGTCCTGTCATGTAGGTTCACCAGGGCCGAGGGGCGTGTATCCGCCTTGAGATCGACAAACATCCCGGAATGCGATGCGGGCACGACGGTAGAAGCGGTCGCGCTCGCCGTTGCGCCCTCCGGCAGATTCTTGACATTGAAGGACAGTCTGTTGGGGTGGTTCGATGTCAAACCGGTCACCAAGGCCATGCCGAACCGTCCAGTCTGCGTCACCACACGGTTCTGCAGCGCGATCGGCACACCAGCGACGCCCACATCAACCAGCGCGAAACTGTCGTGAATGGTATTGCCCGCCGCCAGTCGACCGCCTGCCAGAACAATCGATCCGTCAAGGCTGGGGCGGAGGTAGCTGTTGCCGCCGAAGTGGCTGAAGTCCACTCCGAGCTTGCCGTAACGGCTGCGATAGCGAGCGCCACCAATCACCTGAGTCCCGCCGGCCCAACGTTCGACCTGGGCGCTGTAGCCGTAATCGCCGACCCGTTCCGAGATCGGACGCATGACGTAGGCCGTCGGACCGATCGCAGCGCCGTCTTGCTGCTGGACGCCCACGCTGCTGTAGCTCCTGTCGCCGAGGGGGATCGAGACCCGGAGCGACAACGTCGAGTGCCTGGTATTCAGATCGCGCGAACCGTAGAAATCGAGTGAGCTGTCATGCCAGCCGAGGGACCGGCTGTAGGAGGCGGCGACGATGAGGTCATCCGAATTGGCGCGCCGGGCATGGATGAGGCTGACTCCGACGTTGCGCTGCTCGCGCCCGGCCGGGAAGGTGACACCGATCAATTCCTGGCTTCTGGGGAATTCCAGCAGGGATTGGGAGCCGGCGACCGCCGCCGTGCCCAGATAATCGACACCCGTCGCGTAGGCGAGATCAGCAAAGCCGTTCTGCGAATGCAGGATGCTCATGTTAACGGTAGCACCGTGAACAATCGTCCGCAGAGTACCATAGGCGAAACTGCTGGTTCGGCCCTGGTAGCGGCTCGCGCCCATGACAAAGGTTGTCTCCGCCAGATTGAACGGTGTCGCAGTAAGACCCAGGCCGAACATATGCAGGCCAGGCTCCCCCTCGAGGTGGCCTTGGAGGGTGATCCGGTCCGTCAGCCCGTAGCGCAACGTGGTGGAATAGGCGAGTTTGCCGGCGTAGACGTTGCTTTCGATCCCATAGCCCTCGCGTGGGTGTCCCGCCTCGAAAGCAAAATCCAGCAAGCCGCGTTTGATCAGGTCGCGGGCGGCGAAAAACGAAACCCTGTGTGAGGTCACCTTTCGGTTGGCGCCATGCACCTGGATGACCGCACTGCCTGTGCCCGAAGGGAAGGCGATATCCTCCAACTCGAAGGGACCTGGCGCAACCTGCGTGGAAAAGGCCCGGTTGTTGGCGATGAAGACATCGACCGTCGAGGGCACTGCCGCCGCGCCGGAAAAGGCGAAGAGTTGCTGCGGCAAGAGATTTTCGTTCAGCGCGAAATCGCGCCGGATCTGGATGCCGCCCATGCGGATCGATCGGCCCCAAGACAGCGCGGTGGTAAAGAAATCGCCCACCGTGACGCTCACGGCAGGCTTTGGCAGATCGAACTGATAGGCAGTGTCGAGGCGAGTAAAATGCCCCCCGTTAGGATGCAGCGCACCCGACTGGATGTATCCGCTGGAACGGAGCGTCCCGACGGGACTGTAGACCCAGCCATTCAGCGCGCCGGTTACATCGGTCAGTCCAGGGTTGCCAATTGTCTTCCCCCAACTGAAACCCGCGCTGAGCGAATAATTCAGAACCGCGCCGACGCTGCGATCCGGAGTAGGAAGTGCGTAGTGCGGCGCAGCGGAGATGACGACCGGTGCCAGCGCCTTGTCGGTTGCGGTCAGAGCCAAGCTCTGCGCATCCGCGTCGTAGTGAGCCCGGATTCCCGGTAGCTGATCGAGATAAACCTCGCCCTCCAGAAGAAGTGGCAGACGCAGACCCAGCGACCGAAGCGTGCGGCGGGAAGCCGAGAGCCGGTTGCTTGCGGTATGGAGGAAGAAATGTGCGATCTGGCCCGTGGCGCGGCCATTGATCGATACCGCCAGATAGAGCGGCATCTCTGCGCCGGGCCGCACGACATCAGCAACATTCAGAACCGGTTTCCGTATCTGACCGTCCGCGGTGGAAGTGCTCGCGAACAAGCCCGTCAGAAGCGCCCCGACCAGCGCGAAATGGCCCAATCGTGCGCCGCCCGAACGGACGAGGCGACTGACGGGCGGCCGAGGGGGGCGCTCTCGACGGAAGACAGACATGCTGTTCTCAGTTGGTGAAGCATAGCGGGATGGACTGCCGTATCAGCAGCCTGACAGCATGGCCGTTCTGTTCCGGCCCCGGCAGGAGATCCACAAGCACCCGATAGCATTTCGGTGCATGTAGGGGTTGTCGAGCGACGCGCACGACTCGGACGGTCAGCTCTTGCCGCGGCAAGAGCCTCGCAAATGGCGGACTCGCGACGACATCTTGCGTTGGCGAGATGGCCCTCGGGTCGGTCCCCTTCCGCCACCGCATGACGCGGATTTGCAGAAAGGCCGGCCTCCGGCCCTTCGCCCGCACTGTCAGTGTCGTCTGGGTCGCTGGCGCGCTGATGAAGAGGTGCGTCGGTGAGACGGTAAGACTGTCGGCCGCACACAGGGATGGGACGGCAACTAACAGCAGCAAAGACCCTACGAAGACACGGGCGGCTTCCAGCAGTGAAAACGTCATGGCAGACAGCCCTCAGTAGGTCAAAGTGACGAGGACAGTGTCCGTGTAGGATCCCGCGACATAGCTACCGGGTGGCACCTGCCCGTAAATCGAAATATTCTGAGGCGTTAGCGCAGTAATGCCGCCGGAATAGATCGTGCCGCCAACTGCGATTGACGTGGTGTGGCTCGCGTCAGAGAAGAGATTGTAGGGCATGTAGTTGGTTCCGCCGTCAGACATTCGGCGCTGCCCAGTGCTCACATTAGCGCCCCCGTCGAGAGTGACAGAGACGCTAGCCTGATTTGCGGTGCAGTCCACCGAGACAACACCAGCCGTGGTCTGGTTCGTTGTGGTCGATGCGGTGATCGGGCCGAACGCGATGGCGGTTGGGGCCGTGACCGTGCAACTGTTGACGACGGTGGCGGTAACCGAAAGATTTGCTGTCGTAGTGGTTGCAGAGAAACGGTATTCGTCAAGGTAGTTGTCACGCGCATTCGTTTTCAGGCTGCTTGATCAGCCGGCCCGGCGACGGGTCCGCCGCCGCCAGCTTCATGGGGG
>NZ_FNOB01000041.1 GCF_900106675.1 Allgaiera indica
ATCAACAAAGCTGGCGAAGGAGGCCCCATGGCAAAGCCCGTCGAAAACGCAGCTTAAAACTACGAGCACGCGACAACTACTTTGACAAATACCGGTGGTCAACAAGCTGCGCGGCGGGCTGAAGGTCGCTGCGGTCAAGGCGCCGGGCTTCGGCGATCGCCGCAAGGCGATGATGGAGGATATCGCCATCATCACCGGCGGTCAGGTGATCTCGCCCGATCTGGGTGTGAAGCTTGAGAATGTCACGCTGGACATGCTGGGCAGCGCCCGCAAGGTCCTGATCTCGAAGGAAGATACCACGATCATCGACGGCGACGGCGAGAAGGCGGCGATCGCCTCTCGGGTCGGGCAGATCCGTGCACAGATCGCCGACACGGACTCGGATTATGACAAGGAGAAGCTGCAGGAACGGCTGGCCAAGCTTGCCGGCGGCATTGCGGTGATCCGCGTCGGCGGTGCCACCGAGATCGAGGTCAAGGAGCGCAAGGACCGCGTCGACGACGCGCTGAACGCGACCCGGGCCGCAGTCCAGGAGGGTGTCGTGCCCGGTGGCGGCGTGGCCTTGATCCATGCCGGCAAGGCGCTGGCGTCGCTGACCGGCGAGAACGACGATCAGGACACCGGTATCCGGATCGTCCGCCGTGCGTTGCAGGCGCCGCTGCGGCGGATCGCCGAGAATGCCGGGGTCGACGGCTCGGTGGTCGTGGGCAGGGTGCTCGAGAACGACAACCGCAGCTTCGGCTTTGACGCGCAGACCGAAGTCTATGGTGACATGCTTGCGGCGGGCATCATCGACCCGACCAAGGTGGTCCGCATCGCCCTTGAGAACGCCGCTTCCATCGCTGGCCTGATCATCACCACGGAAGTCATGATCGCCGACAAGCCCGCGAAGCACGGATCTGGCAGCAGCTCCGACATGGCGGGTATGGACTCGATGATGTAGCACCCCCCGGGGATCCGCCACGAACCGGCTTATTCGCCCAAATCTGCCGGCACTGTTGCGTGCGTCTGAGCGTGCTTTGAAATCAATGTGTTAAGCAAGGATTTCTTGGCAGCTTCGGACGCACGCATGGGTAAGACGCTGCGAACCCGCCCTTTCTGGCCAAGGTCCAGCCCTAACGGGCTGGGCCCGCGGCGGAGGTGCAGGAGGGCGCCGGAGCGCAACGAGCGGGCGGGCATCAGCCGAACCGATCCGGACAAGGGCTGCACCCTTCCCGCGCCGCATCAGTCCAAGATGACGAAATGCCCGTCGCCCAGATCCTTGTAGACCGAGGGGGCCGGCGAGTGGCCGACCGGAAAGGTCGCCGATGGCAAGATGCGCGCACGGCGGTCCTCATGCGGGCGGCGGTTGCGCGGATCGGGCAGCGGAACCGCCGCCATCAGCTTGCGGGTATAGGGATGTTGGGGATCCTCGAAAACTGCCCTGCGGGTTCCGATTTCGACGATCCGGCCCATATACATCACCGCCACATGATGCGAGACGCGCTCAACCACCGCCATGTCGTGGCTGATGAACAGGAACGACAGCCCGAGGTCGGCCTGCAGCTCCATCATCAGGTTCTTCGCACGGATGATGGAGGGGCTTGCATCAGAGGCTGCCGACCGGAAGCCGCCCTTCGCAGGCGCGGCACTTCGATCTCAATAGTAGCGGCCTTTATATCTGCTTTCATAAGGTCGCCAGATCCCGTAAAGATCCAAATCTTTGAGGTTTTGGGACAGATGTCAACGGCGGAGTAAAAACCGGCCACGCGGCGGCGCAAAACCAGGCCAGTGGCGGGGTGCCAAGCGCCATGGCGCGCGCGCTCTTCAGATAGCTGGCGCGTGCCATGGCGCATTGGCCCGCAGGGCCAATTCCGCAACAGGTGATCAGGTGGCGGCTTGGGCCTTTCGGGCGCGGCTTTGTCCGAGCCGATAGCTATCGCCGTTCATCTCCAGAATGTTGACGTGGTGGGTCAGCCGATCAAGCAATGCGCCGGTCAGGCGTTCGGTGCCGAAGGTTTCTGTCCATTCGTCGAATGGCAGATTGCTGGTGATCATCGTGGAACCGCGCTCATATCGCTGCGAGATCAGTTCGAACAAGAGCTCGGCGCCGGTCTTCGACAAAGGCACGAAGCCCAATTCGTCAATGATGAGCAACTTGACGCCAGCCAACTGTTTTTGCAGGCGGAGCAGACGGCGTTCGTCGCGGGCCTCCATCAGCTCGTTGACCAGCGCGGCGGCGGTGACGAAGCTGACCGACATGCCCTTCTGGCAGGCGGCGAGCCCGAGCCCCAGAGAGATGTGCGTTTTGCCCGTGCCGCTGGGGCCGAGCGCGATGACGTTCTCGCGGCGGTCGATCCATTCACAGCGAGCCAGTTCCAGCACCTGCATCTTGTTCAGCTTCGGGATCGCCTTGAAGTCGAAGCTGTCCAGGCTCTTGGTGGCCGGGAACTTCGCGGCCTTGATGCGACGCTCGATCATCCTGCGCTCGCGGTCGATTAGCTCCAGCTCGACCAGACGCGCCAGGAACTGGACATGATCCAGCCCCTCGGCGGCACATTGGCGGGCGAGCTTGTCGTATTCCCGCAGGAAGGTGGGCAGCTTCAGCGTCTTGAGATGATCCGCGAGCAGGATCTTCGGGGCTAAGGTCATTCCGCAACCTCTGCCATCAGAGCCATGTAGCTGGCGGCCGAGGTCGTCTCTACGTTCGCGCGCGGCAGGTAGGGATAGATGTCGAGGTCCAGCTTCGGCGGCCGCTTCTCGACGTGGCAGAGGACGAGGTGCTTGACGGCATCGAAGCCGACCGCGCCCAGTTGCAGCGCCTTCTTTACCGCCGCGTGCAGGTCGTCGATGCCGAAAGTCTCCAGAAGGCGCAGAACCTGGACATACTCGCGGCGTCCGGCCTTGATCATCCGCGCTTCCATCAGGCGGCGCAGGGTCGCGAACTCCGGCGGCAGGTCCCATTCAGCCAGGGGCGCCGCCTGATCCAGGGCATTGATCTTGCGCTCGATGAGCGGAAGGTAATGCACCGGATCGAAGACCATGTCCTCTCGGTCGTAGCAGCGCGGATGACGGGCGATAATCTCGCCACCGCAGCCTATCACGACCGCATCGACATAGCCCCGGATCCAGACGTCGCGATGACCATAGGCCACTGGCACCGAGTAATCGTTGGTCTTGTAGCGCACCAAGGCCTGGGAGCTGACCCGTCCGGTTGTCTGATCGCAGGCATCGAACGGCGCGGCCGGCAGGTCGGCCATCGCGGCCAGATCCCGCGTGAGCCGTTCGCCGATCGTCTCGGACTGGCCCCGCAGGACATCCGCCTGACGCCTGTGGCACTGCTCCTCCAGGTAGGCGTTGAACGCGTCCCAGGTCGCAAACCGCGGGATCGGCACCATGAAGTTGCGGCGGGAGTAACCGACCAACCCCTCCGCGTTGCCGTTCGCCATTGGGCTCGAACCAATGGCGCCTTCAATGGCTCACTCATTGCCCTTGCCGGGCCGCCCGTAGCGATCACGGAACAGGTAATGCGACAGGAACCCGCTGAAGAGCGTGGCCCGCTGACGCGTTCCATCAGGAAGAATCTTCGCAACCAGACAGCGGTCGTTGTCGTAGAGGACCGACACCGGCGCCTTGCCGAAGAACGCGAAGGCGTGGACGTGGCCATCAACCCAGGCTTCCGCTGTCGCCGCAGGATAAGCACGGACAAAGCAGGCATCGCTGTGCGGCAGGTCCATGACGAAGAAATGCGCCTTCTGCTCGACGCCGCCGATGACGACCACCGCCTCGCCGAAGTCGGCCTGGGCATGACCGGGCGGATGCGCCAGCGGCACGAACATCTCGCGGCCGCGCCGTTCGCGCTGCCGCATGTAATCCTTCACGATCGTGTAGCCGCCGGTGAAGCCGTGCTCATCACGCAGCCGCTCGAACACCCGCTTCGCCGTGTGCCGCTGCTTGCGATGGACCTCGCGATCACCCTCCAGCCAGCCGTCGATAATCCCGGTGAAGGCATCCAGCTTCGGCCGCTTGACCGGTGCCGTCCGCCGATATCCGGGCGGGACCGAGAACGCCATCATCTTGGCAACGCTGTCGCGCGAGATGTTGAAATGCCGCGCCGCTTCTCGCTGGCTCATCCCCTCAGCACAGGCCAGCCGAACCTTCCGATACAAATCCACGGTGAAAATCCTCCCGCCCTCCCTGTCGCCAGAAAGGGCAAAAGTGGACGACTTTTACGCCGCCCGCAGCAGGCTCATCCCGCCGCTACCGTGGCCGACTTTTGCACCGCCGTTCTCAACAGATCATGGCGCAAAATGCCACCATTTACAAAGTTGAGCTTTCAGTCTCCGACATGGATCGCCACTATTATGAGACCCATAAACTGACCGTTGCGAAGCATCCATCGGAGACGGTTGAACGGCTGATGGTGCGCATTGTCGCTTTTGCGCTAAATGCCCATGAGAATTTGGAAATGACGAAGGGCATTTCAACGGATGGCGAACCCGATATTTGGCAGAAGAGCCTCAGCGGAGAGCTTGATGTGTGGGTGGCCTTAGGGCTTCCCAGCGAGAAGGTGATGCGTCAATCCTGTAGCAAAGCTGACAAGGTGGTTGTCTATCCTTACGGCGGCAGGACAGCCGAGATGTGGTGGGATAAGATCAAAAATAGCACCACCCGTTTTGAGAACCTTCAAGTGACAAATTTTTCCGAGAAAGACACTGGCGAACTGGCAAAACTGGCAAGCCGCGCGATGAGGCTCCAGATTAATATTCAGGACGGCGATTTGATGGTCAGTGCTGGTGATAGCATCGTTTACGTTACCCCGCTAAAATGGAAGAGTGTCGCGTAATTACAGGAGCTCCCCGGCACAGAAGGGCAATCGCTTTTGGCCTAAGTAACTGATATGTTGTTGATAAGTTGTCGTAGGAACTTATCGTCCCAGCCCGCGCGCTTGAGTTTCATAGAGAGTGACATCTTCGAGGGATCGCGTCGCACCACGTCGAGTGCGCGGCGGCGCAGGACAGCGATGTTTCCCGGGCCGTTGTCCTTCCGGTTGCGCGCAGCGTCCTCACGGAAGGAAACGTCCAACTGCCAATGCAGGGCGTTTTCGATGGCCCAATGATCGCGGACCGTGGTGAGCAGCGTCTCCGGGGTGGGCATCCAGGAAAGCGCGAAGAAGCGCGTCTCGGAGGTTGCCTTTCCCTCCACTTCCCGCGTCCTCTCGATCCGGCCGAACCCCTTGAGCTCCGGGAAATCATGGTATTCTCCCAATGCCTTGGCAGAGACGACAACTGCTTTTTGCGTCTCCTTGCGGCCATGTCCGGCCTCCTCGGTGACGGCTTGGTGACGCAGGTCCTCAGGCGCGGTGAAACAGCAGCGCGCATCGGACAGAAGGTAAGCGCCCGATTGTAACCGCCTGCCGGAGGTCGGCGTGATGGCCTAAGACACGTGCATAACGACGTCGTTTGTGACGTGTCTTACGCAATTACCGGGGTTAGAAGGCCTCCTGATAGAGCGCGAGCGCATCGTCCTGCGTGACTGCGACAGGGTTGTTGATGAGAAGTCGGGTCTGCAGCATTGCGTCGCGGGCCAGTATCGGAAGGCTGTCCTTGGTCACATTGCAGTCGCGCAGGCGGCGGGGGGCACCTGAACGGTCCATCAGATCCTCAATATAGGCGACAAATGCGGCGGATCGGCCCTGAATGCCCTCGTCGGACGGGGGCAGGACCACATCGGCGAGTTCCGCATAAAGCGGCGCGGCGGCGCGCATATTGTAGCGCAGGACCGGGCCCAGCATCAGGGCGTTGGTCAGGCCGTGGGGCAGGTGGAAATGCCCGCCCAAAGGATAGGCAAGCGCGTGGACTGCGCCCACAGGGCTGTTCGAGAATGCCTGTCCCGCCAGGTTGGCCCCCAGCAACATTGCCTCGCGCGCCTGGCGGTTGCTGCCGTCCTCGCAGGCCGCGACAAGGTTTGCGCTCATCAAGCGCAGCGCTTCTTTGGCGAACAGGTCCGACAGCGGGTTCTTCTTGTGCTGGCTGGTGAAGGCTTCGATCGCGTGGACCATCGCGTCGATGCCTGTCGCGGCGGTCTGGAGGGGGGGAAGTCCGATTGTGAGCTCGGCATCCAGCAGGACGCGGTCGGCATATAGCTGATGCGCGACGATGCCCATCTTGGTGGTTTCGCCCGTGGTCAGGATGGTGATGTTTGTCACCTCTGATCCCGTGCCTGCGGTGGTCGGAATTTGAACCAGCGGGGTGCGTTTCCCCTCCACCTTGCCAATTCCATAAAGCTCGGCAAGCGGTTGATCCGAGGCCAACATGACGGCGGCAAGCTTGGCGATATCCATGGAGGAGCCACCGCCCAGCCCCACCACGATATCCGCACCGGCAGCCTTTGCGCAGTCGACACAGGCCATCAATACGGCCTCCGGCGGATCGGCCACCACGTCGTCAAACACCGTCACCTGGAAACCATGCGCTTCCAGCGAGGCCTTGGCGGGCTCGATTACATTGGTTTCATGCAGGAATTTGTCTGTCACGATCAGCAGGTTGCGTTCGGAAAACCACGCGCCGAGAAGCGCCCCCAGACGCCTTGCGCCGCCCCATTCCATCAGCATGGAGCCGGGCGTATCGAAGGAAAAGGCTTTGGTGCCGTCAGTCATGGATCTTGTCCTTGAGGTGAAGAGAGGTTGCATCTGCCGATCTGTGAGGCTTGGCCGCTTTCGCGATCCATAGCCCGTCAACAAGGCGGGCATCCATAGGCAAGGACGGATGCGGACCTAAAAGATCGGTGGCGTTGACACCCAGAGGACACGAATGACGCTGAGCGCCTCTGCCGGCGGCTGGGTAGCGCGCTGCGGAACCCTTCTGGCCGGAGCGGCAGCCGCCAAGCCCATGGTTGAGCTCGGTTTCACAGGCCCGCTCACCGGGGGTGTATCCTCTAGGGGGACCGGCGGCCGCGATTCCGCCCAGATGGTAGTCGATCTTCACAATGCCGACCCTTCGATGACCAGCCCATCGAAAGAGTGACGGCCGATGGGGCCTACGACACAGGCCCCCGTCACGCAGCCATCGCCGCCCCCAATCAGATCAAGAAATCGACTTTCGCCCCAAAAACAGCCCATTATTTAGGCTATATGCACATCGCACCCAAATTGTGCGCGATTTTGCACGGACGCCACTTTTCTCAGCACCTCCAAGTCGCTTTCTGATCCGCGACTGAGGATTCCGCACGAGGAGAGGCCATGAACGCCGCCGATACAGCCTGGGTTTTAAGCGCGACGGCGCTGGTTCTGTTCATGACCCTGCCGGGACTTGCCTTGTTTTACGGCGGCCTGGTGCGTGCCCGCAATGTCCTGAGCGTCTTCATGCATTGCTTCGCCCTCGCCGCGCTGATGAGCCTCCTTTGGCTGATCCTGGGCTATTCCATCGCCTTCGGTGGCGCCGGGGCGCTGTGGGGCGGACTGGGGCGGGTGATGCTGATCGGCGTCACGCCGGCCACGCTGCACGGCTCGATCCCCGAGATCGCTTTCTTCGCCTTCCAGATGACCTTTGCGATCATCACCCCGGCGCTGATCGTTGGCGCCTATGTGGAACGCGTGGGCTTTGGCTTCGTGCTGCTGTTCTCGGGGCTGTGGATGCTGGGGGTCTATGCCCCGGTCGCGCATTGGATCTGGGGCGGTGGCTTCCTGTCCGACGGCGGCATCTTCGGCGCCCTTGGCGTGAAGGATTTCGCCGGTGGCGTGGTGGTGCATGAAACCGCGGGGCTGGCGGCGCTGGTCATCGCGGCGATGCTGGGGCCGCGCCGCAACCGCCACACGCCGCCGCACAACCCCGGCTATGTCGCGATCGGCGCGGGGATGCTGTGGGTGGGCTGGTTCGGATTCAACGGCGGCTCGGCGCTGGCCGCCAATGGCACCGCCGCGATGGCGATCGCGGTGACCCATATCTCGGCCGCCGCCGCCTCGCTGTCCTGGGCGCTGTGGGAGCGGATCAAGTTCGGCCGTTCCTCGCTGGTCAGCCTGGTCACCGGCACGATCGCGGGGCTGGCCTCGATCACCCCGGCGGCGGGCTATGTGGGGCCCGCAGGCGCCCTGCTGATCGGCGCGGCGGCCGGCATCCTGTGTCAGGAGGCGGTGCTGTTGTTCAAGAACCACAGCCGGATCGACGACACGCTCGACGTCTTCGCCGTGCATGGGCTGGGCGGGATCTTCGGTACGCTGATGATCGCCGTGCTGGGCAAGGGCAGCTGGACCGCGCAGGCCGGCACCCTGCTGATCGTCGGCGTCTACACGCTGGTCGCGACCTATGTGCTGGCCCGGATCGCGGCGGCGTTCACCTCGCTGCGCGTCGATGCCGAGACCGAGACCAACGGCCTTGACCTTTCGGTCCATGGTGAACGGGGCTATGAGCTGAATTCCTGACGCAAGAAGGTGGCACGCAGTGCCAGCCTCGCCTCCACCCCGGCCTGCCCGGCCACGTTGTCGGGGTTCACGCGGTAGGCGGCGCTGGCGGTCCGCCCCAGGCCCGTGCCCGGCGGCGCGGTATAACGCGCCTTACGCACGGGTCTGTTTGACGCCGCACCCGCATCGACACTTGCCGAGATCCGAGGCGCTTTGCGCTCTGACGCGAGCGACGAGGAGCCGGGGAAACGGGCCAAGGTTCGAGAGTTCATGTCCAGGTTCAGCCAGGCAGCTATCCTGCGCGACCTGCCGACCTTGGGTTTGTTGTTCATAACGAGAGTCAGCGGGTTTGAGATTGGTCGTCGGGTCGGCCGTTCTGGTCCAGCGCGCCGGGCGCGCTTCGAGCGGCGTCTGATTCCCGAGCGAGGACTGCGGCGGGTCGGCCTCGGGCAGGCTGCTCGGCAACGCCGCCGCGCCGGTGTTGCAGAAACCGCCAGCCCTGAGGGGCGGCGACCGTGCTGTTTTCAGGCTGTCGCGCGCTTGCGGCGAACTGCGAACAGGAAAACAAGCCCAAGCCCCAGAAGTCCGAAGGAGCCGGGAAGGGGCACTGCCGCAATGGGCGCAGACTTCAAAAACGCCACCTTACGTGTGCTGCCATCGACCGTGACGTCGAAACCGCCGTTCAGACCGTGGGTGCCCGAGAGGAGACCGCCACAAACTCCCGAGAGGCCGTTCTGGTCCAGCGTCACCGCGCCGGTGCCGGCGAGAAGTCGGCCGCAGCTATTGCTCGCGCGAGTATTCGCGGTGATCGAGGAGTAGGCGAGAATGTTTCCCAAGAACATCGTGTTTGTGTCGAGGGTCGCAGAGCTTCCGACATTCCAGAAAAGCCCGGCGCCCGTGCCGGTTCCGATCATGTTCACCACAGCGTCGGGCGAGGTGATCAGCGTACTGGGCATCTGGAACACCCAGGCGGCGTTAGCGTTGCCGCCGCCGTCGAGGGTCAGCGTGCCTGAGAGATTTGTCGTTCCAGCAGGAACCGTATAAACGCCCGGCGAAAGCGTCAGGCCGGCCAGATTTGCAGCCAGCACGGTGCCGCCGCCCAGCGAGGCGAGATCGTTCCGCGAAGCCGTGAGCTGACCCTGCGCCGTTTCCGCAAGCGCAGTAGCCGAGTGAACCAGCCCATCGGTCACCTGAGGGTCGGAGACGGCGGAGTTGGATACGCTGGTGAAACCGGTGAGCGACGTACCGGGCCAGACGCCAACATTCCCGCGGATGGTGCTTGTGGGGGCGTTGGTGACGGTCGAGGCGCCCAGCACGGTAAAGCTCGACAGATCCGCACCCATGATCGTACTGGCGAGGGCCGCCAGCGGCGTGCAGGCGAGGGCGGCGAGGAATGAAAGAGCGACTTTCTGGGATTTCAAGCGCGGCATGATAATTTCCACTCCCGTTGAAAAGGAAAATGAGCTGATTCAATAACTTTCATGTCGGCTTGACAGTCAAACTGGTAGCGCCGCAGAAACAATACTAGCGCATTGTTGACGCGGAAAACTATCATGGATCAATGTCGTGAAGCGTCTGGTGCTCGGGTCCTCGTGGAGGGCATCCAAGGGAACCCAATACGCGCGTCTTCTTCGCGAGATCCGACGACCACTTCGCTGAACCGCAGCAGGCTCAGCACGGTGGGCGGAGCTGATCCCCGCTGCTCCCACGGTCATGGAAGTAGCCAAGGCGCTGATTGCGGCGGTATATTTCGCCGATACCAATACTTGGCGGGTGAAGCGGGCGCTCACCGGCCTGTTCGAAGGCGCTGTCGGCAAGGTCGCGCCATCGGTCCGAGCCCGATGGCGAGGGGTCAGCCGGGCCTGGCGCAAGGGGAAGGTCGACTGGGATGCATGGTGCGCCCACAGCCTCGTGGACGAAGACATCGTTCGTCTCATTCTGGACGGCACGGGTGATCAAGACCCGGCTTGACTGGAAAGCTACGAACATCTCGGCGGTCTCGCCGCCGATCAGCATCCGCCGGGACGGGCAGAAGGTATTGCTTTTCAACATGAGTGAAACGGATCAGAAAAGGAAGGCTTGCATCCACCCGGTGCCAAGGCCACCTATGCCCCAGTGACACAGTCATTCAATCAGCCCCCCCTGTCATTGACCGCGCTCGGTTGGTCCGCGTTCTTTGGCGACCAATTGGAACCCGACGAAACCGGCTTTGCCCGCCTGCGCATCGCGACGGTGCACCGGTCGCGGCTGACCGCTGAATCTGAGGCCGGTCCAGTGCGGATCAACCTGCCCATCCACGCCAATACAACGGATTTTGCCGTAGGGGATTGGGTTTTGGCCGACGCCGAGACGCACATGTTCCGGCGTCGTCTGGAGCGTAAGGCCCTGCTGCAGCGCCGGACCGAGGGCGCCCGCACCCAGCAACTTATTGCGGCAAACGTCGACACGCTTTTCATCGTGACCTCGTGCAACGACGATTTCAATCCCGCCCGGCTTGAGCGCTATCTGGCGCTCGCAAACGAGGCCGGGACAAACTCGGTGATCGTGTTGACGAAGGTCGATCAGGTCGCGGATGCGGCACGGTATCAGCAAGAGGCGGCGGCGCTGCAGCGCGGGCTGACCGTGGTCACGTTGAATGCGAAAGCACCGGACGCGGCGACGGTTTTGGCGCCATGGTGCGGTTTGGGGCAGACCGTCGCGTTGGTCGGGTCCTCCGGAGTGGGAAAATCGACGCTGCTGAACACGCTTGCTGCGAAGTCGCGGGAGGACGCGCAGCCGACCGGCGGCATTCGAGAGGGCGACGCCAAGGGACGCCACACAACGACGTCGCGCTCGCTGCATGCCATTGCTGGCGGCGGCTGGGTGATCGACACGCCGGGGATGCGAACGCTGCATGTCAGCGATGTCGCCGCCGGGCTGGAGACGCTGTTCGCAGAGATCACCGAGCTTGCGCCCCACTGCCGCTTTCGCGATTGCACCCATGCGCACGAGCCGGGCTGTGCGGTTCAGGCGGCGATCAGGGCCGGAACGCTGGACCCTGCGCGCCTTGATCGGTGGCGCAAACTGCTGAAAGAAAACCACACCAACACCCCCGTGCAATCCGGCCCCCGAGGCAACAAGATCCTGGGCCGCAGAAAGCGGCGTTGAGGTAGTTGGCGTTCACGCAGCACAGTAGGTCGGAGGACACCCTTCGGCTTTGTCAAAGTGGTGAAAGTCGCTCCAAGCTAGGGCTACATGCTTGCCCCTTGCCCGGCGCAAAGGCCACGCCACTCGGCGAGAGTGGCAGCGCGGTTGTGGCCTCGGCGCTGATCGCGCACCGTGCGCGCAACACGCTGGTGCTGGTTCCCCGCCGGGAACTGCTAAGCCAGTGGGTCGAGCGCCTTGGGTCATTTCTGCAGATCGACCCGAAGCAAGTCGGCACCATCGGTGCCGGAAAGCGCAAACCCACCGGTGTGGTCGACGTGGCGCTGATCCAGAGCCTGGTTCGCAAAGGCGCGGTTGACGACGTGTTGAAATCACTGGAGGCCAAACGCTCGCCGATCGTGCTGACCGAGCGGAAAGATCATCTCGAATACCTTCAGCAGCGGTTCTCTAGGTTCGCCAAGAACATCGTGGTGCTCCGTGGCGGCATGTCTGCCAAAGACCGGAAGGTCGCGCATGCGGCGTTGAATGTTGCCGATGATAAGGAACGGCTGATCCTCGCGACAGGGCGCTATATCGGCGAGGGTTTCGATGACGCCCGGCTCGATGCCCTGTTCCTGACGATGCCAATCGCCTGGAAAGGCACGTTGGCGCAATATGTGGTCAGGTTGCATCGGCGGCATGACAAAAAGAAAGACGTGCTGGTGGTTGATTATGTCGACAGTTCAGTCCCGGTCATTGCCAGGATGGCGGCCAAGCGACGTTCGGGTTATCGGGGGCTCGGTTATGTGATGGAGTAACTCTCCGCAGAACACGGGACGCCAGTTGCCCGAGCGGTCAAGAACGCTACGTGGCGGCGGCCAATATCTGCATCAGCTTGTCTGAGGGTTCCCGGAACTTGTATATTTCGCGGAAGATGGGCGCTGATTTCGCGGCAGCGTGGGCACACGTTTCGCGCGATCGTGGGCAGCGATTTCACGGGTGTGGGCCACGTAGAATGCGAAATTATAGACGAAATTCGATGGTGTCGCGCCCCTTCAGCCCGGCGAATTGAACTTGCTGACGACATTTGCGATGAGCGCGCGCAGCCAGGCATGGCCCTGATCTCGGCGCAGGCGCGGGTGCCAAGCGATCTGGCTCGGAAAGGTGCCGAGGTCGACCGGCACGGCGGCGTTGCGCAGGCCGTAAGGCCCGGCCGTCATCGCGGCCACC
>NZ_FNOB01000036.1 GCF_900106675.1 Allgaiera indica
GTGTCGCAACACGATACGATAGATGTCCGAAGGTCTTCCTCTCAGCCATCGCCCTTGCCGCAACTGTCATCTATTGGCTATGAGTCCTCACCCTAGAGTTCGTGAGCGATCAGCGCCTCGTCCTCGACGATGACTGCTGTTTGCCAGTTTATTTTTGTGCCTGCTCGTCTTAAAAGCGAACCTAAAGGTATCGAATCCGTTCCAAATTTTATCATTCGTATTAACCGGGTGTCCTGCCGAAGGCGAGTTCGTCACCTGCTGCCAGAGGTACCGTGTCATCGAAGCCGCCACGTTGCATCAGATCGACCACGCCGAGATCGTGGCAAGCCTCCGGGAAAGTCTTCTCGTCCTGACGGATGAATTGGTCGTGGAATACGCCAGCGACCGATTCTACCAAACGTTCGGCGTCAGGCGTCAGGAGACCCTCGGGCGCCCTTTGCCGGACCTTGGCAACGGCCAGTGGAACATCCCGGACCTGCTCGACCAGTTGGAGAGGATTCTCCGGGGGGGCGTAGCCGTCGAAGACTTCGAGGTCGATCATGTGTTCGAGCACGTCGGGCGCCGGGTGATGCGCCTCAATGCCCGGAAAACCATTCGCCCCGGCAACGGCTCGCGGCGCATTCTCGTGGCCATCGAGGACGTGACCCGCGAGAGCGATGCAGGCGCCGAACTGGAGCGGCAGCGTATCCTGTCCAACGGTATCGTGGACACGCTCCGGGAGCCGTTGCTGGTGCTTGATGACCGCCTGTCGGTGGTCACGGCCAGCCGATGCTTCTACGCGACCTTCCAGGTCGATCGGGAGGCGACCATCGGACGTCGGCTTGACGATCTCGGGAACGGCCAGTGGGATATTCCCGAGCTTCTGGACCTGCTGACCGACATCGTGCCGCGGAACGCTTCGGTCGATGACTTTGAGGTCCGGCACACCTTCCCGAACATCGGCGAGAAGATCATCCTGCTCAACGCTCGCAAGGTCTTCCGGGAAGGCAATCACACCGGGATGCTCCTGCTGGCGATGCAGGACGTGACCGAGCGACGGCGGCTTGAAGCCGAGCGCGAGGCCGCCCTTGAGCAGGCCGGGCGTCTGCTGGAAGAACTCAACCACCGCGTCATGAACAGCCTGTCGATGATCGGCGCGATCATCGCAATGGAGGCTCGGTCATTGACCGATGCGGAGTGTCAGGCCGCCTTCAACCGGATGCGCGCCCGCATCGAAGCGGTCGCCACATTGTATCGCAACCTCTCACATGCGCATTCGGTCGATACGGTTCAGGCCGACGTCTACCTCTCGACCCTTGTGAGGGATCTTGTTGCCTCGTCCAGCGGCGCGGTGAACGTGGCGCTCGAATTCGACATCGCGGCAGAGCCTCTTTCGACGCGGATCGCGGTGCCGCTGGGGCTGATCCTCAACGAGATCGTCACCAACAGCCTGAAGTATGCCTTCCGCGAGCGCTCGGAAGGCCGCATGGGCGTCAGTCTCGCAAGCCAAAACGACACGATGACCGTCTTGATCTGGGACGACGGACCGGGCATCGATCCGGCGGCTAGCGTGGTTTCCGGCCTGGGACAGAAGCTGACCGAAGCCTTTTCCGGTCAGCTCGGCGGCGCGATTCACAGGAACAGTGGGCCCGATGGAACGCGCTACACGCTGACGATCCCGCTCTGACGCTCGCCCTTTGGTTCCCGGCATCACTCCGCCATCGGGTCAAGCGCGTCGCCTTCCAGGATTTCGCCAGTCCCGGGTCTCTCTCCGTCCTTCATCCACTCCAGCGACATACCGTCGAGGCTCGCCGGTGGCAGCCGGGATGACAGATGCTGTCCGGGCTTCACTGTCGGGTAGTCAGTAGCCGAAAACTCAAATGTTTCCAGTGCTGGCGCCATTGACCCAATTGGGTCCACCCTTTCGCAAGCGGGCATTGGAATAACCGCAGCGAAAGCTCACTTTGTCCCAGTGGCTGGCATCCGACAGGACAAGGCCGCGCTGATTCCCGCGACCAGCTGACTGCTTGGAGAGGCCAGTCCCACAGCGCAGATTGCCGTCCTGTGCAACACACCCGGATGGACTTGTAGTGCGCCCCTCGACTTTTTCTTGCCCCGCCAAATGAGACCCTGGCGATCGTTTTCTCGATTAGATGCCGCCACGCCTGGCCCGGCCGCGAACACCGAAAGTCATTGCCATATCCCCCGGGGGAGGATATGTCCCGGGCATGCAGCACGCCTCTCATCCCGACATCATTCTGCGCCTGAAGCGCGCCCACGGACACCTTGCCAGCGTGATCGAAATGTTCGGTACCGGGCGCCCTTGCCTCGACCTGGCCCAACAGCTCCATGCCGTCGAGGCAGCGATCGCCAAGGCGAAGCGCGAGATGATCCACGACCACATCGAGCATTGCCTTGCAGATGCGGGCGAGGAGGCCGCGGAAACCATCCGCGATTTGAAACTGATCACGAAATATCTTTGAGGGCACCATGTGGGCGAAGGTCAAGGACTGGTTCGGCGCGCAGGCGGGATACGGCCACCATCACGGACACGTTCATCGCCACGGCCATGGGCATGATCACGGCTCGCACGGCCATTCCCATGGCGTGATTGATGCCACCATCGCCTCGACCGCGCGGGGCATATGGGCAATCAAATGGTCTTTCGTCGTGCTCTTCGTTACGGGCGTGATGCAGATCGTTGTCGTCGTCTTGTCGGGCAGCGTTGCCCTGCTTGCCGACACGATCCATAACTTCGCCGATGCCACGACTGCCCTGCCGCTCTGGCTCGCCTTCGTGCTGGCGCGCCGCCCCGCATCCAAGAGGTTCCATTACGGCCTGGGTCGGGTCGAGGATCTCGCGGGGATCGTGATCATCCTGATCATCCTGTTCAGCGCCGTGGTCGCGGGCTACGAGGCGATCGACCGTCTGATCGACCCGCGCCCTGTCACCAACCTTGGATGGCTGGTCGCCGCCGGGCTTGTGGGCTTTGTCGGCAACGAAGCGGTCGCGGTGTTCCGCATTCGGGTCGGGCGAGAGATCAACTCCGCGGCACTGATCGCCGATGGCTACCATGCCCGCACCGACGGACTGACCAGCCTTGCGGTCGTTGCCGGGGCACTCGGAGTTTGGGCCGGATTCCCGCTGGCCGATCCCATCGTCGGCCTTCTGATCACCGTGGCGATCCTGGGCATCGTCTGGCAATCGGCGCGTTCCGTCCTGACCCGCATGCTGGACGGAGTGGAGCCAGAACTGATCGGGGAGATCGAGCACGCGGCTGCGCATGTGCCCGGGATCAACGCGGTCAACGAAATCAAGGCGCGCTGGCTTGGCCACAAGCTGCATGTCGACGTCGCGATCGCGGTGGATGAGGGCCTGTTGCTTGCGGAGGCGCAGAATATCGCGGAAACGGTCAAGCACGAGCTTTTCGAACATCTTCCGGCGCTCTCCGTGGCGCAGGTCCGGTTTGGCCAACTCGCCGGCGATCAAGCGCATGCCCCAGCCGCCGTGCGGGTCGATACCTCACTTGCACGCGGCCTACTTCAGATCGTAGAGACGGATGCGGGCGAGCGGATGCGTCTGCGCTTGTCGCACCACGTCACCGACTTGCGGGCCGCCGTCGAGATCGAGCGAGGCGCAGGTCGCACTGAGACGCTCGACCTCCTGCCTTTCGATGGGGACCATCACCTGCTGCAAAGCGCTGTCGCGCCGGAAGAACCCCATAGTTTCGGGGCAACGCTGAAACTGTCGGCAAGCGGTGCGGAAGCGCAGCAGCGCTTCAGGATGGAGGAGCCGGACCATCACCACTGAAAGGTGACGCGGTCGCTCGGTCTGCGGGGCCAAGCTAAGCCCAGCAGTTCATTTCGCTCAAGTCTTCTCCGACCTCTCCCAACTTCGATCAGGCTTGGCCCCGACCTTGCTGTTCGCATAGAGCCATGGCCTGTAGAGCACCCGGTAGAGGTTGAACACTTCGATCACGCCGCTCTTGCGGCGAACATATGCATCGACCCCAAGTGTCATCACTGTCTTCTTCTCTGGACGGCGCCGAGATCGATGTGGGAATTCGATGAGATCGTCCCTCCCGCGTAACCTGAGGGGCCGGGTTGAACCTGGTCGGGTTATCATGTCCGAAGTCGGATCGAGGCGAAGATGCCCTCGCCGGTTCTCTCGAACCGGTGGCGTTCACCGGCTCGGCCTCAAGTCCTTCGGAGAGAGGATCGCCTCACGAGACCCGGACCGCCAGACCGCCGAAATCCAGACCCGCATCATTCGCCACTGGCGCTCGAACCGGTGGCGCGGCAGGGCTCATTCATGAACCGCTTCAATTCTCTCAGCCGGGCCGAGATCGAACGCATCGTCTAAGGCTACCGGGGGAAGGGGGAGGCTCGTCTCGAAGACGACTTCCGCATCAATGCCCAGACAGCCCTCCGTTTCGTGCCGCCTCCCACCATCGTGCGGCTTATGGCCGCGATTCCCTGTTTGCGATCGCGTGCTCGCGTGCTTTACTCGCCCCGATTCACAGAAAATTCCCGAGGGAGGAGAGAATGCCAAAGGTCTCCATGACGGTGAACGGCAAACCCGTTTCCGGCGAGGTCGAAGGCCGCACGCTGCTGGTGCAGTTCCTGCGCGAGACGCTCGGCCTGACCGGCACGCATGTCGGCTGCGACACCAGCCAATGCGGCGCCTGCACGGTCCATGTCGGCGGCAAGTCGGTGAAGTCCTGCACCACCTTCGCGCTGGATTGCGACGGCGCCGAGGTCGCCACGATCGAGGGCATGGCGAATGCCGATGGCTCGCTCGGCACGATCCAGCAGGCGTTCCAGGATCATCACGGGCTTCAGTGCGGCTTCTGCACGCCGGGCATGGTGATGAGCGCCGCGGCGCTGTTGAAGGAAAACCCCAAGCCGACCGAGGCCGAGGTGCGCCATTATCTTGAGGGCAACATCTGCCGCTGCACCGGCTATCACAACATCGTCAAGGCGATCCTCGCGGCATCCGGCCAGGACATCAGCGCGATCGCAGCAGAGTGATATAGGGCTTTTTATCAATGCTTTGCCGGGCGTTCTTGTCGCCTGGCGCGAAGGGAGGAAATCATGCCGAAAGATGGACATATCGGCCCCGCGACCAAGCGGCGCGAGGATCTGCGGTTCCTGACCGGCAAGGGCCGCTACACTGACGACATCAACATCCGCGGTCAGGCCTATGCGCAATTCCTGCGCTCGAACGTGGCGCATGGCCGGATCCGCGGGGTCGACACCGCCGCCGCCGAGTCGATGCCGGGCGTCATTCGCATCTTCACCGGCAAGGATTTCGAGGGCATCGGAGGCCTGCCCTGCGGCTGGCAGGTGACCGACAAGCACGGCCAGCCGATGCTGGAGCCCGGCCATCCGGTGCTGGCACAGGGCAAGGTGCGCCATGTCGGCGATCCGATCGCCGTGGTGGTGGCCGAGACCGAATCCCAGGCCCGCGACGCGGTCGAGGCGATCGAGGTCGATATCGAAGAGCTTTCCGCGGTCGTCGACATGAAGGCCGCCGTGAAGGAAGGCGCGCCCCTGGTGCATGACGATATCGGCTCTAACCTGTGCTATGACTGGGGCTTTGTGGAAGAGAACAAGGCTGCGGTGGACGAGGCCTTTGCCAAGGCCGACCACGTCACCACGCTGGAATTGGTGAACCAGCGCCTGACCGCGAACCCGATGGAGCCGCGCGTCGCGGTGGGCGATTACGACAACACCACCGATCAGCACACGCTGTATACCACCTCGCAAAACCCGCATGTGATCCGCCTGCTGATGGGCGCCTTCGTGCTGGGTATCCCGGAACACAAGCTGCGCGTCGTGGCGCCCGACGTGGGCGGCGGGTTCGGGTCAAAAATCTTCCACTATGCCGAAGAGGCCTTCGTCACCTTCGCCGCCAAGGCGATCAATCGCCCGGTGAAATGGACATCCAGCCGGTCCGAGGCGTTCCTGTCCGACGCCCAGGGCCGCGACCATGTGACGAAGATCCAGCTCGCGCTCGACAAGCAGGGCCATTTCCAGGCGCTTCGCACGGAAACCTACGCGAATATGGGGGCCTATCTTTCGACCTTCGCGCCCTCGGTTCCGACCTGGCTGCACGGCACGCTGATGGCGGGCAACTACAAGACCCCGCTGATCTATGTGAACGTGAAGGCGGTATTCACCAACACCGTGCCGGTGGACGCCTATCGCGGCGCCGGCCGCCCCGAGGCGACCTATCAGCTGGAACGCGTGATCGACAAGGCCGCGCGCGAAATGGGGATCGACCCGATCGAATTGCGGCGCAAGAACTTCGTCACCGAATTCCCCTATGCCACGCCCGTCGCGGTGGAATACGACACCGGCGATTACGAGGCGACGATGGCCAAGCTCGAAGAGATCGCTGATCTCAAGGGGTTCGAGGCCCGCGCCGCCGAATCGAAGAAGAACGGCAAGCTGCGCGGTCTGGGCGTGAACTGCTATATCGAGGCCTGCGGTATCGCGCCTTCGCATCTGGTGGGCCAGCTCGGCGCGCGCGCGGGGCTTTATGAAAGCGCGACGGTGCGGGTGAACGCCACCGGCTCGCTGACCGTGATGACCGGCTCGCACAGCCACGGGCAGGGGCACGAGACCGCCTTTCCCCAGGTGGTGGCCGACATGATCGGGATCGACCCGTCGATGATCGAGATCGTGCATGGCGACACCGCCAACACACCGATGGGGATGGGCACCTACGGGTCGCGCAGCCTTGCCGTCGGGGGCTCTGCCATCGTGCGGGCGACCAACAAGATCATCGACAAGGCCAAGAAGATCGCGGCCCATCTGCTGGAGGCGTCGGAAGCCGATATCGAACTGAAGGACGGCAAGTTCTCGGTCTCGGGCACCGACAAGTCGGTCGATTGGGCCGGGGTGACGCTGGCGGCCTATGTGCCGCACAACTACCCGCTGGAAAGCCTCGAGCCGGGGCTGGAAGAGACCGCCTTCTACGATCCGTCGAACTTCACCTACCCCTCGGGCGCCTATGCCTGCGAGGTCGAGGTCGATCCCGACACCGGCAAGGTCACGATCTGCTCCTTCGCCGCGGCGGATGATTTCGGCAACATCGTCAATCCGATGATCGTCGACGGTCAGGTTCACGGCGGGATCGGGCAGGGGATCGGCCAGGCGCTGTTGGAAAACACCGTCTATGACGAGAACGGCCAGCTTCTGTCGGCCAGCTACATGGATTACGCCATGCCGCGGGCCTCGGACGTGCCGTTCTACACCGTGGACCATTCCTGCCAGACGCCCTGCACCCACAATCCGCTGGGGGTGAAGGGCTGCGGCGAGGCCGGGGCGATCGGGTCCCCGCCGGCGGTGGTCAACGCGGTGGTCGATGCGCTGCGGCGCGGCGGCCACGACGTGACCCATATCGACATGCCGCTCAGCCCCGCGCGGGTCTGGGAAGCGATGCAGAAGTAAGGAGAGGCGCTATGTACAATTTCGATTTCGAACGGCCCTCGACGGTGGACGAGGCGGTCAAGGCGCTTCAGGCCGAAGATGCCCAGGCGCTCGGCGGCGGGCAGACGCTGATCCCGACGCTGAAGCAGCGCCTCGCGGCGCCGGCCAAGCTGGTCAGCCTCGCGGGGATCGCGGCGATGAGGTTCGTGAAGACCGAAGGCGGCAAGCTTTGCGTCGGCGGCGGCACCCCGCATGCGGTGGTGGCGGACGAGGCCGCGAAAAGCTTCCCCGCGCTGGCCAAGCTCGCGGCCAACATCGGCGACCCGGCGGTGCGCAACAAGGGCACCGTGGGCGGCAGTCTGGCCAACAACGACCCCTCGGCTTGCTACCCGTCAGCGGCGCTGGCCTGCGGCGCCACCATCGTGACCAACAGCCGCGAGATCACCGCGGACGACTTCTTCCAGGGCATGTTCGAAACCGCGCTGGAGGAAGGCGAGATCATCACCGAGGTGCGCTTTCCGATCCCGCAGGCCGCGAACTACCAGAAGTTCGAGCAACCGGCCTCTCGCTTCGCGCTCACCGGGATTTTCGTCGCGAAATACCCCGATGGCGTGCGGGTCGCGGTGACCGGGGCCTCGGGCGACGGCGTGTTTCGCTGGACCGAGGCCGAGAAGGCGCTGTCTGCGAATTTCTCGGCTGATGCGATTGCAGGGCTCTCGGTCGATCCGGACGGGATGATCGAGGATCTGCACGGCTCTGCCGCCTACCGCGCCCATCTGGTGAAAGTGCTGACCGGCCGGGCCGTGACCGCGGCGCGCTAGCATCGAAGCGCCCGGCTGAACGCTGGTTCGAAGATGGGCGGCGGCTTCGGCGGCCGCCCATTGCGTTACCGCCCTGCACCAGCCGCATCGCTTCCCCTTTTCATTGTTCCGAAAATATGCCGGGGGCGCAGGGGGCAGCGCCCCCGCAAAAAAAAAGCGATCACCCCCTTGAGCTTCCAGTTACGGGAAGGCCTATCTCCACTCCACAAGCGCCGGAAGCCGCCTTCCCGCGCCGCATAGCTGGAGATTTCGCCATGGAGACCGCCACCGCCGTCGCGCCGCCCAATTCCGCCACTCAGGCGCTTTCGATCGATGTCGAGGGCATGACCTGCGCCTCGTGCAGTTCGCGGGTGGAGCGCGGGTTGAAAAAGCTGGAAGGGATTTCACAGGCCGGGGTGAACCTGGCCACGGAACGGGCCGAGCTGCGCTTCGATCCGAAACAGATCTCGGCCACCCAGATTGTCGCGGCGATTCAAGATACCGGCTATACCCCGGTCAGCGCCGAGCTGGAGCTGGCGGTCGAGGGCATGACCTGCGCCAGTTGCGTCGGCCGGGTCGAACGTGCGTTGACGCGCGCGCCGGGCGTTCTGGAGGCTACCGTCAACCTTGCGACCGAGCGTGCAAAGCTGCGCTACCTTCCCGCCATGACCGATGCCGGGGCTCTGGCTGCGGTGGTGACCGACGCGGGCTACGCCGCCCATCCGATCGGCGACGCCACCGAGGCGGCGGCCGACGAGGCCGACAAGCGTCGCGCCACGCGGCGTGCGATGGGCCGCGACGTGGCGCTGGCGGCGGGCTTCGGCGCGCTGATCGTGATCATCAGCATGGGCGCCACGTTCGTGCCCGGTTTCGCGCGGGTCTTGCAGGCCACCAGCCCCTTTGCGGGGTTCTGGGATTGGACGCAGCTTGTTCTGGCCAGTGTGGTGCTGTTCTGGCCTGGGCGGCGGTTCTTCCGCCCCGGGCTGATCGCCTATCGCCACCTCGCGCCCGACATGAATTCGCTGGTCGCCACCGGCACCGGCGCGGCCTGGGCCTACAGCACGCTGGTGCTGCTGGCGCCCGGTCTGTTCCCGCCCGAGGCGCGCCATATCTATTTCGACAGTGCCGCAGTGGTGATCGCGGCCGTCCTGGCCGGCAAATATTTGGAAGAGGTCGCCAAGGGCCGCACCTCATCCGCGATCCGCAAGCTGGTGGGCCTCCAGGCCAAGACTGCCCGGCGCCTGGATGCCGATGGGCAGGAACGTGACATTCCGGTCGCGCAGTTGCGGGTGGGCGACCGTATCGTGGTGCGCCCTGGGGAACGTCTTCCGGTGGATGGCACAGTCGTCGAGGGCCGCGCCCACGTCGATGAAGCCATGCTGACCGGAGAGCCCCTGCCTGTGGTCAAGGACCTGGGCGACGAGGTGGTTGGCGGCACCGTCGATCAGGACGGACGCCTGGTGGTCGAGGCGACCTCGGTCGGTGGCGACACGGTGCTGGCGCAGATCATCAAGCTGGTGGAAAGCGCCCAGACCGGCAAGCTGCCGATCCAGGGGCTGGCCGACCGGGTGGTGCGGGTGTTCACGCCGGTGGTGCTGCTGATCGCGGCGGTCAGTTTCACCGCCTGGATGCTGATCACCGGCAATGTCAGCGAAGCCTTGATCGCCGCGGTCGCGGTGCTGGTCGTGGCCTGCCCCTGCGCGATGGGGCTGGCCACGCCGGCCGCGATCATGGTCGGCACCGGCCGCGCGGCGGAACTGGGCGTGCTGTTTCGCAAGGGCGAGGCGCTCGAGACGCTGTCGCATGTCGATACCGTTCTGTTCGACAAGACCGGCACGCTGACCGAAGGCCGCCCGGTGCTGGTCGATCTGGTCGAAACCACGCCGGACGAGGCGCTGCGCCTTGCCGCCGCGCTAGAGGGCGGATCGGAGCATCCCCTGGCCCGCGCCATCGTCGGCGCCGCGCAGGAAAAGCGGCTGGACCTGCCGCAGGTCGATGATTTCCGTGCCATCGCCGGCCACGGGATCGAGGGCCGCGTCGGCGGCCGCCTGATCCGGGTGGGCGCGCGGCGGTTCCTGGAAGGCGAGGGCATCGCGCTGGGGGATCTGGCCGATCGCGCGGCGGAACTGGAAGGTGCGGGCCGCACCGTGGTCTATGTTTCGGCCGATGATCGCGCCCTGGGCCTTCTGGCGATTGCCGACCGCGCCAAGCCCGAGGCCAAGGCCGTGGTCGCGGCGCTGCACAAGCGCGGGGTTTCGGTCGCCATGGTCACCGGCGACGGCCGCGCGACGGCGCGCGCGGTGGCCGATCAGCTTGGCATCGACGAGGTCCACGCCGAGGTGCTGCCCCAGGACAAGGCGCAGGTGGTGACGGATCTGCAAGGCCAGGGCCATCGCGTGGCCTTCATCGGCGACGGCATCAACGACGCGCCGGCGCTGGCGCAGGCGGATGTGGGCATCGCCCTGGCCAGCGGCACCGACATCGCCATCGAGGCCGCCGACGTCACCCTGACCCGCGGCCAGCTGGGCGAGGCGGTGACCGCGCTGATGACGGCGCGGCGCACCCTGGGCAACATTCGCGGCAACCTGTTCTGGGCGTTCTTCTACAACGTCCTGCTGATCCCGATCGCCGCAGGCCTGGCCGCGCCCTGGGGCGTGCATCTGAACCCGATGGTGGCGGGCGTCGCGATGGGGCTGTCGTCGGTCTTCGTGCTGGGCAACAGCCTGCGGCTGCGACGCCTGCAAGCCTTCGACACGGGCGCCGCGGGCTAACGGCCCTGTCGCCCGGACCCATTCCAATCCAACCAAGACCCTGAAAGGAGAAAGACCATGAGCGAGACCAAACTGAAGATCACCGGCATGACCTGCGGCCATTGCCAGCGTGCCGCGACAAAGGCGCTAGAGGGCGTCTCCGGCGTCGAAAGCGTCGAGGTGACGCTGGAGCCGGGCGCCGCGGTGGTGACCGGCGCGGCCGATCCCGCGGCGCTGATCGAGGCGGTGCGCGAAGAAGGCTATGAGGCCGAGGTGGCCTGAATGGCCGAGGTGATCCTTTACACCAGCCCCGGCTGTCCCGACTGCGCGGCGGTGAAGCGCTTTCTGAACGCGCGCGGGGTCGCCTTCGAGGAACGCGACCTGTCGCGTCCCGGTGTACCGGAAGAGGCCAAGGCGCGCTACGGCGTGCGGGTCGCGCCGATCACGGTGATCGATGGTGCTGCCTCTTACGGCACCTTCGCGGACCAGAAGGCGCGGCTCGAATCGGCCTTCGGGCCGGCTTCCTGACCGCGCGACAGGCGGCGCCCCCGGTCCCCGGGGGCGCCGCCGTGACCGGCGATGGCCGGGCACCGGGCGCAATATGACGCCCAATGCGGGGCGCGGCCCTTCCGGCGCCGCCCCGCCTTGCGCCCCATTGCCCCCTTTCGTTCCACGTTCAGGCTGGATAGGGTGCCCCCGACCCGGACCGACGCAACTGCAAGGAACGCCAAATGGCAGAGATCAAGGACCCCGAGAACACCATCATCATGGAGCTGAAGGACGGCCAGGTGGTGATCGAACTGCTGACCGACATCGCGCCGCAGCACAGTGCCAGGATGAAGGAACTGGCCCGCGCCGGCGCCTATGACAACGTGGTCTTCCACCGCGTCATCGACGGTTTCATGGCCCAGACCGGCGATGTCGCCAACGGCAATGCCGAGAAGGATTTCAACCTGGGTCGCGCGGGCACCGGCGGCTCTGACCTGCCCGATCTGCAGGCGGAATTCAGCCGCATCCCGCACGACCGCGGCACCCTGGGCGCGGCGCGGTCGCAAAACCCGAACTCGGCCAACAGCCAGTTCTTCATCAACTTCAGCGACAACCATTTCCTCAATGGCCAGTATACCGTCTACGGCCGGGTCATCGAGGGCATGGATCATGTCGACAAGATCACCCGTGGCGAGCCGCCGGCAAGCCCGGACCGGATGATCAGCGTCAAGGTGGCCGCCGATGTCTGATCGCGGGATCTTCACGCGCCGCGCGTTCGGCGCACTGGCGCTGGCCGCGGGGCTGGGCCTGGGCGGCCTGACGGCGGCGCTTCCGGCACAGGCCGCGGGGACGCCGAAGCTGGTGATCCAGGTCGACAGCGCCAGCGGCACGCCCAAGGGAAAGGTGGTGATCCAGCTGATGCCAAAGGTGGCCCCCAAGGCCGCCAAGCGGCTGGAGACGCTGGCCCGCGAGGGCGCTTATGACGGCGTCGTCTTCCACCGGGTCATCGCCGGCTTCATGGCCCAGACCGGCGATGTGGAATACGGCAAGCATGGCGGCGATCTCAGCCGTGCCGGTATCGGCGGGTCGAACCTGCCCGACCTGCCGGCAGAGTTTTCCGACGTGCCCTATAC
Source organism: Allgaiera indica (assembly GCF_900106675.1). Lineage (GTDB taxonomy): Bacteria > Pseudomonadota > Alphaproteobacteria > Rhodobacterales > Rhodobacteraceae > Acidimangrovimonas > Acidimangrovimonas indica. Next base: position 12,588 of record NZ_FNOB01000036.1, read on the forward strand.
CCGCGGCATCGTCGGCATGGCCCGCGCGCAGGATCCGAACTCGGCCAACAGCCAGTTCTTCATCATGTTCGCTCCGGCGCCCAATCTGAACGGCCAGTATACCGTCGTCGGCAAGGTGATTTCGGGGATGGATGTGGTCGACAAGATCAAGAAGGGCGATGCGGCGATGAACGGAAAAGTGACCGATCCCGACTACATGGCCAAGGTGACGGTCGAGGAATAGGGGGCTCTGACCCCGCCCCGGCCTGGGTCGGGGCTTCCCCGGGATATTTCCGCCAGAAAGAAACAGGGCGGTTCGCAGGAGCCGCCCTTTGCGGTCGCGGAACGCATATCACCGCATGGGGCGCGGCAGTTGCACCCGGCAATCCGCGCCCCTATCAAGGATGACGAGAACAGGAGGCCCGCATGCGCATCTGCAACGACCTGGCCGAAGCGATCGGCAACACCCCCCTCATCAAGCTGCGCGCCGCGTCCGAGCGCACCGGCTGCACCGTTCTGGGCAAGGCCGAGTTCATGAACCCCGGCCAGTCGGTGAAGGACCGGGCCGCGCTTTACATCATCCGCGACGCGATGGCGCGCGGCACGCTGCAGCCGGGCGGCACGATCGTCGAGGGCACGGCGGGCAATACCGGCATCGGGCTGGCGCTGGTGGGGGCCTCGATGGGGTTCCGCACGGTGATCGTGATCCCCGAAACACAAAGCCAGGAAAAGAAGGACATGCTGCGCCTGGCCGGGGCGGAACTGGTGGAGGTGCCGGCCAAGCCCTACCGCGATCCGAACAATTATGTAAGGTATTCGGGCCGGCTGGCGGCGGAATTGGCCAAGACCGAGGCGCGGGGCGCGATCTGGGCCAACCAGTTCGACAACGTCGCGAACCGCCAGGCGCATATGGAAACCACCGGGCCCGAGATATGGGACCAGACCGGCGGCAAGGTCGACGGCTTCATCTGCGCGGTGGGGTCGGGCGGCACGCTGGTGGGCACCGCGATGGCCTTGCAGCCCAAGGGCGTGAAGGTAGGCATCGCCGATCCCGACGGAGCCGCGCTGTACAGCTATTACACGACGGGCGAGTTCAAGTCGCAGGGCAATTCGATCACCGAGGGCATCGGCCAGGGGCGGATCACCGCGAACCTGGAAGGCTTTACCCCCGACATGGCCTACAACATCCCCGACGCCGAGGCGCTGCCCGTGGTCTTCGACCTGCTGTCGCAGGAAGGGCTGTGCCTGGGGGGCTCGTCCGGGGTGAACGTCGCCGGCGCGATCCGCATGGCCGAGGAAATGGGCCCCGGCCATACGATCGTGACGGTGCTTTGCGATTATGGCACGCGCTACCAGTCGAAGCTTTTCAACCCGGCCTTCCTGCGCGAGAAGGGCCTGCCGGTGCCCGCCTGGATGGACCGCGCGCCCGCCGATCTGCCGCAGGTCTTCAAGGGATGAAGCCGCGGGCCCCTTGCTGGCGGCGTAAACCGGCGCCGGGCCGGGGGCGGGGGCCGGGTGGTGTTCTGGGTCCTGTTCCGGCGATTTTGCTGGCGCTTGTTATGGGGATCACGCTGGCGGGGCTTTGGCCCGGCGCGGCGCCCGTGGCCGCGCAGACGACCCCGGCGCCGGCGCAGCTGGCTCCGGGCCAGACGCAGGGCGGCACGAAAGCCCCGCCCTCGACGCGAAAGGCTCAGAAGCCCCCCGATTTCAAGGCCTGGGAACAGGTCGCGAAACAGGCCGAGTCGACGATCAATTCCCCGCGTGCGACCAATGTGGCGCTGGAACAGCTGCGCGCCCGGCTGGTCGACTGGCGCAGCGCCTTTCAGGCCGCGCAGTCGACCAACAAGACCCGGATCGAGACGCTTCAGACCCAGATCGACGCGCTGGGGCCTGCGCCCAAGAAGGGCGAGACGGAGGCGCCCGATGTCGCCAGGAAGCGCGCCGAACTGAATGCCCAACTGGCCGAGCTGAAGGCGCCGGGCCAGCAGGCCGAACAGGCCTATGCCCGTGCCGACGGGCTGATCCGCGAAATCGACGGCATCATCCGCGACCGCCAGGCCGCGGCGCTGATGCAGCTGTGGCCGTCGCCCGCCAATCCGTCGAACTGGCCCGCGGCCTATGCCACGGTGACCCATACGCTGGGCCAGCTCTGGTCCGAGGTGTCGGACGCCTGGGCCAGCACCAGCCTGCGCGACCAGATGCGATCGAACCTGCCGGTGATCATCGGCTATCTGATCTTCGCGGTCCTCATGCTCAGCCGCGGGCGGCGCTGGTTCGAGCAGATCACCCAGCGGCTGCAGGGCAATGCCTCGGCGCGCGGACGGCGGATCGGGGCGTTGGCGCTGTCGCTGGGGGTGGTCGCGGTGCCGATGGTCGGCCTTGTCGCGCTGTCCGAGGCGGTGCGCGCGACCGGCATGGTCGGCGCCGTCGGTGGCGCGCTGTTGTCGGCGCTGCTGGTTGCGGGCTTCATGGTGTTCGTGTCGCTCTGGCTGGGGGGGAGGATCTTTCCCAAGGGCGACGTGGCCGATCCGCCGTTCCGGCTGGTGGCCGAGCGCCGCGCCGAGGGGCGGGTGTATGTCTGGGCGCTGGGGCTGCTTCTGGGCCTCAACACGATGCGCAAGCTGGTGCTGGTGCCGCCGACGGGGGTGGATGCCAATGCCGCCAACGCGGTGTTGGCCTTTCCGCTGCTGGTGCTGACCGGGCTGGTGCTGGTGCGCCTGGGCCAGTTGCTGCGCCGCCACGCCGCCAATGCCGAGGCCAGCGAGGACGACAAGACCTATCGCGACTGGGTCACAGGCCTGGTGGGGCGGGTGATCATGATGCTGGGGACAGGGGCGCCGGTCTTCGCGCTGATCGGCTATGTGCCGGCCGCGACGGCGGTGCTGTATCCGGCGGCGGTTTCGCTGGCGCTGCTGGCGCTTTTGATCATCCTGCAGGGTTTGGTGGGCGATATCTATACCATGGTCGCGCCGAACGACGAACGCGGCGCGGACGGGCTGATTCCGGTGCTGATCGGCTTTGGCCTGGTGATCCTGTCGATGCCGCTTTTCGCGCTGATCTGGGGCGCGCGTCCGTCGGATCTGGGCGAGATGTGGACGCGGGCCCAGGCCGGCTTTTCGATCGGGGCGACAAAGATTTCGCCGTCGAACTTTATCGTCTTCGCGGTGGTCTTCACGCTGTGCTACATGGCCACCCGCCTGGTGCAGGGGGCGCTGCGATCCTCGGTGCTGCCCAAGACGCGGCTTGACCAGGGCGGTCAGAACGCCGTGGTGTCGGGCATCGGCTATCTTGGCATCTTCCTGGCCGGTGTAGTGGCGATCACCGCCGCGGGGATCGATCTGTCCAGCCTGGCCATCGTCGCGGGCGCGCTGTCGGTCGGCATCGGCTTTGGCTTGCAGAACATCGTGTCGAACTTCGTTTCCGGCATCATCCTTCTGATCGAGCGCCCGGTCAGCGAGGGCGACTGGATCGAGGTCGGCACCACGATGGGCACGGTGCGCTCGATCTCGGTGCGCTCGACCCGGATCCAGACCTTCGACCGCACCGATGTGATCGTGCCCAATTCGGACCTGATCACCGGGGTGGTGACCAACTGGACGCGCTACAATCTTAACGGCCGGCTGATCCTGCCGGTGGGGGTGGGCTATGGGTCCGACACCCGCCGCGTCGAGAAGATCCTGATGGAGATCGCCCAGGCGCAGCCGCTGGTCACGGTGAACCCGGCGCCGGCGGTGGTGTTCCAGGGCTTCGGCGCCGACAGCCTGAACTTCGAGATCCGGGTGATCCTGCGCGATGTGAACTTCATTCTTCAGGTGCGGTCGGACATGAACCACGAGATCGCCCGCCGGTTTGCCGAGGAAGGCATCGAGATCCCCTTCGCGCAGCGCGACATCTGGCTGCGCAACCCCGAAACCCTGTGGGCGCACCGTAAGGCCGAGGCCCATGCGCCCGGCGATCCCGACAGCGCCGGCAAGGCGGCCGGGGGCCAGGACCGGATGTCGGAGGCCGCCAAACCCGATGCGGAGGACATGACATGAGCACCCAGATGCTGTTTCGCGACGATCCCTACATGGTCGAGGCCGAGGCCACCGTCGTGGCGCATACGCCCGAAGGCGGGCTGGTGCTGGATCGCTCGGTCTTCTACCCGACCGGCGGGGGCCAGCCGGGCGACAGCGGCCAGCTGCAATTCGGCGGCGGCCGGCTGCCCATCGCCACCGCGGTGAAGGGCGAGGCCGGCCAGATCGTGCTGGTGCCGGCCGAAATCTCGACCCTGCCCGAGGTCGGAACCGCCGTCACCCAGCGTCTCGACTGGCGCCGCCGGCATCGGCACATGCGCATCCATACCGCGCTGCATCTTCTGTCGGTGGTGATCCCGCTGCCGGTGACCGGCGGCCAGATCGGCGCCGACAAGGGGCGGGTCGATTTCGACATGCCCGAGCCGCTCGAAGACCCCGCCGCGATCGAGGCCGCGCTGAACGCGCTGATCGATCGCGATCTGCCGGTCGGGGTGGAATGGATCTCGGAAGAGGAACTTGCGGCCAATCCGGGCCTGGTAAAGACGATGTCGGTCTCGCCGCCGCGCGGGGCAGGGCGGATCCGGCTGATCCGGATCGGGACGGGCGCGGATCAGGTGGATCTGCAGCCCTGTGGCGGTACCCATATCGCGCGTACCGGCGAAATCGGCGCGGTCACGCTTGGCAAGATCGAGAAGAAGGGGCGCCGCAACCGGCGTGTCTCGATCTTTCTCGACGCATGAACGGCGCCTCGGGCGAGGACGGCGGCTCGGCGCCCGCTGAAGAGGGGGCGGCCGGGGCGGCCCCCGTCGCGCAAGATCCGAAGGCCGCCGATGCGGGGGCCCCTGCGGACGCCGGGACGCGGCCGGATCCCGGCCCGTCCGGCGATATCGATACGTCCGACCCCGATGCCGATCTGGCGCAACTGATCGAGGCCGACCATGGCGGCGAAGAGCGCCGAGGCCCGGGGCAGGGCGGTCTGGCGGCGCTGGCGCTGGGGGCTGTCGGGGTGGTTTATGGCGATATCGGCACCTCGCCGATCTATGCGCTGCGCGAGGCGCTGCGACCTGTCGCGCACCAGGGGCTGGTGCCGTCGGCCGCGCTTGGGGTCTGCTCGCTGCTGATCTGGGTGCTGGTGATCATCGTGACCCTGAAATACGTCACCTTCCTGCTGCGCGCCGACAACCGGGGCGAGGGCGGGGTGCTGGCGCTTTATACGTTGGCGCGGGTGGCCTTCGGGCGCCGGGTGCTGGCGCTTCTGGCCCTGGCGATTGCGGGGGCCGCGCTGTTCTTCGGCGACGCGATCATCACGCCGGCGATCTCGGTCCTGTCTGCGGTCGAGGGGATGGAATTGATCGCGCCCGGCCTGTCGGATTTCGTGCTGCCGGTGACATTGGGCATTCTAGTCGCGCTGTTTGCAGTGCAAAGCCGCGGGACCGAGGCGATTTCCGCCGCCTTCGGGCCGATCACCGCGCTGTGGTTCGTGGTGCTGGGGGTGACCGGGGCGCAGCATGTGCTGGCCGACCCTTCGGTTCTGGCGGCGCTCGACCCGCGTCACGCGCTGTCCTTCCTGTCGCACTCGGGGCCGCGCAGCTTTCTGGTGCTGGGGGCGGTTTTCCTGGCGGTCACCGGGGCCGAGGCGCTGTACGCCGATCTGGGCCATTTCGGCAAGGCGCCGATCCGGCTGGCCTGGTACGGGCTGGTGTTCCCGGCCCTGGCGCTGAACTACTTGGGACAGACGGCGCTGGTGATGGGCGACCCCGCGGCGCTGCGCAATCCGTTCTTCCTGATGGTGCCGGGTTGGGCGCTGCCCTTCCTGGTGGGATTGGCCACCTGCGCCACGGTGATCGCGGCGCAGGCGGTGATTTCGGGGGCCTATTCGATGACCCGGGCCGCGATCCAGCTGGGCTTTCTTCCGCGGCTGTCGATCCGGCATACGTCGGGCCGACACAGTGGGCAGATCTACATCCCGGCGTTGAACTGGATGCTGTTCGTGGGGGTGATCTGGCTGGTGCTGGCGTTTCGGTCCTCGAATGCGCTGGCCTCGGCCTACGGGATCGCGGTGACCGGCACGATGATCGTGACCACCGCGCTGGCCGTGGTGCTGGCGCGCCGCGGCTGGCATCGCAGCCTTGGGCTGATCGCGGCCCTGGCACTGCCGTTGGTGGCGCTGGAACTGGCCTTCCTGGCCGCGAACCTGCTGAAGCTGCCCGACGGGGGCTATGTGCCAGTGACGCTGGCGGTGGTGCTGGGCGTGGCGATGGCAGCCTGGTGGCGCGGAACCCAGCGCCTGCGGGCGCGCGAACGGTCCGAGCGGGTCGATCTGCAGCAATTCATCGCCTCTGTCGAAGACTCTGGCGCCGCCCGCGTGCCGGGGACTGCCTTCTTCCTGACCGGCGATCCCGGCGCGGTGCCGGCACCGCTGCTGCACAACCTGCGCCACAACCGGGTCCTGCACGATCAGAACGTCATCCTGACGATCGAGACCTTGCGAGTCCCGGTCGCACGCCCCGAAGAGCGCGCGGAATATGATCCGATCGACGCGCATTTTTCGCGGCTCACGCTGAATTTCGGTTTCATGGAGACGCCCAACCTTGGCCTGGCGCTGATCCAGGCGCGGCGTGCGGGGCTGAAGTTCGACGTGATGTCCTCGACCTTCTTCCTGGGGAGGCGCAAGCTGGTCGCGGGCAAGGGGCGCGGTCTGCGCCGCTGGCTGGATCGGCTGTATGTCGGGCTAGGGCGGTTCTCGGCCGATCCGAGCGAGTTCTACCATCTGCCCCGCAACCTGGTGGTGGAGTTGGGCACGCGAACGCGGATCTGAAGGCGATGGCGATGATATGCTGCGCGAACTTTGGATAAGGCGCGCGGGCGGCGCGGTTTGCGCTTGCGGTCCGGGGCTTGGGGATTGTAAGCAGGCCCCCACGGAGCGGTGGCCGAGTGGTCGAAGGCGCACGCCTGGAAAGTGTGTAGGCGGGAAACCGTCTCGAGGGTTCGAATCCCTCTCGCTCCGCCACTTGCACATCGCAAACCATAGATGAGGTCCCTGACGGGACCTTTTTTCTTTTTGTTTCAAAGGCATTTAGCGAGGCCATCCGACTTTCGCAGACTGGTGTTTCGACCGAAATAGGTCTCTGAACGCCCTGCGTCTCTTTCCACCCGCCCTCCACCCAAATCGAGACGTATTCAAAAAGATGCGCCTTTTCAGTAGCTTGGTGAAGTTGGATTGCGCCGCAGTTGAGGCGGGTTTGTCTGCTCTCGGTGCGAACAGAGACACTCGAAGGCGGCGTGGTGCTTCGTGCAACGTCGAAACAGAGCGGGGGCTGGAGTATTGAAACAGCCGACGTTTTCTTTCATCATCAAGGGTGTTACGCCCTGCCTGCCATGAGACAGCCTCGGTAATTGAAAATGCGCAAGAGGCCAACTTGGGTAAATCGTCGTCAGATCACCTGCTGGACTACATCCGACCGCTAGCGCGGGTACTGAAGGCCGCAAGGTTGATAACCAGCGCTCTCGGCGTGGTTGCGATTGCCGTAGGCCAGACTTGGATGACTTCGCAGACGGTATGGCAGAATGAGTGGGCGTCGTTCATATTTTGGTGCGGGGTCGGCGCGATAGTCGTTACGGGTTTTATCCTCCTATTTTTTGAGAAGGATAGCGCGTCGCTGTTACTGGATTTACACGATAGCGAGGTATTGATCAGTGATCAGTCAGACCATATTCGTTACTTGGAACGACGCGAGGAGATCCTTCTTTCTTGGCAGTCAGTAACCAAGCTTCTTGCTGAGCTGTTGGATCAGGCGCTTACCGATTCCGATCTCAACCCTGAGAAGAAGAAAATCTTCTACACTGCAGTTGTTGAAATACTTGCCGACTATAAATTTTCGTTGTTCCGGATCGCAGATGAATACTGCAATATTTCGATCTACGAACATTCCGCCGAAACGGAGAGTCTGGGGTGCACTGCCTGTTACCGATCGCGTCCATCCGATGCACTAGGGTCAGGACCCATTGATTTCCGGTTGGCCGCGTGATTCACAGTTCGAAAAACGAGCGGTGAACATGTCTGATCTCTTCTGGCTGACGGATGCGCAGATGGCGCGTCTTGAGCCCTTCTTCCCCAAGTCACACGGCAAACCCCGCGTTGATGATCGGCGCGTGTTGAGTGGAATTATTTTTATCAATCGCAATGGTTTACGGTGGCGCGATGCCCCTGCTGCCTATGGGCCGCACAAGACGCTGTACAACCGTTGGAAACGGTGGAGTGACAAGGGCATCTTCGCCCGGATGATGGCCGGTCTGGCCGCCGAGCATGGCGAAAAGAAGACTGTGATGATCGACGCCACTTACCTGAAGGCACACCGAACAGCGACCAGCATGGGCGTGAAAAAGGGGGGCGTGGACGCCTGATTGGCCGGACAAAGGGCGGCATGAACACCAAG
>NZ_FNOB01000034.1 GCF_900106675.1 Allgaiera indica
CTTGGTGTTCATGCCGCCCTTTGTCCGGCCAATCAGGCGTCCACGCCCCCCTTTTTCACGCCCATGCTGGTCGCTGTTCGGTGTGCCTTCAGGTAAGTGGCGTCGATCATCACAGTCTTCTTTTCGCCATGCTCGGCGGCCAGACCGGCCATCATCCGGGCGAAGATGCCCTTGTCACTCCACCGTTTCCAACGGTTGTACAGCGTCTTGTGCGGCCCATAGGCAGCAGGGGCATCGCGCCACCGTAAACCATTGCGATTGATAAAAATAATTCCACTCAACACGCGCCGATCATCAACGCGGGGTTTGCCGTGTGACTTGGGGAAGAAGGGCTCAAGACGCGCCATCTGCGCATCCGTCAGCCAGAAGAGATCAGACATGTTCACCGCTCGTTTTTCGAACTGTGAATCACGCGGCCAACCGGAAATCAATGGGTCCTGACCCTAGTACCTATGCGAATATCTCGGCTACCAGATGCACGCCGCAGCTGCGTCCGAGGCCGAGGCACGAAGGCGACTTGCCGGGCTGGAGCCTGACGTGATCATCACCGACATGGACCAGGCAGACAATCCGATGGTGTTGGCGTGGCGCCCCAGACGCAGGGGTTTTGCCCTGGGATCGTGGTGAGATTAGCCACCGCGGCGATCTCGCCCAAGAAGCTGCTGCAGGTCGCATCCATTGATCCGCTCCACATGCTCAGCAAGCCGATCCTGACCGCTACTTGTCTGTGGCACATCCCAAGTCGTAGGCCGTTCGTCGCCACTCGAAAAGCCGACATTCGTACACTTGCAGCATCCAGTCGAACGGGGTCGAAGCGGTCGTCGCGCTTCGGGCCTTCGTGGGTTCCCGTGCACCATCTATTGCAAAGGGCCGGACGCCGGAGCGCCACTCGATCCGAGACCAAAAATGTCCCACCACAAGGAATGCGCCACTGCCCCCGGGCCCTGCGCCCCCCCCCCCCGAGGATATTTTCCCCAGAAAGGAAGGCCTTAGCCTTCGCGCGGCTGCGGGCGCTGGGGGATTTCCTTGAGCAACCCGCCGACGCCCATGGCGGCGATGTCATCTGACGTTGGGTCAAGCCCGCAGGCGATACGCTCAAGCACCCAGTCGGCGCCGTTAAGCGCCGGAGAGCGCGCGCACCCCGGCAGGCCGATGACCGGGCGCGTGCCGAGACGGCCAAGGAACAGCAGGTTGCCGGGGTCGACGGGCATGCCGAAGCGGGTCAGCGTGCCGCCGGCGCGCGCCAGCGCATCGGGGCCAGTGTCGTGCGCGTCCGAGGTGGCCGATGCGGTGAGGATCAGCAGCATCTCTGCGCGCATCTCGGCCAGCGCCTCGGCCATGGCGCCGGCCTCGTGCGCGGTGGCGCGGGTTTCGATCAGCTCGACGCCGAGGGCCTGCAGCCGCTGGTCGGTGACGCGGCGGGCCTTGGCCGAGATCTTCGCCGGCTGATCGGGCAGTTCGCTGAGCAGAAGGCCCGCGGTGCGGCGGGTGACGGGGTGCAGCGACAGGGCCGCGCGGGCGGCCTGTTCGGCGCGTGAAAGCGTATCTTCGCCAATGGCATAAGAGATTATCTTCACAGTCCCCACAAGGGCGCCGGGGGGCACGCGGGTCAGCGGGGCGAGGGTGGCGAGCGTCAGCGCCGGGTCGATCAGGTTCAGCGCCCTGATCGCGCCGGGGTCAAGCGCCACGAGGCCCGGGCGCGCGGCCTTGATGTTGACCCGGCCGGTGAAGGCGGGCGACAGGGTCAGGCCGGCGGCTTCCGCGTCGGGCACCAGGGCGGCGGCAAGGCGGGTGGCGGCGGCGTCTTCGGGCACGTCGCCGGGATCGAGCCGGGCGACGGTAAGCTGTGTCGCCCCCGCGTCGCGGAAGGCGGCCAGATCCGCCGCCGTCAGCACCCTTCCCTTCTTCAGCTTGCGCCCGGCCAGGGCTTCGGAATGCGCCAGGATCGCGCCTTCCGCCTGATCGATGGGCACCGGACCAAAGCGCATCCCGGTCAGCCCTTTCGCAACACGGCGGTGATCTGGGCAAGGATCGCCACCGCGATCTCGGCCGGGCTTTTCGCACCGATGTCCAGGCCCACCGGGGCATGGATGCGCGCGATCTGCCCGGCGCCCAGCCCCGCCGCGGCCAGCCGGTCGAGCCGCTTGGCATGGGTACGGGAGGAGCCGAGGCAGCCAAGGTAGAAGGCGTCGGAATTCAGAGCTGCAATGATCGCCGGGTCGTCGATCTTGGGATCGTGGCTGAGCGTCACCACCGCGGTGCGGGCGTCCAGCCCATGCGCCGCCAGCGCCGCGTCGGGCCAGTCGTTGCTGATCGTCTCGCCCGGGAAACGGGCGGCGGCGCCGAAGGCTTCGCGCGGGTCGACGAGGAAGGGATCGTAGCCCGCCAGCCGCGCCATCGCCACCAGTGGCTGGGCGATATGGGCGGCGCCCACCACGACCAGACGCAGCGGCGGGTTCTGGATGCCGATGAAATGCCGACCGTCTTCCTCGACGCCGGACTTGTCGCTGCGGTAGCGCGCCGCGATCGCGGCCTGAAGCGGATCGCCCGGGCCTTCGGTCACCCGGGTTTCCCAGCTTTCCAGATCGACGATCATCGCGATCGGTCGGCGCGCGGCACGGGCCTCGGCGACGCGCGCCAGCATGACCTCGGTCAGGGTGCCGCCGACCGGCTGCACCAGCACCCGGATCGTGCCGCCGCAGGCCAGCCCCACCGCAAAGGCCTGATCGTCCGAGACGCCGAAGGTCAACAGCCGCGGAATGCCGTCTTCCAGTGCCTCGAGCGCCTCGACCACCACCGCGCCCTCGACGCAGCCGCCCGAAACCGACCCCATGATGTCGCTTTGACCCGAGATCGCCAGCTGGCTGCCCACCGGGCGCGGCGCCGATCCCCAGGTCTCGACCACGGTGGCAAGCGCGGCGCCGCGTCCGTCGCGGTGCCAGTCTAGCGCGATCTCGGGGATCTGGTCATGGGCGCGGGGTCGAGCGCCAGGTTGGGCGCGGGGCGTGTCGGTCATGGCGTCCTCCTCGGTGGCGACTATGGGGCGGAATGCGCCCCGGCGCCAGCATCAGATATGGCGCCGGAGCGGCTTGGCCAGGGTTGGTCGGGGGCTTCCGCCGCCGGGCGCGGGGCTGCCTGCCTTGCCGGACGGTCTTTCCTGTCGGCTTACCCTTCCTGCCGGGGGGCACCCGGCAAAAGCCGGGGCGGACGGTTGCAACGCCGAAGGATGGTGCCCGCGCTTGGGGCCATGAAAGCCCCGCCAAGAAAAAGAAGGCGCCGAGAGAGGGAGGTCTCCCGGCGCATCACAAGATCCGACTAGGAAGGGATCGGATCTTGGAAAGTACGGGCCGGACCGATCGCTTGGAACCCCGGTCTTCGCCCGTGTGGGTTCTCTGTTGCAGGCTTGGCCGGCACCGGCCTTGATCTGGATCAAATCGGATCGAGCATCGCCATCAGCCGCGCCTTCTCGCCCGCGTCACCGGGGTCGGAGATCGCCTGCGCCAGCCCTTCGAGTGCCGCGATATTGTGGCCGGCGCGGAAGCTGTCGACATGGGGCAGCATGGTGCGGATGCCGCCGGCGCGCGGCGCGAAGCCGTCCCAGCGCAACAGCGGGTTCAGCCAGATCAGGCGGCGCGCCGACAGATGCAGCCTTTCGATCTCGGGGCCGAGCTGGCCGGCGTCGTCGCGGTCGAGCCCGTCGGTGATCAGGATCACCACCGCGTTCGCCATGACCCGGCGCGACCAGTCGCGATTGAAGGCGCGCAGGCTGCTGGCGATGCGCGTGCCGCCTTCCCAATCGCGCGCCTCGGCCCCCGCCGCCGCGAGCGCCGCGTCGACGTCGCGGGCGCGGAGCTGGCGGGTGATGTTGGTCAGCCGCGTGCCGAAGGTGAAGGCATGCACCCGCGCCCAGCCCTGCCCCTTGGTGTTCGACACCGCATGAAGGAAGTGCAGCACCGCGCGGGAATAGGCCGACATCGAGCCGGAGATATCGCACAGCACCACCAGGTTGGGCCAGCGCGTGCGCCGGGCGCGGCGCGCGAAATCGCGGATCTCGCCGCCCTGGCGCAGCGCGCCGCGGAAGGTGGCGCGCCAATCGGGCAGCAAGCCCCGCGCATCCGCCCGGGTACGACGCGAGGCAATCGGGCGCACCGGCAGCGAAAGGCGGGCGAGGATGCGCTTGGCCTCGGCCATCTCGGCGGCCGACATCTGTTCGAAATCTAGGCCGCGCAGGCGTTCCTCTCGCGAGGCGGTGCGTGCCGCGTCGATCTCGATCCGCTCTTCCTCGGGCGTTTGCGGATGCTCGGGCAGGTCGGGCTGCCGGCCGTCAAGCAGCGCTTCGGCGGCGCGCTTCTCGGCGGCGGCGGCGCGGCGATCCTCTTGCGCACCGCGCACGGCGGGCAACATCATCGCCATCATGTGCTCGATGTAGCGCGGGTCGCGCCAGTAGAGGCGGAACACTTGGGCGAAGACCAGGCGGTGCTCGGGGCGGCGCACGAAGCAGGCGTGCAGCGTCCAGTAGAAATCCTCGCGCTCGGAGAAGCCCACGGCCTCGACCGCGCGGATCGCGTCGAGCACCGAACCTGGGCCGATCGGCAGGCCAGCGTGGCGCAGGGCGCGGGCGAAATGGGTGATGTTGCCGGCAAGCTTGCCGTCTTCGGGGATCTCGAGCGCGGGAAGCTGGGCCATGGGTCAGCGGCGGGGGGCTGTCTGCCCCCCGCACCCCCCGAGAGTATTTTCGCCAAGATGAAGGATCATTGGGCGGCGATGTCCTTTCTGACTTCGTCGAGCAGGCGCTTGGCCTCGGAGCCCTGCAGGCGCTGGATGTCGTCTTGGTATTTCAGGATCGCGCCGATCGTGTCGGAGATCACCTCGGGCGAGAGGTCCAGCACATCGAGGGCAAGCAGACATTTCGCCCAGTCGATGGTTTCGGCGACGCCGGGGCGCTTGAACAGGTCCTCGGTGCGCAGCTTCTGCACGAAGGCCACGATCTCGCGGCTGAGGGTCTCGGTCGCCTCGGGGGCGCGGGCGTGGAGGATTTCCATCTCGCGGTCGAAATCGGGGTAGTCGACCCAATGGTAGAGGCAGCGGCGCTTGAGCGCGTCATGGACCTCACGGGTACGATTCGAGGTGAGGATGACGATCGGCGGTTCGGGCGCTTTCACCGTGCCGAGTTCGGGGATCGTGACCTGGAAATCCGACAGCGCCTCGAGCAGGAAGGCCTCGAAGGGTTCATCCGTGCGGTCGAGTTCGTCGATCAGCAGGACCGGGGCGCCGCCAGCCTGCGGGCGCATGGCCTGCAGAAGCGGGCGTTCGATCAGGTATTCCTCGGCGAACAGTTCGGATTGCAGCGCGTCGCGGTCGGCGCCGCCGCCGGCCTCGGCAGTGCGGATCGCGATCATCTGGGCGGCGAAATTCCATTCATAGACGGCCGAGGCCGCATCCAGCCCCTCGTAGCATTGCAGCCGGATCAGCCGGCGGCCCAGGGCCGCGGCGATGGCCTTGGCGATCTCGGTCTTGCCGACGCCGGCCTCACCTTCCAGGAACAGCGGCTTGCCCAGCGTGAGGGAGAGATAGGTAACCGTCGCCAGCGCGCGGCCGCAGACATAGTTCTCGCCGGCCAGCATATCGGTCACGGCGTCGATGGATTTCGGTGTGTTCGTCAAGACGGATCCTCCCGGCCGCCATGCTGCGGGCGCGCGGCGAAACGGTCAAGAGACCTCGCGCGTTGGTGCATGTCTGGCGAACAGCTCCCCTTCATTCATCTTGGTCCAAATACTCCACGGGGGTCCGGGGGTGTGAAACCCCCGGCGCCTGCTTCTCACCTCTCCCGCCCCACCTCCTCCGCCGCCCAGGCGCGGAAGCTCTCTAGCGGTCCGCGCGCGGGGCGATCCTCGGGCCAGACCAGGTAATAAGAGCCAAGCGCGCGCACCGGCCCGCCAAAGACTGGCACCAGGCGGCCCTCGGCCAGATCGCGCTCGATCAGGAAAACCGGCAACAGGGCCAGGCCAAGCCCGTGGATCGCGGCCTGGGTCATGGTCGCGAACTGGTCGAACAGCATCCCGCCCGGGCGCCGCCCCGCCACGCCGTGATGGGCCAGCCAGCGGCCCCAGTCGCCGGTGCGGCTTGCCAGTTGCAGCAGCGGCATGCGCAGTACCTCCTGCGGCGCGGCAAGCGGCCGGGGGACAAGCGCGGGCGCGGCGACGGCAAGGATCTCTTCCTCCATCAGCTTCAGATAGGCCGCGCCGGGCCAGTCGCGGCGGCCGTAGTGAATGGCCGCGTCGAAGGGTTGGGTGGCGAAGTCGAAGGGCCGCAGCCGCGTCGAAAGGTTCACCGACACCTCCGGGTGCCGCGCCGCGAAATCCGCCAGCCGCGGCGCCAGCCAATGCATCCCGAAGGCCGGCAGGATCGCCAGGTTCAGGTTGCCGCCGCGCGGGTTCGTCTTCAGCGTCAGCGCGGCCGAGGACAGGATGCCAAGCGCCTTGCGCACCTCGGCCACATAATCCGCCGCCGCCGGCGTCAGCGCCAGCCGCTGGCGTTCGCGGATCAGCAGCGCAACGCCCAGCTGATCCTCCAGCGCGCGCAGCTGGCGGCTGACCGCGCCCTGCGTCAGCGACAATTCCTCGGCCGCCGCCGAGGCCGTTCCCAGCCGCGCCACCGCCTCCAGCGCGGTCAGGGCGGCGATCGAGGGCAGATAGCGGCGGGCGATCGACATTATGAGTTTTCCTCATGAACTCGGGCATGGGTTTCGTTAGACGCTCGGCCGATGCCGTGCAAGACTCGGCGCCGAAACACGAGGAGACTCATCATGGACACCGCCGCCCCCGACAAGCCGAAGCTGAAGGCCAAGGACGCCCCCGATCTGGGGCGTTTCGACTGGCAGGACGCGCTGCGCCTGGACAGCCAGCTGACCGAGGACGAGCGTATGATGCGCGACGCTGCCCACAGCTACGCCCAGGAAAAGCTTCAGCCCCGGGTGATCGAGGCCTTCCGCGAGGAAAAGACCGACCCGGCGATCTTTGCCGAGATGGGCGGCATGGGCCTTCTGGGCGTGACCATCCCCGAGGAATACGGCGGGATCGGCGCGGGCTACGTCGCCTACGGCCTGGTCGCGCGCGAGATCGAGCGCGTGGATTCGGGCTATCGGTCGATGATGTCGGTGCAGTCGAGCCTGGTGATGTATCCGATCTATGCCTATGGCTCGGAGGAGCAGCGCCGCAAATACCTGCCGAAGCTTGCGTCCGGCGAATGGATCGGCTGTTTCGGGCTGACCGAGCCCGACGCGGGATCTGACCCGGCGGGGATGAAGACGCGGGCCGTGAAGACCGAGGGCGGCTATGTGCTGACCGGTTCCAAGATGTGGATCTCGAACGCGCCGATCGCCGATGTCTTCGTGGTCTGGGCGAAATCCGAGGCCCATGGCGGCAAGATCCGCGGCTTCGTGCTGGAAAAGGGCATGAAGGGCCTCAGCACGCCCAAGATCGGCGGCAAGCTGTCCTTGCGCGCCTCGATCACCGGCGAGATCGTGATGGAGGGGGTCGAGGTCGGCGAGGACGCGCTTTTGCCGCATGTCGAGGGGCTGAAGGGGCCGTTCGGCTGCCTCAACCGGGCGCGCTATGGCATTGCCTGGGGGGCGCTGGGCGCGGCCGAATTCTGCTGGCATGCGGCGCGGCAATATGGGCTGGATCGCAAGCAGTTCGGCAAGCCGCTGGCGGGCACGCAGCTTTACCAGAAGAAGCTGGCCGACATGATGACGGACATCACCCTGGGCCTGCAGGGCGCGCTGCAGGTGGGGCGGCTGATGGATGCGGCCCAGGCCGCGCCCGAGATGATTTCCATCGTCAAGCGCAACAATTGCGGAAAGGCGCTGGAAATCGCGCGGATGGCGCGCGACATGCATGGCGGCAATGGGATTTCCGAGGAATTCCAGGTCATGCGCCACATGGTCAACCTCGAGACGGTGAACACCTATGAGGGCGCCCATGACGTGCACGCCCTGATCCTGGGCCGCGCGCAGACGGGCATTCAGGCGTTCTTCTGATGCAGTCCCTGCCCGTCGCCGAAAGGCTGTTTCCGGCGATCCTTTCGGGCGAGAAAACCCACACGATTCGCTGGCGCGAGCCGCGGATCGTGCCGGGGCCGATGGAATATGTCTGCGAAAGCACCGATCGGCGCGTGGTGGTCGAGGTGACGCGGGTCTGGGACGTGGCCCTGCGCGACGCGGCTGCGCTGGTGGGGATGCAGGCGGCCTGGCCGCCCGACGTCATGCTGGCGGGAAAACGCGCGCATTATCCGCAGATCAAGCTCGGCGATATGGTGCTGGTGGTCGAACACCTTCCGCCGGTATAAGGCCCGCGCATCGGCGTCGGCCTTGCGCCCAGGCAGGGGGGCGCTAGACTTTCCTCGCAGCGATGGAAGGCGCGCTATGATCACCGAGGTCGAGGCATATTTCACCAGGGGCTGCGGCCGCTGCAAGCGTTTCGGCACCGCCGATTGCGCCACCCGCATCTGGACCGAGGGACTGGCCGAATTGCGCCGGATCTGCCGCGACGCCGGGCTGGACGAGGCCGTGCGCTGGGGCCATCCCTGCTATCGTCACGCGGGGCGCAACATCGCCCTGATCAACGCTTTTCGCGGCGACTTCCGGCTTAGCTTCATGACCCCTGCCCAGCTATGCGATCCCGCGCAGGTGCTGCAGACGGCGGGACCGAACGCGCGGCACAAGGGGACGATCCGATTTGCCGACGCAGGCGCCGTCGCAGCGCTGGAACCAATACTGCGGACCTATCTCGCCGAGGCGATGCGCCAGGCCGAGGCCGGCACCCAGCCGCCACCACCGCCGCGCGACATTTCCCTGCCCGACGAACTGCGTGAGGCGCTCGATGCCGACCCCGAACTGGCCGAGGCCTTCGACGCGCTGACCCCGGGGCGGCAACGCAGCTATGTGATCCATCTTGGCGCCGCGAAGACGCCGCAGACCCGCCGCGCCCGCATCAAAAGGGTGCGCGGCAAGATCCTGGCCGGCAAGGGCATGAACGAACGGTAGCCGAAATGCGCAATCGGGACGGAAGGGCTTGCGCGCGGGCCCCGCCCATGGCTTGCTTGCGTCCTTGCTGCAGGAGACTCTCATGTCGATCGACATCTGGCTTGCCTTCGTTGCTGCAGCCACCGTGCTCTTGATGATCCCGGGACCGACGATCCTGCTGGTCGTCTCCTATTCGCTGACCCAGGGGCGCCGGGTGGCGCTGGCGATGGCGTTTGGGGTGGCGCTGGGGGATTTCATCGCCATGACCACCTCGCTTCTGGGGCTGGGCGCGCTGGTGATGGCCTCGGCGGAGCTGTTCACCGTGCTGAAATGGATCGGCGCGGTCTATCTGGTCTGGCTGGGGGTGAAGCTGCTGCGTGCGCGCCCCGCCGCCATGGAGGTCGAGGACCCCGCCCCCAAGACGGCGCGGGCGATCTTTGCCCATGCCGCGGCGGTGACGGCGCTGAACCCGAAATCGATCGCCTTCTTCATCGCCTTCGTGCCGCAGTTCATTCGCCTCGGCCAGCCGCTTGCGCCGCAATTCGTGGTGCTGATCGCAACCTTCGTCAGCCTCGCCGCGCTGAACGTGCTGTTCTATGCGCTGTTGGCGGACCGGCTACGTGCCCGCATCCGCAGCCCGCGCGTGCTGCGCGCGATGAACCGCACCGGCGGCGGCGCATTGATCGGCATGGGGCTGATGACAGCGGCGTTGTCGCGTCGCTGAGGCGCCGCGGACGGAGTTTTACACCCCCCGCACCCGCGCCGTCAGCGGGGGTTTCACACCCCCGCACCCGCGCCGTCAGCGGGGGTTTCACACCCCCGCACCCCCGTGGAGTATTTCCGCCAAGATGAAGCACAGCGCGGGGTAGAGCCGGGTCGGGACTAGTCGTCGTCGGTCTCGCCCGGCTTTTGCGGGATCGGGGCGGCAAGCGGGTCGATGCCGTGCTTCTTCAGCAATTGCCCGATCAGGCTGCGCGGCTTGGGCACGCCAGCCTGCACCGCGTTGATCCGCGCGCGCATCCGGCGGCCGTAGAAATGGATCGAGAAGGTCTCGTCCGTCAGGTAGGCGGAAAGATCATAGCCGGGATAAAGCATCACCTGCCGCTCGCGGTAGGGGATCGGGTAAAGCGCGGCCTGCGGAAGGGCATATTTCAGCTCACCCGTGGCTTGTGCGAAATGGGTGATCGCGTGGGGGCCCCAGACGCCCCAGGGCATCTCGCCGGCATGCAGCGGGGTGCCGGCGGCCTTGCGTGCCTCCAGCTCGGCGCGCTCTGCGTCCGAAAACCAGGGCGGGATGGCGAATTCGTCGCGGGTGAATTCCAGCAGGCGGCCCAAGGCCTCGCTGTCGGGCGGAAAACCCAGCACGCCCCCGTTCACATGGCGCGGGCTTTCCCAGCCGTAGAAATGGCCGGTTTCGCTGGTGAAGGGCTTCACGCAATAGGCGTCGGTATCGGCCCAGATCGTACGGTCGTTGCGGGCCAGCAGGTGATAGCGGAACAGATCCGAATGCAGCGCGGGCGAATTGGTGCGGGCGTGGCGCAGGAAATTGTCCTGCGGCAGGATCTCGTTTGCATCGGCCATCTCGCAGCCATCCGGCGCGTTGGAGATGCCATGATAGGTGTAAAGCTTCACCTGATGACCCACATCGAGAAAGGATTTCAGGCAAAGCTGTTCGAGAAAGCTAAGCTCTCCGCCGATCCACAAGGCCGCGATCTGGTAATCCTGAGGCATGCTTCGCCCTCTTCCGCCCGTCCCCGGGCCCGCCGATCCCGGCCCCGGTGTGCCGTCTTGATGGCACAGAACCCGCCGCGAAGCCACTGATCCGCGCCCTGGGGGCCTTCCCCGTCGACGCGCGTGTTTTCCGCGCCGCATGAGATATGCTAGACATCGTCAAAGGTTCATGGGGCAGGCACAGATGACAGGCAGCAGCGCGCCCGAGATCCGGGGCCGCGACCTAGGCTTCGGCACCGCCGCGGGGCTGACTTGGCTGGACGCGGTGGTTCAAGGTGGCGCGGCGGGCGCGGAAGGCGAATTTCGCGCCTTCTTCGCCGCCGGCACGCCGGCTGCCGCCTTCGACACGGTGGCGCGCGCGGGCTGCGACCGGATCGAGACGCTGCAGGAGTTGAACGGTGCGCTCCGCGTCGCCGGTCGGCGCCAGGCCGGGGGCGGCGACATCGTGCTGGCGCTGGCCGATGGCGGGGTGCTGCGGGTGCCGCCCTCGGTGGTCGAGACCGGGTTCCTGGCCGGGCGCGATTGCCTGCTGGCGATGCGGATCGAGGAAAGCGCCGATCTGCTGCGCGACTGGTTGGCCTATCACGCGCGCCTGCACGGGTTGCGTGGCGCGGTGATCGTCGATCGCGCGCCGCCCGACAGCGCCGCGCCGCGCGGGCCGGCGCTGGTCGCCGCGCTGCAGGCAGCCTGCGCCGCGCGCCCCGAGGGTCTGCCCAAAGATCTGCGTGTCGTGGTGCTGGGCGCGGGTCTGGCGCTGGGCAGGCCCGGTACCGGCCCCGAAAGCCATCCCTATCTGGCCCCCGACGCGCCCGGCAAGGACCGCATGACACCCCCTGCCCCCGATCCCTGGCGCGCGCCGCTGGGCGAATTCCTGATCTACGAGGCCGCGCGCGCCCGTTTCCTTGACCGGGCCGGTGCGGTGGCCAATCTCGATATCAGCGACTTGCTGGCGCCGCCGGGCCCTGGGGCGCCGTCGGCCTTTGCCGCGGCACGGGCGCAGCCTTCGGGCGTGGTGACGCTGGCGGGACGGCGGATCTATCCCTGGCGGCTGCGCGAGGGTGCGGCGGCCGGCTTCGGCGATCATATCTGCGCGCCCTTCGACACCACGCGCGGCGTCGCGCGCTGGTGCGTCGCGCCCGCCCAGGCCGGCCCCGACACGATCTGGCGCGCGATCCGCATCGGCGGTGCCAAGCCCGACCCCGCGCGGATGATCCCCTTCCTGCGCTGCATGGGGATCCGCGCGCCGGGCCAGCCGACATCGGCCCTGGCGCCGAAGACCAGCCTGGTCGAGGACGCGGGCCTCTTGCGCCTGGCACAGCATTTCTTCGGCGCCGATCCGGTGCGCCCGCCGCGATCGGAAATCGAGACCGGCCCGGCGATGGCGGTGAACGCGGGCCGCACCGCGATCGTCACCACGATGAAGGACGAAGGCCCCTTCATCCTGGAATGGCTGGCCCATCACCGCGCGATCAGGGTGCAGGATTTTCTGATCTACACCAACGATTGCACCGACGGCACCGACTCGATGCTGGATCTTCTGCAACGCAAGGGCCTGGTCCAGCACCGCGACAACCCGTTCCGGCGGATGCCCGGCCTCAAGCCCCAGCACGCCGCGCTGGCGGCGGCCGAGGAGGAGGCGGTGATCCGGTCCGCCGGCTGGACGATCTGCATGGATGTCGATGAATTCATCAATATCAAGATCGGCGATGGCACACTGCCCGCGCTTTTTGCGGCTATGGGTGATGCCAACATGATCTCGCTGACCTGGCGGCTGTTCGGCAATGCAGATGTGCACCACTACCAGGACCGCTTCGTGACCGAGCAATTCACGCTTTGCGCGCCGGAACTGGTGCGCAAGCCGCATCAGGCCTGGGGGTTCAAGACGCTGTTTCGCAACATCGGGCTTTACAAGAAGCTCGGCGTGCATCGGCCCAAGGGGCTGAAGCCCGACCTGTGGCCACAGGTGAGATGGCTCAACGGTTCGGGCCGGCCGATGCCGGTAGAGATGATCCGCAACGGCTGGCGTTCGACCGTGGCGAGCTATGGCTACGACTGGGTAAGCCTGAACCATTACGCGGTGCGCTCGGCCGAGAGCTTTCTGGTCAAGCGCGACCGCGGCCGGGTGAACCACACCGACCGCGACCAGGGACTGGCCTATTGGTTCCGCATGAACCACAACGCCGAGGACGAGCGTTCGATCCAGCGCATGATCCCCGCCGCGCGGGCGGAATACGCGCGTCTGCTGGCCGACCCCGAGATCGCCGCCGCCCATGCGCATTCGGTGGCCTGCCACCGCGCCAAGATCGCCGAGCTGATGGCGCGGCCCGATCAGCGCGCCTTCTACGAGGAACTTACGGGCACGCGGATGGAGAGGCTGTCGCGCATGTTGCATGTGTTCGGCGCGAATGTGTTCAATGCCGGGCCGCAGGTGATCCCGCCCGATCTGCATCTGCAGGATTTGCCGCCGGATTTCTTCTTCACCGTGCGTCATCAGGGCGAGGCGCGGCACTGACGGAAAGGTGCGTATTTGGGGAACAATGAAAGGATGAGCGGAAAGGGGGCTAAGCGCTTTCTGATCGTCACCTCGATGCGCAACGAGGGCGCCTATCTGCTGGAATGGCTGGCCCATCACCGCGCGGCGGGGGTGGATCATTTCCTTGTCTATTCCAACGATTGCGATGACGGCACCGACGCGATGCTGGATCGGCTGGCGGCGATGGGTTGGCTTGATCATGTGCCCAATCCCGGCCCCCATCCCAAGGGGCCGCAATGGCAGGCGCTGGGGGATGCCGGCCGGCACCCCTCGGTTGCGCGGGCCGAATGGATCCTGGTTTCGGATGTCGACGAATTCGTCTGCGTCCATGCCGGCGATCACAGCCTGGACGCGCTGGTGGCGGAACGGCCCGACGCCACGGCCTTTGCCCTGACCTGGCGGATGTTCGGCAATGCCGGAATCGTCGACTTCAGCGATACCCCGGTGACCGAGACCTTCCGCCGTGCGGCGCCTGCGGTGCTGCCCTGGCCCTGGCGCGCGGCGATGTTCAAGACGCTGTTTCGCAACGATGGCACCTATGCCAAGCTGGGCGTCCACCGGCCGCGCGCGCCCGATCGCGCCCGCCTGGAGGGCGCGCGCTGGGTCGACGGATCGGGCCGGCCTCTGGCGGGTGATTTCCTGACCAATCGGGTGTTTTCGGACTTTGGCCAGGACAATTTCGCCCTGGTGCAGCTGAACCATTACGCCTTGGGCAGCATGGAGAATTTCATCGTCAAGCGGGACCGGGGCCGCGCCAACCGCGGCGGCAGCTTCGATCTGGCCTATTGGGTAGAGCGCAACTTTTCCGCCGTCGAAGACCTTTCCGCCGACGCGCTTGGGCCCGCGCGCCGGGTCCTGCTGGCCGAATTGCACGCCGATCCAGAGCTTGACCGGCTGCACGGCGCGGCAGTGGCCTGGCGCCGGCAGCGGTTTCGCGACCTGATGGATGATGAGGCGATGCGCGCGCTTTTTGGCCAATTGCTGCTGACGCCGGCGACCCGGGTTTTGTCGCCGCGCCAGGCCGGGCGGATGCTGGCCATCGCGCGGGACGCGCGCGCGAAACAATGACGCGCGATTGTTCAGCCATCGCTTGCAAAGGCCTTACCCCTGCCTCAAAGCTTGCCCAATACTGCCGCGTGCAAATGTTGTATAAGGGGTGGCAGGTAACGAAGGCAGGTTGATGACGATGGAAGAGGTCCGCGCCGCGGATGCGGCAAACGCCCAGACCAAGGCCGAGTGGATTGCCGCGATCGACGAGATCGGCGAAGAGGCCGGGTATTTCGAGCGCCTGGGCGAGCGGCATTTCGCCTTCTTCACCGATGCCGCGCCGACGCTTCTGGTCAGTTTCGAAAGCCTCAGCGTCGTGCGCTCGGCCGATCCCGGCCAGATGCCACTGGGCCACCGGATCGCAGCCCAGCACGGCTGGTCGCAGCTGTCGATCATCGCCGATGGCGAGACCTGGTTTCGCGATCCGGCGGTCTATGGCTATTTCGACCGCCTCGTCGATGACGCCTTCTTCGAGGATTTCGATCGCGTCGTGTTCTTTGGCGCCGGGATGGGCGGCTATGGCGCCTGTGCCTATTCGGTGGCGGCGCCCGGGGCGACGGTGGTCGCACTGAACCCGGTGGCGACAGTACATCCTTCGGTCTGCGGCTGGGACGAACGGCTGGCGGAATACCGGCGGCTGGATTTCACCTCGCGCTATGGCTACGCGCCCGACATGATCGACGGCGCGGCTGCGGTGTTCCTGGCCTATGACCCGCGCGAAACCCCGGACGCGATGCATGCCTCGCTGTTCCGGCGGCCGCATGTGACCCCGCTGGCCTGCCCCTATCTGGGCGCCGAGATCGCCCCCGCCTTCGCCTTCATGAACATCTTGTCGCCACTGATAGAGGCCGCCTGTGAAGGCCGCCTGACACCCGCGCTGTTTCACCAATTCTACCGCGCGCGGCGCAATTACACCCCCTATCTGCGCACGCTTCTGGGCGTGCTGGAACGCGACGACCGCACGCTTCTGGCAGCGCTTCTATGCCGAGCCGTCAGCCGCGGGGGCAGCCGGCCGCGGTTCCAGCAACGCCTTCAGGCACTGGAGGAACGCCTTGCCGAGGACGGCATGACCCTGCCGCCCGCCCTAGGCTGACGCGCTATCACAGCCCGCCTTCGCGCTTGAGGAAGGCCACCACCTGGGCCACGCCTTCGCCCGTCCTCAAGCTGGCCATCACATAGGGCCGCGCGCCGCGCGCCGCCCGCGTATCGCGTTCCAGAAGATCGCGGTCGACGCCGACATGGGGCGCCAGATCGGTCTTGTTCACCACCAGCAGGTCCGACCGCACCAGGCCGGGGCCCTTCTTGCGCGGAATGTCCTGGCCCGCCGCCGTGTCGATGACGTAGATCGTCAGATCCGCCAGTTCCGGGCTGAAGGTGGCGGCCAGATTGTCGCCGCCCGATTCGATCAGCACGATGTCCAGATCCGGGATCGCCGCATTCAGATCCGCCAGCGCGGCCAGGTTGATCGAGGCATCCTCGCGGATCGCGGTATGCGGGCAGCCGCCGGTTTCCACGCCGCGGATGCGTTCCAGCGGCAAAGCCTGGGCACGCATCAGGTATTCGGCATCCTCGCGGGTGTAGATGTCGTTGGTCACCACGGCGATGGAATAGGTGTCGCGCAGCGCCAGGCAAAGCTGTTCGGTCAGCGTCGTCTTGCCCGCGCCCACCGGGCCGCCGATGCCCACCCGCAGCGGACCATTCAGGGATGTCATGTGCGAAAGATCCTCGTCTCCAGGGTTTCATGGGCCATCGCGGCGATGTCTGATCCGATCGCGGCGCCGCCCAGGGCCTCCAGCGGCGCGGCGGCGGCCTCTTCCGCGACGGCCAGGATCACCGGGTGCAGCGCGGCCAGCGCCGCCTGGCCCTCGGTCTGACCCAGCGGAATGAACCGCACCCCGGCCATCACGATATTGCCGGCAAAGGCCTGCAGGTACAGCGCGATCACCTGCGCGGGCGGCAGATCCAACCCGCGCGCCACCACCCCCAGCGCCACCGGCAGCGCCATCGGCGGATGCGCGGCGCCGGTCAGCGCGTTGATGGTGCGGATCAGGGCAGAGCCCTGCTCGACCGTCTCGGCCAGCCGCTCGCGCGAAGATGCCAGCGCGCGGGCCAGATCGTCCAGCGGCCCCGGATCGGCGCCCGCCAGCGCCTGCGCCAGCAAGATCGCATCCGCCCGCCCCGCCCCCTCGCGCAGCACATCGGCCACCCACTGGCGCAGGTCCCCGGCGCCCCGCACTTGGCCGGCGGTCACCGCCGCCTCCAGCCCATGCGAATAAGCGAAACCGCCCAGCGGAAAGGCAGGCGAGAGCCATTGCGTCAGCCTCAGCAGCCCCGCGTCAGCCGCCATTCAGACGCTCCGCCAACTGCTGGTCCTTGCCAAGCGAAACCATGCGGACCTCGCGCACCAGGCGGATCGTCGGCTTCAACCCGAAAAACAGCGACCCGATCACGAACAACCAGGTCGCGGCATAGGTCGTCGAGGACCAGAAGAACAGGACCGAACCCACGACGAACATCGCCGCGGCCGAGAAATCCACCGCCGTATAGGCGATCTCATAGGCGGCCCACAGTTTCGCGTGCTCGGCCGATGCGTGGCGGTTGTCGGGGTGGAACATTTGCATGGGCGGTCCTTTCAATGGTGATGGTGATCATGTCCATGATCATGGCCCATCGTGCGCCCGTGACCATAGGCGCCTCCCTCGGGCGTGAAGCCGGCGGTCACTTTCGTGATCCGGGCGCCCAGCCCCTGCAGCATCTTCTCCAGCACTGGATCGGCGCGGATCAGAAGCCGGTCGACCTCGATCTGGCAGGGCGTGTGGCGGTTGCCGATATGCCAGGCCAGCCGCGGCAGATCGCCGGTGATCGCAACCAACGGCTCGTCCGCGGCCACCACGGCGATCAGCGTGCCGTCACCCAATTCGAAACAATCCCCGTGGTAAAGGCTAACCGTTTCCTTGAGATCAACAAGAAAGTCCTGCCCGCCCGCCGTCTGCAGCCGCTTGCGCCGCAATAGCCGCCCATCATAGTCAAGCGTGACATGATCCAAGGCGCTGTCGGCCGCGGCGTGGCGGATGTGATGGGCGGTGGGCAGGTCTGTCATGTGGTTCTCTTCAGTTGCTGGGGATGCGGGAAAGGCGGGGCACGGACGTGCCCACAAAATCTTCATCCAATAAATGAACTCTGCCACGCATCACATTGTATCAGAACATGAAATACCTTTGCGAAAGGGGTAATTCCTTGGCCGGCTCACAGGTCAGAAGCTCGCCGTTGGCGCGCACTTCGTAGGTCTCGGGGTTCACCTCGATCTCGGGCGTCGCATCGTTCAACACCATGTCGGCCTTGCCGATGCCCCGTGTGCGCCGCACCGCCAGCACATCCTTCGCAAGGCCAAGCTGGTCGCCAATCCCCTCATCCACCGCGGCCTGCGACGCGAAGACCACTGCGGCGCGCTCCACCGCGCGGCCGAAAGCACCGAACATAGGCCGCGAATAGACCGGCTGCGGCGTCGGGATCGACGCATTCGGATCGCCCATCTGCGCCACCGCGATCGAACCGCCGATCAGCACCATCTCAGGCTTGACCCCGAAGAACGCCGGGCTCCACAATACCAGATCGGCGCGCTTGCCCTCCTTGATCGAGCCGATTTCGTGTGAAATACCGTGCGCAACTGCCGGATTTATCGTGTATTTCGAGATATATCGCCGGACACGGAAGTTGTCGTTATCGCCTTGCTCATCGGCCAGCCGCCCGCGCTGCACCTTCATCTTGTGCGCGGTCTGCCAGGTGCGGATGATCACCTCTCCGACGCGCCCCATCGCCTGGCTGTCGGACGAGATGATCGAAAACGCCCCCATGTCGTGCAGGATGTCCTCGGCCGCGATCGTCTCGCGCCGGATGCGGCTTTCGGCGAAGGCCACGTCCTCGGGGATCGCCTTGTCCAGATGATGGCAGACCATGAGCATATCGAGATGTTCCTCGATCGTGTTCACCGTGTAGGGCATCGTCGGGTTGGTCGACGACGGGATGACGTTCGGCGCCGACACCACCTTGATGATATCGGGCGCATGACCGCCGCCCGCGCCTTCGGTATGAAATGCGTGGATCGTGCGATTCTTGAACGCTTTCAACGTGTTCTCGACAAAACCTGATTCGTTCAACGTATCGGTGTGGATCATCACTTGCACGTCGTGATCGTCGGCCACCGACAGGCAATTGTCGATCGCGCCAGGGGTCGTTCCCCAATCCTCGTGCAGTTTCAGACAGGCGGCGCCGGCCTTGACCTGCTCGACCAGCGCGGCGGGCAGGCTGGCGTTGCCCTTGCCCGCAAAGGCCAGATTCATCGGAAAGGCATCCGCGGCCTGCAACATCCGCCCGATATGCCAGGGCCCCGGCGTGCAGGTGGTCGCCAGCGTGCCATGCGCGGGCCCGGTGCCGCCGCCCAGCATCGTCGTCAGGCCCGAATGCAGCGCATCCTCGATCTGCTGCGGACAGATAAAGTGGATATGCGCGTCAAAGCCCCCTGCCGTCAGGATTTTTCCTTCCCCTGCAATGGCTTCCGTGCCGGGACCTATGACGATGTCCACCCCCGGCTGGGTGTCAGGATTGCCGGCCTTGCCGATCTTCGCGATGCGCCCGTCACGCAGCCCCACATCGGCCTTGTAGATCCCCGCATGATCGACGATCAGCGCGTTGGTGATTACCGTATCCACGGCCCCCTCGGCCCGGCTTGCCTGGCTTTGCCCCATGCCGTCGCGGATCACCTTTCCGCCGCCGAATTTGACCTCTTCCCCGTAGGTTGTCAGGTCTTTCTCAACTTCGATGATAAGATCGGTATCGGCCAGCCGCAGCCGGTCGCCGGTGGTCGGCCCGAACATGTCGGCATAGGCGGCACGAGAGATCCGGCTGGGCATGGGCGTTCCTCAATGAGCAGTAGGACGACAGCGCGAGGCGGCCAAGCGCGGCGCCTTGCGGGCGGCGCGTTTCGGCACCGGCGTCGAAATCGCATTCGGCGCCAAGGGCACCACCGACGCCGCCCGCAGAGCCTCGATAGTCGCCTTCTGCGCAGCCGTTTGCGCCGCGCGCTGGCTTAGCCCCACGGCGCAGATCCATCGGCTGGCGAATTCCAGCTGAGCCTCGGCTGCCCGGGTCCAGAACACGAAACCCGCACGCCAGAATTCGATCGGTGTCATCATCTGCAATACCTCCATCTGCAATACCTCCATCTGCAATACCTCCATCAAATGACCGCTCTGCGTCGCCTAGAGCGTTCCCATCACCTGCTGATTGAACCCAAAGACCCGCCGCGCGCCGCCGTAGGGCACCAGATTCACCTCGCGCCGCTGGCCGGGCTCGAATCGCACAGCTGTGCCTGCGGCGATATCCAGCCTCCGCCCCCGCGCCGCCGCGCGGTCGAAATCAAGCCCCGCGTTCGCCTCGGCAAAATGGTAGTGAGAGCCCACCTGAACCGGCCGGTCCCCGGTATTGGCCACCATCAGCACCACCACATCGGCGTCGGCGTTCAGCTCGATCTCGCCCTCGGCCACGAACAGCTCTCCCGGGATCATCCTCCGTCCTTTCATTGTTCCCCAAATACGCCAGCGGCACCGCACCATGCCTCAGCGGATCGGGTGATGCACCGTCACCAGCTTGGTTCCGTCGGGAAACGTCGCCTCCACCTGAACCTCATGGATCATCTCCGGCACGCCCTCCATGCATTGCTCCACCGTCACCACCCCCGCCGCGGCCGACATCAGATCCGCAACCGATCGCCCGTCGCGTGCGCCCTCGACGACGTAATCGGTGATCAGCGCGATCGCCTCGGGATGGTTCAGCTTCACCCCCCGCGCCAACCGCCCGCGTGCCACCATGGCGGCCAGGCTGACCAGAAGCTTGTCCTTCTCGCGCGGGCTCAGATTCATGCCCCCTCCCTAGATCTGCCAGACACGCGGCAGCGCCCTGCCCCGCATCGCCTTCAGTACCTTGGCGACCGCCCGCTTCAGGGGCAGCGCATCGGCCGCGCGCAGCCGCACCACGCATTTCCCGTCCCAGCCCGAGGCCGCCGCCTCGACCCCGTCACCCCCGTCCGTCGGTCCAAGCGCCGCGCGCACCGCTGCCAAGGCATCCTCGGCCCCCGGGGCGATCAGCGCAACCGTCGCGAAAGCCCGCGCCCCCCCGATCAGCGCCGACCCGCCCGCCAGCGATCCCGCCGCCAGGCGCAGCGGCTCGACCAGAACCGGGCGCCCGTCGCGGCGCACCTCGCGCCAGTCGCGCAACTCCAGCTCGGCCAGAACCTCGCCCATCGCGGCGCGGCCCAACACCACCATCTCGCAGATCAGCAACCGCGCGTCTGCGCTCAGGTCCGCCACCGTCCGCCGCCGCAGCGCCGAGCGGTTGAACAGAATCGTCTCTTGCGGCAGCCAGTCCAGCGCGGCGCCGGGCCCCAGCCGCAGCGCCACCTCCAGCTCGGCCCAGCCGCCGGCCGAGGCATAGGCGCGCTCGGCCGTCTGCGTGGTGGCGACGGCCCGTGCCCCCTCGGCCAGCGTCACCTGATAGGCCAGCCGGTCACCGCCGGTCAGCCCGCCGGAGGTATTCAGGAACACCGCCTCGGGCCACGGCCCGTGGCTGCGCGGCAAGAACACCTTCGCCGCCCCCTCCTGGGACAGTTCCATGATCCGCGCGCCCGCACCAAGCCCGACACAGGCCCGGCCACGGGTGCGCTGAAGCGAGGACAGGGGATGCGGCGCGTCGAACATGCCCCTTCCTAGCGCGAAGGCCGGGCCCGGCATGCGCCGATCCCCCCGGCGGCAGGTCGCCGCCGCGCCTCCCCGCGATTTTGCCGCATTTCGCACCGCCATCGCCTAACTCTTGGGCACTCTCCGAAAATCATACCCGGTTTCGCCGCACGGCCCAAGTCCGCGCGCGCCGGCCAGCGCGACGCCATGCCATCGCGCGGCCCCGGGATCAGGGGCGCACCCATCTTCCGCGCTAGACCTTCCGGTCGGATCGCGTTAGCGACGAAGCAAGGGCGTGGCCTCGCCGCGCGCCGCATCATGCCTTGCCAGGGAGAGACGCCATGCGCACCCGTGCCGCCGTTGCCGTTCAGGCCGGAAAACCGCTTGAAATCATGGAAGTGAACCTCGAAGGGCCGCGCGCCGGAGAGGTGATGGTCGAGATCAGGGCCACCGGCATCTGCCATACCGACGAATTCACCCTGTCGGGCGCCGACCCCGAGGGCCAGTTCCCGGCAATCCTGGGTCATGAGGGCGCGGGCGTGGTGGTCGAGGTCGGCGCGGGCGTGACCTCGGTGAAGCCGGGCGACCATGTGATCCCGCTCTACACGCCGGAATGCCGCGCCTGCCCGTCGTGCCTGAGCCAGAAGACCAACCTCTGCACCGCGATCCGCGCCACGCAGGGCCAGGGGGTGATGCCCGACGGCACCTCGCGCTTCTCGACGCTCGATGGCGATCCGATCCTGCATTACATGGGCTGCTCGACGTTTTCGAACTACACCGTGCTGCCCGAGATCGCGGTGGCCAAGGTCCGCCAGGACGCCCCCTTCGACAAGATCTGCTACATCGGCTGCGGCGTGACCACCGGCATCGGCGCGGTGATCAACACCGCCAAGGTGGAAATCGGCGCCAAGGCGGTGGTTTTCGGGCTGGGCGGCATCGGCCTGAACGTGATCCAGGGCCTGCGCCTGGCGGGCGCCGGCATGATCATCGGGGTCGATCTGAACCCGGCCAAGAAGGCCATGGCCGAACGCTTCGGCATGACCCATTTCCTCAACCCGTCCGAGGTGGACAACGTGGTGGCCGAGATCGTCAACATGACGAAGACGCCCTTCGACCAGATCGGCGGCGCGGATTATTCCTTCGATTGCACCGGCAATGTCCAGGTGATGCGCGACGCGCTGGAATGCACCCATCGCGGCTGGGGCCAATCGATCATCATCGGCGTGGCGCCGGCGGGGGCCGAGATCGCCACGCGCCCCTTCCAGCTGGTCACCGGCCGGGTCTGGAAAGGCACCGCCTTCGGCGGCGCGCGCGGCCGCACCGACGTGCCCAAGATCGTCGATTGGTACATGGACGGCAAGATCGAGATCGACCCGATGATCACCCATACGCTGACCCTTGATGAGATCAACAAGGGCTTCGATTTGATGCACGCGGGCGAATCGATCCGTTCGGTCGTGCTTTACTGACCCCGACGGCGGCCGGCCCCGCGCATCCTCCTTCATCTTGGCTCAAATACTCTGGGGGTGCAGGGGGCAACGCCCCCGCCGCGGCCCGGCCCTCAGCCCGACATCACCGGCGTCCGGTCCCCGCCGGCGAAACGCCGCAGCACCGCCGGATAAAGCCTGTGCTCTTGCTCCAGCACCCGCGCGGCCAGCGTCTCGGGCGTGTCGCCCGCCAACACCGGCACCCGGGCCTGGCCAAGGATCGGCCCCGCGTCCAGCTCGGCGGTAACCTCATGCACGCTGCAGCCGACCTCGGCGTCGCCGGCTTCCAGCGCCCGGGCATGGGTGTTGAGGCCGGGATATTTCGGCAATAGCGAGGGATGGATGTTCAGCATCCGCCCCTCGAACCGGCGCACGAAATCCGGCGTCAGCACCCGCATGAAGCCTGCAAGACACAGGATGTCCGGCTCCGCCGCCAGGATCGGCTTCAGCAGTTCCGCCTCGAACGCCGGCCGGTCGCCGCCGAAGGGCCGGTGATCGACGGCGGCCGTGGCGACACCCATCTCACGCGCCCGCTCCAGCCCCCCGGCCCGCGGATCGTTCGAGGCCACAAGCACGGCCCGCGCCGGGTGATCGCCGGTCATCGAGCGCACCAGCGCCACCATGTTCGACCCGCCGCCCGAGATCAGGATCGCGACGCGCTTCACAGCAGGCGCCCGCCGTAGCGCACCCCCTGCCCGGCCACGACCCGACCGATGCGATGCACCGTCTCGCCCTCGGCGGCCAGCAGATCGGCCAGCGCATCCGCCCGGTCGGCGGCGACCACGGCGACCATGCCGATGCCCGCGTTGAAGGTTTTCAAAAGCTCGGCCTCGGTCAGCGCCGCGCCCTCGGCCAGCCAGCTGAAGACCCCCGGCAGTTGCCACGACGAAAGGTCGATCTCGGCGCCCAGGCCTTCCGGCAGCACGCGCGGCAGGTTCTCGGTCAGCCCGCCCCCGGTGATATGGGCAAGCCCGTGCACCCCGCCTGCGCGCACCGCGGCCAGCGCCGAGGTGACATAGAGCTTGGTCGGAACCAACAGCGCCTCGCCCAGCGTGCCCTGCGCAAAGGGCGCCGGCGCGTCCCAGCCCAGCCCCGCGCGCTCGACCACCTTGCGCACCAGCGAAAAGCCGTTCGAATGCACGCCCGACGCGGCAAGCCCCAGCAGCACGTCGCCCTCGGCCACGCCCGCGGGCAGATCGCCGCCGCGTTCCATCGCGCCCACGGCAAAGCCCGCCAGATCGAAATCGCCGGCGTGATACATGCCCGGCATCTCGGCCGTCTCGCCCCCGATCAGCGCGCAGCCCGACGCCGCGCAGCCCTCGGCGATGCCTTCGATCACCGCCGCGGCCTCGTCGACCTTCAGCTTGCCGGTGGCAAAATAATCCAGGAAGAACAGGGGCTCCGCCCCCTGGCAGATCAGATCGTTCACGCACATCGCGACCAGATCGACGCCGACCTGGCCGACGTGGCCGGTGTCGATGGCGATCCGCAGCTTGGTGCCCACGCCATCGGTCGCGGCGACCAGAACCGGATCGCGATAGCCTGCCGCCTTCAGGTCGAACAGCGCTCCGAAACCGCCGAGACCGGCCATCGTGCCGGGCCGTGCGGTGCGCTTGGCGGCGGGTTTGATCCGCTCGACCAGGGCATTGCCCGCGTCGATATCCACCCCCGCCTGGGCATAGGTAAGCCCGTTCTTCGCATCCGTCATGGCAGCCTCTCAAACGTTTGGCCCCGCATAGACGAAACCCGCGTGCCGCGCAACGCGGGGCTGCACGGCAGAGGGCGGGCCAAGGGGGCGGAAACGGGTGGCCAAAAGGGGCGGGCCATGGCGCGGCAGCGCTTGACCCCGCAGGGGCGATCTGACACCTAGAGAGCGCCGGGCCTGTAGCTCAATTGGTCAGAGCAGGGCGCTCATAACGCCTTGGTTGGGGGTTCGAGTCCCTCCGGGCCTACCACTGCAAATCTATATACCTGAAAACACGCAATTTTATGCGACTACCTAGGGTCAGGATTCATAACCAATAGATGACGATAGCCGCGAGTGCGATGGCAGAGAGGAATGCCTTGGGACAGCGGTCGTAACGGGTGGCAACGCGCCTCCAGTCGTTGAGCCTGCCGAACATGATCTCGGTGCGGTTTCGCCGTTTGTACCGGCGCTTGTCGTCTTTGACCGGGGTCTTGCGTTGCTTCCGGCCGGCGATGCAAGCGCGTATCCCTTTGTCCTGCAACGCTTCCCGGAACCAGTCGGCGTCATAACCACGATCCCCGAGCAGCCATTTGACGTTTGGCAGCCTGCGGAGCAGCGCCCGCGCGCCGATATAATCGCTCACCTGTCCGGCGGTGACGAACAG
>NZ_FNOB01000037.1 GCF_900106675.1 Allgaiera indica
AGCCAGAAAAGTGTGCTCATCATGCCCCCATCAGTTCGGGAGTGTGAATCACAGAGGCACCGAGTTCACAAGCCGATCAATGGGTCCTGACCCTAGCTTATCCTGACGCATTGGGTCATAACCCATTCTCGTGCCGACAAGAACAGGAGAGAGATCACAGTTGTTAGTTTCGATAGCCATATCTGTCGCACTCTTTGTCGCAACAGCCTATCTGCATCTGGTCGCCTTGCGATTCTGCTCGGGACGTATGGCGTCCGTTCCGATGCGGCCGCATACGCGCGTTCTGTCTATCGTGAGCCTTCTGTTTGTCACACACCTGTTGCAGATCGGGCTCTTCGCAGGCGGCTTCTGGATTGCGGGGGCGTGGTTCGGGATCGGTGGCTTCGAAGGGGCCGCCATGGCACACCCGCTTGACTATCTTTACTTTTCGGCCGTCATCTACACATCGCTCGGGATCGGCGATATCGTCCCGACCGGTCATCTGCGGTTTCTCGTCGGGGTCGAGGCGCTCAACGGGCTTTTGTTGATTGCCTGGTCGGCGTCCTTCCTGTTTGCGACGATGAACCGCCTGTGGGACTGGGAGCCTTGTGTGGAGCCCAAAGATGAGGAGTGAGGCATCCGTTGCTAGGGGCTCAACCAATCAACGCATCTTGAACGCAATGATGCCGAGCAATGCGGCGAAAGATGAACTGCTCACAATGGCGAGTTTTGCCGTTGCGGCGATCGGAGTTGCATCGAATGCCGCCGCGACCGTTTTTGTGGACGCGACGACAGCGGCAATGAAAATCCGACGATTGCTCTGGCCATGGCCCCTTCACCGCCACTTAGGACAAATCCCGCCCAAAGAATAAAGCCGAAGGCGAGGTAAGGCACAAGCGAGGGCCATCGGGTGCGATTGAGCAGAATGAGACCTGCCAAGCCGCCGGCCACCATCCAGAGCGGCCAAAGCTGATGGAGTTCACCGTAAAACAATGCGATGATGGCAACCGCGCCAAGGTCGTCGAAAATCGCTGCGGCTGTGGCAAAGGCGATGATCGCAGGGTCAACCCGGCCCGAAAACAGCGAGAGGACGCCAAGGACCAAGACGATGTCTGTCGCAATCGGGATTGCCCAACCACGCAGGGCGACGGTATCTCCGGCATTGAGCCCGAAGTAGATCGCTGCCGGCACAATCATGTCCCCAAGCGCCGCACTTGCCGGAAGCACGGCCGCACCGGGTTCGGACAGCGCCCCACTGGTCAGCTCGTGATTTGTGTGAAGACCGATGAGAAAGAAGAAGACCGTCAGAAGGCCCTGATTGATCCACTCGATCAGAGGGGCTTCGATTGCCCAAGTGCCCGCCCCACCCGCAGAGGCAGGTGATGCACAATCGCATAAATGCCCGCCGGCGGCGAGTTCGCGGCCGCCATACCCAGAGCAAGACCGACGAGCATGGCGAACCCCGCGCGCCGTCCGTCGCGGACCGATTGCGTGGCAATATCCGTCAACTGTGGGCGGGCTCATCTTGCGGTGCCAGCCAGCGCGACAGGTAGGCGCGTTCGAACAGAAAGACTCCCGCGATCGTAAGGGCCGCGTAGGCGACAATCGCGGGATCGCTTTGTAGCTTCATGGCAGTGAACGCGACCAGGACAATCGCATCGAACCCGAGAGCTGCAAGAATGACGACACCCGAGGCACCGATCTCTGCGCGACGGTAACGCCAGACACCCCAATGTACGAGCATGTCCATGGTCAGGTAAAAGAACGCACCCAGCGACGCGATACGGCTCAGGTCAAAGAACACGGCAAGGAAGGATGCGATGACCACCGTATAGACCAGCGTATGCCGCTGGATCGGGCCGGACATGCCGAAATGGCTATGCGGGATCATCTTCATATCCGTCAGCATCGCCAGCATCCGCGAGACGGCAAAGACACTTGCCAGCACCGCCGAGGCCGTTGCCACCACGGCCAGGAGGACCGTCAGCAGGAAACCCACCTGCCCCAAGGCCGGTTTTGCCGCTTCGGCCAGCGAATAGTCCTTGGCGGAGATGATCTCGTCTATGGTGAGGCTGGAGCCGACACCGAAGGCCACGAGCAGATAGACAACCACACAAAGTGCAATCGAAAGTATGATCGCGCGACCCACATTGCGGTTGGGATCGGTGATCTCAGCGCCGCTGTTGGTGATCGTCGTGAACCCCTTGAATGCAAGAATGGCAAGCGCAACGGAAGCCACGAAACCCGTTGCACCGAAATTGCCGGTACTTTGCGATGCGGCGGCGAAACTGAACCCGCTCGACCAAAGGGCGGCAATCCCGAAGAGCGCGATGCCGCCGATCTTGATCGCGGCCATGACAATCGAGAACAGCCCGACCGACCGGTTGCCCGCGATATTGATCAGATATGCGAAGAGGATCACGCCAACGGCAAGGATAGGCACCAGCGGTCCTCCATCAATACTGAAAGGGCGCAAAAGATATGTGGCAAAAGTCCTGGCGACGAGACTTTCGGCGATCACCATGCTGAGCGCCATCAGAAGCGCACCTCCCGCGGCAATGCCCCCGGGCCCGTAGCACTTTTGCAGGATCATCCCGATACCCCCTGCCGAGGGCCAGGCATTGGACATCTTGATGTAGCTGTAGGAGCTGAAACCGGTGACGACCGCCCCGATGATGAACGCAATGGGAAAGAACGGCCCTGCCAGTTCGGCGATCTGCCCGGTCAGGGCAAAGATCCCTGCCCCGATCATCACGCCCGTGCCCATGGCAACCGCGCCGCCCAAAGTAATGGAGTTCTTCTTGTAGCTGTCGCCACCGTGGTCGTGTTTCATAACCTGTCCCGTCATTCTTGTTTCTTAGTTCGGCTTGGGCCGAGTGTTCATGCACATAGGACCTATGCCTGCCAAGTGGCGACGCAGACCGCTCAGCGCCTGCTCCAGATCAAGGTGGTCAACAATCGAATTGGCCCCTGCCTGTCGCGCATCGCCGGACCGCATTGCCTCAAGTGTCACCATTATCATCGCAGCCGTCAAATCAGCCTGATCGCCACCTTCGAACAGCTTCGAGGCAATCTCTTGGCCTTCGCGATCGAAAGCAACCGCCGTTACCCGCGTTCTCAATTGCCCGAACTGCGGCAGCCTCTGTGAAAGCTTTGTCAATCGCCGGGAATGCTCTGACATCCAGCGTCCGAGCCCTAGCCGTTGTGCCACTGCAAACAGGCGTGTGACAAAGGGTGGATCGACAGCGAGGTAATGGTGAACACGGGCCTCGCCTCCGCTGGGACGTATGCCCTCATCGGGAAACGCCACATCGAGCGCCAGTCTCGGCGCCTCGTTCCGCGTGAAATTAAATCGCCACGGCTTCTTGCCAGGAAATACAGACCGGCCCGTGACCGGGTCGTCATAAGGTAGTCCAAGCGCCCGAAAGAACCACTCAGCCGCTGCCTGCCCATAATGACGGCCCATGCCAAGCTCGAGGCCGATACGCAGCGTCTCTACCCGTTCGTTGCTTGCCAGATCTGCCGCCATCAATGTGCTGAGACCCGGAGCCGTCCCAACGCCCGTAACAAGACATCCGTTTGTCCCGGCCGCGGCGCGGATCAGGGCATCGACATAGCTCGGCGTCGCCGATGTATCGAGGACCGTTTCGCTTCTTGCGAGGCGTTCGGCCACCAGTTCCGGTGGCGTCGCTTCGGTGAGATTAACGACTATGGCGTCCTCGGGAAGTGACTTGGCCGCTCCGGGGCGCGCAACGTCGAGGGCCGAATAGACGACGTTTTTCAGCGTTGTTTCAACGGCGCGGCTTCGCCTGGAAACCGCCCAAACCTTCCATTCCTGATGGTCGGAAAGGAGACGGACAAGCCGCGACCCGACATCACCGGATCCTCCGAGGATCACCAGATTGCCCACTACGTTCGCCCTCTCGGTCTCGGCGCTTTCAAATCGCAAATCCGTCGTGCATTTCCGATATCAAACTCAATCATTGATCAATTCGCAGACGAGCGCTCGATAATCGGGATATACTGACGTCGCTCCGGTTTCCCGATAGCCAGCTTGCGCCTTACAAAAACGGAACAGAACGCTTGCGTTCATTGCGCGGCAGCTTCCCGGAATCGAGGCAGAAACGCCGGAACATCCTCTGCATATCTTTCCCAGGCCTCCCCAAACCGGGCACGGCTGTCGGCCTCCTCGCTTTTCGCAAGTCGCGCATACATCCACACGAGGACCGGGAACATGGCGAGCGTGAGGATCGTCGGCCATTGCAACAGGAACCCGGCCATGATGAGAACGAACCCCACATATTGCGGATGCCGTATCCGTGCGTAGGGACCCGTGACCGCCAGTCGCCCGGCCCGCTGTGCAGCCCAGAGATGGTGCCAGGCCACTGAGATCAGCCAGAAGCCCCCGCCGATGAATGCAAAGCTGAGGACATGGAAGGGTCCGAAATGAGGGTTTGACCGCCAGCCAAACATCATTTCCGGCAGGTGCCCGCTGTCATGGGCGAACCAATCAATCCCCGGCCAGTTGGATTGGAGCCAACCCGACAGGAAGAAGATCGTCAGCGGAAACCCGTACATCTCGACAAAAAGTGCCACGATGAAGGCGCTGAAGGCTCCGAAGCTGCGCCAGTCACGCGATGTCTGCGGCTTGAAGAAGCTGAAGGCGAAGAGGATGAAGACTGCAGAGTTGATGAATACCAGCAGCCAAAGTCCATAGGACGGTAAGGGTTCGGTCATGACTTATCATTTCCGTCGGACCCATGCCCGCCGTGGCCACCGTGCCCGCCATGCATGAAGAAATGCATACCAACGCAGATCAGGAGCGGCAGCCAAAGGATCCAGTCGCTGGCAAAAATATGAACGCGGTGTTCATAGCCAAGCAGCAGACCGCCCAGAGCGAGCGCGACGATCAGATAGACACCGGCGCGGGATTTCCAGAAGGGCACATCAGGCACCGGCTCTTCTTCCGGTTTGCCGTGATGATCGTGTGCTTCCATTTCAAAAAAACTCCAAACAGCGTGTGCGATGTGCGTGGGCCACATTCGGAGCGGCCTTCGCAAAATGGGTATCGAAGCCGAGGACAGGAGGGGAAGGCGTCGCCTCCGCTTCACTGCCTGCTTTCATCAGCACAGCGTTGAGCCGTGCCTTTGCGCCTCAGTCATGCCCGCAACACCCACCTCCATTTTTTGCTGGCGTTTCAGGCTTTCCAGATGGCTGGACCGCCGCAACGGATTGATGATCCGTGTCTTTCGCCTCGTGTTTCGAACCACTGCAGCAACATCCCGCGTTCAAGCCTGCGGTGCTTTGCTGCACTTGGGTCACTTTGTCGTTCTTCATCGGTGCCTCCGTTTTCAAGGTTCAACGAGTAGACGCTTGCCGGCGCAAAGCATTACAACCCAAGTCACGGTTTTTTGCTCCCATCAGTCACTCTGAAGGAGCATCCTCCTCAGTCGTCGCTCGCCACAAAAAGTGCTGACGCTTCAATGACATCTCCAGAGATGAGTTCAGGAACGATGAATCAGTGGACACCCAGCCCATGCATTTGTCACCCGTCTT
This sequence comes from Allgaiera indica, assembly GCF_900106675.1. Lineage (GTDB taxonomy): Bacteria > Pseudomonadota > Alphaproteobacteria > Rhodobacterales > Rhodobacteraceae > Acidimangrovimonas > Acidimangrovimonas indica. The sequence goes on from NZ_FNOB01000037.1 coordinate 5,536, forward strand.
TTCATGTGCCCTTTCAGGCAGCGATCATTGGCATCCTCAAATCCCATAGGCCCATGCTGGTAGTCGACCCATATGAACTTCGACCGAGCGGACACCATCGACATTCTCAGCGGCGACCCGGATTGCGTTTTCAACGAAATCGCTGTCGGCAATGCCCCAGATGGCGACGTTGCCATTCTCCACAATGAGATTGATCAGGTTGACCGATGCGCCGGGAACCTCGGCGATCGCGGCCTCTACCGATCTGCGCAGCGGCTCGTCCTCGGGCGCGGGCGACGGCAGCTTTCCTGCGGTTGACTGCGCCAGCGCTCGTACAAGGTCGGCGCGGGATACAATCCCGACCATATTGTCATCCCGTAACACCGGAACGCGTTTGATACGGCGTGTTTCGAGCGTTCTGGCAATCTCGCTAAGCGGTGTACCTTCATCAACCGTGACGAGATCGCGGGTCATAACGTCAGATACCCTATGGCTGCGAGTCTTGACATAATCCCGCGCGTCGCCTTCGCCCGAAAACATCTCGAGCCACCACGAGCGACGCTCTGCTCCGCCGTCGCGCAGTCTTCGGATGAGGTCTCCCTCGCTGATGAGGCCTACGAGCCTGTTGCCGCTGTCGAGAACCGGAAGTGCGCTGATGTGATTTTCCAGCATCAAATCGATGGCCTGCTCAACCGTGCTGTCGTCACGTATGGAGACAACAGCGGTCTTCATGATGTCCTTTGCTTTCATGGTTCTGCGTCCTTTCTGTTTGTTGGTTGCCTTCACGCCCCAATTGTCAACATAAGATCATCGGCGAGCGTGTAGCGCGGTATGTCGAGGTTGCGCGGGGCGGGTCCCTTCCTGATCCGTCCGGACGTGTCGTAGTGAGAGCCGTGACACGGGCAGAACCATCCGCCGAACTCCCCAAGAGCATCTCCCGATCCCTGGCCAACAGGGACGCAGCCAAGATGCGTGCATATCCCGATGACGATCAGCCATTCACCGGCCTCGTCCGCTGTACGGTTCTGGTCGAGCGCAGGCTCCGTCTGGGGATGGTTCGGGTTTTCCTTGGCACTGTCCGTCTGGTCGACTAACGCATCAAGAGGTGTCGCCCGCGCCATATCGATGGCTTCCTGAGCCCGGCGCCAGACAAAGACCGGTTTTCCCTGCCATTTGACAGTTAACCTTTGGCCTCGCTGCATGCCAGACAGATCGACACGCACCGTCGACAGGCTGAGGACGTCGGCGGACGGGTTCATCGAGTCAATGAGGGGCCAGACAGCGGCACCCGTCGCCACAGCACCCGCTCCAGCAGTTGCGTAGTACAGAAAATCACGTCTGCTTTCCGAATTGTCTTTACACTGCTCAGGCGAGCTCTTGTCGATGTCTGTCATGTCTCTTTCTTCCGTGGTTCGGTCTCACCCTGCATCTGACCTCTGCCGACCGGTCCTTCGATGTGCACTCCGGCATCGACATGCAGGGTCTCGCCAGTGATGGCGGCGGTGTAGTCGCTTGCGAGAAGCAGGGCGGCCAGGCCGACGTCGTCGGTATCGATATTGCGTCGAAGCGGCGCGATCTTCGCGCTGGCAGCCAGAAGATCGGTGGACCCGACCAGCCCGGACGCGGCACGCGTAGCCACCGGACCGGCGGAGATCGCATTCACGCGAATGCCTTTCGGCCCGAGTTCGTGGGCGAGATATCTGACGGTGGATTCGAGCGCGGCCTTGACCGGGCCCATCACGTTGTAGTGCTCGACCACCTTCTCGGCGCCGAGATAGCTGAGCGTGATCAGGCTGCCGCCGTGTGTCATCAACGGTTCGGCCAGGCGCGCGATGGCGATGAGCGAATGGACCGAGACGGTCATGGCCTCGGCAAAGCCCCCGGCGGAACAATCGGTCAACCGGCCGCGCAGGTCCTCGGGCCGGGCCTTTCCCACCGCGTGCAGCACAAAATCCAGACGCCCCCAGGTCTCGCCGATCGCGTTGAAGACGGCCTCGAGTTCGCCCGCGTGCCCGACATCGCAGGGCAGGAAAATCGGCGCATCGACACGCTCCGCCAACGGTGCGACATGCGGTCTGGCGCGTTCGCCGACATAGGTGATGGCCAGGTCCGCACCAGCCTGACGGAAATGCAAGGCGCCCGGCCACGCCAGGCTTCGTTCATTGGCGATCCCGATCACCAACCCTTTGCGACCCGTAAGATCGAGCAGTTCGCGCGGATCGCAGCAGTCTTCAAAGCCGGGCCTGGCAGACCCGCCGGACGCCTCGGAAGGGATCCCGTTCGAGTGATCCTGTTTCTTCATTCCATGGGTGGTCATTTTGCTAGGTCCCGTAGAGGAAGTGGGTGGCAATCGGTCTCGGCCATCGGCGCGGCCCGCATTGTCCGGTGCAATTCCTCGCCCATACCAGTAGCGCGTGATGCGCCGCCGCTCCGCCAGAGAAGCGACGCCAGGGCAAGCGACGCGATCCGCGTCTCCTCGGTATCCGCACGTGACGTCAGGACCACCGGCGCGGCCAGTCCGAGCGCCACGGCGGCGGCTTTGGCTCCGCCGAGATATTCGAGCGCCTTGGCCAGCATGTTGCCGCTGACCAGATCGGGCACCAGCAGGATGTCAGCCCGGCCCGCAACTTCCGAGATGATGCCCTTTTCAGCGACGGCACGCGGCGAGACCGCGTTATCGAAGGCAAGCGGCCCATCGACAATTGCACCGGTGATCTGCCCGCGCCGCGCCATCAGGGTTAGGCTGGCGGCGTCCAGGGTGGAGCTTATGGATGCCGTCACCGTTTCGACCGCCGACAGCACCGCCAGCCGCGGCTCGGCCACGCCGATCGCATGGAAGGCATCAATCGCATTCTGGCAGATCTGCGCTTTGGCGGCGAGATCCGGGGCGATATTGATCGCCGCGTCTGTAGTACCTAACAACCGGTCATGCCCCGGTACCTCCAGAAGGAACAGATGACTCACCCGTTTGTCAGGGACGCGCAGCCCGGTTTCGGCATCGAGGAGAACGCGCATGAAGACGTCTGTATGCAGGTTGCCCTTCATCACAACGTCGGCCTTGCCATCGCGCAACAGTCCGACCGCCAGGCGCGCCGCGTCGGCATCCGCGCCACTGTCGTGCAGGCACGTCTCGTCGAGTTTCAACCCTGCGGCCGCGGCCAGAGGTTCGATGTCCGCCCGGGGCCCTACCAGGTGAGGCTCGGCCAGCCCTTCTTGCATTGCCCGCTGCATGGTCGCCAGAACGACCTCCTGCGCGGCATCGGCGACGGCGATCCGAACGGGACCTTTCGCGCGCGCACGGTCAACGAGAGCGGCAATTGTCCGGGCTGTGTCGTGCCTTGCCATCATGATGCCTCCTTCCGCCCAGATGCACATTCCGTGCAAAGCCGCGCGACGTGATCGGCGATGACCTGTTCCTCGTCGGTCTGGCGGACCTCGACGATAGCTCGCGAGCCGGCTGCGGAGATGGCCTTACTCCCCGCCAGATTGGCCTCGTGGTCGATACGGACCCCGAGATAGCCAAGCCCGGCACAGATCAATTCGCGCACCGGGGCCGCATTGGCACCGATGCCGCCCGTGAAGACCAGCCTGTCGAGACCTTCGAGCGGCGCGGTCAGCGCGACCAGGTGGCGCCGAACGTGATAGCAGAAGTACCTGATCGCCTCGGCGGCGGCGGCGTCGTGGTGCTCGATAAGAACACGCATGTCGCGGCTTTCCCCCGACAAGCCCAGAAGGCCCGACCGGGTGCGCAACAGGTTCCCGAGATCCGCCGGCGACAGTTCCGCTTCCCGCAGCAGATGCAGGATCAGGCCGGGGTCGATATCGCCGGACCGGGTGCCCATGGGTACGCCCGAAATTGGAGAAAACCCCATCGTGGTCTCGATTGACCGGCCACTCCGGATGGCGGCCAAAGAGGCCCCATTACCGAGATGCGCAACGATCAGGCGCTCTTTGTCGACGTTGACGCCATCTTGGGTCAGTGCTCCAACAATGTATTCGTAGCTTAGCCCATGGTAGCCGTAGCGTCTGAGCTCTGGCGTCTCGATCTCGCGCGGCAAACCTGTCATCTGCGCGACCCGCGGAAGGCCATTGTGAAAGGCGGTATCAAAACAGGCGATTTGCGGCAGGTCAGGGCGCAGGGCCGCGATGGCCTCGATCCCCGCGATGTTGGCGGGCAGATGCAGGGGAGCGAGCGGAACCAGACCGCGCAGTCGCGCAAGAAGGTCAGCAGTAACTTCTTCAGGGCAATCGCAATCAGGTCCGCCATGGGCGACACGGTGACCAACGGCGACCGGCAGGGCCGCAAGGCGGTTTGAGATGACCTCGGACATCACGGCGTCGAGTGCGGTGCAATGGTCGGGAAATGCACCGTCTCGTTGCACGCCTTTTGAATTGCCGGTCACGGTCAAATTGAACCGGGCGGTATCCGTACTTATTCCCGTAACCGCCCCGCTGGCCATTCGCGCGCCGCCCTGCCTCGCTTCGAAGAGGGCGAACTTGAGGCTGGATGATCCCGCGTTAAGGACCAGGATCGCAGGCCGTTGCATCTCATGCCCGCCCGTCATCCGTCGGACGTTCCGGCGCAGGGGACTTGTTTTCATTCTCGGCGGCATCGGAATCGTGGGGCTCGTGCCCCGCATGACTGTTCGATTTGTTTCGCCTGCCACGGCCATGTCCGCCATGACCGCCGCCATGACCTCCGTGGCCATGACCGAAGAGGTGCATGGCCACCATCCCTCCGCCGAGCAACAGGATCAGCCAGTTATCTACAATCCATTGCATCACTCAATCTTTCGCTTGATTTACGAGTCCGGCGCCGGGAGCGTAGAGCGCCTTGAAGAGCACCGCGATGGCGTGATCGCGGGCGACACGCATCGCGCCAAGACTGGCCCCGATCCGCTCTATTGCCTCGCGTTCCGCTTTCAGTTGGGGATCATCGTCCGGCAAAGGCGCGCGGTCTGGGCGGATCGAGTCGGCCATCGCCTGCACGACACCCATCCACGGGTTGTAGCGCGCCGAAAAGATCAGCCGGGTCCAACGCATCGGATGCATTGCGCGAAGAGCCTCCGCCGATTGCGGTGTAGTGATTGCCCTTATCCACGGGCCGAGGAACAGGTCGTAGGCCGCCTCGCCCGTCCGAGAGACTTGCGCCACATTTCTGAGTGCGTCTTCGGGGTGCACCTCGCCGATTTCAGACACTTCGCGCGGCTCGAAGCTGACCGCATAAGCAGGCTTCTCGCAGTCGGGATCGCCGGTCGGATTGTCGATTTTCATCTCGTAGAGGCCTGGCTCAAGCGTCTCAATCTCGTCGAGGCTTTCGAGGATCGCGCGGTGTTCCAGCCGCGCCACCGATGCCGAGACAAAAATTCCAAGATGCCCGACATGGGGGTTGATGAGATAGACAATCCGCTGTCCTGCGGCCTTCAGCGCATCCGTATCGGCATAAACCTTCGGGATCCAACCCAGTGCCTGCGTCGGTGGGGTGATATTGTCGCCGTCTGAGGCGAAGATCACGATCGGATTCTGGATCCGCCGCAGATCAGCGGTGCAGCCATCGCAGACTCGCATCTCGCCGGTTTCTAGCTTGTTGCCGATGAAGAGGTTCTCCGTGATCGCCAGAATTTCCTCGCGGCTCAGCGTGTAGAAACCGTTCCACCAGCGCTCGAATTCCAAGAACCGCTCGCGCTCGTCGTCGATATGCGAGAACAGGTGGGCGTATTTGTCCCAGATCGCCTTTTCCGGCTGCAGGTTCTCGAAGTTCTGCGCGAGCCACGCGCCGTCGAAGCGTCCGTCGCCAAGGTCCGCGGTCATGTGCGCAGCCCAGTTGCCCCCGGCGAGCCCACCCATCATCCGCATCGGGTTGGTTCCGGCCTCACCGGCCCAGTAGGAGAGCGGCGAGCCATTCAGGACAATCGGGCCGGAAAGACCCTGGCAGTCAGCTGCCAGAAGTGTGATCGCCCACCCAGCCTGGCAATTTCCATAAAGGACGGGTGGATGGTCCGGGTGCCGTTTGGCGATTTCCTCGACGAAGCGGCGCAACGCATGGTGCACATCGGCGAGGGTTTGCCCTTGTTCGGGTTCGGGAAAGAACACAACGAAATAGACCGGGTAGCCCTCGTGCATCGCAATGCCCACCTCGCTGTCGCGCTTGAAGCCGCCGATGCCCGGGCCGTGGCCGGCGCGCGGGTCAACGACGATGACCGGCGGCTTGGCTTCATCGACGCAATCGTCCCAGCAATCGTCACCGATCTCGGTGATCCTGAGAAGCGCATAGTTTGCGGGACGATCGAAGTGGCGCGCATCAAGAAGAGTTTCGTATTTGAAATCCAGAAGTGGCGGCATTCCCTGCCGCTCGTGCTCGATCATGTTGTCGGCGCGTTCCCGTAGTGTGTCCAGGAACAGAACCCAGCGTTCAAACAGGTCCAGAGGATACGTCGCGGGGGCAGAGGCCGGTTTTTCGACCTGTGCGGCCTTCAGTTCTTCAGCTATCGGGCTGCTTTGCTTGGCCGGAGAGACAACCGGTTCTAACGTTACCGACTTGAGCTTCCGATTGGGGGATTTGGTCTTGGCCATCACGCGCTCCGCTCTGCAAAGAAGTTAAACAGTGGTCCGAAGATCAGTGCGACGAACCATCCGTAGAACAGGGTTTCGGCGACACCTAGGACGTAGCCTCCGAAACTAATGCCATCGACCCATGGCAGAAGAGGGTTCCAGAGGCTGGTCATGCTCTGACCCGGAAAGACCAGATCGAAAACGACGCAGATCGTGTAAGTGATCGCGAAGAAAATACCCAGGCTCCAGCCCAGAGCCTGGATTGGGATGCGCGCAGCGCAGGATGTTTCGCTAATGCTGGTCATGATGGGACCTCCATTTGTCACGGAGCGCATTCAATCGCGCTTCCTAACAAAGACGCCCGAAACCCGGATGCATTACACGTTTCCGGTTTTCTTGGCTGCGGTGGATTGATTCACGGAGGCATCAGACGTTTGGGCGGGTTCGGGGCGATCCATATTGGTCATGGCAACACCCACCAGCGTTACAAAAATGCCCAGACCCGTCAGAAGACCGATGGTTTCTCCGAAAAAGGCCACGCCCATGGCGAGCCCGAAGCCAGGGACGAGAAACGCAAAGGCGTTGGCGCGGCTGAGCTCAGTTGTTCGAAGAATCTCACTCCACAACCAATAGGCAAGCGAAGTCCCAAAGAGACTGATCGTAAACAGAATCAGAAGAAACTGAGGTGAGAACGTGATGGACATCGGATCTTCGTACAGAAACGCACCAACCAGGAGTGGGATCCCACCAATCAGCATTTGGCTTCCCATTGCCATCAAGGTATCGGCACGCTCTGCAAGCGCGCGGATCAGCACATTGCTGATCGTGATGCCCACGGCGGCCAAGAGGATATACGAGGCGCCAAGCACGAAAGTGTTACCCGCTGGCGCCTGATACTGTGGCGCGGCAATCAGCAGGATGCCGATAAATCCTAGAGCAAGCCCCGCCTTGCCGCGCCCGCCCAACCGCTCACCAAGCACCACGATCGCTAGTGCAGCCGCCATCAGCGGCTGTGCGTTGGCCAGCACCGTGGCGAGCCCGGGCAAGATGAATTCGGACGCCATGAACATACCGAGAAATCCAAGCGATGTCGCTCCGAGACCGATGCCGATGATCGCGAGCCATACTCCCCTGCCCCGCGGCCAGGACCGGCCAAGTATCATTCCGAGAACCACAAGCGCCGATCCTGCAAGAGACGCGCGTAAAGCGGCAAAGGTCAGATGCGGTGCATATGCAAAACCCGCCACGATAAGTGGAAAGCAGGCCGCCCACAGAAACATGACCAAGACGATCAGAGAGGTTTTTCGGAGGGTCATTCAGCTGCGACTTTGCTTTTTCTGCGTGCTTCTCGCTCCACGATATCGGCATCCTCATCGCCGCTGAAATCAGGGAGTTGCTGTTTCGACGCTTCAATGTAGTCCCGCGTCACCGGAACGGCATCCAACCGGTGTGCAAGCTGGATCTGAAATACAACCAGATGGTTGTAGCGGAACCCTGCTTCACAGGACGCCAGATAGAAATCCCACATCCGGCAGAAGCGTTCGTCGTAAAGCGCCGCCGCCTCTTCCCGCAGCGCCATGAAGCGGTCCCGCCAGGCTTTCAGCGTTTCGGCATAATGCAGGCGGAGCACTTCGATATCCGCGATGACGAGCCCCGCCCGTTCAACCTCCGGGACGATTTCAGACAGCGACGGAACATAGCCGCCCGGAAAAATATACTTTGATATCCACGGGTCAGGCGCACGCGGCGGGCGAGCGCTGCCGATCGTATGCACCAGCGCCACGCCATCCGTATCGAGCAGATCCGCGAGCTTTGCGAAATACGCGCCGTAGTGCCCGACACCGACATGCTCGAACATGCCGACCGAAACGATCCGGTCAAAGCGGCCCGCCTGGTGGCGAAAGTCGCGCAGATCAAAGCGGACCCGGTCATCCAACCCGTCGCGCCGCGCCATTTCGGTTGCGTATTTCTGCTGGTCCACCGACAGCGTGACCCCGGTCAACTGCGCGTCGGACGTTTGAGCAAGATACGTCCCCAAACCACCCCAGCCTGAACCGATGTCGAGAACTTTCTGTCCCGGCAGCACGCGCAGTTTGGCCGCGATGTGGCGCATCTTGTGAACTTGCGCGTCCTCGAGACTGTCATCCGGAGTCTCGAAGTAAGCACAGGAATACTGACGTTCCGGATCAAGAAAGAGGTCGTACAGATCGTCGCCCAGATCGTAGTGATGGGCGACATTCCGGCGCGATCGCGAAACGGGATTGTGCATCGTGACCCGTCTGAGTGTCATACGCAGCCGATCGCGTAGACGCCACAACCATGGCACGCGCGCGTTCTGGTAATTCTCCAGACACAAGGCGATCAGGCCGTACAGGTCGCCTATTTCGACCGACAGGCCACCGTCCATCCACGCTTCACCAAGAGCGAGGTCCGGGTTCAACGCGATCCGGCGCAGTGTCGACCAATCGTGCATCGCAATCGCAATCGTTGGTGTTCCCGTGCCGTAGAGTCTGGTCTCGCCATCGGGCAAACATACTTCAAGCGTGCCGGTCTGGATCAATCTGCGCAGTGCGCTATCCAGAAGCCAAAGCGCAAGCGGCGCACGGCGTCCCGGCTTCGTGGCGCGAACGTTGAGCTCGTGTCTCATACAGTTTCCCCCATTTTGTCATTTGTCCCCGCTGAGCCGTGGTCGCCGTGACGACACCAGACGCAATCGCAATCGACGTGACTGCAACTTGGGTCTTCCAACGCGGTGCGATATCGGCGACGGGCAAGTGGCAGCGCCAGCCGCCTGAAGGCAGTCAGATCGTATGCGCGGCGGAGCAACTCCCCTGCGTCATCCTTTGCGAGTTTGCGGCATGCGATACGCATGCCAACTTCTCCGCCCAATCCAAACATCCAACGGTTGACAATGCCGGCTTTCAACGACGGTCCCAGTTCCGATTGCCAGCGGGCGGTGTAGTCAGCGCCCGTCAGAAGACATTCAGCCGCCAAGACGCCTGAGCGGATCGCATGGCGTATCCCGAACCCGGCAAGCGCATCCTGAAAGCCCGCGTGCTCGCCGATCACCGGATGTCCGCCCTGGGTTGCGCTACGCGGCAAACGGTAAGAGCCATACCCGCCAAAGGCGCGAGCGTTACGCATTTCGAGTCCGGCATGAGCGCGGAAAAAATCCTCGGCCGCCTTCACATGACGTGCCTGGTCGCGGAATCCTGTGAACATGCAGCTTGCGACTGTGCCCCGCCCGTCCCGCACCAGGAGATACGCGTAACCGCCAGGCGCGATCTCGTGCCCGAGGGCCAGCCATGCCCCGTCGGGCATATCCGTCTCGAAAACATGCCCCGCCGCGATGACGCCGGCCTCGCGTGGCCCTGCGGCCAGGATGCCCGCGTCGGCGAACGTCTTCACCCGGTCGCCGAAACGGACCTCGACACCTGCGGCGCGGGCCTGGGCAAGAAGGGCGCTGTCGAGAGTACCTTTACCAGAGCCCCGGCGCAGCAGGTAGAAGAGCGGTCGTCTCCCCTTGACGACATAGCTGCGCGCGGACGGATCGAAAACCGTGCCGCGGTCGAATGGATGATGGTCGAAATCGGCAGCTATCCCGACTGCGGCCAGTTCTTCGAGAACATCAAGATCACGCGTCCAATTTTCGAGACCCTGGAAATCGTCGTGAAACCTGTGGCCCACCCGATCTTTCCACTCGCGCACAACGACCTTCCGACCGCCACGCGCCAGCACGATCGCGCAGGCGAGGCCAGCTGGACCCGCTCCGATGATCGTGTATGGCTCACCTGTGCGCATCTGTTAATTTCCTTCATACCCCGTCTAATACCCTCTCCTCTGCCGTCGGCCGGTGGCCGGTGGCCAGACTCCTGAAATCGTGTTGCGCGGGCAAGGATGATAATAGACCGGTCCGCGCAACGGAAATGACGCTATCCCCCGGCCCGAGACCAGGCCAGAATATTATTTTTGTCAGTCGTCGTCCATTTTCGGCAGCTTGCCGCTGTCGATCGCGGCCTGAAGCTCGGCGGCGTCGAGCGCCCCGTCCTTGTTGAGATCCAGCGCGTCGTATTGCGCCTGGGTCAGGTCGGTGTACTCGTCCTGCATTTCGGCAAGCGAGAAGAGCCCGTCCTGGTCGGCATCGAGCTCGTGGGCCAATGCGACACCGGCGGTAAGCACAAGACCGACCGAAGCCGCGGTGAGGATGCGTATCGTGTTCATTGTTATGACTTTCCTTGACTGGGTTGAAATGCGTCCGCCGGATCTCAGCGACCAGGACGAACATGGTTGTGTCGTTCCGGTACCGCGATCGGAGCAGGCTTGCGACGTGGCCGCGCAAACGCCCAAAGGAAAGGGACGGTCAGGACCAGCAGCGCCAAGATAAATGCAATTGTCATCTTCAACTCCTCTCAGTGTGCGACGTCGGGTGTTTCCGGCGTGTTCCTGAAAGAGACGCTGCGGATTAAAAAAGATTACACGCGGCAAGGCAGATTTCCGCCTGCACCGCTGTCAGCCCGCACGTTCCGCCACCACGATCTGGTAGAGCCCGCCGAACATGCGCTTCTCGCGCCACGAAAACCGATCTGGCGTGGACGAGAGTGACCTGACGTTCCCTCGCCACATCGTCGCGGCGAAGGGTTCCAGCAGAGCGAAGACGGCCCACATGATGGGCCTGATCGGATGCCACCAAGCCGGTTGAGCGTAGTCGACAAATACCGCGCGTCCGCCTTCCGCCAACTGGTCCAGCGCCGTATCGACAACGCGGCGCTTTTGGTCGTCGGGCAACTCGTGAAGCAAAAAGAAGCACAAAACCGTGTCGAAGCGAGCCGTCCCGGGCACGGCAGCGTCGGCCACCCGCAACACAACCCGGTGGTCCTGACCCAACTTGGCGGAGAGATTGTCGATCTGGATCGGTGCGACGTCGACGACTTCGAGTCGCCCCTGCGTCCCGAGCCTGTCTCGCAACCGCGGCGTCAGGTCGCCATATACACAGGCCAGTTGCAACACCCGTTCCCCGGGCCGAACTATGCCCAGAACAGCATCGCAAAGCCGGCGATATTGACCCCAGAGGATTGCTGAAACCACAGCCGGATGATCGAAGACACGCAGGCTGGCGGGCCTAAGATAGGCCCACCAGTAGTAACGTTCCACGTAGCCGGGGATTGCGGGGCCCTCGGTTGCCTCAACCGGGTCACCTTTGGCCCCGATACTGCCGTCAGCCACGCGCGCGGCTCCCGAGGAATCCCAGGGTAATGATCGTGACCGCACCCAGACCAAACACCACCAGCATCCAGGTCGGCAGATAGAAGGTCATGTAGACCTCCCAGCCGATCTTGCCGAGGCCCTTGGTCACCAGCGACGGCGTGCCCGTCAGCGATCCGCCGAGCGTGCCGGTGATGGTGACCACGGCGGTGCCGATCAGCGTCAGGACGAAGGTCACCCACTTCTGGGCCCCGTCGAAGAGGAAGCGTCGGTAGCGGTAGCCTAGCACGCCCAGCACCGTCCAATAGGTCAGCGTCCAGGTTGCCAGCATGATGTGGTTGCGGCCCAAGGGCGATTCCGTGATCGCCGACCAGGGGTAGATCGCCAGCCCCAGCCCGTAGGCCACGAACCCTGCAAGCGAGCCGAGAAGGATCAGCGGCCAGACCGCCTTTTGCAGACGCACGGCCAGTTCGGATGCCGAGAAGACGCGGATGAAGATAAACAGCGCCGCCGTCAGCCAGAGGGCAATGGGGAAGTGCACCACCAGGATGTGATAGACCGGCGGGATCGAAAACCGGTCCGCGCCTTCCAGCACGACCTTCACGCCGCCGCCTTCGCTGTGGGCCAGTGCCGCTGTGGCGCCGGTGGCAAGCGCCGCCGTGGCGAAACTGCCGGTTCGGATCACCCGTCCAAGGAATTGATTTTGTCTCATATTTCTATCCTCGTTGTCCGCAACTGCGGATCTTATCTGTGTCGTGAAACCGGCCATCATGCTTCCTCCCGACGCCGGAAGAGCATCATCATCGAAAAGCCGAAGGCGACGATCAGGCCAACGCTCATGCCGAGGGTCCACAGCCACTGCCGCTTGATCTCCTTGGAAAATTCCACCTCGACACCGTAGAGCGCCAGTTGCCGTTCGGTATGGCGATAGGCCACCGGCACGCGTTGCGCGATCCGGTCGGCGCCGGGGTGCTGTTTCGGATCGGTCAGGCGCGGCCAGCTCACCTGACCGGGATAGAAAACTTCTACATCGGTCCAGGGACCGGTCCAGTCGGGTTTGCCGGGTTCGGAGAACTTGGCGTTGATCTGCGCCGGCTCGCCCAGACCCAGCGACGCGGGAAGCGAGATATAGTGCCAGCGCATGGTCGAGGCATTGCGGAACACCGCGAAAGCCACGTCATAGCTGCCGCCATCACGGAAGATCTTGTCGTCCAGCGGATTGCCAGTGTCCATCTTGCGTCGTAGCGTCACATCCCAGAAACCGTTGCGCCAGCGGGCCGCCGAAGGCTGCACCACATCCGCGCGCGAGCCCGTTTCCGGCCGCAGGAACCGACGTGGAATCGTGTCGCCGTTCTGCCATTGGTATGTCGGATCGAACGGCACAGCCGTTTCTGCGGCAAGGTAATAGGTGTCGTTGAAGCCGACCTTGCCCGAGATGACTTCGTCGATCTTGAGTGCCCGGTAGCCCGCGACATCGGGGTTGAACATGTACTTCGGCTGGCCCGCTTCCTTGTCGAAGTTGGTCATGTAGGGACCTGTGCCCTCGTCGCCACCGCGTTCTTCGGCAACAAACCCGTCATCGCCCAGCCCGATCGGGTTCGACCGGCTCGACCGCCATTGCCACAAGTCGATGAACTGACCCGCCGCACGCAGCTTCTCCAGATCGCCGGCGGGCCTGATCGTGTCGAACGTGTCGGGGTCCGTCCGGGTCGAGGGCAGGTATTTGGTGCGCTCCTCGTCGGTTTCCGGCGTGCCGGTAAAGGTGGTCAGCCCCTCGCCGATGGTGATGTAGCCGCCGTAGCGCGAAAACAGCGGCACCGAGCCGTCGTCGATCATCATCGCCACCCGGTCCTCGGTCAGGAATTCCGGATTCGACCCCAGGGCCTCGCCGCCGCGCGTTTCCCACTTGCCGTCGTTGTAGACCAGAACGTCGTTGAAGATCGCGGGCCGTTCGACCGGCCAGCGGTAGCGGAACCAGATGTCTTCGCCGTCATAGGCGACCTTGACCTGAAGCTCGCTGGTCAGCTCTTTCGGAATCGCGATATTGCGCTCGGGGTCGTCCCGGACCACCCCTGTGCCATGTGTCGCCCAGGCGGCCACCAGCAGCCCGGCAAAGATCGCCGCCGAGGCGGCAAGATAGGTTGTTCTTCGCATTTGAGTCCCCTTTGGTCAGTTTTCATATGTCTAACGGCGCCTTCGGCCCTGCCTGCGGCGCCGTCTTGGACATTGTTCGCCGATCCGGTTTCAGATCCCCGGGATAGGAGGTTTTGGCGAAACCTGGACGGCGGCCTCGGCGGCCCTAAATGGAGCGGGCGACGCCTCGATCACCTGCCCGCCGTGCTGGGCCGGAGTAAGGACGCAGGCAGGAATGTGAGCGCCCCGCAGTTCTTTCATCCCTTTCTGTCTGATGCGGTCCGAGCAGCCCTTGAAGAAATGACGCTCGTCCCAAGCCTCAGATGCGGGTGACCCATCATTCATGAATTGATCCAAATCGAGTCGAGGGTAGGGAAAGTCATCGTCCGTGCCCCGCCCTGTTCGTTCACCCGTTCAGCGAAGAGAACACTTCCGGCACCTCGTCGCCTTCGACGAAGAGATATCCGGCAAGCCCCTTTTCGGCCCGCGAAAGCGCGTGATCCACAAGAACGAACCGCCCCGGTACGTCGCATTTGAATTCCACCATCGCCGAGCCGCCGGCCGGCACGGTCACGGTCTGTACATCCCTGAGCGGTGGCGTCTCGAGCGAGCCCTGAAGATAGACCCTCTCAAAGATCTCGCCGATGACGTGGAAGGACGAGATGTAGTTGGGTCCACCGACGCCAAAGAAGATCCGTACGGTCTCACCGACATTGGCCTTCAGCGGATAGTGTTCGGTCAGGGCACCGGTATGGCCATTGAAGATGAAGAACTCGGGGCGTTCATCCACGAGCTTGTCGTAACTTTCATTCAACGGGCCTGAGGTGCCGAAGCGTTCTTCGGTATAAAGCTCGCCCTGCATGACGTAGTATTCACGATCGACCGGCGGCAAGCCTTCTTCCGGCTCGACCAGGATCAGCCCGTACATGCCGTTCGAAATATGCTGCGCCACAGGCGACACCGCGCAGTGGTAGACATAAAGACCCGCGTTCAGCGCCTTGAACTTGAAGCTGTAGTCCTCGCCGGGCCCTGGCTGCGCCAAAGCGGCCCCGCCACCAGGTCCCGTGACGGCGTGCAGGTCGATGTTGTGGGCGTACCAGCTGTCCTCGTGGTTTTTGAGGTAAACCTCGACCGTATCACCGACGCGCACCCGCGCGAACGGTCCGGGGACCTTGCCGTTAAAGGTCCAGAAGCGATAGGTGCTGTTGGCGTCCAGATGTGCCTCGATCTCGATTGTCTCGAACTCCAGCCGCACGGTTGCCCCCCTCCGTCAGGGTAGTTGTCATCCGCTCTGAAACTGGAAGTGTATTCTGAGGCGGGCGGGACAGGACAAGGGTTTGGCTTATTCACCGGAA
>NZ_FNOB01000042.1:0-3061 GCF_900106675.1 Allgaiera indica
CTTGGTGTTCATGCCGCCCTTTGTCCGGCCAATCAGGCGTCCACGCCCCCCTTTTTCACGCCCATGCTGGTCGCTGTTCGGTGTGCCTTCAGGTAAGTGGCGTCGATCATCACAGTCTTCTTTTCGCCATGCTCGGCGGCCAGACCGGCCATCATCCGGGCGAAGATGCCCTTGTCACTCCACCGTTTCCAACGGTTGTACAGCGTCTTGTGCGGCCCATAGGCAGCAGGGGCATCGCGCCACCGTAAACCATTGCGATTGATAAAAATAATTCCACTCAACACGCGCCGATCATCAACGCGGGGTTTGCCGTGTGACTTGGGGAAGAAGGGCTCAAGACGCGCCATCTGCGCATCCGTCAGCCAGAAGAGATCAGACATGTTCACCGCTCGTTTTTCGAACTGTGAATCACGCGGCCAACCGGAAATCAATGGGTCCTGGCCCTAGCACGAGCCGGAAAGGGCCAGTTCCACGCCATGTCCGAAAGGCTAATCGTGGTATCCAACCGCATCCCTACCACTGAACCGTCATCCGGGGGTCTGGTGGTCGCCCTGCACGGCGCGCTTTCCGAGCAAGGGGGTCTGTGGATCGGCGCGCATGCAGAGCTTGACTGGACACCGATCCGCTACATTCACCGCGCAGTAGACCGCGACAAGCTGGCGCTTCTCTACCGGATGGCCCGCATCGGGCTGGTGACCTCGTTCGCCGACGGCATGAACCTGGTCGCCAAGGAATATGTCGCCGCCCAGGACCCCGAGGATCCGGGCGTCCTGATCCTGTCACGCTTCGCGGGCGCCGCCGAGGACATGAAAGGCGCGCTTCTTGTCAATCCCTACGACATCCAGGCTTGCGCACTGGCAATCGACGAGGCCTTTCACATGCCGCGCGAGGAACGCTTGCGCCGCCACAAAATCAACCTCTCCGTGGTCGAACGCACCGATGTTTCGACCTGGGCCGCGCAATTTCTTTCCTCGCTTGCAGAGGCGCCGACCACGCCCGAGGCGGCGACACGGCGCGGAAAGAGGCTTCGGATCCCTGGGGCCGAGCGCGGCCTCTTGCGGGCCGTGCACCGACCGATCTGATATTTTTGGCTTTTGACACCATCTGTTTCCGCAGCCCAGCAACAGCGACCACAGAGTGCCGATCTGCTGCCGGTCTGGTGGACACCGGGTCGGGGTACGGACTCATAGCCAGAACACGACGGTTGCGGCGAGTGCGACAACCGAGAGGAAGACCTTCGGGCCTCTGTCGTAGCGCGTGGCAACTCTGCGCCAGTCCTTCAGCCTTCCGAACATGATCGCGATGCGGTTGCGGCGTTTGTAGCGGCGCTTGTCGTGTTCGACCGGCTTGGCGCGCGACTTCCGGCCAGGGATGCGGCGGTTGATACCCTTGTCCTGCAAGGCTTCACGATACCAGTCCGCGTCATGGCCTCGGGCAAGCGGCTCAGCAATGCCCCCATCGGTTCGATATCGTGTTTGTCGAAGGCCGCAAGCCCGAGCAGTTCGCCAGATGCACGTCCCCCGAGCGGTCAATCCGCCGTTCACCGAGGCCGAGAGCACTTTGGAATACCTCGGCTGCCGTCGCGCGGCGGATGACCGGGATTGCCGCGATGCCCGTCGCGTGGCGATGTTCTGCAATGGCGTCTGGTGCGGGCAGTCGCCCGCGGCTATTCGCAAGATGACCACGGCCGGCCTTCCGGCAAAGCGCATCCTTTACGATCGCAACCGAATGCAGGGCCGGTTGCTGCAGGGCTTGAGCGTCTGGACGCCGGGCGGAACCGAAAGTTTTCGCATCCGACGGCCCTGGCCGCCCAATTTTCTGCCAACCTTCCAGCGCAGGAGCCGATTGCCCGAGTCTTCTCATTGCCCTATCGTCACGGATGAGCCACGACGCGGAGGGCTTGTTTTGACGCAATTGGCACAATACGCGATCCTGCTGGGGCTGACTCTGGGCGCATTCGCTTTCGTCGCCAGCCTCTATGCCCTGGCGCGCGCCATCGGCCGCTCGCTGGACGAGCCGGGCAAGGACGTGCCTGCCTCCTCGGGCACCCTGTCGCGCGATCCGGTGTGGGTGCGCTATCACGCCAAGTATTTCGGCTATGCGCTGCTGTTTCTCGCCTTCGATATGGAAATGGCCTTCATGTATCCTTGGGCGGTCGTCTACCGCGAAGAGGGGCTGGTGGCGCTTCTCGACATGGGTGTGTTTCTGGCAATCCTGTTTCTCGGCCTGCTCTATGGCTGGAGCCAGGGCGCCCTGAGGCGGCAATGAACGCGCTGAGCGGCGCGCGACCGGCGATGCCGGGCGGCCTGCGCGGGCTGCTTGCGCGGGCGATGGCCGCCGATCTTCGCGCCTTCGTGGTGCCGGGGCTGGATATCGCGCGGGCGGGCGGGCTTGATCCGGCCGGGGCCGGGCTGCGCCTTGCCGACACTCCGCGCCACGCCGATGTCCTGCTGATCGCCGGGCCGCTGCCGCCGGACCTGCTGGATGCGGCCTGCGTGGTCTGGGCACAGATGCCGCGCCCCCGTGCGATCCTGGCGCTTGGCGCGGACAACATCGCGCCGCTGCCGGCGCCGGATGCGGTCGGGGCGCTCTCGCAAGACGGGCTGGCAGAGGGCGTTGCGACCCTGCGCAAGGCTTTCGCCACAGGCGCCTTTGCCCGGAACGTCACGGATTTCGACGCGCCCGCGCTTGCCGCGCGCATCGAATATACCTGTCCGATGCACCCCGAGGTGATCTCGGATGAACCCGGCAAATGCCCGATCTGCGGCATGTTCCTTGTCGAGCGCGAAGTCTCGGGTGCGGCCCCGGCCAGTGATGACGACCACAAGGACCATCACGGCCAGGGCGCGCACAAGCACGGGAAGTCCACTCCGACGCAGGCCGCGCAGTCGGACCATTCCCCCCACGCCGCCCATGGCGATACCCCCGTCTACACCTGTCCGATGCACCCCGAGGTGACCTCTGACAGCCCCGGAAGCTGCCCCAAGTGCGGCATGGATCTGGTGCCGCAGGACAAGGAAGACGCGCAATCCGGCCACCACGGCCACGGCGACCATTCCCC
>NZ_FNOB01000042.1:3175-11205 GCF_900106675.1 Allgaiera indica
ACCCCCGTCTACACCTGTCCGATGCACCCCGAGGTGACCTCTGACAGCCCCGGAAGCTGCCCCAAGTGCGGCATGGATCTGGTGCCGCAGGACAAGGAAGGCGCGCAATCCGGCCAAGCGGGGCACAGCGGGCACAGTGGCCATGAAGGGCACGGCGGCCATGAAGGGCACGGCGGCCACGAAGGGCATGACGACGCGCAGGACATCCCCGGGATCGAGTCTCATTTCATGTCGATGGTCGAACTGACCGAGGGCAAGCCAGCAAGCCCCGACGGGCTGATCATGGAGTGGATAGAGGCGCCTTTCGGCCCGTTCTTTCCGGGGCTGCCCGGCGGGCTGGGGCTGGTCCTCATGCTTGATGGCGACAGTGTGGCCCAGGCCCGGCTCCATGGCACCAAACCGATACCCCTCCCCTCTGGCTGCCCGGTCGCCGAGCTGCCGGAGCGGCTGGCGGCGATCTTTCCGCTGACACCTGTTGCGATGCGCGCGCTGGCCCATCGCGCCATTGCCGCCGTCGGGGGGGGCACCGCCGCGCCCGACGCCGCCGCCCTGGAACGCGAACGGATCGCAAGTCATCTCAACTGGCTGGCCGGTTTCGCGCGGCAGATGGGCCTGGTTCGGCTGGAACGCCAGGGCGCGGCCCTTCAGCGGGTGCTTGTCGGCGCCGCCGCGGCGGATATCGCGGCCGCCGCACCCGGGCTACGCAGATATCTGGACCGGGTTCGGCGTACGCCGCTGCTGCGTTTGAAGCTGGAGGGCCTAGGCGGGCTGACCGGCGCCAAGGGCGGCCCGGTGGCGCGCGCCGCGGGCACCGCCGCAGATGCCCGCGCCAAGGATCAGGCCTATGACGGGCTCGATTTCACGCCGATCGCGGGCGGGGACGGCGACGCGCTGGCGCGCCTGATGCAGCGCGTCGCCGAAATCAGGCAGAGTCTGGATCTGATCGCCCGCGCCGGCACGATTGCGGCGTCCACCCCGCCCCCGTCCACGCCCCCGTCCACGCCACCGCCCCGCGCGGGCCACGGCGTGGCCACGGTCGAGACCGCGCGCGGCCCGGCGACCCTGCATCTGACACTGTCCGATGGCGCCGTCGAAAGCGCGCATCTGACCACTCCCTTCGAGGATCTCGCATCGCTGGCCACCGATATGGTCCGGCAAATGGAATTGGCAGACGCGCTGATCTCGATCGGCGCGCTGGACCTGGATCCAAGGCGGCTGGCGGCATGAGCATTCTCGCGATCCTTCTGGGGCTTGCCTTCGGCGGATGGCTGATGGCCGCGCTGGAAGGCTGGGCGGTGCATGGCCGCTTCAGCCTCGTGCGGCCGCTGGCCTCGGCGCTGGCGTTGCTGGGCCGCGAGGGGGTGGTGACGCGCAAATCCGATCGGCTGTTTTTCGAGGCCGCACCGATCCTTCTGCTGGTGGCCGGGCTTCTGGCGGCGGCGGTGATCCCGCTGGCGCCCGGCCTGATCGTGGCCGACCTTGCGACCGGCGCACTCTTCCTAAACGCGGCTCTGGCCTATGTGCTGGTGGCGCTGATCATGGCCGGGTGGGGACCGGACGGGGCCTATGCGATGATCGGCGGCTGGCGCTTCCTTGGCCAGTTCATCGGCTATTCGATGCTGATCGTCATGCCGATCACGGCGGTGGCAATGCGGGCCCAATCGCTTTCGACCACGCAGATCGTCACCTCTCAGGCGGCGCTGTGGAACGTGGCCTACCAGCCCCTTGGCTTCGCCCTTTTCGTCGTCGCCGCCATGGCCCTGGCCTGGCTTCCGCCCTTCGATCTGCCGTCGGGCGCGGGCGATCTGGCCGGCGGGATCGAGGCCGAATACACCGGGCCGCGGCTCGCGGTGCTGCGCTTGGCGCGCATGGTGGTGGTGCTGACGCTGGCCGGCGCTGTCAGCACCTTCTACCTCGGCGGGTGGCTGGGGCCGTGGCTGCCCGGCTGGGCCTGGAGCGGGGCAAAGACGCTGGCGGTGGCGGCGTTGATGCTGACGCTGGGCCGGCACATCCCCCGCATCCGCGAGGCGCGGTTCCTGGAATTGTGCTGGAAGGCTGGCGTGCCGCTGGCGCTGGTGAACATCTTCCTTGTGGGCGTGATCGCCCTGGTGGTGCCGATATGAGCGTAAGCATCGGACAATCCCTGTTTCTGATCTTCTTCGGCGCCGCGGCGGTGTGGTTCGGCGTGGTGGTCTTCCGGACACATTCCATGGTGCGGTCCGCCATTGCGCTCCTGTTCTCGCAAACCGCTGTCGGCGCGATGTTCCTGGTCATGCAGGCAGAATTCCTGGGCGTCCTCCAGATCATGATGATGGCCAGCGAGATGAGCGTCATGGCGATCTTCATGGTCATGTTCATGATGGACCCGGGCGGCCTGGGCGCGATGGACATGACCCATCAGAAACGCCTTTCGTTGTGGGCCGGCGGCATCGGGTTGACCTTTGCGTTGGCGGTGATCTGGCTGACCGGCTGGGGGCCTGCGGCGCAGGCCGCGCCCGCGGCCGCCGAACAGACAGCCGCGTTGGGGCGCGAGCTTCTGGGCCGGTCGATGTTCGTCTTCGAATCCGCCGGGTTGACCATCCTGACCGCGATGGTGGCGGCCACGATGGTCGCCATCGCACCCACAGAGGAGCACGGACGATGAGTATCGAGCTTGCCATCGCCCTCAGTGTCGGCGCGGGGCTTTTCGGCGTGGGGCTTTACGGCGCGCTCAGCCAGACCAACCTGGTGATGATCTTGATGGGGGTCGAACTGATCCTTGCAGCCGCGCTGGTGAACCTCGTGGCGTTCTGGCGCTACCTCCACCCCGACGTGATGGCGGGCCAGATGTTCGTGCTGATCGTGATGACGGTCATGGCGGTGGAGATGGCCGTGGGCTTCGGCATCGCCATTGTCCGGTTCCGCTCCCGGGGCTCTGTCGAGATGGAAGAAGCGCGGGAGCTGAAGGGATGATCTGGCTGGCGCTCACCCTGCTCGCGCCGCTCGGCGCGGGGCTTGCGGCCCTTGCGGTCAGGCGTGCGCCACAGGCCTTCGCGCTTGTCGGGGCGGCACTGGGGCTTGTCGGCGCGCTGGGGCTTTTCGCCGGCGCGGCCGCCGGTACGGAAATCTCCGTCAGCCTGCCCTTTCTGCCGAGCTTTCCCGTGTTGCTGATGGCGGACCGCTTGACCGCGACGCTGGCGCTGCTGGTGGCGGCGGTCGCGGCGGCGGTCCTGACCTATGCGATCGGCTACATGGCCCGCGATCCCGGGCGCGCGCGCTTTTTCGGCACCCTGCTGATGTTCGTCGCCGCGATGGAGCTTCTGGTGCTGTCAGGCGACTGGATCACGCTTCTGGCGGCGTGGGAGATGATCGGCTTCGCCTCCTACCTGCTGATCGGCTTCTGGCACCAGCGCCCGGGCGTGGCGGGCGCGGCGACGCGGGCGTTCCTGTACACCCGTTCGGCCGATCTGGGGCTGTACCTCGCGGCCTTCGTGCTGATCGGCACTGCCGGAACCTCCCGGATCGCGCCGACGCTTGCGACCACCGGCACACCGGCACTGATCGCCGGACTTCTTTTGCTTGTCGCGGCGATGGGAAAATCCGCGCAGGTGCCGTTGCAGGACTGGCTGATGCGGGCCATGGCCGGGCCAACGCCGGTTTCGGCTCTTCTGCATTCGGCGACGCTGGTAGCGGCCGGGGCGATCCTTCTCATCCGCGCGGCGCCGATGTTGCCGGCCGGCGCGCTGTTGATGGTGGGGATCGTCGGCGGAATCACGACGGTCGTAGCCGGGATGATCGCGCTGGCAGAGCGCGATTTGAAGCGTCTCCTGGCGGCCTCGACCGCCAGCCAATACGGGTTGATGCTGGTGGCCGTGGGCGCCGGCGCGCCGGTGGTGGCGCTCTTGCACCTGATCGCACATGCGGCGATCAAATCGTCGCTGTTTCTCGGAGCCGGCATCTTCCAGCACGATCGGGACGGCACCGGGCTGGAGGCCCTCGCCGGTGCCGGTCGGGCGCGGCCGGGCATTTTTGCGGGCTTTGCCGTCGCGGCGCTGGCGCTGGCGGGGCTGCCGCCGATGGCTGCCTATTTTTCCAAGGACGCGATCCTGGCGGCGGCGCTTGCAAGCCCCGCCGCGCCATGGTTGCTGCCGATGGCGCTCGGCGGCTCGGTCCTGTCGGGGGCCTATATGGGCCGGGCGCTGCAGATTCTATGGTCGGGCACCAGGAGCGAGACACGCGCGCCGGTGCCCTTCATGGCCGCTGGCATGGGGGCGCTGGTCGTGTTGGCGGTCACGCTGGGTGCCGGCTTCGGCCCGCTAGAAGCGATGCTGGGCGCCGGCGCGGATGCCAAGCCCTGGATCGTGCCGGCGATGGGGCTTGGCGTGGGCCTGGGCGGGCTTCTCCTGGGCTGGAGCATCGCGCCCGCGCGCCTGCTTGGGCCGCTTCTTGCCCCGGCGCGCAACGGCTTTGCGGTGCTTGGCGGCATGGACGGCCTTGTCGTGCGTCCCGCGCTGGCGCTGGCCGCGCTGTGCGAGCGGTTCGAACAAGGGCTGTTCGCGGCGGTTCTGGCCATCGGGCGCGCGGGACTGGCTGCGGGCAGCGGCGTGCGCCGCACCGACCGCGAAACCATCGACGGGATGATCTTCGGGCTGGTGGAATACACCATCGATCTTGGTGGTCGCGTACGGCGATTGCAAAGCGGGTTCATCCACCGCGACCTGGCGCTGACGGCGGCCGGGATTGCCCTTCTCATCGGCGTCCTGCTGGCTGCCCCGTTTTACCCCTGAAGGATCTGACGCATGCCGCTTCTGACCATCGCCACCTTCCTGCCGGTCCTTGCCGGGCTCGTGCTCATGGTGCTGCGGGATCGCTCGGCGCGGGTGGCCCATGGCGTGTCCATCGCGGCGACCGGCGCGACCTTCCTTCTGACGCTGGCGATCTGGGCGCGCGGTATCGCCCCGGGCGGTTTCGCGCAGGTCGAGCAGATCACCTGGATCCCCGCGATTGGCGCGGCGTATCGGCTGGGGGTGGACGGGCTGAGCCTGCCGCTGGTGCTGATGACCGCCTTGCTGTTCCTGCTTTGCGCGATCTATTCGGCGCGGATCAAGGAACAGGCGGCGACCTATGTGGTGTTGATGCTGATGCTGGAAACCGCCTCGCTCGGCACATTCCTGGCACTTGACGGGCTGCTCTTTTACGTTTTCTTCGAGGTCTCGCTGGTCGGCATGTATTTCATGATCGCCGGCTGGGGGCATGAGGAACGCCAACGCGCGGCGCTGATGTTCTTTCTTTACACGCTTCTGGGCTCGCTGCCCTTGCTGCTGGCGATCATCGGCTTCTACCTCGGCACGGGAACCTTCGACATGCGCGCCTGGATCGGGGCGCCACCGCTTTCGGGCCTTGCGGCGATGCTGGCGCTGATCGCCATGCTCTTCACCTTCGCGGTCAAGACCCCGGCGTTTCCGCTGCACACATGGCTGCCGGCGGCGCATGTGCAGGCACCCACGGCGGGCAGCGTGATCCTGGCGGGCGTGATGCTGAAATTCGGCACCTACGGGTTGATCCGCTTCGCCTATCAGATGACGCCCGAGGCCCTCGCGCAGGCGGGTCAGGTGGTGCTTGCCTTCGGGGTCGTCTCGGCAATCTATGGCGCCTTCGCGGCGCTGGCGCAGAACGATCTGAAAAAGATGATCGCCTATACCTCGGTCAATCACATGGGATATGTGGTGATCGGCGTCGCCGTGGCGGCACTGGCCGCCGATCCGCGCATCAAGGTGATCGCGCTTGACGGGGCAACGCTGCAAATGATCAGCCACGGACTTGTCACTGCCGCGCTGTTCTTTCTTGTCGGCATGTTGCAAGACCGGGCCCATAGCCGGGAGATGGCCGATTTCGGCGGGCTTCTGGGCCGGGTTCCGTGGCTCGGCTGGGCCTTCATTCTTTCGGCCTTTGCCTCGCTGGGGCTGCCGGGGCTGGCGCATTTCCCAGCCGAGTTCCAGATTTTCCTTGCCACCCTCGACACCAGGCCCTGGGGGGTGATCGCGCTTGTGGGCATCGTGGTGACGGCGGGGCTTTACCTGCGCGCAATCGCCACGGTGTTCCTGGGAGAGGCGCAGGACAGATGGGCGAAGATGCCCGATCTGGACCTGCGCGAGCGGCTTGTGGTCGGACCGCTTCTGGCGCTGACGGTGCTGGTCGGGGTCGCGCCGGGCTGGCTGATCGGGATGATCCACGCGACAATGACGGGCCTTGTGCGCTGATGGGCCGCGACCTGTCCTTCCTGCTGCCCGAAATCGTGGTCGCCGTCACCGCGATGCTGATGATCGTCGCCGAGATGGGGCGCGCGGCACGGCTGGTGCTGGCGATCGGGCTGGCGGGCCTCGCGGTGGCGACCTTGCTGACGCTGCCGGTGCTTCATGCGGGCACGACTGTCTTTTCCGGCACCTACCGGATCGACACGATCTCGGGCTGGGCCAAGCTGATCCTGCTGCCGGGCACCGCCGCCGCCTTGCTGATGGCGCGCGCCGAGATCGCCGGACGCGCGCGCGAAGGCAGCCTCTACGCGCTGGTCGTGCTGGTGACGCTGGGTGCGCTGATGCTTTCGGGCGCGGGCGACGTGATGGTGGTGGTGCTGGGCGTGGTGCTGACGGGGCTTGGGTCCTTCGCGCTGGTGGCCTTCCTGCGCGACGACGCAGGCACCGAGGCGGCGATGAAATACCTCGTCTTCGGCGCGGTGACCGGGGCGGTGATGATCTATGGGCTGAGCTTCTGGTTCGGTGGCAGCGGCTCAACCCTGCTGTCCGACCTCGGCCGCCTTCGCGGGCAGCCGCTTGTCCTGGTCACCGGGCTTGCCGGGCTGATCGTCGGGCTTGGCTACAAGGCGGCCTTCGTGCCGTTTCATTTCTGGGCGCCCGACGCCTATCAGGGCGCGCCGGTCTCGATCGCCGCGTATCTTTCGGTCATCACCAAGACTGCGGCCTTCTTCGCCCTGGCCCAGGCGCTGCGCGACCTGCCGCGCGAGGCCGGCTGGCCCTTTGCCCTGGCGGTGATATCGGCGGCGACGATGACCTGGGGCTATTTGGCGGCCCTGGTGCAGACCAATCTAGTGCGGCTGCTGGCCTATTCTTCGGTGGCGCAATCGGGTTACCTCCTGATGGGCGTGGTGGCCCTCGGGGCCAGCCCTGCGGCCGTGCCGGGGATCGTGGTGTTCGCAGCCGCCTATGTCGCGATGAACCTTGGCGCTTTCGCGGTGGTGATGGTTGTCGGACGCGAGTTGCGCGATCTTGACGGACTGGGCCGCACCCACCCGGTGCTGGCGATAGCGCTGGTGGTATTTTTGCTGTCTCTGACCGGGATCCCGCCGCTCTTCGGTTTCGTCGGCAAGCTCTATCTGTTCACCGCCGCCATCAATGCGGGCTTTTTGTGGCTGGCGGTGATCGGCATTCTCAACTCGGTCCTGTCGCTTGCGGTCTATTTGCGTCTTGTCGTGCCGATGGGCCGCGAGCCGGCAGGGGCATTGGCAGCAATGTCGGCACCCTTCCTGCTACGCGGCGTCATCGCAGCGGCGTTGATGGCTACTTTGGGGCTCGGCATCCTGGCAGCTCTTCTGCCGGGGTGAAGGCCAGCGCGTGACTTTTGGGGCGTCCTCGCGCCACTTGGCAAAGGCAAAGTAGTCAATACCGACATGGCCAGGAAATGCGGCGCATGGCGCAGGTGCGACCGCGTCGAGATCTTCCTTGCGGTGAAGTTGTCATGTTTTCTGGGGCGTGCGGTTCCGGTCGCCGTCAGACGGCGCGCGTCAGCCCACCGTCGACCCGCAGGTTCTGGCCGGTCATGTAGCCGCCCCCCTCGGACGCAAGCCATGCGATCAGCGAGGAAACCTCCCCCGCATGGCCATATCGCCCCAACGGGATGCGCGCCTTGCGGTCCTCGGTCTCGGGCAGGCTGTCGATGAAACCGGGCAGGACGTTGTTCATCCGGATATTCTGCGCGGCGTATTTGTCGGCATAAAGCTTGGCGAAGGCGGCAAGGCCCGCGCGAAACACGCCCGA
>NZ_FNOB01000038.1 GCF_900106675.1 Allgaiera indica
CCGCTGGATGTGGTGGCCTGGCACGGCAATTACGCGGCCTGCAAATACGACCTGCGCACCTATGCGCCGGTGGGCGCGATCCTGTTCGACCATCCCGACCCGTCGATCTTCACCGTGCTGACGGCACCTTCTGGCCAGCCGGGCACCGCGAATATCGATTTCGTGCTGTTTCGCGAGCGCTGGATGGTGGCCGAGCATTCCTTCCGCCCGCCGTGGTATCACAAGAACATCATGTCCGAGCTGATGGGCAATATCCACGGCATCTATGACGCGAAGCCCAAGGGTTTCGTGCCGGGCGGGATGAGCCTGCACAACATGATGCTGCCGCACGGCCCCGACCGGGGCGCGTTCGAGCATGGCTCGACCGAGGCGATGGTGCCGGTGAAGCAGGACAACACCATGCAGTTCATGTTCGAGACCCGCTTCCCGCAGCACCTGACAGATTTCGCCGCCAACGAGGCGCCGTTGCAGGACGATTACATCGACTGCTGGGACAGCCTCGAGAAGACATTCGACGGCACGCCGGGGGTGAAATAGGTTTCGGGTTGAGAGGGGAGGCGCGGGGCGCTGCCCCGCACCCCGGCGTATTTCTGGAACAATGAAAGGCAGGCAATGGCCTTGATGCGAAGTTGGGTGGGAAGCGCGAATTCCGCCACTTGTGATTTTCCGCTAAACAATCTGGCGTTGGGGGTGTTCTCGGTCGGCGCGGAGGAGCCGCGCTGCGGGGTGGCGATCGGCGACCGGATCGTCGACGTGGCGGCGCTGGAGGAGGCGGGGCTTCTGGACCTGCCGGGCGGGCCGCTTCTCGACGTGCCGTTCTGGAACGAGCTGATGGAGGCGGGGCCGGAAGCCTGGGCCGCCTTCCGGGCGCGGATGGTGGAATTGCTGGCCGAGGGGGCCGATCCGGGGCCGCTGTTGCCGCATCTTTACGCGCAGGCGGACGCCGAGATGCACCTGCCCTTCCTGGTCTCGGAATACACCGATTTCTACGCCGGGCGGAACCATGCCTTCAACGTGGGCACGATGTTCCGCGGCCCCGACAACGCGCTGCCCCCGAACTGGCTGCACATGCCGATCGGCTACAATGGGCGCGCCTCGTCTATCGTCGTCTCGGGGACCGAGGTGCGCCGCCCCCTGGGTCAGTTGAAGCCGCCCCAGGCCGAGCGGCCCTATTTCGGAGCCTGCAAACGCTTTGATTTCGAGTTGGAGATGGGGGCGATCGTCGGCCAGGCCTCGGACGGGCCGGTCAGCGTGGCCGAGGCCGATGCGATGATCTTCGGCTATGTGCTGCTCAACGACTGGTCGGCGCGCGACATCCAGGCCTGGGAGTATCAGCCGCTGGGCCCATTCCAGGCCAAGGCCACCGCGACGACGATCGGCCCCTGGATCGTGATGGCCGCCGCGTTGCAGCCGTTCCGCGTGGCGGGACCGGCGCGGGAGGTGGAACTGCTGCCCTATCTGCGCGAGCCCGGGCCGATGCTTTACGACATCGCGTTGGAAGTGGCGCTAACGCCCGAGGGCGGCGCGGAAAGCGTGATCTCGCGCACCAATTACCGCGAGATGTATTATTCCTCGGCCCAGCAGCTGGCGCATCATACCAGTTCGGGCTGTCCGATGAATGTGGGCGATCTTCTGGGCTCGGGGACGATCTCGGGTCCGGTGCGGGAAAGCCGCGGCAGCCTGCTGGAGCTAAGCTGGGGCGGCAAGGAGCCGTTGGAGCTTGCCTCGGGCGGGGTGCGGAATTTTCTGGAAGATGGCGATACGCTGACCCTGCGTGGCGTGGCGCAGGGGCCGGGTTACCGGATCGGATTCGGGGAATGTTCGGGCAAGGTCGTGGCGGCGATGGCGCTGCCGGATTGGGCGAAATAGGGAGGACCACATGGCCAAGGCATTCGCGTCGCAAGGCGACCTGAGCGAGAAGAAGATCAGTTTCGACAAGGTGGGCGAAGGGCTTTACGCCTTCACCGCCGAGGGCGATCCGAACACCGGCGTCATCATCGGCGACGAGAGCGTGATGATCGTCGAGGCGCAGGCAACGCCGCGGCTCGCGCGCAAGGTGATCGACTGCGTGCGGGGCGTGACGGACAAGCCGATCAGCCATCTGGTGCTGACCCATTATCATGCGGTACGGGTCCTGGGCGCCAGCGCCTATGGGGCGGGCGAGATCATCATGTCCGATGCCGCCCGCGCCCAGGTGGTCGAGCGCGGCCAGGAGGATTGGGACAGCGAATTCGCCCGCTTCCCCCGCCTTTTCCAGGGTCATGAAGAGATCCCCGGCCTGACCTGGCCGACGATGACCTTCTCGGATGCGATGACTGTCTATCTGGGCAGGCGCCGCGTCGACATCCTGCATCCGGGCCGCGCCCATACCGCCGGCGACGCGGTGATCTGGGTGCCCGATCAGGAGGTGATGTTCACCGGCGACATCGTCGAATATCACTCGGCCTGCTATTGCGGCGACGGCCATTTCGCCGATTGGGGCGCGACGCTCGACACCATCGCGGCGTTCGAACCCGCCAGCATCGCGCCCGGCCGGGGCGACGCGCTGGTCGGCGCGGCGAAAGTGACCGAGGCGATCGAGAACACCCGCGATTTCGTCTATTCGACCTTCCGCCCCGCGGCCAGGGTGGCGGCGCGCGGCGGGTCTTTGAAAGAGGCCTGGGACGCGGTGCGCGCCGAATGCGACCCGAAATTCGCCGATTACGCGATCTACGAGCATTGCCTGCCGTTCAACGTGGCCCGCGCCTATGACGAGGCGCGCGGCATCGACACGCCGCGCATCTGGACCGCCCAGCGCGACAAGGAAATGTGGGAGGCGCTGCAAGGGTGAGCACCGGTCCGGCCTTCGGCCAGTAAACGCTCCGGTGGAGCGTTTGAGGCGCGAACGGGCGGAGCCCCGGACATGCCACGCCCGGCCCCCGGCGTGAGCGGGGTGGGCGTCTGCGGCACGCAGCGGGCGGAAACGGGGCCACCTCAGGAATTGCGCGTCCCTTGCAGTAGCGAATGATGCGTGGGGTCGAACGCTCTGTAGCCACCTGTTAAACAGCGGTTTCCGAAAAAACCATCGGGAGCGGCCCGCGACGGATGCCCGCTTAGCGGACGAAGCCCACGCGTCTCGGCACCATACGCAGATGAGCAAACGCCGGAGGAAGGCATGACGCGCGAAGAAACACCCAGTCGGCATGTCATTCTGTCTGGTTGCTCAGGCGGGGGCAAATCGACGCTACTGGCCGAACTGGGGCGGAGAGGTTTCGAGTTCATCGAGGAGCCAGGCCGAAGGATCGTCGCGGAGGAAATTCGCAGCGAAGGCAGCGCACTTCCATGGGTTGATCCCGAGGCGTTTGCCCGGAAGGCTTTCGACATGGCATCCCGTGATCGCGCGTGCGTGAAAGGTACGCAAGGCTGGGTCTTTTTTGACCGAGGGCTGATCGACGCTGCTATCGCGTTGGAGCACGCAACGGGAATTGCCGCCTCGCGGATTCTCGGCGGGCAGGATCCCTTTCATCGGCGGGTTTTCCTGACCCCGCCTTGGCCTGAAATCTACAAGCAGGACAACGAGCGGCGACACAATATGAAGGACGGCATCCTCGAATACCGTCGATTGCTCGCTGCCTTCGATCGGCTAGGATACGAAACTATCATATTGCCGAAGATCGATGTCGAGGCGCGGACGAATTTCGTTCTGGAACGTCTTTCCTGACCGTTCGGGCTCGAAACGCTCATCGCGCTTCAATCCTTCATGCTTCTCGCACCCGCCATTACTACAAAGGGCTGGCATGTGTTGCCCCCTCACTCCTTGCGCAAAGGATGGACCGTGCGGAAGCCCACCGCGAAGCGGTTCCAGGCGTTGATCGTGTTGATCACCAGCGTCAGATCCACCTGCTCCTGCGGGTCGAATTCCGCCGCCAGCGCCTCATAGGCGTCATCCGGCGCGCCCGTGGTCTCGATCCGGGTCAGCGCGTCGGCCCAGCCCAGCGCGGCGCGTTCGCGGGCATCGAAGACGGGGCTTTCCCACCAGGCGGCAAGCACGTCGAGCTTTTGCTGCGACACGCCCGCCGCGCGGGCATCGGGCGCGTGCATGTTCAGGCAGAAGGCGCAGCGGTTGATTTGCGACACCCGCATCCGGATCAACTCTCGCAGGTCCGGCGGGATAGTCAGCTGGGTGATCGCCACTTCCAGCGCGCGCATCGCGCTGATTGCCTTGGGCGATGCCTTGAAATAGGACAGTCTCTCGCTCATCGTCACGCCTCCCTTTACCGGAACTCTACACCGATCCGCTGGCGTATCTGAAGCCCGGATGCGACATGACGGCGGCGCGGGCGGCTAATCCTGGTAGGCCTGGACCTGCGCCACGATGACGGAATTCTCGGCCAGCGCGCGCTCCATCAGCGCGATTTCCTCATCGCCGATCTCCTCGCCCGCAGCGCGGCGGTCGGCCAGGGTGCCGTAGCCCGTGACATCCAGCGGTGCCATCTCGGCGGTCTTCAGAAGGGCCACGGTTTCGCGCACCGCCTCGGCCTCGTCGACGCCCGAGGCATAGCACAGCAGGCCCGCCCCGGTGGCACCGTCGGGCAGCCCGTCGCCGGGGGCGCGGCCGACCTCGACCAGCAGGGTAAAGACCTGCTGGGCGCGCCGGGGTTTGGCGGGTTTCTCTTCGGTCATCGGATCCCCCTAGCGCCGGATCGCGCGGAACACCGCAATCAGCAGCACCGCCCCCGCCACACCCACGACAAGCTGCGGCAGCCAGGCGTCGCGCGCGTAGATCCCGATCTGCGCCAGCAGCCAGTTCAACACCACCGCGCCGAGGATCCCCAGCGCGATATTGGCCAGCAGCCCGGTGCGCGCCTTCATCAGAGCCGAGGCGATCCAGCCCGCCAAGCCGCCGACCACGATCGATGCGAGAAGTCCCAATCCCATGCTCACCTCCCGCGTTGGTGGCGCCGCCGCCCTAGTCGCGCAGCAATTCGTTGATCGAGGTCTTCGAACGGGTCTGCGCATCCACCCGCTTCACGATCACCGCGCAATACAGGTTCACCCCGTTCTTCGACGGCATCGACCCCGAAACGACGACCGAACCCGCGGGCACCTCACCATACATCACCTCGCCGCTCTCGCGGTCGACGATCTTGGTGGACTGGCCGATATAGACGCCCATCCCCAGAACCGAGCCCTCGCGCACGATCACGCCCTCGACCACTTCCGACCGGGCCCCGATGAAGCAATTGTCCTCGATGATCGTGGGGCCGGCCTGCATCGGCTCCAACACGCCGCCGATGCCGACGCCGCCCGACAGATGCACGTTCTTGCCGATCTGCGCGCAGGATCCCACGGTCGCCCAGGTATCCACCATCGTGCCTTCGTCGACATAGGCGCCGAGGTTCACGAAGGACGGCATCAGCACCACGCCCTTGGCGATGAAGGCCGACCGGCGCACGACGCAGTTCGGCACCGCGCGGAAGCCCGCGGCGCGCCAGGCGGCCTCGTCCCAGCCGGCGAACTTGCTGTCCACCTTGTCCCACCAGCCGCCGCCCTGCGGGCCGCCGGACTGGATTTCCATGTCCTTGAGGCGAAAGCCCAGCAACACCGCCTTCTTGGCCCATTGGTTCACATGCCAACGGCCGTCGGCCCGGCGTTCGGCCACGCGCAGCGTGCCGCCGTCCAGCGCGCTCAGCGTCGCCTCGATGGCGTCGCGGGCCTCTCCCTTGGTTGCCGGGGTGATGCCGTCGCGGGCCTCCCACGCGGCTTCGATGGTGGCTTCCAATGCGGCGTTCGGCGTGGCGGTCATGGGGGCGTTCTCCGTGCGGGTCTGGCTCTCTTGCGGCGTTGGCTATAGACGAGGCGAAGGCCCCGCGCAATGCGGACCAGGGCCGCGACAGGGGAGGATCCACATGACCGACGAGCACCGCGTCAGCCAGTTTCGCGACGCAGGCGAGGATATCCGCCATGCCCGCGAGTCGCCCAATACCCCGCAGGGGCGCTCGTCCTCCTATCGGCTGGCCTATGCCGACAGCGATTTCCTGCTGCGCGACGACATGCGGCCAGTGCGCCTGATGCTGGAGCTGCAAAAGACCGAAACCCTGCTGGCAGAGCGCGACATCGAGTCGACGGTGATCCTGTTCGGATCGGCCCGTGTGCCGGCACCCGACGCCAAGCAGCCGCCCAAGCGCCCCTCGACCGCGCCCCTGACCCATTGGTACGAAGAGGCGCGGCGTTTCGCGCAATGCGTCACCCGGCGGTCCATGACCCACCAGAACCGTCAGTTCGTCATCTGCACCGGCGGCGGCCCGGGCATCATGGAGGCGGGAAATCGCGGCGCGCAGGACGTGGGCGGGATCTCGATCGGCCTCAACATCGTGCTCCCGCACGAGCAAGAGCCGAACCCCTATGTCACGCCCGATCTGTGCTTCAACTTCCACTATTTCGCGATCCGCAAGATGCACTTCCTGATGCGGGCGCGCACGGTGGCGGTGTTTCCCGGCGGCATGGGTACGCTGGACGAGATGTTCGAGGCCCTGACCCTGATCCAGACCGGACGGATGAAGCGCATCCCCTTCCTGCTGTTCAACCGCGCCTTCTGGCAGAAGCTGATCAACTGGGACGCGCTGGTCGAGGCCGGAACCATCGCGCCCGGGGATCTTGACCTCTTCACCTATGTCGAGACCGCCGAAGAGGCCCTGGCGGTGATGGACGGCTGGAACGGCGGGCAGGGCTGCTGAACGTCCCGACCGCCGCCGCGCCAGCCGATCCGGGCGCCTATCGGCGTGCGTGCAATGCGGCCCAGCTTGGCTGAAGATCCCCCGGCACGGGCCGCGCCGCATGGACCGCCCGGGCGATGGCGCGCGCAAGGCACGCGGCCGCGGCATGTCCCAGCACGAAGGGGTCGGCCAGCGGATCGGCCAGCGGCCTTGCCCCGGTCGCTGCGGCAAAGACCAGATCGCCGTCGAACGGCGAATGGCTGGGCACGATCGCCCGCGCCATGCCGTCATGGGCCGCGGTCGCCAACCGCTGGCACTGCGCCTGGCTCAGCGCCGCGTCGGTCGCGACGATGGCGATGGTGGTGGCCTCGCCCATGCGCTTCACCGGCTGCGGCTCTTGCGCGGCGGGATAGGCGGATGCCGGCCCCAGCCCGCCGAACTCGGCTTCCAATTCCCAGGGCGCGGCCCAGAAATGCGGCCCCTCGCCCACGGTGACCGACCCCACCGCGTTCACCGCCACCAATGCGCCCACCGTGATCCCGTTCCCCAGCACCGCCGAGGCCGATCCCAGCCCGCCCTTCAACACCGCCGTCGTGGCCCCGAACCCCGCGCCCGCGCTGCCCAGCGCGAAATCCTCCTCCGCCGCCGCCAACGCCGCCCGGCCCAGCCCCTTGTAGGGGTTCTCGCCCCAGGCCTTGTCGCCGCCATTGGTCAGATCAAAGAGGATCGCCCCGGGCACGATCGGCACCCGCTGATCACCCACCTGGAACCCGCGCCCCATGGCGCGCAGCCCGTCGGCCACGCCCGAGGCCGCATCCAGCCCGAAGGCGGATCCCCCCGAAAGCACCAGCGCATCGACCTCCTGCACCAGCTTGTCGGGCGCCAGCAGATCGGTCTCGCGCGTGCCGGGCGCACCGCCCATCACATGTACGGCTGCCGTGAACGGCGCCGCGCCTAGCAGCACGGTGGCGCCGGTCTTCACCCGCGCGTCCTCGGCATTGCCGACCCGCAACCCGGCGACATCGGTGATCAGGTTGCGCGGCCCCGGGCGCATCAGATCCTCGGCTTCGCGGACGCGGTGGTCGGGTCGCCGGTGTTCGGCGTCCCCTTCGGCTCTATCAGCAGCAGCTTCGCCTCCTTCGCGGCGCGCGGCCGATGGATCACCCCCGCCGGCACGACGAACAACTCCCCCTCCCGCAGCACCACCGTCTCGTCGCCCACGTCCAGCTCGATCTCGCCCTCCAAGACAAGGAAGAAATCGTCGGTGTCGGGATGGGAATGCAGCGGAAACTCGCCCTGCACCTTCACCACCATGATGTCGTTGCCATTGAACCCCGCCACCACATGCGGATCCCAGTGGCTGTCGAACATTGCCAGCTTCCCGGCCAGGTTCACCGCTTCCATGCCTTGCCCTTTCATTGTTCCCAAAATACGCACGCGGCCTCAGATACAGCGACCGCCATCCACCTCCATCGCGACGCCGGTCACCATGCTCGCCTCGTCCGAACACAGATACAGCGCCGCATGGCCCATGTCCTCGGGCGTCGAGAACCGGCCCAGCGGAATAGTCGCCAAGAACTTCGCCCGCATCTCGGGCGTGTCTTCGCCCAGGAAGCTTTTCAAAAGCGGCGTCTCGCCCGCCACCGGATTGAGCGCGTTCACCCGCACCCCGAAGGGCGCCAGCTCCACCGCCATCGCCTTGGTCGCGGTGATCATCCAGCCCTTCGAGGCATTGTACCAGCTCAGCCGCGGTCGCGGGCTGACCCCGGCGGTCGAGGCGATGTTCAGAATCGCCCCCGCCCCCGCCGCCTTCATCGCCGGAACGAACGCCCGCGCGGTCAGATAGACGGCCTTCACATTGACGCCCAGGATGCGGTCGAAATCGACCTCGCTCACCTCCTCCAGCGCCGCCGGCAGATGGGTGACGCCTGCATTGTTGACCAGGATATCCACCCGGCCGAAGGCCGCCTGTGCCGCCTCGGCCATCGCCGCGACGCTGTCACCCCGCGCCACATCCACGACCTGCGCCACGCCGCCGATCTCGTCGGCCACCTGGCGCGCGGCGGCCTCGTTGATATCGGCCACCATGACCTTCGCACCCTCGCGCGCGAAGGCCCGCGCGATCCCCGCGCCAAAGCCCGATCCCGCCCCGGTCACCACCGCCGATTTGCCCGCAAGTCTCATCGCCATCCTCCTAGCCGTGATGCGCCGCGACCGTCTTGAGGGTCGAGAAGCCGTAAAGCGCCTCGAACCCCTTCTCGCGGCCATGGCCCGATTTTCCGGTGCCGCCGAAGGGCAGTTCCACCCCGCCGCCGGCGCCGTAATTGTTGACAAACACCTGCCCCGCTCGCAGCCGCTTCGCCAGCCGCATCTGGCGGCCGCCGTTCTCGGACCAGATGCTTGCCACCAGCCCGTAATCGGTGCCGTTGGCGATCGCCACGGCCTCTTCCTCATCCTCGAACGGAAGGATCACCTGCGCCGGGCCGAATATCTCGTCCTGCGCCAGCCTGTGATCGGGCGACAGCCCCGCCATCAGCGTGGGCGCAACGTAATGCCCGCCCGCCGGCGCATCGCCCGCGATCTGGCCTCGCGCCACCACCTCGGCGCCCGAAGCCATCGCCAGAAAGCCCTCGACGATCTCTTTCTGCCGCGCCGAGATCAGCGGCCCCACATCCAGATCCGCCCGCGCGGGCCCCACCTTCAGCGCCGCGTAGCGTTGCGCCATCCGCGCCACGACCCGATCGTAAAGCGGCCGCTCGACCAGGATCCGGGACGAGGCCGAACAGGTCTGCCCCGCGTTCTGGATGCCCGCGTTCACCAGAAACGGCAGCGCCTTGTCCAGATCGGCATCGGCAAAGACGACCTGCGGGCTCTTGCCGCCCAGTTCCAGCGTCACCGGCACAATGTTCTCGGCCGCCGCCACCTGCACCAGCCGCCCCACGCCGACCGAGCCGGTGAAACTGATATGGTTGACGCCGGGATGCGCGGTCAGCGCCGCGCCGGCTTCCTCTCCCAGCCCCGGCACCACGTTCAGCGCGCCGGGCGGAAGGCCCGCCGCCTCGGCCAGCCGGGCGAAGGCAAGCGCGGTCAGGCAGGCCTCTTCGGCCGGTTTCAGCACGCAGGCATTGCCCATCGCCAGCGCCGCACCCACCGAGCGCCCGATGATCTGCATCGGGTAGTTCCAGGGCACGATATGGCCGGTCACGCCATGGGGTTCGCGCAGCGTGTAGACGGTGTAGCCCTCCAGATAGGGGATCGTCTCGCCCATCACCTTGTCGGCGGCACCGGCGTAGAATTCCATGTAGCGCGCCAGCGCCAGCGCGTCGGCCTTCGCCTGTTTCAGCGGCTTGCCCACGTCCGAGGCCTCCAGCGCCGCCAGATCGTCCGCCCGCGCCAGCACCATCTGCCCGATCCGCGCAAGGATCCGGCCGCGTTCGGCCGCCGTCGTGCGGCCCCAGGCGCCGTCCAGCGCGACCCGCGCGGCCCGCACCGCCGCGTCGATCTCGGCCGCGCCGCCGCGCGCGATGCGCCCGATCCCGGCCCCGGTCGAGGGGTCCTCGAGCGGCAGATGCGCGTCCACGTCGCGCCAGACCCCGCCGATGAATACCTGCGCCGGATCGAACCAAAGCTCGCCCAGGCGGTCTGCTACTGTATCCATGATCTCCTCCCCTCCGCCGGGCACGGTAAAGGCCCGCCATCCGCCGCCCAGATCCCTGGCGGCAAAGCCCGCCGCCCGCAGCGTCCGGTCCCAGAAACGCGCAGCCCCAGGCACCGCCTTCAGCCGCCAGCGCCCGGGAAAGCGCGCGAACACCGCCCGCGCCGCCGCCGCGCCCAGACCCCGGTTGCGATGCGCCGGCAGGACCGAGAATTCGGCCAGTTCAACAAACCCCTCCGCATCGCGGCGCACAAGGGCGAATCCCACCGTCGCTTCGTCCGCCCGGATCAGAAACGGCCAGCGCCCCGCCTCGCGCCAGTAAAGCGGCACGGAACCGCGCGCGATCGGCGCCTCCAGCCCCATCTCGTCAAGGTAGTCGGCCACCATCCGGCGGATCAGCGGCTGTTGCGCCGCCGCGGCGGGAAGCAGCCGGACCTCAGCCATCGATCCAGCCCTCGGGAATGCGCGGCGTCGCGGAAAGCAGCGCCCGCGTGTAGGGATGGGTGGGCGCGTTGAAGACGGCCTCGGTCCGGCCTTCCTCGACGATCTCGCCCGCGCGCATCACCAGCACCCGGTCGGTCACCGCGCGCACGACCGACAGATCGTGGCTGATGAACAGATAGGACAACCCGAAGCGGCCCTGCAGATCGGCCAGCAGATCGAGGATCTGGGCGCGCACCCGCACGTCGAGCGCCGACACGGCCTCGTCCAGCACGATCAGTTCGGGGCGGATGATCAGCGCGCGGGCGATGGCGATGCGCTGGCGCTGGCCGCCGGAGAATTCGTGAATGTACTTGTCGGCGTCCGCAGACGCCAAGCCCACGGCGGCCAGCGCCTCGGCCACGCGGTCGCGCTGTTCAGCCTGCGGCGCGGGGGCCAGGTGGAAGGGTTCGGCCACCAGCCGCGCGACCTTGTGGCGGGGATCGAAACTGCCGTAGGGGTCCTGGAACACCACCTGAACGCCCGCGCGCTGCGCCCGGGGCATGTTGGGCCCGACCGGCGCGCCCTTCAGCAGGATCTCTCCGCCCTGCAGCGGATCAAGGCCAAGGATCGCGCGCGTCAGCGTCGATTTCCCGCACCCGGATTCGCCCACGAGGCCAAGGCTTTCGCCGGCGTGAAGGGTAAAGCTGACATCCTTCACCGCGGTCAGCTTCGGCGAAGCGGCAAAGGGCGAGGGCCGGGGCAGCAGATAGTCGCGCCGCGCCGCGCGGACCTGCAGCAGCGGGGCCTCCGTTGCCTGCGCGGCACGGTCGGGCTGATGCGAGGAGGCGGCGAACAGGCGCCTTGTGTAGTCATGCGCGCGGGTGCGAAACACCGCCTCGGTGCGCCCGGCCTCGACGATGCGGCCGCGTTCCATCACCGCGACATGATCGGCCACGCCCGCCACCACGGCCAGATCGTGGGTGATCAGCATCAGCGCCATGTCCTCTTCCGCGACAAGGCCCTTGAGCAGATCCAGAATCCCCGCCTGCGTGGTCACGTCCAGCGCGGTCGTTGGTTCATCCGCGATCAAGAGCTTGGGGCGCAAAGCCACCGCCATGGCGATGCAGACGCGCTGACGCTGGCCGCCCGACAGTTCATGCGGGAACCGGGTCAGCGGAAAGCGGCCGGCCGTCAGGCCCACGCGATCAAGCTTTTCGCGCGCCACGCGCAGGGCTTCGCGTCGTGTGGCGGCGCCGTGGATCACCAGCGTCTCGGCCACCTGGTCGCCGATCGTGCGCATCGGGTTCAGCGCGGTCATCGGCTCTTGAAAGATCATGCCGATCTCGTTGCCGCGCAGGGCGCACATGCGCCGCTCGGACAGCGACAGAAGATCGGTGCCGTCCAGATCCGCGCGCCCCGCCGCCAGGGCGCCGTGGGGCAGCAGCTGCATCAGCGCCAGCGCCGTCATGGATTTGCCCGATCCGCTTTCGCCCACCAGGCCGAAGACCTCGCCCCGGGCGACGTCGAAGGAAACGCCCTGCAGGATCGGGGTCCGGCCGATCTGCAGGCTCAGGTCGCGGACGGAAAGCAGGGTCATTTGCGGCGCAGCCTCGGGTCCAGCAGATCGCGCAACCCGTCGCCGATCAGGTTCAGGCCCAGAACGGTTGCCACGATGGCAAGGCCCGGAAAGACCGCAAGCAGCGGCGCGGTGTAGATCATCGTCTGGCTGTCGGCGAGCATCCGGCCCCAGCTGGGCGTCGGCGGCTGCGCGCCCAGGCCCACATAGCTAAGCCCCGCCTCGGCCAGAATGCCCAGGCTGAACTGGATCGTCCCCTGCACGATCAGCAGGTTGGCGATATTGGGCAGGACATGCTCGGCCGAGATCCGCGCCCCGCCCTTGCCCGCCACCTGAGCCGCGCGGATGTAATCCAGTGTCCACAGCGACAGCGCCCCGCCCCGGGTGACACGGGCGAAGACCGGGATGTTGAAGATGCCGATGGCGAGGATCGCGTTGAAGGCGCCGGGGCCGAGGATCGCGGTGATCAGGATGGCGATGACCAGGCTGGGGAAGGCAAAGATCAGGTCATTGCCGCGCATGATCACCTCATCCACCAGGCTGCCGCGCCGTGCCGCGGCCCACAGCCCCAGCGGCACGCCCCCGCTGATGCCGATCCCCATCGCCACCAGCGCCACCGCGATCGAGGTGCGCCCCCCCACCATCAGCTGCGAAAGCACGTCGCGGCCATAGGTGTCGGTGCCCAGCCAATGCGCCGGGCCGGGCGGGGTCAGCTTCGCGGCGATGTCCATTGCGGCCATCGGATAGGGTGTCCAGACGAACGACACCAGCGCAAGCCCCAGAAAGAAGGCAGTCAGCGCGGCGCCCAGGATCAGCGTCAGCGGCAGCCTCATGCGCGGCTCCTCAGGCGCGGGTCGACGGCGGCATAGGCGAGATCGGTGACGAAGTTCACCACGATCACCGCCGCGACCAGCAGCATCACCACCGATTGCACGACGATCAGGTCGCGCTGGGTGATAGCCTGGAAGATCAGCCGTCCCAGGCCGGGCAGATAGAACACGTTCTCGATGATGATCGCGCCGGCCAGCAGGAACGAGAATTGCAGCCCCAGGATCGTCAGCACCGGGATCAGCGCGTTGCGCACCGCATGGTGCCGGATCGCCTGGGCGCGGGTCAGCCCCTTGGCGCGGGCGGTGCGCAGATAATCCTGATGCAGCGCCTCGATCAGCGACGACCGCATCACCCGCGCCAGGATCGAGGCCTGCGGCAGCGCCAGCGCGATCGCGGGCAGCGTCAGCGCCTTCAGGTTGGGCCAGATCCCTTCCGACCAGCCCGGAAATCCCCCGGACGAGACCCAGCGCAGCTGCACCGCGAAAACCAACACCAGAAGCATCGCGAACCAGAAGTTCGGCACCGCGATGCCCAGTTGGGTGACGCCCATCACCGTCACATCCGCCGCCCGCCCGCGGCGCGCGGCGGCCAGGATGCCGGCGGGCAGCGCGATCGCCACCGTCAGCAGCATGGCATAAAGCGTCAGCGGCACCGAAATCTGCGCACGCTGCGCGATCAGGTCCGCGACCGGCGTGCGATAGGTGTAGGAGATGCCGAAATCACCATGCAGCATCCCCGCGACCCAGTGCAGATACCGGATCGGCGCGGGGCCGGTCAGCCCCAGCTGTTCGCGCAGCGCCGCCACCGTGTCGGGGCTGGCGTTCAGCCCCAGCATGAAGCTGGCCGGATCGCCCGGCAGCACCTGAAGCACCGCGAAGATCACGATGCTGGCCAGCACCAGGCTCAGCGCCAGCGAGATCAGCCGTGAGATCAGGTAGCGCAGCATCGTCAGCCCCTTGGTCGGCGCGAGCCTAAGCGTCGGCACCGAAGGGGTAAAGAGGGGCAGGAGCAGGCGAGATCAAGCCGAGTTTCCTGGTGCGAGTTCCGTTCCCGACACTTTTCCGGGTTCCGCAGCATCACAGGGAGCCATGCTCTTTTTGCCAACGGTGGTCCAAAAACACTTGGCATAGAAGGCATACACTTCTGCGGCCTCGCTCAGATCACATGCTACTCCTTGAACCAGACTCATAAGACCATTGACCAATACAGAAGTCTCGCGAAAGAAGTCCTCCACCGCTTGGTCAAAATCCTCACTCGACGGAATAGGTACCGGCCTCACTTGCCGATGCGCAAGTTGCGTGTCGCGAAGACGTTTCGCCCGCTGAGCTACCCCCCGAAATTCGGACACTGACATAAGCTACGATTTGCAGTCTGCTGATCTTCGACGAGAAGGAGATCAGAGATGTCGAAACGCAAG
>NZ_FNOB01000043.1 GCF_900106675.1 Allgaiera indica
CCGCGTCGGCGCGGGCAGGATCGGCGGCGCAGCCGGCGGTGTCGCCCATGCGCATGTTCAGCCCCAGCACCGGCAACCCGCAGGCCGCCAGCGCCCCGGCCAGCGCGCCTGGGTCCTCGGATTGCGCCTCGTCATGGAATTCCAGCGCCTCGAACCCGGCCGCCGCCGCCGCGGACAGCCGCTCCAGAAACGGGCGATCCTTCCACAAGAACCCGGTGTTGGCCGAAAACCTGTAACGTTGGCTCATTCCCATTCCACCCCGTAACGCGCCACAATCTCGGCCACATGATCTGGCGACAGCAGCCTCGGCGAGAGGCCCCGTGTCAGCAGCGCGAGTTTCGCGGTCTCCTCCAATTCCTCGATCGCGTAGACCGCGGCCTCGAGCGACGCACCCGCGACCACCGGCCCGTGGTTGGCCAGCACCACCGCCGAGCGCCGCCCGGCCAGTCCGCGCACTGCCTCGCCCATAGCCGGATCCCCCGGCAAATAGACCGGCAGCAAGCTCACCTTGCCGAGACGCATCACCGCATAGGGGGTGAGTGGCGGCAACAGGTTGTCGGCATTGACCCCAGGCAGCATGGAAAGCGCGACCGAATGGGTCGAATGCAGATGCACCACCGCCGCCGTCCGGCTGCGCGTTTCGTAGAAGGCCTCATGCAGCGGCATCTCCTTGGTCGGCGGATCGCCCTCGACCAGCCGGCCCGTGGCATCGAGCCGGCTCAGCCGGCCGGGATCGAGCGCGCCGAGCGACTGGCCGGTCGGCGTCACGAGCAGGCCCCCGTCAGGCAGCCGAACCGAGATGTTGCCCGAGGCACCCCCCGTCAGCCCACGCGTGAAAAGCGAGGCAGCGGCGCGGCACATGTCCTCGCGAAGCCGCACAACCTCAGTCACCTCCGCCCCCGTCCTTCGCGGCAAGTATCTTTGCGGCCTCGGCGAAGAAGTCCGGTCCGCCGAAATTGCCCGATTTCAGTGCGAGCACCAGGTCGCGTCCCGTCACCGAGAGTGCCGGGACGCCTGCAGCGATACGCGGGCCGACCTCCAGTTCGGCGATCTCGAGCGCACCGATCACGGCACCGGAGGTTTCACCGCCCGCCGCAATCAGCCGCCGGACACCCGCGTCGACCAGCTGCCGGGCCAGGCGCCGGAAGAAGCTCTCCACCGCCTCTGTCGCCACGTCGGCCCCGAACCGGTCCTGGTTGTAGCGCACGGCCTCGGGGTCGTCGGAACTGTAAATCAGCGGAAGCCCATGCTGCGCCCTTGCCCAGGCCGCGGCCGCTTCAGGCGTTTCCCGCCCCGCGATCAAGTCTGCAACCGAAATCTTGTAGGCCGGGGCGCCCCGCTCGAGATGGGTGGAGATCTGGCGGCGGGTCGCCTCCGAGCAGGAGCCCGACAGCACCGCCGCGGGTCCGTCGAGGCCCTGCCAGCGGGCCGCGGGCCGCTTGCTGTCGCCGAAGAGTTCGGGAAGGGCGAGCGCAATCCCCGAGCCGCCGGAGATTAAGGGAAAGCCCTTCGCGGCCCGGCCGAGCGCCCGCAGGTCATCGTCCTCGACCGCGTCGCAGACCACCAGTTGCCGTCCCGCATGCGCCTCGGCCAGAAGCGCAGCGCGCGGATCGCCGCGAAGCTGCGCCAGCGTGACATGCCCGACGGCGCGGCGGCTCTGACGTCCCAGCCATCGGCGGATGTCGGAATCCGTCATCGGCGTGATCGGATGATGGCGCATGCCCGTCTCGGACAGCGGCCGATCGCCGACGAAAAGGTGCCCCTGATAGACCGTCCGCCCAGCTGCCGGAAAGGCGGGACAGACGATGACCGGGTTCGCGGTTCCGCTCTCCTCTATCAGCGCATCCAGCACCGGGCCGATATTGCCCTCGGGCGTGGAATCGAAGGTGGAGCAGTACTTGAACATGATCTGCTCGCAGCCCTGGGCCCTAAGCCAACGATAGGCCTCGAGCGAATCCTGGACCGCTTGTGCTACGGGCGCGGACCGGCTCTTGAGCGAGACGAGCCCGGCCCCGACACCGGCGGGACGGGCGGCATCCGGCGTGCCAACGAATTGGACGACGGACATCCCTCCTTCCGCGAGCATCAGTCCAAGATCTGAGGCGCCCGTGAAATCGTCGCAGATAGCGCCGAACTTCATCGCAATGCTCCCGTCCTCATCGCGCCATGCCGGGCAGCGCGAGATCCGCGACCTGGGCGTAGAGCCGGGCCACCGAAGCGTCGTCATCTGCCGCCATGCCGGCTGCGGCGGTCATAAGGAACATCTGCAGCGCCGCCCCGGCCATCGGCACGGGGAAACTGCGGCTACGCGCCATGTCCATCACGATGCCCAGATCCTTGACGAAGATGCTGACCGCGCTGTGCGGGGTGTAGTCCCCCTCGAGCACATGCGGGATGCGGTTCTCGAACATCCAGGAGTTACCGGCGGATTTCGAGATCACCTCGTAGACTTTCGCGAGGTCGAGCCCTTCCCGGGAGGCAAATGTGATTGCTTCTGAGGCCGCCGCGATATGGACCCCCGCGAGAAGCTGGTTGACCATCTTGAAAGCGGCGGCCTGTCCGGGAGCGTCGCCCAGGCGATAGAGCGTCGCGGCCATCGCCTCGAGGGCAGGCGCGGCCCGCTCGAAAGCCTCGGGCGCACCCGAGGCCAGGACCGTCAGCGCCCCTTCCGCTGCCCGCTTGCTGCCACCGCTGATCGGCGCGTCTAGGAACAGCTTGCCCATTTGCTCGAGCCGGCCGCTGAGGGCCCGCGCGCGTTCGGGCGCCATCGTCGCGCAGGAGATGAACACCCCACCCTCCGCCATTGCCGCCGCACAGCCGTCTGGGCCGAATAGCACGTCCTCGGTCTGATCGGCGTTCACCACGACGCTGACAACCACGCGTTTGCCAGACGCGGCCGCCGCGGGCGCCGCAGCAGGAAGGCCACCGAACGCCTTCAGCCGTGCGGTGGCGGCGGGCTGCGGATCAAACCCGGACACGACGGCCCCTGCCCGTGCGAGGCTCGCCGCCATCCCGATGCCCATCGAACCGAGTCCGATGACGGCAACCTCCTGCCCCGCGCATTCAGCGCCGTTCGCGCCGTCTTTCGCTATTACTTCGCCTGGGATCATCGGACACCCTTTCTTAACTGTCGGCCGGGATCCAGCCGCCACATTCGGTCTTTTTCGCTGTCGGCCAGCCCGGTACGGCTGGCCGACGCTTTCGATGTCAGCCGACGTATTTACGCCAGTTGTGCTCTTCGCGGAAGCCGAGAAGCTCCTTCGCCTTGCGGTTCGACAGTAGCGTCTCGAATTCGCCGAGTTCGCCCTTCACCGGCACCGAGGGGTAGTAGCGCTGAAGCAGTTCCCTCGTCGGCAGATCCGACGAGACATCATCATTC
Organism: Allgaiera indica; assembly: GCF_900106675.1. Lineage (GTDB taxonomy): Bacteria > Pseudomonadota > Alphaproteobacteria > Rhodobacterales > Rhodobacteraceae > Acidimangrovimonas > Acidimangrovimonas indica. The sequence goes on from NZ_FNOB01000043.1 coordinate 3,380, forward strand.
GCCGCATTGAAGATCTGGAAGCCGAGGCCATCGGTCTCGATCCCGCGGCGAACAATCTGGCCCAGATCGCGCGCGTCGATATAGCTCCAGGCGATGCGCTTGCGGAAACCCGGCATTGCGAAAAACTCGGGAAACTGCGCGTATTCGTGCGGCTCGATGACGTTGCCTATGCGGATCGCGTAGATGTCGGCGCCCGAGCGGCCAGCGAAAGCCTGCGCGGTGCGCTCATTGCAGATCTTCGAGGTGGCATAGCTATCGCGCGGATCGACCGGATATTCCTCGTCGAGCGGGAAGTATTCCGGGTCGCGGTGGGTGTGGTTGAAGACGATGCCGTAGGTCGTCTCACTTGACGCGATGATGACCTTGGGAATGCCGAGCTTGGTCGCCGCTTCGAGGATGTTATAGGTGCCCATCACGTTGATGCGGTAGACCTCGTTGTCGGGCACGATCATGATCCGCGGGATCGCCGCGAAATGGACGACCGCGTCGATCGGCTCGGGTGCGAGGTTCTCGTCGAACTCGTGCAGCCCAGTATAGCTCGAGAGCGCATTGAACACCTGGCCGGAATCGGTGATGTCGGTGATCAGGGTCCGCACCTGAGGGTTGTCGAGCGGCTTGGTGTCGAGGTTCAGGACGCGGTAGCCGTGGTCGACGAGATGTTGAACGACATGCCGCCCCGCCTTGCCGCTGCCTCCGGTGAAGATCACTCGCTTCATAGATGTTCTCCTTGGTGTTGAAGGCAGCACGGTATCCCCGTGCTGCCCTCCGGTTTGGGTATCAGAAATGGTATTTGCCGATGTTTTCGGCGGTGAAGACGAGCGGCTTCGAGAAGACGATCACCTTGTTCTTCACCTCGAACGAGCCAAGGCCCGGCGCCTCGAAATGATCGTTCGGCTTCAGCGCGTTATTGTGGGCCAGGCGGGCAACATACATCACGAGCTGCCCCTCCTTCACCTCGTCCCAAAGCGGGCTAGCCTTGATGATGCCGGCCTTCACATATTGACGGATCGAGTCCGGATCGCTGGCCCCGGTGACGAAGATCTTGCCGGTCTTGCCCAGCTTCTGGACCGCTGCCGCGGCACCGACCTCGGCCGCGCCGTCCGGCGCGATGATCCCGGTGACATCGGGATGCGCCTGGATGATGTTGAGCCCCGCGGTCAGCGATTTCGACGGGCTCGACTCTCCATACTGCGTGGTGACGATCTCCATCTTTGGATACGCAGTCTTCATGTAGGCCTTGAGCGCGTCGATCCACGCGTTCTGGATCGTCGCATCCTTGGTCGAGGACAGGATCGCGATCTTCGCGTCCGGCCCTGTGTATTTCGCCACCGAGTCGACCAGCGCCTTGCCGAAGGCCGGGTAGGAGGTGTTCTGGATAAAGAAGTCGCGGGCGTCGGGCGCCACGTCACTGTCGTAAGAGACAACCTTGATGCCCTTCTTCATCGCCCGGCGCAGCGCCGGTGCCAACTCGGTCGGGTTGTTCGCGGTCGTGGTGATGACATCGAACTTGCGCGCGATCAGGCTGTTGAAGACGTCCACCTGTCCCTGGGCTGAGGCCGTCACCGGCCCAGTGTAAAGGAAGTCGATATTGAGCTTCTTCGCTTCCTTCTTCGCACCCTGTTCGTTGGCTTTGAACACCGAGAGGCCGATCAGCTTCGGCACCATCGCCACCTTAATGCGCTTCGACGTGTCGACCTTCTGGTCCGCCGCCAGTGCGCCCGTGGCGGTCACCGCGGCCACGCCGAGACATGCCGCAAGGGTTATTGCATTCTTCTTGAACTTCATGGTCTTTCTCCTCCTCCTTGGAATTTCCACAGTTCTTCAGCCCCCTGGATCCGGCTCACTCCGGCTCTGATCCGGTTGCCTCCGGACGCCGAAGAAGCGCCCAAAGCTGGTTCCCGAGGCCCGTCCCTCGCTTGTTGAAGAGATTTTTGACCGCAATCGACGTGATCAGGATCGCTCCGGTCACCATGGTGGTCACCATGTCCGAGAACCCCGCGATCATCATGCCCTGACGCAGGAAGCCGAGGATGAAGACGGCCAGGATGACGCCCAGCATCGTCCCCTCTCCGCCAAAGATACTGACGCCTCCCAGAACCACCATCGTCAGCGTGGCAAGGAGAAGCGGGTCGCCCATGTCGGGGCGCGCCGCGCTGTAATAGGCCGCAAGCACCAGTCCGGCGACCGCCGCCATGACGCCGCTCAGCACATAGGCGACCACCAGGATGCGCTCGACTCGGATGCCCGAATAGAGCGCTACCTCGCGATTGTAGCCGACCATGACGAGCTTCCGGCCATAGGCGCTACGCGCCACCAGCAACCAAAAGCCGAGACAGAGCGGCACGAACAGCAGCAATTGGTAGGGCAGGATCCCGAGTGCGCCGCCACCGAGCGCGTTGAAGGCATCGGGAAAACCCGAGGGCGGCGCATTCCCGGCAACCGCGGTGGCGATGCTGCCGTAGATGAAGCTGGTCGCGAGCGTGGCGATCAGCGGCTCGATCTTGAGACGGATGATGACCAAAACGTTGATTGCGCCGAGCAGCGCCCCGAGCAGGAGGCCGATCCCCGCCGCGACCCAGATGTTCATTCCGAAACCATGCCAGAGCTGCGCCACGACCACTGCGGTCAGGCTCGCCGTCGTCGAGACGGAAAGGTCGATGCCGCCGGTGAAAATGACCAGCGACAAGCCGAGCGCGACGAAGCCGAAGGGCAGGAAATTCTCGGCCATCGACAGAAGGTCGGGCATGCCGTCGTAGAAGCCCGGGGCCGCCCAGGAGAAGCCGACCAGCACAAGTACGAGCAGCACGACCAGCGTCATCTCCCAGCCGTCGAGCGGGAAATGCCGGCGATTGAACGGCTTCACGGTGTTGGCCTCGGAGCGCACAGCGCTGGCCGGGATCGCGTCCGGGCGGCTCATGCTACTGCCTCCGCGTCACGGGCGCGGTGGCGCCGAAGCCCGGCCTGGACAGTCGCGAGGATCATGAGCCCCTCCCCCGCCGAGTACCAGATCGCCGGGACGCGCAGGAAGACCAGTGCCGTCAGAACCACGCTCAGGAACAAACTGCCGAGTACGGTACCGATCAGGTTGCCGCGCCCGCCATTGATCGGCGTACCGCCGACCAGGGCCACTGCGATCGACTGCAGCTCGATATGATCGCCAGTACCTGCTGTCACCGTGGCGGAACCGGTGTAGCACAAGAACATCAGCCCCGCGAAAGAGGCGAGCATGCCAGACAGCGCGTAGACCGCGATCCGGATCCCGCCGACCGGGATCCCCGCGTTATAGGCGGCAGCGTCGTTGTTGCCGACGGCAAGCAGGGCACGGCCGAAACGGGTATAGCCCAGCAGGAAGGAGCAAAGCGCCAGCACCACAAGCAGCACGAGCACCGGAATGGGGATCGGCAGCCAGGGGACGAGGTAGCCATTGCCCAGATGTCCATATGCGGCGGGGATCGAGAAGACCTGCGTGCCTTGCGAATAGATGAAGATGAACCCGCTGTAGATGCTGTAGGTCCCGAGTGTGACCACGATCGGCGGGATCGACAGAGCGGAGACCAGGAGGCCATTGAACGCCCCGAGCACGACACCGATCCCAAGCGACAGAGCGAAGGCGATCCAGAGCGGCAGCCCTTGGGACTGCGCCAGCAACCCACACACCATCGCCGAAAGTCCCAGCAGCGGCGCAACCGACAGGTCGATTCCCCGCATCGCGATCACGAAGGTCTGGCCAAGCGCCACGAGCGATAGCACCACCGAGCCCAACAGCATGAAGCGCAGGTTCTCAAGGTGAACGAAGCGCGGCTGCAAGATGCCCAGCACCACCACGAGGGCAAGCGTCACGCCGACAAGCGCAACCTCGCGCCCCCGGCGCCTCAACACGCGCTCGATATCGTCCTTGGTTCCCATGCTCACGCCCCCGCCTTCTCGAATTCAGCATCCCGCGCCTGCGATCCGCCCACGTAGGAGGCGGTGACCGATTGCGGGGTAATCTCTTCGCCCGCCAATTCAGCGACGATCCGGCCCTCGTAGATGCACAAGACGCGGTCGCAGAGCCGCACCAGCTCCTCGGACTCCGAGGAGATCACCACCACGGCGGTGCCGGAGGCCGCCATCCGGTCGATCAGTTCGTAGATTTCTTCCTTCGCGCCGACGTCAACGCCGCGAGTCGGCTCGTCGAGAATGACCAAGCGCGGCTCGGTCGAGATCCATTTTGCAAAGACGACTTTCTGCTGGTTCCCCCCAGACAGTTCCAGCAGGGTCTGGTCGAGTCCCGCGCAGCGGATGCGAAAGTCACGCACTGCTTTCGCCCCGATCTCGGTCTCGTGTCCGCGGCTCATAAGCCCCGCGGTCTGGCGCACCCGTTCCATCCGGCTCGAGGTGATGTTTTCGGTGATCGTCATCGGCAGCACCGCGCCATGCCGGCCGCGGTCTTCCGGCACATAGGCGACGCCGCGGCGGATGAGGTCATGACTGGGGACTCCGGTAATATCCGTATTCCCCAGCTTGACCGTACCACGATCCACCTGCCGCAGACCGAAGATCGTCTCCGCGATCTCGGTGCGCCCCGCGCCGATCAGCCCGGCAAGCCCGAGGATCTCGCCACGGCGTAGCGAGAAATCCACGTCGCGAAAGCTCGGCTCGTGGGTTAGCCCCTTGACACTGAGCGCAAGCTCCTGCGTCACGTGGCTCTTGGTCCGACGCGAGACGGTGCGTAGCTCGCGCCCGACCATCAGCGACAAAAGGCTAGCGCGATCGAAGGCGCCGCGTTCGGCCGCGCCGACCATCCGACCGTCGCGCAACACCACGATGTCGTCCGAGATTTCCATAACCTCTTCGGTGCGGTGGCTGATGAAGCTCAGGGTATAGCCGTCTCCCGCTAGCCGCCGCATGATGCCGAAGAGGGTTTCGACCTCATGCGCAGTCAGCGGCGAGGTCGGTTCGTCAAACAGAATGACCCGGCATTCGTGCAGGAGCGCCTTTGCACATTCCACTAGCTGGAGCTGAGCGATGCTTAGGGTCTTTGCGGGTCGGTCGATGCCGATGTCCAGCTCCAGCGCATCGAGCACTGCGCGCGCCCGGCTTCGGATCGCGCGCCAATCCACGCGCTTCAGAAACCGCCCCGATGTCGGCATATGGCCGACGAACATCATCTCTGCGACGCTGAGCTCCGGCATCAGCATCGGCTCTTGCGGCACCAGATAGATGCCATGCGCATGCGCCGCACTTGGCGCCCCGAGCGACAACTCTTGACCGTCAAGTTCGATATGACCGCTGGTGGGACGTAGCTGCCCGGCGAGGATCTTAAACAGCGTGGACTTGCCGGCGCCGTTCTCTCCCATGATCGTAAGGACACGCCCCGCTCGCAGCGTGGCATCAACATCCCGCAGCACGGTTACCGGCCCGAAGCGCTTGCCGATGTTGCAGGCGCGGTAGATGCGACCCTCGTGGCCGCCCACGCCTGGCCCCGGGGATGCCGCCCACTGAGCGAATGACATGCCTTCCTCCCATCACCGCGCATCGCCTTTCCCGGCAAATGGTTGCGCAATCATTCTTTGACCATAGCGACCAGAAAATGATATCGCAATCATATTTTATAAAATGATTTCAAGGCGCAAGATTTGATATACGCAAAATATCTGGATTGTCCGCGTCCAGAGGGCTAGATTCGGCACCAAGGTCAGCGCAGGGCGGGCACGGGAAACGATAGCAGGCTTCTACATGGGCGAAAAAAGACAGGGCCCCGGCCAGGGGGTAACTTTGAAGGACGTGGCGCTGCGGGCTGGTGTCTCGCCGATTACGGTGTCGCGGGCCCTGAACCGCCCCGAGGTGGTCTCTCCCAAACTGCGCGAAAAGGTCGAGGCCGCGGCGCGCGACCTGAAATACGTTCAGAATCGCATGGCTGGCGCGCTCGCGTCTTCCGGCTCTCCGGTAATCCCGGTGGTGGTCCCTTCTCTCTCAAACGCCGTCTTCATCGAGGTGATCGAGGGTGTGCAGGAGATCGCACAGGAGGCCGGGTTCCAGTTGATGTTCGGCAACACCGATTATGACCTGGATCGCGAATACGAGTGGATTTCGATGTTTCTCGGATGGTCCCCTCCCGGGCTCATTCTGGCGGGAACCCGGCATCTACAGCGCACCCGCGCGCTGCTGAAGCATTACGGACGCCCCGTGGTAGAGACGATGGAATACAGTTCCCGCCCGCTCGACATGAATGTGGGGCTCTCGCACGTGAAGGCAGGCGCGGCGATGGCGGATCACTTGATTGCGCGGGGGTACCGGAACATCTGCTTCGCCGGATGCCGCCTCCGTGCGGATCACCGCGCGAAACAGCGTTTCGATGGCTTCGACAAGATGCTGGCCCAGCAAGGGCTGGCCCGCCGCCCGCCCCTCACCCGCGAAGTCCCGTCGAGCCCCGAGGTTGGTGGCGAAATGCTAGATCACATCCTGCGCGAGGATCCCGGCGTTGACGCGGTCTTCTTCGCCAATGATGACCTCGCCGCGGGGGCGATCTTGCGCGCGCAGAGGGAAGGGATTCCGATCCCTGACCGCATCGCAGTTGCAGGCTTCAATGGCCTTCCGATCGCTGCCCTCCTCACCCCAAGCCTGACGACGATTGCCTCGCCCCGCCGCGAAATCGGCCGCTTTGCCGCCAGGCAGCTGGTCCAACATATCTCGGGCCAACAGTGCCGGACGAAACGCCTCGACGTGTCGTTCGACCTGATCGCGCGGGACAGCACATGATGCCTCGCGCTGAAACCCGATGTTACGCAGTGGCTTCGTCCGGCGCCCGCCCTGCAGCCGCCATCGTGGACTGCCCCGACTGAGTGGTCCGGTGTGATTGTTAATGCACGGTGGGCCTCTGGTCTATCGGAACGAAGCTCTCCGGGGCCGGCGGGCGGTAACCCCACAGGCCTCGATCCAGTCATTCATCTACACCCAATGAAGGTTGACGTCCGGTGTCTCGATACGCGTCGGGCAAACATCCGGCAACCCGCTGTGTTTCGGCGTGCAATTTTGACCCCGTAGTGGAGTGCGCCCCTTGGGGTGGACAGGATCAGGCGGCGTTCTTGACCATTGCGCGGGCGTTGCGGTTTTCGAGTTCTGCAGGGCTGAGATAGCCACTGAGGCGCAGGAGCTCGAGCCCCATGCTCTTGAAGGTGGCCGGGCTTGGAACGTCGGCGCTGAGATAGAGGGGCTGCCCGTCGGGGCCTCTCGCCAGCACCTCGTGCCGCTTCAGGCCGCGGGTGACCAGCGTGGACTTCCCGCCGCCTGGCCCGTCGATCACCATGATGCCGCGGGTTTCCCGGACGGCGGAGAAACGCCGCGCCTCGGGCAGGAGGCCGCCGCCTTCGTCACGCTGGAGCAGGCGATCGAGGTGGGACGCGAAGATCGCGTCACGTTCCGTGGTGATGTGGCGGGCACGGTCAGCGATCGCAGCCCGCGTTCTCCGCTCAGCTGTGGTTTCTCCCGTTCTTGATGCACTTCTAGGGTGAGGACTCATAGCCAATAGATGACAGTTGCGGCAAGGGCGATGGCTGAGAGGAAGACCTTCGGACATCTATCGTATCGTGTTGCGACAC
>NZ_FNOB01000044.1 GCF_900106675.1 Allgaiera indica
ATTGGCAGAGAAATGATATCAATCAACCCGATCAGCAGGTGCAACGAGTAGCTTAATTTACGCCAGATCCTGTCCAAGAGACGGGGAGTAGCTCACAAACACCGGCAGCCGCTTCTCTAGCGTGGCAACAGCCGCGTCCCGATCGTGTGAGATGGAAATTCGCTCGCGCAAATTCACCAACCTCTTGTTTTCTTGCTCATTGTCCTCGTCGACGATCGGGACCATTTCCTCCAACCACTTCGAAAGCGCACGCGCGTGCTCACCTGAGACGTCGCTGTCGTGTCGCATCTGAGCGGTGACCTCACGTAAAGTCATGCTCGGCTTCGGCTCTTCCTCTCCGACTTGAGCATCTAGATGCCGGCCGAGGCGCGCGAGGTCGGACTCAACGTCGCGGTATGAAGGTCTCTCGGGAGCCCCCTCAAGCGCGTGAGTGGATCTATCGTCCAGGTAGCGTGTGATGCGATAGACAATCTTCTCGGATTGCAGCGAGGGAGCGAGATCAGCCAGATCCTCGGCATCGAGGGTGCGCGCGTTGAGCCATTCCTCGAGGAACTGCGTCGGGTACACATTCCGCGCGGACCGTGCAGAACCGCTCGAAGTGGTCGCGCAGGCCAATGTGGTAGCTTGTCATTTCCATGATCGAAATGAAGTCCAGCCCGGCCTCTTGAAGAACTGCTCCGATCTTGCCGAATGCCTGGCGGAACTGGATATGCAGGCCTGCCGGCATGGTGCCGTCCGGCCTGCTTCCGGTCATGCCGGTCAGAAAGACATGGTTGCCGGATAGGACGCCCAGAGAAAGCTGGATCCGGTCCGCCATTTGCCCCGCCCCCGGCGGAATGAGTACTCTTTTGGCCCTGTTTCCTCGCGGTTCGAAGTGACCGCAATAATGACCGGCGCGGTGCGCGGGTCAACGCCGGCTCTGTTTGTGCACCGGACCGGCGAGAGTCGCGGCCACCTTCTAAGGCATGGGACCCACGCGCCCTAGGGCACGCGCTTTCGCCCCGTATCTTGGCCTCAGCCGACCTCGGCCAGGCGCGCGAGTGCGGCCTTCAGCTTGCCGGCTTCCTCATCGCCCTGCGCCAGGCGTTCGCGGGTTTCCTCGACCACCTCGTCGGGGGCGGAGGCTACGAATTTGGGGTTGTTCAGCCGCCCGCGCAGCCCGCCCATGTCCTTTTCCAGCTTCTCCAACGTCTTCGCCAGCCGCGCCTTTTCCTCGGCGACGTCGATGATGCCTTCGAGCGGAATCGCAAAGCTGCCGCCCTCGACCGCAATGGTGATCGCGCCTTTGGGGGCCTTCTCGGCCTCGGTAAGGCTTTCGATCCGTGCCAGCCGCTTGATCAGTGCCTCGTTGCGCGCCCAGGCGCCGCGCCCGGCCTCATCGAGCGTCAGTTGCAGCATGTCGAGCTTCAACCCCACCGGCACATGCATCTGGGCGCGGGCCGAGCGGATTTCCTCGATCAGCGTGATCACCCAGTTCATCTCGCGGTCGGCTTCCGTATCGATCCGCTCGGCGCCGTATGCCGGCCAGTCGGCGTGGACAAGCTTCTTGGCCCGCTGCCCGGTCAGGCCCCAGAGTTCCTCGGTGATGAAGGGCATGATCGGATGCAGCAGGATGAAGCACTGATCGAGCACCCAGGCCATGGTCTGGCGGGTCTCGGCCGCGGTCTTGGCATCGTCGAACAGGGGTTTGGCGAATTCGACATACCAATCGCAGACCTTGCCCCAGACGAAGGCGTAAAGCGCGTTGGCCGCGTCGTTGAAGCGGAAGTTCGACAGCGCCTCGTCCACGGTTTGGCGCACGCGTGCGGTCTCGCCCACGATCCAGCGGTTGACGCGGGCCTCGGGCGAGGGGATCGCGGCTGTCGTGTGGCCCTCGAAGACGCCGTTCATCTCGGCAAAGCGGGTGGCGTTCCACAGCTTGGTGCCGAAGTTGCGGTAGCCTGCGACGCGCGCGGTCGAAAGCTTCAGATCGCGGCCCATCGCGGCCATGGCGGTCAGGGTGAAACGCACCGCGTCGGCGCCGTATTCGTCGATCAGTTCCAGCGGGTCGATCACGTTGCCGACCGATTTCGACATCTTCTTGCCCTTCTCGTCGCGGACGAGAGCATGGACATAGACGGTGTGGAACGGGACCTGATCCACCACGGCAAGCTGCATCATCATCATCCGCGCGACCCAGAAGAAGATGATGTCGAAGCCGGTCACCAGCACGTCGGTGGGGAAATACTTGGCGTAGGCTTCGGTTTCTTCCGGCCATCCCAGCGTGCCGATCGGCCAGAGGCCCGAGGAGAACCAGGTGTCGAGGACGTCGGGATCGCGCCACACCGGATAGACCAGATGGGTGGGGTCGCGATCGACCTCGTAGCGGGCCAGCGCATGGGTCAGCACCTCGACCGCGGTGGCCTTGTCGGCCACCTCGACCACGCGGCAGGCCTGCAGTGGCGTGGGCAGGTGGGACAGGCTGTGGCGGAAGCCGGCGGCTACCGTTTCGAAATCGGGGCCGCAATGCTGGGTCAGGTCGCGCTGGGTGAAGGCACCGTCGACCAGCAGACGGAAGAGTTCGACCTCATCAAGATCGCCGTCACCTTCGTCGTCGATGAAATGGGTACGGTGGATGCCGAGGCCATACCAAACCGGGATCTGATGCCCCCACCACAATTGCCGCGAGATGCACCAGGGTTCGATATTCTCGAGCCAGTGGAAATAGGTCTTGGCGTCCCGCTCGGGCAGGATCCGGGTGGTGCCCGAATTTTCGTCGAAAATTCCGGCCTCCTGCGCCGCCATGCCGTCACGCACGGCCTTCAGCGCGGGTTCGACGATCTTGTCGGTCGCGACGAACCACTGGTCGGTCAGCATCGGCTCGATCACTACCTTCGAGCGATCGCCAAACGGCTGCATGATCGGCTTGTGCTCGACATAGGGCACCATGCCGGGATCGAGGCAGACGTTGCCTTCGCTTTCCTCGGGATCGCCGGGGACCATGACGGCAAGACCTTCCTCGGTGATCTGCTGGACCACGCGCTTGCGGGCTTCGAACCGGTCGAGGCCGCGCAATTCGTCGGGGACGAGGTTCAGCGTGTCGACCTCGGCCTCGGTGAAGGCGGCGCCGTTCGCGATTTCCTGCGCCCGTGCCGCGCAGGTGGCATAGTCCGGCCCGTCGTCGCGCATATGGGCACGGGTGTCCATCAGGCGGTACATCGGGATGCCGCCCCGCTTGGCCACCTGATAGTCGTTGAAGTCATGCGCCCCGGTGATCTTCACCGCACCCGAGCCGAAATCGGGATCGGGGTAGTCGTCGGTGATGATCGGGATCAGGCGGCGGTGTTCCTTCGGACCCACCGGAATTTCGCACAGCTTGCCGACGATCGGGGCATAGCGCGTGTCCGACGGGTGCACCGCGACCGCGCCGTCGCCAAGCATCGTCTCGGGGCGGGTGGTGGCGATCGAGATATAGTCGCGGGTTTCCTCGAAGGTGACGTTCCCGTCCGCGTCCTTTTCCTGATACAGGTAGGTCTCGCCCCCCGCCAGCGGATACTTGAAATGCCACATGTGGCCGGGGCGCTCGATGTTCTCGACCTCGAGGTCCGAGATCGCGGTCTCGAAATGCGGATCCCAGTTCACCAGCCGCTTGCCGCGGTAGATCAGGCCCTTGTTGTAAAGCTCGATGAAGACCTTGATGACGGCATCGTGGAAATTGCCGTCCTCGCCCGCGGGCGCGCCTGGGGCGCCGGACATGGTGAAGGCGTTGCGCGACCAGTCGCAGGAGGCGCCGAGCCGCTTGAGCTGATTGACGATGGTGCCGCCCGATTGCGTCTTCCATTCCCAGACCTTGGACAGGAAGGCCTCGCGCCCCATCTCGCGGCGGCTGGGGTTGGACTTGTCCTTGGCCAGTTCGCGTTCCACCACCATCTGCGTCGCGATGCCCGCATGGTCCTGCCCCGGCTGCCACAGCACGTCATGGCCGCGCATCCGGTGCCAGCGGATCAGGATGTCCTGCAGCGTGTTGTTGAAGGCATGGCCCATGTGCAGGCTGCCGGTCACGTTCGGCGGCGGGATCATGATGCAGAAGGTCTCGGCCCCCGGTCTGGCATTGGCCCCCGCCTTGAAGGCGCCCGAGCTTTCCCAGTCGGCATAAAGCCGGGCCTCGGCTTTGGCGGCGTTGAAGGTCTTGTCCATCGTCATCTGAGCGTCCCGCAACTGGCGCGGGCAGGCGACCCGCGGCTTTGCCAGATGCTCTAGCGAATGCGGGCGGGAAGGCCAAGGGCGTTGGGGGTGGCCAAGCGTCCTGCGTGGATAGGTCCCGCCTGGCGGCGCCTGGTGCGGGGCGTATTTGCGGAACAATGAAAGGGCGAACCCTGTCGGCCCGGCCTTGGCAAGAATACGCCGCCAAGGGGCATCCGGCGCGACGGCCCGGAAGGTCAGGCGCGTTCGGAATACTCGAAGGTTTCGGTGTGGACGACGATCTTCTCGTCCTGCGCGATGAAGGGCGGCACCATGATGCGCACGCCGTTGTCCAGCACCGCGGGCTTGAAGCTTTTGGCGGCGGTCTGGCCCTTCACCACCGGCTCGGTCTCGACCACCTGGCAGACGACCTTCTGCGGCAATTGCACGGAAAGCGCCTCGGCGCCGTAATATTCGATATGCGCGGTCATTCCGTCCTGCAGAAACGGGCGACGTTCGCCCAGCAGGTCGGCCGGCAGTTCGATCTGCTCGAAGCTTTCGGTATCCATGAAGGTCAGCATTCCGTCGGTCTCGTAGAGGAATTGCTGATCCTTGATATCCAGCCGCACCTGCTCGACCTTGTCGGCCGAACGGAAACGTTCGTTCAGCTTGCGGCCGTCGCGCAGGTTCTTCAGCTCAACCTGGGCGAAGGCGCCACCCTTGCCGGGCTTCACATGGTCTACCTTCACCGCCGCCCAAAGGCCGCCGTCGTGCTCGAGCACGTTTCCGGGGCGGATTTCGTTTCCGTTGATCTTGGGCATCTGGGGGAACCTTGAGAAAAGCTTGATCGTTCGGCGCGAGACCCTATATCTCGCGAGACAATCCCTGGCAAGACGACTAGATCCTGTGAGATCGCGCTCGAGCCATGCAGTGTGCGCATGGCTGGCATTCTCAACAGGGGATACCGAATCGGTCCAAAAAGGCCATATTCGCCGGACGCCAGGAAACGCAAGAGCAATAATAAAAGGACGCTATCATGGTCGATTTCGTTGACGGCACCGCATTCAACTTCGAGCAGGGCCAACGGTCGCGCAAGCTTTTTGCCGCCGTGGTGCTGGCGGCGTTGGACGATGCGATTGCCGACGACAAGAAATACGGCAACGGCCCCGAGCAGATCGCCCGCTGGGCGCGTTCGCGCGACGGGCGCGAAGTGTTGTCCTGCGCCGGGATCGACCCCAACGAGCGGGTCGTGAAAGGTTTGATGGAATTCGTTTCGAAAGGTGTGCGCACCTCCGTCGCGCTGTCGCGCGAGGAAAGCGAGCGCCGCCATGCGCTGGAACTGGAGCAGGCAGAAGCCGCCTGATTCGGACATCGCCACCGTGTCGCGAAAGACGCGCCCTGAAGGGCGCGTCTTTCGTTTGTGCCAGTCCGTCACCCTCCGGCCGGCGCGCATTGCAGGCCGACATCGATGCCGTTTGAACCAAGCAGCGAATTCCCCGCCGTTTCGCCACCTTCGATTGGCATGAAAAGAGCGCGGTCGCGCCAGGGCACCGATCGGATGGCACGCGCGCGGCCGACCCAGACAGACATAGGGATGCCGCAGGTCGCGCCCGGTCTCGGCACGCATATGAAAGGCCCCGCTATCCTGCCCTGATCCGGGGCGCGGGTGGGGGCGTCCGTCTTTCCGCGCGGATGCTTCCGTGCCGGCGGCAAGCGCCGGGCGGAGCTGTCAGCACCCTAGCGGATCATTCGAGATCGCGGCTGGCGAAGGCGCGGTTGATCTCGGACCGGACAAGCTTGCGCACGCTGCGGGTGATGCGTTCACCCAGCGGTCCCTGCAATTCCTCCCGGATCATCTCACGCACGATATCGCGCAAAGCCTCCTCGTCGAGAAAAGCGCCGTCAGGATCCGCCTCTGCCCCGGCCGGGGTTGGCGTGCCGGCGGGGCCGGCTTCGGGCGCGGGGCCGGGGTCGATCCGGGGGCCGAGATCGGCAAAGGCGCTTTGGGAACCGGCCCCGGGGGGCGGCGCGTCCTCGGGTTGGGAATCTTCCCAGTCGATCGCGTCGGTATCGGCTTCGGGCGCGGTTGGCGCGTCGGGCGCATCTTGGGTGCCGGCAGTCGCGCCCATGCCGCGGCCGCTGTGGAACGCGGGCGCCATGGCTTCCTGGGGTTCGGACAGCGCGTCAGCGGCCTCGGCGCATTGGGCAAGCGTCTCTGCCAGTGCGTCCGACGCACTGATCGATGCCGGCTTGGCTTTTCTTCCGGCAGCGGCGTCGGCGGCGTTTTCGGCCGCAGCCTCCTGCGTCGGATGCTCTGCCGCGCGTCGGCGGCTTTCGGGATGCGGACGGGTCGGAGCGACCCGCGTGGCACCGCCCAGGGCCGCGGGCGGAGTCGCGTGGCCCGCGCCGCGATGGACGAACCGCACGGGGCCCACGAAGGCATCCAGATGGTTTTCATCTTCGACCGCGGCCTCGGTCCCGTCGGGATCCCATTGCTCGACCCGGGCTGCGACCGCGGATTCGAGCTCTGCGATCGTGGCCTCGATCGCGGCGACGCCAGCCTTTTCCGAAAGCGCCCCGGCTGCGTCCGCCGCGCCATCTTCGGGCGGCGTACCCGCGGCAGGGGCGGCCGAAGGCTCGGCCGGATCTTGCGCCCGGGGTGACACTGGCGGCGCCTCGTGCGCTGCGGGCGCTGCGGGCGCTGCGGGCGCTGCGGGCGCTGCGGGCGCTGCGGGCGCGGCAGGCGCGGTTGCGTCGCGGCCGTCGTTCGCGGCATCCGGCACCTCGGCTACGCGCAGGGCGGGCGTCAACACCAGCCGCCCGGACAGCTTCGGTTCGGCAGCGGAAGGGTCGGGCGCGCGAATCGCGGCCCCAGGCGCGCGGAGCGGCGGCTCGGGCCGGGCCTCTTCGGAGACGAGGCGCCGAATCGAGGACAGGACATCCTCGATATCGGTTCTGGTCATCGGATCGGACATGCGCAGTATCCCCTTTGGAACCTGCAGCTAGGGTAGCCCGGTCACGCAACCGACACAACGGCTGGTCGCGGCCGCCGGGTCACAAAGCGCAGGCGCGGCCTATTTGCCCATCGATTTCAGCACCCGGTCCAGAGCCCTGCCCTGCACGCTGGTGGCGGGCGCCGACTTGACCGCGTTGTAATAGGCGGTGGGGTCGTAACTGGGCACGCCAAGGCCCAGGTGCTTGGCGGTCAGCAGCCCCATCGAGGCCAAAAGCTGATAGACCGCGACATATTCGTTGGTGCCGGCCGACACGCGCGAGGCACGGGCGTCAAGCAGCGCCTGTTCGGCGTTGAGCACGTTAAGCGTGGTGCGCGAGCCCAGCTTGGCTTCTTCCTGGACCCCGGTATAGGCGGTCTTGGCGGCGCGGATCTGTTCGTCATAGGCGGTGATCGACGACCGCGCGACGGCGAGTTGCGCCCAGGCGTTGCCGACATTCTGGGTGACCTGAACCGCGGTTTGCAGAAGGGCAGCCTTGTTCTGGTCTTCCTGCGCCAGCGCCTGGCGGTAATAGGCCGATATCTTGCCGCCCGCATAGATCGGCTGCGACAGTGTCAGAACGCCTTGCAGCTGCGTGTTCGACAGGCTGTTGATCCCGTATTGCGCGGTGGCGGACAATGTCGGGCGCACCTGGGCCTTGGCCCGCTTGACGGCGTATTCCGCGGCCTTGACCTGATATTGAGCCTGTTTCAGCGCCGGCTGGTCATGCTGCGCAATCGCTGCCGCATCCTTCAGGCTGCGCGGAATCGCGGGGGCCTTGGGCGGCCTCGACAGCTTGCCAGGATAATGCCCCACGGCGGCCTTGTAGGCCTCTCGCGCCATGGCCAGTTGGCCCTGCGCCGCCGTCAGCTTTGAATGCGCGGCGGCCAGCGCGGCCTGGGCCTGGGCGACATCGGTGCGGGTGATCTCGCCCACGTCGAACCGGTCGCGCGCGGCCTTCAGCTGCTGACGCAGCACCCGGACGCTGCCGTCGTTGAGATGGACCACCTCTTGCGCGTTGCGCACGTCCATATAGGCCTTGACCGCCCCCAGCAGAACCTGCTGCTCGACCCCGACCAGCGCGGCGCGCGTGGCCAGGGCGGATTGCTTGGCCCCTTCGATTGCCGCGCGGGTGCGACCGAAATCCAGAAGCGTCATGCTGGCTTGAAGCCCCAGGGTGCCATAAAGGTTCTTGTTGAGCGTGGAGAAGGTGGCCGGATGGCTGGAGGTGACGCTGCCCGCCAGCCCAAGCGTCGGGCGCAGGGACGACACATTGATCGCAACGTTCTCGTCGGCGGCGCGCAAAACCGCGCGGTTCTGTTCCAGCAGGTGCGAGTTGCGGTAGGCCGAGATCATCGCGTCCGCCAGGGTCTCGGCGCTGGCGGGGGAGGCCAGCGCGATCGCCATGGCGGCAGCGCCGAGGCGCCCCAGTATCTGCCTGTTCGTCTTGTTCATGCTGCCAGTCCCAAATGCTGCCCGTCTGAAAATCCTGACCCGCCTTGGCGAATCAAAGCACGAAGCCGGTATGCTTCTCAAAGCCCGGAAGCACCGGCGCCGCCGCGTTGAAGCCAAAGCGCCACGTAAGCGCACCGTCCAGCTTGTAGCCGATCTTGCAACTGCCCAGCGCGCCTTCCATGAAGATCGCCACGATCCGCCCGCCATCCTTGAGCTGGTCTTCCAGCCCCGCGGGCAGGCGTTCGATCGCGCCTTCGATCAGGATCGCATCATAGGGGCCGTGCTTCGCCGCGCCCTCGGTCAGCGGCCCCTGGATCACTGCGGCATTGTCGACTTCCTGCGCCGACAGAACAGCTTGGGCTTCGGCGGCGAATTCGCGATCCTCTTCGAGGGCGACGACCGCCTCGGCCAGCCGCGCCATCACCGCGCTGCCATAGCCAAGCCCGGCCCCGATATGCAGCACCAGTTCATCCGCCTGAAGATCGGCCAGGTCGAGCATCTTCGCCAGCACCCGCGGATCCAGCACGACCCGGCCTCGGCCCAGGTCGATATTCTCGCCGACATAGGCCGCGTCGCGGCGCTGTGCGGGAACGTACAATTCACGCGGGATGGCCAGCATCGCCTCGATGATCGGGAACTTGGTGACATCCGAGGGGCGAACCTGGGTGTCCACCATCACCCTGCGACGTGTCTGGTAGTCGGCCATGGCTAAACTCATCAGTCTAGTTTCCGTTGGCACTGGTTTGCCACATTCCCACGCAGGCGGCAACATGATGCGACGCCGCAAGGGGATTGCGCGACAAAATTACATGGTATAGGTGAGCCCCTGCGACGGCGAGTTGGCGGAGAGGTTACGCAGCGGATTGCAAATCCGTGTAGACCGGTTCGATTCCGGTACTCGCCTCCATTTCCTTCTAAATCATAGCGTTAGCGGCTTAGCGGTCGGGTGTGACACAAAGTGGGACACACGCCCTATGATGCTGTCATCCTATCTAAGCCGCTCAAGACATGGGATTTACTACTTCCGCTGGCCTATCCCATCATTCATAGAGGGAAAGCGAGCCTCAGTCCGGATCTCATTACGGACACGTTGCCCGGATCGGGCTGGTGATTTGGCCCGCGCTCTTGCATCCTGCGGACGAATACTACGCGAGAGCAATGCATTGGCGGGACTGAGGCAAAGCGAGATACGCGAGAAGGTGCAAGCCTACTTCAAGGCGCAACTGGACCAGTACCTTGACTGGCTGGACCGACGCGGCCTGTCGCAGAACGCCTTGGCAGACGCCCGCGAAGAAGTGCTGGACCATGAGAACTTCATGGACATCGACTGCGCCCACCCCATCTGGCTTCCGTTCGCGCGCATCAAGACCAAGATGGAGGTGTCCGATGCCGATTGGGACGCCAGCATGCCCCGGATTGCGACAGAGCTACGGAAGGGCCGCCGCGACATGCTGAGGCGCGTTCTGGAGGTCGCTAAGGGTCTTGAGCATTATGCCTATGACGATACCACCGGCCTTCGCCCCTGTCCCTCCTGCGGCCCCTCCAGCCGCCTTGCTGGCGTCATCGTCGCTGGGCATGGCAGTGGATGACTTCATCACCGAGCATTCCCGCCAGTATCACCGAGCATTCCCGCCAGTGGGCTGAAAAGACCACCGGTCAAAACCGCGCCTACCTGAACATCCTGATCGAATACTTCGGGCGTGACCGGCTGCTTGCCACGATCACGAAGCAGGATGCGAACGAGGTGAAAAAGTTATTGCAGGCCCTTCCGGCAAGCCGGAACACCCGAAAATCTCCCCTAGGGTGAGGACTCATAGCCAATAGATGACAGTTGCGGCAAGGGCGATGGCTGAGAGGAAGACCTTCGGACATCTATCGTATCGTGTTGCGACAC
>NZ_FNOB01000061.1 GCF_900106675.1 Allgaiera indica
ATTGGCAGAGAAATGATATCAATCAACCCGATCAGCAGGTGCAACGAGTAGCTTAATTTACGCCAGATCCTGTCCAAGAGACGGGGAGTAGCTCAATGCTCCACCCCACTCAGGAGTTGGAGCCTCCGGCAAACCCGTTGCGGTTCAATATCCGCTGGCGAGGATCGCGGGTGAACCACATCTCATAGAGGCTAACAAGAGCCATCACGGCGATCGAAAGTACGAACATAGCTCCACCGAAAATAACGACATAAACGAAGCCAGGATTCATCTTCGAGAGAAACCAGCCGCAGACATCGACAAAAAAACCGATGAAAGGGAGGACAGCCCAGAACGCCTTCCACCCTGCGGAAAAGCTACAATGGATGAAAATGAACGAAACGATCCAGAATACTGAAAACAGGCCGAGCATATGGATATGAGCGAGCGAAATCAGCGTCGCAACCCCGACGCCCGGTCCGTAATAGGTTGCCGCGATGTCGGCGGGCGTGATCAGATAGCTCCCACCGATCCCGCGATGACTGACATCGATATATGCCAGAGCCATCGATATTGCTAGACCGAGAAACACCAATGCTGCCGTGTTCAGCGCTTTTAATTCGATAGGCAGATCAGAAAGCGGCTTCATGCCCGTTCTCCTAATTTCTTGCTTTTCCATTCTTACCGGATGCGGAACCAACCTTGATAGAAACGTTTGCGAAATATGCCGCAAGGTCTTTCATCTGTTGGCTCGTCAACGACCTGGCCATTTCGTTCATGATTGCGTTCTTTCGATCACCGTCATGGTAGGCCTTGAGCTGGGTCAGAAGATATTCATAGTGCTGCCCCGCCAGATTCGGCGTATTCGTGTCCGCCGAAATTCCGTTATCACCATGGCAAGCCGCACATTGCGCAGAAATAGCCGCGCCAGCGGCGGCCTCCGAAGCGCCGGGCACCGAGACTGCAGAAGCCGGAGACGACGCAAGTATCGTCAAAATCCCGACTGCGGCGCCGCGCGCCATATATGCCGGTGACGCCCCCACCAATCCAACCACAACTGGCATGGCCAGTGTTCGAATTGTTCTGTAGTCAAAACGCATTGGGTTCCCCTTCTATTTTCGGTTGCGCGCCCATCCTCTTGCACCATAGATCACCCACGGTGAATTCTCCGCTCCGTTTGACGGATGGGAATTCGTTTATCCATCGGTCCGCAAAAGGTATTTGCGTCATGGAATTCCCTGCGTAGGCCTCCATCGCGCTGGTCGGTCACAGGAAAATTCGCGCGGCCCTGCCTGCCAAAACTGCCAGGTATGCCCGGCTCCCGCAGATCGCATCTGCCTCCTTCACGCAGCTTCCTCACACCATGGCGAACCGGTCGCCGCAGCGCCGGCCTTAGCTGGAGGTCCTGGTCCGAGACCGCGCGAAAGTCCGCGCCGCCATGCGCTTTCCGACGAAACCGGCGTGGCGTGTCGCCTGTGCTCGGGATCTACAAGCCGCACGGCCATGGCGCGTCCCGCCGGGATCCGTGCCCAGGCGTGGATCATCGTTCGCGAGGCGGATTGCACCACGGTTCCAGGGCCGCGCCTCGGCCCGCCTGGCGATGGCAAGAGGCCCCAGACCGCTTCAAGCCCCCGCGCCGCGCGCGGCGATTTCCGGCGGTTCATGACCAGACCACAACCTTGTTTCGTCCGAGACTCCATCGCCTCTCCGCAGGTTTCCGATGCCGTTCCCGGGCTGATCCATTCAGCCCAAGAAACGGCTAAGCTGCTGACATAACTTCATGATCTCCGCGCGTCTCTCAGTCTCCGAGCGATGGAGAAAGCTGGCAACACCAGCGCAAGGCGCGCGATCACAGCCATCGCACCCTTCGCCAGTCCGTTACGCCCGGCTTTCCCGCGCTGTCCTTGATCGAGATCAACCGGACGAGCCACGCCGGCGCGGCGCGATCAGATGGCTGGGGACGTGCGGCCTGCGGCACGTGGTAGGTTGCAATTCGGTCGGGGGCCATCGGACGGACCGGCCCGGCTGGCTGCAAGACCGCGTCCGCCTCGGTCGAGATCGTGCGGTAGCTGAAACAGCCACCCGAAAGCGCACCGGCAAGGCGGGAAAGTCGGGAAACCTCCGGCGGCGGCGGCGAAGATGCAGGAAATCATCCCGCAAAGCATGGCTCCAATCGGCCGTGGCGCGGCACAGCTCTCGCGAATATCACGAATAGTTTATATTGACTTGAATCAAGGTCGCGACCGCGGTGCGCGCGCACAGCAACACCAAGGCGCGCGAAAATTGCCGGCATGTAGCATCGCCTACATGCAAGGGAAAGTGTTCTATTTGGGGACTGTGCGATGAAACCTGATAATGAAATCAGAGGATGGCGCGCCACGATATTGCAGCACATAATCGCGATGCAACCTATGCAATATTCTTTACGTTTGTCATCAAGATCACCGGATTGCCCTTCGGGCAGCGCGCGATCGACGACCTCGAAGGACGGGAACGTCTTATCAATTCTCTCGCGGCTTCTTGCCGCTTTTGTGCTTATATTCGGCACCTTTATCGGAACGACTCCGGCGCGCGCGGTTTCAAGCTTTGCCAGACAAACCGGACAGACCTGCTCGGCTTGCCATACAACCATCCCGGAATTGACCGCCTATGGGCGGATGTTCAAAATGGGCGGATACACTCAAAAGGTCGATGGCGCCCCAAGATTTCCGCTTGCAATGTGGATGCTTGGCGGATTTTCCCATGCGCGCAAAGCGCTGGATGCGCCGCCGCTTGCGTCGTCGAGCAAAACCAACGATATAACTTCGCTCCGGTATTCGTCAAGGTAGTTGTCACGCGCATTCGTTTTCAGGCTGCTTGATCAGCCGGCCCGGCGACGGGTCCGCCGCCGCCAGCTTCATGGGGG
>NZ_FNOB01000005.1 GCF_900106675.1 Allgaiera indica
GCCGCCTGCTCGAGCCGATCGGGAACATCCCGCCGGCGGAAGCCGAGGCAAACTTCTACGCCGCGCTGGAAACTGAAGACATGGCCGCGTAACTAACCGAAATCAGCCTCCGGCAAACCCGGCGCGGTTCACGGGGACTATCCTGAATTTTGTGCTCTGGCGCGGTAACTGCTCTTAGAGGAGACCCACGTATGAGCATCGACAAAGACCTTCTGGACCGACTGATGGAGGGGCGTTCGCCCGGTGACTTGTTCGGCAAGGACGGCGTTCTTTCCGAACTGACGAAGGCGCTTGCGGAACGTGCGCTTAGCACCGAGATGGATGTTCACATTGATGAAGAGCGTGCCGAGGAGGCTTGCGGGGGCCGGAACCAGGCTCCCAATCGCCGCAATGGCAGCAGTCAGAAGACGGTGACCTCCGACAGCGGCAAGGTGGTTCTGGACATCCCCCGCGACCGCAACGGCACCTTCGATCCCCTGCTGATCGCCAAGTATCAGCGCCGCTTTCCCGAGTTCGATCGCAAGATCGTCAGCATGTATGCCCGGGGCATGACCACCCGCGAGATCCAGGGACATATCGAGGAAATCTATGGCGTCGAGGCGTCCCCTAGCCTGATTTCTGCGATCATCGACGCCGTGATGGAGGAGGTCACCGCCTGGCAAAACCGTCCCCTGGAGCCCAGCTATCCGATCGTCTTCATGGATGCGATCCGGGTCAACATTCGCAGTGACGGGGCCGTTTCGAACAAGGCGGTCTTCGTGGCCCTGGCCGTCCTGCCGGACGGCACGCGGGATGTGCTGGGGCTGTGGTTCCAGGCCAATGAGGGCGCCAAGTTCTGGGCCAAGGTGCTCAACGATTTGCGCAACCCAATCGTCGGGGAAACGATCCCCCGGATCGTTTCCTGACCCTCCTCATACGTCCAGGACATCCTGATCGCGGTCGTGGACGGCCTCAAGGGCTTCCCGCAGGCCATCGAGGCGGCCTTCCCCAAGACCCAGGTCCAGACCTGCATTGTTCATCTGCTGCGCCATTCCATGAGCTTTGCCAGTTACAAGGACCGCAAGGCCGTCGCCACCGCACTCAAGGCGGTCTACACGGCGGTGGACGCCGAACAGGCCGAAGCTGCGCTGACGGAGTTCGAGGACACCGATCTGGCCAGGCGCTATCCCGCCATCGCGCCGAGTTGGCGGAGGGCCTGGAACGAGGTCATCCCGTTCCTCGATTATCCACCCGAGGTGCGCAGGCTGATTTACACCACGAATTCCATAGAAGCGCTAAACTCGAAAATCCGACGCGCGGTCCGAACACGTGGCCACTTCCCAAGCGACGAGGCGGCGGCCAAGTTGATCTATCTCGCGCTCAATGCCACCTCCGTCGAGTGGAAGCGCTCAGTGCGCGAATGGCACGCGGTGAAAAGCCAGCTCGCAATCATGTTCGAAGAACGCTTCCCGATGGCGTAAAAAGGCGCCAGGGCACAAAATTCCGCACAGTCTCTATGACCGCTACGCCTCAACGCAGTCCAACGCCCCTTCCCCGTCCACGGAATTCGGGAGGGTCTTCTCGCCCCACCGCGGTCCATCGAGAACATTTTGCCACCCCAGCGGGGCAACACGACAAACTGAACCAACCGCGGAAGCGAGGAAGTCCAACAAAACAAGGGAGAAAAGTGGTAGCGGAGGAGGGACTTGAACCCCCGACACGCGGATTATGATTCCGCTGCTCTAACCAACTGAGCTACTCCGCCACTGGGTAGCGGCGGGATAATCAAGCACCGCCGGGGCGTCAAGGGCAAAACGCCCGGCGCGGGCGCAATTCATTCCGCTTGCGCAAGCGCCCCCGCGATCAGCGCCGGAACCTTGGGATGCGCCCCGATCGGCGCCAGCACCAGCCCCGTGAAACCCGCCTCGAAAAGCGCGCGCGGCACGTCGTCACGCACATGCCCCGCCGCCTGCGCGAAAAGCGGCAGGCACAGGCCCGGACCACGCGACCTTGCCGCACGCGCCACCTCGGTCAGGGACGGAGCCTCCTCGATCAAGCCCACCTCGACCCGGGCGAAGGCCCGGGTCGCAAGCCGGCGTGCCAGCGCGGCGGCCGCCCGCGCCGAGGCCCGCGCCACCGCACCGGGGCGGCTTGAGCCATGCGCCGCCAGCAGCAGGGTCGCGCGCGCCGGATCGAGCGCGACCGCCGCGGCCCCGGCTTCGGCGGCGGCGCGGGCCAGATCGGGAAGGCCGGGATCGGCGCCGAAGGGCGCCAGGCAGCGCGCGCCGCCCTTGCCTGCAAGGATCAGCCGGCGGGGAAGTTCGGTCGTGGTGAACCAGCCCGCGGACATGAAGAAGGGATAGATCAGCGGCGCGTCCAGCCCGTCCATGGCGTGCTCGAGCGCGCCCGGGGCGGCCAGCGTGGCGCCGCGCAACCGCCAGTCCGGCAGCAGCGCGCCCACCCGTGCCGCCAGATCCGCCATCGCGCGCTCCTGCGTGGCCGGGTCGGAGGGCGCCCCATGGGCGACCAGAACGGCCGAGCGGGTCATGCCGGTCCCCGCACAGGGCTTGTCGCGATCGAAGGTCGCCTGATCATCCGCCTATCCCTGCGTCACGTCGTGACCGTAGAGCCAGTCGAACCGCTTGACCGGCGCCATGGGCATCAGCGCGCCGCCCAGCCGCAGCCCGGCATGGGCCAGCGCCCGCGTCACGCCGCGCAGGTGGTAGGCCCGGGCATTGGTGTTCGCCGCCGCCACCGCGCGCTTCACCCGCCCCTCGCGCGCCGACTGATAGGCGGCAAAGCCGGCCTCGACATTGTCGGCGCGGGCCAGGCGATCGGCCAGCACCCAGGCGTCTTCCAGCGCTAGATTGGCCCCCTGGGCCAGGAACGGCAGCGTCGGATGCGCCGCGTCGCCCAGGATGGCCGCGCCGTGGCCATGCCAGCGCGGCGCCACCGGATGCCGGAACAGCCCCCACAGATGCACCACCTCGATCTGGTCGAGCCAGTTCCTCACCTCGGGGGTGAAATCCTCGAAGCTGATCCGCGGCGCGACCGGGTCGTCCTTTTGCGCCCAGCTTTCATCGGTCCAGCGGTGGCGTTCCTCCACCGCCACGATGTTGCGCAGGGTACCATTGCGCAACGGATAGCTGACCAGATGCCGCCCGGACCCCACGAAGACCTGCGCGACCGGCTGGGCGTCGGGCTCGGCCGGAATGATCGCCCGCCAGGCCACCTGATGGGTGAAGAAGGGCGTCACCTTGCCGTTGAGCGCGCGATGCACCTGCGAATGGATCCCGTCGGCCCCCAGCAGCAGCGGCACCTCGACGGTTTCGCCGCGCGCGCACATCAGCCGGGGCGGATGATCGCCCAGCTCGATCCCCGCGATCCGCGCGTCAAGCGTGACATGCACCCCCGCCGCGCGCGCCGCCGCCGCCAGCATGTCGATCAGATCGGCCCGGTGGATGAAGTAATAGGCCTGTTCGGGACGCAGCCGCCGCAGGTTCAGCCGCAGCACCGGCGCGCCCGACGCACCGTTGCGCAGCACCACCCCGTCCGAGCGGTCTCCGATCGCCGCCAGCCGCTCTCCTAGCCCCAGGCCGCGCAGCACCGCGGCGCCGTTGGGGCTGATCTGGATGCCGGCGCCGACCTCGCGGATCGCCTCGGCCTGTTCCAGCACGGTGACCTGCGCCCCGCGCCGCGACAGCGCGATTGCGGCGGCAAGCCCCGCAACTCCTGCGCCGATGATCGTGATCTTCGTTCCCGTGACTGACATCCCATTCCTCCGGCGACGTTGCCGTCCGCTTATGGCACATCGACATGCGGCCCGGTTTGACAGGGATCAATCGAAAGGCAAAGAGCGCGAAAGGTAAAGACGGCGCACAACCTGACGCGGCGTGAGGCCGCCCGCGCCTGCGCCCGCGGGACAATGCCTCCGGGCGCGGGGCCTCCGGGCGCGGGGCCTCCGGGCGCGGGGCCTGCGCCATTCAGCCGCCCTTGTCGCAGTTGCCGCTAGCCCGATCCGGGACGGCATTCCAGCGCCAGACCTGGAAGATGGGACACCCGGGCCGCCGCCGCGCGTTGGCCCAGACAACGCGTAGGGGCGTATTCCGGGCGGAGGTCCTGGCGGGCGTACCGGCTGCCTGTCGGGGGCTTGCGCGTGCGGCGGTCGGGGCGGGTCGTCTTGCCGCCCGCGGGCGCGCTTTCGAAAAGCCGGCGCACCGGGCACATCATATTGGGGCGCATCGCGTCGGGTCGGAACGGGGCGCATTGGAATGGGGCGCCGTGGACCGGGGTGACCGTAACGGGCGCCGCCCCTGCCATTCCCCCCCCGTCGTTCAATCGTCGCGGTGAACCTTTTCGCGGCGCTCGTGCTTTTCCTGCGCTTCCAGCGTCATCGTGGCGATCGGACGGGCATCCAGCCGCTTCAGGCTGATCGGCTCTCCGGTCACTTCGCAATAGCCGTATTCGCCGTTCTCGATCCGGCGCAACGCGGCGTCGATCTTGGCGACCAGCTTGCGCTGGCGATCGCGGGTGCGCAGTTCCAGCGCCCGGTCGGTTTCCTCGCTGGCGCGGTCGGCGATGTCGGGGACGTTGCGGGCGCTGTCTTGCAGCCCTTCGATGGTTTCGGCCGACAGATCGATGATCTCGGCCTTCCAGGCATTCAGCTTGCGGCGGAAATATTCCAGCTGCCGGTCGTTCATGAACGGCTCATCCTCGGCCGGCCGGTAATCTTCGGGAAGAAAGATCTCGGGCTTCATCTCTGCCTCCTCACTAGCGACAGAGCCAACCCGCGCGTGATCAATTCCTGGATCTTCGGTATTCGGCATCCGTCATCCCTTCGGGCGTCCCTATAGCCTCAGCAGCCCGGGTTGTCACTAGGGCACGACTTCGGTTGCGACAAAATCGGTGCGTGCTATGGTCCGTGCGAAACATCGCAGAGAAGTCTCGGGCAGCATTATGAAATTTACGTCAACGGAAAGCTATGTCGCGACCGAGGATCTCAGCCTTGCCGTCGACGCCGCGGTCGCGCTGGAGCGTCCGCTGCTGGTCAAGGGCGAGCCCGGCACCGGCAAGACCGAACTGGCGCGTCAGGTGGCCGACAGCCTGGGCCTGCCAATCATCGAATGGCATGTCAAATCCACCACCCGCGCCCAGCAGGGCCTTTACGAATACGACGCCGTCAGCCGGCTGCGCGACAGCCAGCTGGGCGACGAACGCGTGCACGACGTGGCGAACTACATCAAGAAGGGCAAGCTCTGGCAGGCGTTCGAGGCCGAGGGCCGCGTGGTGCTGCTGATCGACGAGGTCGACAAGGCCGATATCGAATTCCCCAACGACCTGCTGCAGGAACTCGACCGGATGGAGTTCTTCGTCTACGAGACCGGCCAGACGGTGCGCGCGCGCCACCGCCCCGTCGTGATCATCACCTCGAACAACGAAAAAGAGCTGCCCGACGCCTTCCTGCGGCGCTGTTTCTTCCACTACATTCGCTTCCCCGACCCCGACACCCTGCGCCGGATCGTCGAGGTCCACCACCCCGGCATCAAGGAGGCGCTGCTGACCGCCGCCCTGACCCGGTTCTACGAGATCCGTGAAACCCCGGGGATCAAGAAGAAGCCATCCACCAGCGAGGTACTGGACTGGCTGAAGCTGCTGCTGGCCGAGGATATGGACCCGGCCGATCTGAAGGCCGATGGCAAGAGCGCCCTGCCCCGTCTGCACGGCGCGCTGCTGAAGAACGAACAAGACGTGCATCTGTTCGAACGCCTGGCCTTCATGGCGCGGCGCGCAGAGCGGTAGGGGCGGATCGGCGCCCGAGCCGGGCAAGCGGCCTGTCCGTGGAGTGGCGCCCCGGACAGATCCGCGGCTTCATTCATGGTGCAGCCGCCGCCCCTTAGCCCCCGCGTGACAGACAGCAGCAAAGCGCCAGCCCGTCGTGCCAGAGGCACGCCACTTTTCGTCGGCACGCCAAAGGCACCCTGCTTTTCGTCCGCACGCCTTTGGCGTGACGCGACGGGCAGGCGCTTGCCCTGCGCCTTCGGCACGCACCGGGCTCTAACGGGGCCAAGCTCAAACCCGGCGCGTCACCCCGCGGCCTTCTCCTCCAGCGTCAGCCATTCTTCTTCCGCCGCGGCCAGCATTTTCTGCCGCTCGGCCATCATCTCGGTGGCCTTCTTGAACTTCACCGGCTCGCGGCCAAACAGCTCCGGATCAGCCAGAAGCGCGCCCAGCTTGGCGATCTCGGCCTCCAGCCGCTCGATCACGGCGGGCAATTCCTCTAGCCGGTGTTTCTCTGTGAAACTAAGGCCTTGCGACGCCTTCTTCAACTGAGGTGCGGAGTCGGTCACAGGCTTCGACCCGGTTTTCGCCTCAGTCTTCACGGCGGGCTTTTCCGGTGCCTCGGCCTCGCCCCGCTGGGCGCGATAATCGCTATAGCCCCCGGCATAGACCACCGCGCGGCCATCGCCCTCCATCGCGATCGTGGTAGTGGCGACACGGTCGATGAAATCGCGATCATGGCTGACCAGCAGCACCGTGCCGTCATAGTCGCCCAGGATTTCCTGCAGCAGATCCAGGGTTTCGACATCCAGATCGTTCGTGGGCTCATCGAGCACCAGCAGGTTCGATTCCTGCGCCATCAGCCGCGCCAGCAAAAGCCGCGCCTTCTCGCCGCCCGAAAGCGCGCGCACCGGCGCCCGTGCCTGGGCCTCATCGAACAGGAAATCCTTGAGGTAGCCCACGACATGGCGCGGCACGCCCCGCACCATCACCTGATCCGACCGCCCCGAAACACGCATGGTCGGATCGTTGGTCAGGTTTTCCCAAAGGCTGGCATCGGGGGCCAGCTGCGCCCGCGTCTGATCAAACACCGCGATCTGCAGATTGGTGCCCAGCCGCACCGTGCCCGCATCCGGCGCCAGCGCCCCGGTCAGCATCTTCAGCAGCGTCGTCTTGCCCACGCCATTGGGCCCGACAAAGGCCACCCGATCCCCGCGCTGCACCTTGATCGAGAACGGCCGCAGGATAAGCTTTTCCTCGAAAGCCTTTGAAATCTCTTTCGCCTCGATCACCAACTTGCCGGATTTCTGGCCCGCGTCCAGCGCCAGCGCCGCCGTCCCCTGACGCCGGATCTGCGCCGCCCGCTCGGTACGCAAGGCCTGCAAAGCGCGCACCCTTCCCTGGTTGCGCTTGCGCCGGGCGCTGATGCCTTCCACCGCCCAGCGGGCCTCGGCCTTGATCTTGCGGTCCAGCTTGTGACGCGCCAGATCCTCCTCTTCCCAGACGGTCTCTCGCCAGTCCTCGAACCCGTCGTACCCCTGGTCGCGGCGGCGCAGAACGCCCCGGTCAAGCCACAGCGTCGCCCGCGCCAGCGCCCGCAGAAAGGCCCGGTCGTGGCTGATCATGATAAAGGCCGAGCGGGTCTCGGCCAGCTGCGCCTCCAGCCAGCCGATCGCATCGATGTCCAGATGGTTGGTGGGCTCGTCCAGCAGCATCAGCTCCGGCGCCCGCGCCATCAGCCGCGCCAGCGCCGCGCGCCGACGCTCGCCCCCCGAGGCGGTGGCGACCGGGGTGGCAGGGTCGAACTTCAGCCCCTCGGCCGCCATCGCGACGCGGTAGTCCTCGCCCGGCTCCAACCCGTCGGCGGCGTAATCGCCCAGCGTCGTGAAGGCGGAAAGATCCGGATCCTGTTCCATATAGCCGACCGACACCCCCGGCCCCGCCACGCGGCTGCCCGCGTCAGGCTCGACCAGCCCGGCCATCAGCTTCATCAGCGTCGACTTGCCCGACCCGTTGCGCCCGACCAGCGCCAGCCGATCCCCCGGCTGCACGTTCAGATCGAGCCCGTCAAAGACCGGATCCCCCCCGAAAGTCAGAGAGATCCCGGAAAGCTGAAGAAGCGGTGCGCGTGCCATGGGGCGCAGCTAATCGCCCCGCACGCCAAGGTCAATCTCCCTTCTTCCCTTTCATCTTGGCCGAAATACTCTCGGGGAGCGCGAGGGGCAGACAGCCCCTCGTCCCCCGCCCCATCACCCCGCGACGCCGCGCAACAGCCGCGCGCGGGCCGGCGGGATCGCCCGGATCTCCAGCCCGGTGAACACATGCAGCGTGCCCAGGTCGCGATCCACCACCGCATGATCCGACACCCAGCCGCCCATCACCAGATAGGTGCGCAGCAAAGGCGGCATCGCCAGCATCGCGCGCTTGGCATCCGGCTTGCGCCGCCGCAGCACCCGCGCGAAGCGAAACACCTCGGGCGCGCGCACCCGCGGCAGCCAGCGCCGCGGCGCCAGGTGGCGTTCCTTCAGCATCGCGAAGGCGTCCAGATAGGCGCGCGCCTCGACCCCCGCGAAGGACGAGCAGCCAAACAGCATTTCCACCCCGTTCTCGTCGACATAGCGCGTCATCGCCCCCCAGGCGACGCGCAGGATGTCCGGATCGTGCCAGGCGGGATGCAGGCAGAAGCGGCCCATCTCGACCATCTTGCCCTCGAACGCGGCCAGAGCGGAAAGTTCGTAATATTGCGCCGCATAGCTCTGGCCGATCTCGGCGCCGCCTTGCAGCGGCAGGATCCGAAAGCAGCACACCAGCGTGCCCGAGCGCTGATCCTCGATCAGCACATGGGTGCAGCGGGGATCGAAGGCGTCCGCATCCATCCCTTCTTCGCCGCCGCCGCGAAACGCCATCCAGCGCAAGCGCTGCGCGGCGCGCAGGTCCTCGGGAGTGGCGGCGAACCAGGCCAGATAGGGGCCCCTGCGGAATGCCAGCATGACGCGATCTCCACCCCCGGCGCCCATGATCCTGCTCGGCGCCGGCGGGTGAACACAATCTATCACGAAAACTGTGACGCAACCACGAAGGCGCCTGCCGGGCCGGGACGACAGGGGCCGTGCCCCCGCCCCGGCTTACGCCGTCACCGGCGCGGGCCGGACCCCGCGCCGCGTCAGCCGCCGCTCTTGTTGAGGAACTGGCTGGCGTTGAACTTGCCGAGGCTGCCGAACAGCTGTTGCAGGAAGCCGATGCCCTGCACGCTGGGCGTCGTCACCCGACGGCTGAGCGTGACCACATGGCCCTGGGCAAGACCGAATCGTTCCACGTTGCTGACCCGCCCGGCCTTGTCGAAGCTGATCGCCACGACTTCGCGCTTGGTCTCCTTGCGCGGGCCCGCCCCGACGGTCTTGAACCAGCTCTGGACATAGAACCATTCTGCCGGCTTCATCAGCCCGCCAGTGGTCGGATCGCCGATCTTGCTGCGCACCGTGTCGCGGGTGTCCTTGCCCACCTTGATCTGGGAAAGCTCCGGTGCGTCAGGAACATAGCCATGGTTCGAATAGATCGGGCTGCAGGCGCCGAGCACCGCGATCGCCAGACCCAGCAATCCAACGCGCATCCGGGAAAGCGCCTGTCTCATCCCACCCTCTTGCCTTGCAGCCTCAAGCCTTTTATCCGGCTTATAGAAGGACGGGCGCGGGTTCAAGGAAGGAACGCGTGCCCGATCGCGCACCATCCGGCGCCGAAGTTGGGCCCGGGGCGACGGCACCCGATGCCCGGGCACCGCTTTGCCGCAGCACGCGCGCGCCCCGCAACCTGGAGACCGCAGCCATGACCGATCCCCTGCCCGTCTCGATGCCCCTGCGCGTCGCCGACCTGCCGGCGCGCAAACCCAAGCGCTTTGACCTGCGCCCCGCGCCCGAGATGCTGCCACTGATCGCCGGGCTTGTCGGGGCCGAGTCGGTCCGCAAGCTCAGCTTCAAGGGAGAGATCCGCCCCACCGGCAAACACGATTTCGTGCTCGAAGGCGATCTGGGTGCCACCGTGGTGCAGCCCTGCGTCGTCACCCTGGCCCCGGTCAGCACTCGGATAGAGGAACATGTGACCCGCCGTTACCTGACCGAGATGCCGGACCCGGTGGCGGGGGACGAGACCGGCCCCGACGGCGTCCCCATGCCCGACGACGACAGCGCCGAGCCGCTGCCCGAGGTGATCGACCCCGGCGCGGTGCTGCTGGAGGCCCTGGCGCTGGCGATGCCGCTTTATCCGCGCGCCGAGGATGCGGCATTGGACCAGGTCGATTTCGCCCCCCCCGGCGCCGCACCCCTGACCGCCGACGCGCTGAAACCCTTCGCGGGGCTTGCAGCGCTGCGCGAGAAGCTGGAAAATGGCGGCAACGGCGGCGATGACGGCGGCGATGACGGTGGAAGCGGCGGTGGCACGGCGGCGTGACCGGGGGCTCCGGTTCGCCGCCGGGCGCCCGGTCGGGACAGCGGACAGGGGGGCAGAAAAGACTTGCACCGGCTCAGAATCGCAGTATGTTCCGCGCCTCGATCAGATCGCGGGAATGTGTGCAACGCGGCAGGGGCCGCGCCGCATCTTCCCGCAGGTAAAGACACCGGGGCACGGCCCCTCAAAAGACCCGAGGTTGACACATGGCTGTCCCGCAGAACCGCGTTACCAAATCCCGCCGCAACATGCGCCGCGCGCATGACGCGCTGGTCGCCGCCAATCCGCATGAATGCCCGGAATGCGGCGAGCTCAAGCGTCCGCACCATGTCTGCCCGTCCTGTGGCCATTACGATTCGCGCGAAGTCGTCGCCGCCGTGGCCGAGGTGGATCTGGACGACGACGCGGCGTAAGTCTTCCCTGACGGCAAAGGGGCCGCACGGTGCGGCTGGAGGGAGACCGGCATGACGACCGGACCCGAAATCCAATCCGGTGCGGACAGCGCGCCCGCAAGGGCGCCGGTGCCGGCATCTAAGACCGCTGGGGGGCCCGTGGTGATTTCCGTCGATGCGATGGGCGGAGATCGGGGCCCGGCTGCGGTGGTCGCGGGGCTTGAGAAATTCGCCGCGCGCGATTCCGGCACCCAGTTCCTGCTGCATGGCGACGAGGCGATCCTGAAAAGCCTGATCGCCAAGCGCCGTCACCTGGCCGGCCGGGTCACGCTCCGCCACGCGCCGGGCGTGGTCACGATGGATGAAAAGCCCAGCCAGGTGGTGCGCAACGCCAAGGGCACCTCCATGTACGGCGCGATCGAGAGCGTGCGCGACGGCGAGGCCGAGGTGGCTGTCTCTTGCGGCAATACCGGCGCGCTGATGGCGCTGTCGATGATCCGCCTGCGCCGGCTTGCCGGGGTGAACCGCCCGGCAATCGCCTGTCTCTGGCCCTCGCGCAGCCCGACCGGGTTCAACCTGATGCTCGACGTAGGCGCCGACATCAAGGCCGACGCACGCGACCTGCTGCAATATGCGATGATGGGCGCCTCCTATGCGCGCAATGGCATGGGGATCGCGCGGCCCAGGGTCGGGCTGCTGAATGTCGGCACCGAAGAGCACAAGGGCCGGGCCGAACTGAAGCAGGCCAATGAGATGATCGCCGCCGCGACCGATCTGGGCGGGTTCGATTACGTCGGCTTCGTCGAGGGCGGCGACCTGCCGTCGCGCAAGGTCGACGTGATCGTGACGGACGGCTTCACCGGCAACGTCGCGCTGAAGACCGGGGAAGGCACCGCCAAGCTGATCGGGGATTTCCTGCGTGATGCCTTCAAGGCGACCCCGCTCAGCCGGATCGCGGCGCTTCTGGCCCTGACCTCGCTGCGCCGGTTCCAGAAGCGGATCGACCCGCGCCGGGTGAACGGCGGCGTGTTCCTGGGCCTCAACGGAACGGTGGTGAAATCCCACGGTGCGGCCGACGCGACCGGCGTCGCGGCCGCGCTGGAGCTGGCCTCGCAATTGGCGCGCTCCGGTTTTCAGGAACGGCTCGCGGCGCGGGTTGCATCCGCCCCGGCCCCGTTGCAGGATGCCGGCGCCGAGGGAACGGGGCCACAGACGGGGCCGCACGAGACCGGATCCGTCCAGGACGAACCGGATACCGGCCCCCAGGGGGATGGCAGCGAAAGTAGGGCTGAATGACAACACGCGCCGTGGTCGAGGGCGTCGGGCATTATCTGCCCGAGCGCGTCGTTCCGAACAGCGAATTCGAGGCGACGCTGGACACGTCCGACGAATGGATTCGGGCGCGGTCCGGGATCGAGCGGCGCCATTTCGCGGCCGAGGGTGAGACCACCTCGGACCTGGCCGCCGCCGCCGCCCGCGCGGCACTTGCCAATGTGGGCCTGGCCCCCGACGATCTGGATACGATCATCGTCGCGACATCGACCCCCGATCTGACCTTTCCTTCGGTCGCGACCATGGTGCAGGAACGACTGGGCATGACCCGGGGCTTCGCCTTCGATGTGCAGGCGGTCTGTGCGGGTTTCGTCTATGCGCTGGCCAATGCCAACGCGCTGATCGTGTCGGGCCAGGCGCGCCGGGTGATGGTGATCGGCGCCGAAACCTTCAGCCGGATCATGGATTGGACGGACCGCTCTACCTGCGTGCTGTTCGGCGACGGCGCCGGCGCACTGATTCTGACCGCGGCGGAAGGCGACGGCTCGGGGGCAGACCGCGGCATCCTGGCGACCGATCTGCATTCCGACGGGCGTTTTCGCGATATCCTTTATGTCGACGGGGGCGTGTCGAAGACCGGCACCACGGGCCATCTGCGCATGGCCGGCAAGGAGGTCTTCCGCCATGCTGTGGAAAAGCTTGCCGAAACCGCCCATGCGGCGCTGGAAAAGGCGCATCTGAGCGCCGCCGATGTCGACTGGATCGTGCCGCATCAGGCCAATATCCGCATCATCGCAGCGACCGCGAAGAAGATGGGCCTACCGATGGACCGTGTCGTGCTGACGGTGGCCGATCATGGCAATACCTCGGCCGCGTCGATTCCCCTGGCGCTGTCAGTGGGATGCCAGCGCGGGCAGCTCAAGCCCGGCCAACTGGTCGTGATCGAGGCGATCGGCGGCGGTCTGGCCTGGGGTTCGGTGGTTTTACGCTGGTAGGGCCGTCTCAACGGCCGCTTTTAAGCCATTGACATTGACTCGGAAAATCAACTCGCCCATCCTTCGCGCAACCAACCCCAGGGGGACGCGATGAGCGAGAAGACCTTGACCCGCATGGATCTGAGCGAAGCGGTGTTTCGCGAAGTCGGGCTGTCGCGGAACGAATCCGCGCAGCTTGTTGAAAGCGTATTGCAACACATGTCCGACGCGCTGGCCTCGGGCGAGACGGTGAAGATCTCGTCCTTCGGCACGTTTTCGGTGCGCGACAAGGCGGCGCGCGTGGGCCGCAATCCCAAGACCGGGGAAGAGGTGCCGATCCATCCCCGTCGGGTGCTGACCTTCCGGCCCTCGCATCTGATGAAGGACCGGGTCGCCGCCGGCAACCGAGGCTGAGGCCCCGCGCGGATGGAGAAGTCTCCCGACGCGTTCCGCACCATCAGCGAAGTGGCCGACGCCCTGGACACGCCCGCCCATGTGCTGCGGTTCTGGGAAAGCCGGTTCAGCCAGGTCAAGCCGGTGAAGCGCGCCGGCGGCCGGCGCTATTACCGGCCGTCGGACGTGGCGCTGCTGGGCGGAATCAAACATCTTTTGCATGACGAAGGCATGACGATCCGCGGCGTGCAGAAGATGCTGCGCGAACAGGGCATCCGCCATGTCGCGGCCCTGGGCGGCGCCGATGAGCCCGGCGAGACGATCGACGCCCCGCCGCCGCTTGCCGCCCCCGAGTCCGCGCCGGTCGACAATGTCGTGGCCATGCCCCCGGCCCGCCCCGAGCCCGCGCCCGAGGTGGAGCAATCCCCGGCCGAGGCAGCCCCGCACATTCCCGAACCCGAGGCGGAGCCTCCGCAGCCCGAGCCCCCGCACCTTGCGGCGCCCGAGGCAGAGCCCGTCCCGCAGCCCGAGCCCCCGCATCTTGCGGCGCCCGAGGCGGAACCCGCCCCGCAGCCCGAGCCCCCGCATCTTGCTCAGCCCGAGGCGGAACCCACCCCGCAGCCCGAGCCCCCGCATCTTGCCGAAGCCGAGCCGGAACCAATTCCGCAGCCCGGGGCCGAACCTTCGTCGCCGGACATGACACCGGACCTGGCACCGGACGCGGCGCCCGAATTCTCGTTCGGGGCCCCGACCGAGGCCGAGCTTGAGCAGGCATCAAGCACCACGCCCGAGCCGCGATCCGCCCCCGCCACGACGCCCGAGCCGGCCCCCGCCCCGGCCCCCGCCCCGGCCGCAGATCCCGCGCCGCAACCGCCCGGCCCGCCAAGCTGGGACGCCGCGCCGGCACCGGCGCTGACGGAAGCCACCGCGCCCGCCCTGCCCGATCTGCCGCCCGAACCGGATGATGCGGACTTGGCCGGCCCGACCGTTGCGGCGCGTCTGCGCGCATTGCCGCCGGACGCCGCGGGCGCCGATACCGAGGCATTGGCCATGCTGGCGGACCGGCTGAAGGCCTTGCGCCACAAGATGGCCGGTCACGCGCGGCGCAGCCACGGATGAGCGGCGCAAATTCATGCGCATTGGCCCTTGCCCCCGCCGCCAAATCCGTTATGTGTCCTCTCCGTCGGGCCGTGGCGCAGCCTGGTTAGCGCGTCCGTCTGGGGGGCGGAAGGTCGCGAGTTCGAATCTCGCCGGCCCGACCATCAAGGAACCGCCCGTATCCCCTTGGGGTGCGGGCGTTTCTCTATCCGGAGGGTCCCGATGACGACCGGCGTTCTGCCCGTGCAGGAACTGAATGCGATGATCGCCCAGGGCGCGATCTCGGCCGATCTGCCTTTCGCGGAGGGTCAGGTCCAGCCCGCCAGCCTCGATCTGCGGCTGGGCACGCGCGCCTACCGGGTGCGGGCATCATTCCTGGCCGGCACGCAGCGCCGGGTGGCCGACCGGATCGCCGAATTCCAGATGCATGAAGTCGACCTGACCGGCGGTGCGGTGCTGGAAAAGGGCTGCGTCTATGTCGTGCCGCTGATGGAACGCCTGGCCCTGCCCGAAGGCATCCAGGCAGTCGCCAACGCCAAAAGCTCGACCGGGCGGCTGGATCTGCTGACCCGCACGATCACCGACGGCGGGACCGAATTCGACCGCATCCCGCGGGGCTATTCCGGCCCGCTCTATGCCGAGATCTGCCCGCGTTCCTTTTCGGTGCTGGTGCGGCCGGGGATGCGGCTGAACCAGATCCGCTTTCGCCGCGGTCAGGCGGTGCTGTCGGATGCCGATCTGACCGATCTGCACGCCAAGGTGGGCCTTGTCAGCGGCACCGCGGTGATCTCGGACGGGCTGGGGTTTTCGGTGGATCTGAAGCCCGCGTCGGGCAGTCTGGTCGGCTACCGCGCCAAGCCCCATACCGGGGTGATCGACCTGGACCGCATCGGCCAATACGACCCGGCCGAGTTCTGGGAAGAGGTCCGCAGCCGCGATGGCCGCATCATCCTGGATCCCGGCGCCTTCTATATCCTGGTCAGCCGAGAGGCGGTGACGATCCCGCCCGACCATGCCGCCGAAATGGCGCCCTATCTGGCCATGGTGGGCGAATTCCGGGTGCATTACGCGGGCTTCTTCGACCCGGGCTTTGGCTGGGCCGAGGCCGGCGGCGCGGGTTCGCGCGGGGTGCTGGAAGTGCGCTGCCATGAGGCGCCCTTCGTGCTGGAACATGGCCAGGTGGTGGGCCGGCTCGTCTACGAGCGCATGGCCTCGGCGCCCGAAACGCTGTATGGTGCGGGTATCGCCTCGAACTATCAGGGTCAGGGGTTGAAACTGTCGAAACATTTCCGCGCGCCCTGACCGGGCCGCTTAAACGGAACCAGAGATGCGCCTTGTTTCCCGCGCCGTCCGTCCCGCCGCAGCCGCGCTGGCGCTGTCGCTGGCACTTGTCCTGCCCGCCGCCGCCCGCGCCGGCACCGCGCTGACCTTCGGCATCTATCTGTGGGCGACCCAGGGCGAGTCGCCGACCCGGGCGCAATATCTGTCCATCGCCGACGGCAAGACCGAGATCGAAACCGACGGCCCCGCCGGTTACAAAAGCACAACCCATCCCACCACCAAGCCCGAGACTGCGCTGATCGAGGCCGCGATCGAGAGCCGCATGAAGGCCCTGACCCTGCACCCAGGCCCGGCCCCGGCGATCCCCTATGTGGTGATCGAATGGAATTTCTCGCAAGATCAGACCCATAGCGAGGGCCGCGGGGTCTATGCGCTGAAGGACGTGCCGCCCAGCGTGCTGGCGCTGCAAAAGAAGATGTTCGGCGCCACCTACGAGGGCGAGGGCAACTGACCCCGGTCGGGGCGCGCACCCGCCCGTCGCGTGGCGCACCATGGCGCGAAACCAACGCCATTCATCGCCGCACGGAACCGCGCAGGCCGCCACCCGTGTTCAGATGCACCAAAGCGCCGGCCCGTCGCGCCAGAGGCGCGCCCTTTTGTATGGGGCCAGAGGTGCGCCCTTGTCGTGACGCGCGCAGGCGCGGCCTTGACGTGATTCACGCAGGCGCGCCCAACGGTCCGCAAAGACGGCCTGACCAGGCCCTGGCCGCGCGAAGACACCCCCTTCACGCGGGATGGAGAGGCGGGACAAGGCCCGCACCGCGCCGCACCGGCCCTTCAGAACCGCCCGAAGCGGCGCATCAGGCGCAGGGCCTGTCGGGCACGGCGGCTGGTTTCGCGGCCATCGGCCCCCTGCCCGGGACCAGAGGTCCCCCCGTCTGGACGGCCGCTGGCGCCGCGACGGCGCGACGCCAGGTCGATCCCCTTGTTGACACCGGTATTGATCAGCCGCCGCATCACCATGCGCACGATCATGTTGACTAGCTGGTTGGGGTTCATCGCCCTGCTCCCGTCTGTGCCTGCCCGTCCCGCCTGTGGCGCAAGATAGCCGCCCAGAGTGGCGAAACCATGGCGCCGGTCAATCCTCGAACAGCTCGCTCTGGCCAAGGCCCTGTTCGTCTTCCTCGGGCTCGGCCTCGGGCTTGCCGCCCATACCTTCGGGCAGCGCGCGGTTGTCCAGCAGCCCGGCGGCGCGCAACTCTTTCAGCCCCGGCAGGTCGCGCGCGCTTTCCAGCCCGAAGTGATCAAGGAAGTTCTCGGTCACCACGAAGGTCACCGGCCGCCCCGGCGTCATCCGGCGGCGGCCGAAGCGGATCCATTCCAGCTCGATCAGCTGGTCCACCGTGCCGCGGCTGACGGCGACGCCGCGGATCTCCTCGATCTCGGCGCGGGTGCAGGGCTGGTGATAGGCGATGATCGCCAGCGTCTCGATCGCCGCGCGGGAAAGCTTGCGCGTCTCGACGGTTTCCTTGTGCATCAGATGGCCCAGATCCGGCGCGGTGCGGAAGGCCCAGGCATCGCCCACCTTCACCAGCCGCACGCCGCGGCCCTCATAGCGGCGGCGCAACAGCACCAGCGCCTCGGCCGGGTCGGCGCCGTGCGGCAGCCGCGCCTCCAGTTCGCGCAGCGTCACCGGCTCGGCCGAGGCGAACAGGATCGCCTCGATCATCCGCTCCTGCTCGGCCAGCGGCGGGGCGGCGAACAGGCTTTGCTCTGCCTCCTGGGGCGCCTCGGTCGGGGTCGCGTCGTTCGTCACTCGGGCTTCTTCCGTATCTGGATGGGGGCGAAGGTCTCGCCCTGTCTTACCTCGATCTGGCCCCGCTTGGCGAGTTCGAGGATCGCGGCGAAATGCGCTGCCGTGGCCGACCGGCGCCGGGTGGGGTCGACCTCCCATCCCTCGGGCAGGTAGCTGACCAGATCGGTCCAGTCACCGGCATAGCCGATCAGCCCGCGCATCCGGTCAAGCGCCTGCTCCATGGTAAAGACATGGTCGCGGTCCATCACGAAGGGGCGGAAATCGTCTCGGGTGCGGATCCGCGCATAGCCCTGCATCAAATCCAGCAACGTGGCGGTATAGCGCACCACGCGGATGCGCTGAACGTCCTCGGTCAGGCCGCGGGCGAAGAAATCGCGGCCCTTCTGGTCGCGCGCCATCAACTGCGCCGCGGCCTCGCGCATGGCTTGCAGACGCTCCAGCTGGAATGCCAGATGGGCGGCCAGATCCTCGGCCGAGGGGCCGTCGTCCTGCGGATCGGGGGGCAGCAGCAGGCGCGATTTCAGATAGGCAAGCCAGGCCGCCATCACCAGATAATCCGCTGCAAGTTCGATCCGCAACACCTTGGCCTTGTTTACGAAAACAAGGTATTGCTCGGCCAGCTGCAGGACCGAGACCTTGCGCAGATCCACCTTTTGCGTGCGCGACAGCGTCAGCAACAGGTCCAAGGGCCCCTCGAAGCCGTCGACATCGACGATCAGCGCCTCGGCGGCCAGCCGGGCGGCAACGCTGTCGTCATTGGTCTCGCTGTCGCTCCAATCGCTGTCAGACATGCTCCGGCCCGCTCAGAAGGGCCTCAAGTTCGGCCTCCAGCGCGCCGATGTCAATCGGGTCGGGCAGATGGCGGCGGGCCAGCGCGGCTGCGGCCCGGGTTGCGGGGGCATCGGTCAGGGGGCCGACGGCGGCGGCCACGGCCTCCATCTCGGCCAGGTTGCCGTTGCAATGCAGGGCGATATCGCAGCCCGCCGCGACAGCACCCGCCGCGCGGCGCTCGATCGGGCCCGAAAGCGCCTCCATCGACAGATCGTCGCTCAGCAGAAGGCCCCGAAAGCCGATCTCCTGCCGGATGGCGGCGACCACCGCGGGCGACTGGGTGGCGGGCGAGACCGGATCGTAGGCGGCAAAGATCACATGGGCGCTCATCGCCATGGGCAGATCGCGAAGCGCGCGGAACGGCGCGAAATCGCTCTCGCGCAGGGTTTCGGCATCGGCGCCGACCACCGGCAGGTTCTGGTGGGTGTCGGCATTGCCGCGGCCGTGGCCGGGCAGATGTTTCATCACCGGCAGCACGCCGCCATCAAGGCAGCCCTCGGCCACCGCGCGGGCGATGGCCACGACCTGCGCCACCTGTGACCCGTAGCAGCGGTATTCCAGGAAAGGGTGGGTGTCCGGCCCGGCCAGATCGGCCACGGGGGCGCAATTGGTGTCGATGCCCACCGCGCGCATCTCATGCGCCATCAGGCGGTGACGCAGATACATCGAGCGCGCGGCGCGTTCGGGGCCGGCGCGGGCGATCTGGTCGCGCGGATCCATCCAGCGGCGCCAATGGGGCGGGCGCAGGCGCTGGACCCGGCCGCCTTCCTGGTCGATCATCACCGGCGCGTCGCGGCCCAGGCTGTCGCGCAGATCCGCCGTCAGGCGGCGCAGCTGCGCGGGATCCTCGATATTGCGGGCGAAAAGGATGAAGCCCCAGGGATCGGCGTCGCGAAAAAAGCCGCGTTCGCGCGCCGAAAGCACCGGCCCCGCGCAGCCCAGCACATAGGCGCCGGTTGCGGCCATCAGCGGATCGTCACCGGGATGCAGCCGGCATTCTGGGCCTGCAGCGCGGCGCAGAAGGCGCGGGCTTCGGATTCGGCGGCAAAACCGGCGGCGCGCAGCCGGTAGAACACCCGCCCGCCGCTTTCGGCCTGCTGGATCACCTGGCCGTGCTTGTCCATCAGCTGCCCGAACTGCGTCACGATCCCATTCCAGGCGCTCTGCGCGGCGGCGACGCTGGGATAGGCGCCAAGCTGCACCAGCCGCGTCCCGGGCCGCAGGCTGGCGGGGTCGATCGACACGGTCTTCAGCACCTTCGGCGGCTGGTCGATCGGCGCGGTCTGGCCCGAGGGCCGCAGCATCGGCCGGATCGAGTTGCGCACCGCCTCGGCCGTGCCGCCGGTGACCGGCTGGGGGCCCTCTCCGGTCAGCGCCTCGGTCGCGGCGCGGGCGGCGGCCAGGGCGACCTCGACCGGATCGCGGGGTTCGGCCGGCGCCGCGGCGGCGGGTGCGGCGTCGGCGCCCTGGGCCTGGCCTTCGGCCGCCGGCGGCGCGACCGCCGGGGCCGCCGCACCGCTTGCCCCGGTCGCATCGGGGTGGCCGGTTATGGCATCGGGGGCCATGTCGTCCGGGGACAGGGACACGGGGCTGGGCGCCAGTACCACGCGATCGGGTGGCGGCGGCAGCGGTTCGTCCGCGGCCACCGCATTCACCGCCAGGCCCACATTGCGCGCGATCTGCCCGCCCGGATCCTCGGGCGCCACCCGCATCGGGCCTTTCAGCGCCTTGATCACCGGCACCCCGGCGGCATCGCGGCGCACCAGGTTGTAACCCCAGACCCCGACGCCGATGATCAGCGCCAGCGAGGTCACCGCGCCGGCGATATTGATATAGCCTTGCAGGCCTCCGGGTTGCGGCCCGGAATGCGCCTGTCCTTGCCGATCGAATTCGATCTCCGCCATGTTCTGCTCTGCCTCATGGTCCCGCGCTCACGGGGCCGTCTTGCCTGCGTCGCACCGGCGGAGCGCCTGTTTTTCAGCGCATTTCCTCGACCGGTGTGACACCAAGGATAGCAAGACCGGCGGAAATGACAACCGCGACCGCCCGGGCAAGGGCGATTTTCGCCTGCGTCGCCTCGATATCGCCCTCTTGCACGAAGCGCAGGGCGGTATCGTCGTTGCCCTTGGTCCAGTGGCCGTGCAGATCCGAAGCCAGATCATAAAGGTAAAAGGCCACGCGGTGGGGTTCATGCCCGCGCGCGGCGATCTCGACAAGGCGCGGCCATTCGGCGATCTTGCGCGCCAGCTCCAGCTCGGCCGGGTGGGCCAGCGTATCGATCCCCGCCCCCGCCAGCGCCGCGTCGGAAGTATCGACCCCCATCTCGGCCGCGCGGCGCAGCACCGAACAGATCCGGGCATGGGCATATTGGACGTAGAAGACCGGATTGTCCTTGGATTGTTCCAGAACGCGCGCGAAAT
Organism: Allgaiera indica; assembly: GCF_900106675.1. Lineage (GTDB taxonomy): Bacteria > Pseudomonadota > Alphaproteobacteria > Rhodobacterales > Rhodobacteraceae > Acidimangrovimonas > Acidimangrovimonas indica. The sequence continues at coordinate 20,675 of NZ_FNOB01000005.1, forward strand.
CGAAATCCAAAGGCGCGTCGTTCTTGCGGGTCAGCATGACGAAGCGGGTGACATCGGCACCGGCCTGTTCGACCACGTCGCGCAGGGTCACGAAGGTGCCCGCGCGCTTCGACATCTTGAAGGGCTCGCCGTTCTTGAAAAGCTTCACCAGCTGGATCAGCTTGATGTCCAGCGGCACGCGGCCCTCGGACAGCGCCGACACCGCCGCCTTCATGCGCTTGACATACCCGCCGTGATCGGCGCCGAAGATGTCGATCAGCTGATCGAAGCCGCGTTCCACCTTGTCGTAGTGATAGGCGATGTCGGGGGCGAAATAGGTCCAGGCGCCATCGGATTTCTTGATCGGTCGGTCGACATCGTCACCATGCGCGGTGGATCGGAACAGGGTTTGTTCGCGCGGCTCCCAATCCTCGGGGGTCTTGCCCTTGGGGGGTTCCAGCGTGCCGCGGTAAATCAGCCCCTTTTCCTCGAGGCTGGCGATGGCCTTCTCGATCAGCCCGGTGCCGTACAGGGATTTCTCCGAGAAATAGACATCCATCCTGACGCCCAGCATCGCCAGATCGTCACGGATAATGGCCATCATCGCCTCGGTGGCGAAATCGCGCACCTCCTCCAGCCATTCGGCCTCGGGGCGGTCCAGAAGGCCACGCCCGTATTTCGCCTTCAGCGCCTCGCCCACCGGGATCAGGTAGTCGCCGGGATAAAGGCCCTCGGCGATCTCGGGGCTCAGCCCGCAGGCCTCGCGGTAGCGCTCATAGGCCGACCGCGCCAGCACGTCGACCTGGGCACCGCCATCATTGATGTAATATTCGCGCGTGACGTCATAGCCCGCGACTTCCAGCAGGCTTGCCAGCGCATCGCCGAAAACCGCACCGCGGGTGTGGCCCACATGCATCGGCCCCGTGGGATTGGCCGAGACGAATTCGACATTCACCTTCGCCCCCTGCCCCAAGGTCGAGCGCCCGTATTCGGCCCCCAGCCCCAGCACGGCGCGGATCAGCTGATGCCAGGCGCCCGCCGCCAGCCGCAGGTTGAGGAAACCCGGGCCCGCAACCTCGGCGCTGGCAATCCTGGGGTCCTGGGTCAGCTTCGCGGCCAGCGCCTCGGCGATCTCGCGCGGCTTCATGCCGGCGGGTTTGGCCAGCACCATCGCGGCATTGGTGGCCATGTCGCCATGGGCCGCGTCGCGTGGTGGCTCGACCGTGACATTGGCGGTGTCGAGACCGGCGGGCAGCGCGCCCTCGGCTGCCATCGCATCAAGCGCTGCGATCACCTGGGCGCGGATCTGGGAAAAGAGGTTCATCGGTTCATCCTTGCGTTGGGCCGGGGTTTACCACGCGCAAGGGCCGCGTCAATGCGGCGCGCCTCCGGCGGGCGTATTTGTAGAACAATGAAAGGCTTCCCGCGGTAGCCGACCAAGTGGCCACCCACGCCCGAGGGCCGCCGCATCCGCACGTCACCCGGCGCCCATACTTGCTTTCATCGTTCCCCAAATACGCCTGCGGCCCCTGCCAGACGCGAGTCAGCCCGGCAGCCGCGCGCCTTCCTCGGCGGGGGGCGCGGCCGGTCCCTCGGGCGGCAGCATCGCGATCAGCCGAGTGCCGGGGGCAGATTTCACCTCGGCGTCGGCAGGCACGAAACGCAGCCGCCCGCCCGGCCCGATCCAGCCCAGAAGCATCGCGTCAGGGCGTTTATCGCGCCAGTCGGAATAGCCGAACTCCTCGGTCAGCCGGGTCACGCCGATCGTCCAGCCGTCGATCATGCGCTGCTCCAGCACCTCGGCCGTCTCCGAGCCCCCAAAGCTGCGCCCCCCCAGGGTCGAGGGCAGCGCGTGGCGGGCCTTGTCCTCCTGCTCGCGCGCGGTCTGATAGACGTTGTCGCGGCCGAATTCCGGGCCCAGATCGGTGGCGACCAGGGTGTTGTAGGCATCGTTGTCGGTGGCGGCGACGGCGGTGCCGAAGGCCACCAGTTCGACCGAATGTTCCGCCGCCTCGGACAGGATATCGCCCATGAAGACCGGCAGCCCGGCGCTGCGGGCGCGGCGCAGGCGGCGGTGGTTGGGGTCGGCCACCAGCACCGGAAGCTCCAGCGACGCCAGTGCCTCGGCCATGGCCACACCCCAGCGCGATGCCCCGATCACCAGCACGCCGGGCATCCCGCCGCCCAGCCCAAGCGCCCGCGCCAGCGGCTTCAGCGCGAAGCCGTGCAGAACCACCGTCACCGCAACCAGCACGAAGGCCAGCGGCCCCAGCAGCGTACCGTCATCGATCCCCAGCGCGTCAAGCCGGGCCCCGAACAGGGCCGCGACCGCGACCAGCACGATGCCGCGCGGCGCGGTCAGCGCGATCAGCAGGCGTTCGCGCCAGGGCACCGCACTGCCCGCCAGGGCAAGCGTGGCGGTCAGCGGCCGCACCACCAGGATGACCACCGCGACGAAGGCCCAGGCGTGCCAGTCCAGCGCGGCCAGCCGCCCCAGATCCAGCGAGGCGGCCATCAGGATGAACACCCCCGACACCAGCAGCACGGTCGCGTGTTCCTTGAAACGACGCAGCTCGTCATACGAGGGAAGGCCTGCGTTCGCGATCCAGACCCCCATCACCGTGACCGCCAGCAGGCCACTTTCGTGCAGCACCGCATCCGAGACCGCGAACACCACCAGCAGCACGGCGAACAGCACCGGCACCTTCATGTATTCCGGCACCCGGCCGGCCTGAAAGCCGCGCGACAGCGCCCAGCCCGCCGCCGCGCCCAGCAGGGCCGCCACAGCGATCCCCATGGCGAAATCCCCCACCGCCGCCAGCGGCGATGTCGCGGTGGCGGCGACAAGCACCACCTCGAAGGCCAGGACGGCGGCCAATGCGCCCAGCGGATCACCGACGATCGCTTCCCATTGCAAAAGCGCGGCGGGGCGGCGCGGCAGCCGTGCCTGGCGCAGCAGCGGCGCGATCACCGTGGGGCCGGTCACGATCATGAGGCCGCCGAAGACCAGGGCGCCGGCCCAACCCAGGCCGGCCACATAATGCAGCGCCAGCGCCGAGAACAGCCAGCCCAGCGGCCCGCCCAGATAGATCAGCCGCCGCACGCCCGCGCGCGCGTCGCCCAGCTTGGCGAAATCCAGGCTGAGGCCGCCCTCGAACAGGATCACCGCGACGGCCAGCTGGATCATCGGCCCCATCAGGTCGCCAAAGACATGAGCGGGATCGAACAGCCCCGCGACCGGCCCCACCAGCACCCCGGCGACCAGCATCAGCACAATCGCCGGCATGTGCAGCCGCCAGGCCAACCACTGTGCGCCAACGCCCAAAGCCCCGACCAGCGCGAAGGCCCCCGCCGGCCCCAGCGCCCCGGCTTCCGCCGCGACGCTCATGCGCGTGCTCCGCACAACCGGGCATGTTCGGCCAGCGCGAAACGGTCGGTCATGCCCGAGACATAGTCCAGCACGATCCGCGCCAGCGCGGTCTCGTCGCGCGCGCTTGCCACATCCTCGCGCCATTCCGGCGGCAGCTGCGCCGGATCGGACATGAAAAGCGGAAAAAGATCCTCGATCACGGCGGTTACACGCTTGCGTTCCTTCACCACCGAAGGTGCGCGATACATCCTTTTGAAAAGAAATGCCTTTACCGCCTTGATGTCTTGATACAGCGGTTTCGAGAACCGGATCACCGGCGTCCCCATGTCGCGGATCTCGGCCACGCTTCTGGGTTGGGCGGCCTCCAGCCGCTGACGCGCCACCTGGATCACGTCCTCGACCATCACCCCGAAGACCCGGCGCAGCGCCTCATGGCGCCGCCGCATCGGTTCCAGCCCCGGATACAGCTCATCCACGGCCTCAAAAGCCGGGCGCGTCACCGGCAGGTCCATCAGGTCTTCCTCGGTAAAAAGGCCCGAGCGCAGGCCGTCATGCAGGTCGTGGTGGTTGTAGGCCACGTCGTCGGCCACCGCGGCCACCTGCGCCTCGGCGCTGGCGTGGGTGTCAAGTTCCAGATCGAAGTCACGGTTCACCTCCTCCAGCGCGTAGGGCAGCGTGCCGCCCTCGGGCACCGAATGGGCGCCCTGCGCATGGGGGCCGGTCACCGGGCCATTGTGCTTGGCGATGCCTTCCAGTGTCTCCCAGGTCAGGTTCAACCCGTCGAAATCGGCGTAGTGCCTTTCCAGCCGGGTGACGATGCGCAAGGCCTGGGCGTTGTGATCGAACCCGCCATAGGGCGCCATCAGCGCCGCCAGCGCATCCTCTCCGGTATGGCCGAAGGGCGGATGGCCCAGATCATGCGCCAGCGCGACGGCCTCGGCCAGGTCGGTGTTCAGCCCCAGCGTGCCGGCGATGGTGCGCGCCACCTGTGCCACCTCGATCGTATGCGTCAGGCGGGTGCGGTAATAATCGCCCTCATGTTCCACGAAGACCTGGGTCTTGTGCTTGAGCCGCCGGAAGGCCGAGGAATGGATGATCCGGTCGCGATCGCGCTGGAACGCGGTGCGGAAGGTCGAGTAGCTTTCGGGGAAATGGCGTCCGCGGCTGTCTTCGGGGCGGCACGCAAAGGGGGCGAGCATATTCCTGCCTGTTCTTGTCGGGTCCATGCCGGACCTCTATATGTGATGCGTGAACAGAATGATACGGGCCTTGAAATGAGTCTGAACCTTCCCCCCCACGTTACCGACCGTGCCTTTGCCCGGCTGGCCGAGATTGCCACCGAAGTCGACGGTCCCACGGCGCTGCGTGTCGCGGTCGAGGGCGGCGGCTGTTCGGGGTTCCAGTACGATATCCGCCTGGACGAGCCGACCGAGGACGACCTGGTGCTGGAAAAGGACGGCAGCAAGGTGCTGGTCGACAGCGTGTCGCTGCCGTTTCTGTCCAATGCGGTGATCGACTTCTCCGACGATCTGATCGGCGCGCGCTTCGTCGTCGAGAACCCCAACGCGACCTCGTCGTGCGGCTGCGGTACTTCGTTCTCGATGTAGGGGGCGAACCGGATGCGGGCGGTTTCGCCGAGGCGACCGCCATGCCCCCGCTCGGGCCGGGGCGGCACGTTGCGGCGGCTTCCGCGTCACAACCGTGGCGGCGCGGCGGCTTTTGAGCGCAATCCAACGGATCGCAGCATCGCCCCGCCTTCGGTTCGCGGCGCAGCCGGAACCCGGGCCGCGCCCGGCTGTGCCTCGTTGCGGGCGCCGAAGGTGACGTAGAAGCCCGCCAGCGTCACGATCGCGGCGCCGATATAGATATCATGCGCCGGCATGTCGCCGAAGACGACGTAACCCAGTGCCAGCAATGCAAAGAACTGCAAGTTCACCACCGGCGTCACCACCATCGCCGGCGCCCGCGAGAACGCCGCCGCCAGAGCCATCTTGCCCAACAGGAAGCCCATCCCGAAGGTGATGGTCAGCGCGATTTGCGGCAGGCTCATCGGCACAAGCTGCCCCGGCAATGCCAGGCCCATGATCAGTGCCAGCGCAAGCTGCGGGTAGAACACCAGCGCTGCGGCATTGCGCTCATGCCGGCCGATCCGCCGCGCCAGCGTCAGCGACAGCGCCCCGAAAAGGCTGCCGGCCAGCGCCATGCCGCCCCACAGCAGATCGCCGCTGCCCGGCATCGGCATGGCCATCGCCACCCCCAGCGTCGAGGCCGCCAGCGCCAGCCAATGCCGCGGCGCCACGCGTTCCCCCAGAAGCGGGCCCGACATCAGCCCGGCAAAAATCGGCAGCGTCGAGGCGAAAACGAACACCTCGGTCAATTGCAGGTTCTTGTAGGCCAGGAAGAAGCTGACCGCCGCCGCCACGGCGCTGAGCGCGCGCAGCGCCATCGCGCCGGGAAAGGCGGTACGCAGCCCGCCACCGCCGCCGAACGCCCCCGCGCGGCTAAGCGCCCAGGCCCCGACGATCCCCACGACGGCCGCCAGGAAGTTCACCTGCGCCAGGGGCAATTCGCCCCCCAGCACCTTCGCCAGCATGTCGGTCGTCGCCGTCAGCGCGACCGCCACCAGGGCCAGGAATGACCCCGAAATCGCTTGTTTGCGGCTGATCGTGGTCATTTCGAACCTCTCCACCCTCGTCCTCTATAGCAGAAACCGGCAAGGAATTCATCGAATTGTGGAGTCGAAGATGCGGCACTCGCCAATACGTTGCGTCCGCGGCGTGACATCAACCCCGCCGATGCCTCCATCAGCGCGCCGACGCTGAGCCGGCCGGCCTGGGCCAAGGCCAGCAGGATCTCGGACAATTCGACCAGCGTGTTGCGTGGCGCCGGGCGCCGCCGGAAGACCAGCCGCCCGGGCCGCGCCGCCCGCGCGAAGGCCGGCTGCCCCGCCACCGCCTGATGCCAATTGGCAACCAGGAACGGGTGGTAATCGTCCGATAGCGCGCCGCTGTCCTCGGGCTCTTCGCTGATGACCGAGAAATCCGCGAGTTCCGAGGCGATGAAGGCCTCCCACGCGGGGGGTGGCGTGCGGCCCATGTAGCGCAGGGCGATGCAGACCTCGGACAGCAGATCTATGTCTTCCTCGAGCAATGCGATCAGGCCCGTGTTCAGCAGGCTCTTGCCCACGCTTCCTGGCAGATCGGGGGATCGGCGCCCGTATTCCGAAAAATAGAACACGAAATGCGTCAGGTCATAGGCGGCCTTGCGGTTGGGCACGGCGAAAGCCTGATGCCGGGTCACGAAGCGCAGCACGCGCTCTTCCAGGGTCGTGTCGTCCTTCAGCACCGTCACGCCGTGGCGGGCGCACAGCCGGCGGGCCTCCATCCGGTGCAGATCGGACAGTTCGGCCTCTGCCAGGCCCCGCGCCGCCACCTCAGCCGCGATCCGCCCCCCGGTGCCGGGCGGCAGGCCCAGGGCCTCGGCATCGGTCACGATCGACAGGATGAAGCGGTAATATTGCGGAAAGACGGCAAAAAACCCGGGCGCTTCGGCGTGAAACGCCCGGTAGTGCTTGCCAAGCGCCGGCGTCCGGCCCAAGCCCGTACATTCGGCGATGTTCAGAAGCTCTGCGTTTTCTTTCAGAAACATCACGTCGTGCCGTCCCCGGCGGTGATGCAGGAACGCCTCGGCCAGGGGCACAAGCCCCGGCCGGGCAGCCCGGCGCCTTGCCCGAGACAAGGCGCTGGTTGCATCTGTGACCGCGTAGGGCAGCAAGACCATGCTCCTCAGCCGGCTTTCTTCGGGCCGAAGGACGAGGTCGAGAATTGCGTGCCCGCGCCCGCAAGCGCGTCGGTCCCGGTATCGACGAAGGAAGAGGTCGAAAGCATCGTCGCCTCGCCGCTGTCCATCGTGGTCGCGCTGGGACCGAAGGACGAGGTCGAGAACTGCGTGCCCTCGCCCGCAAGCGCGCCGGTCCCGGTGTCGACGAAGGAAGAGGTCGAAAGCATCGTCGCCTCGCCGCTGTCCATCGTGGTCGCGCCGGCCACGAAGGACGAGGTCGAGAACTGCGTGCCTTCGCCGCCCATCAGGCTGCTCCCCGAACAGGCAAAGGAAGAGGTCGACAGCGATGCGCCTTCACCCGCGAACAGGTTTCCGGCCATCTGCCGCGGCGCTTGCGTCGTGCCAGATACAACCTTAGCGAAAGTCTTCGCTGCGATAGACAAATTATTGTTTTCATACACTTCCATGAATTCCCTCTCCATTTTACAACCTTAACGAGAATCAGCTTCATAGCGGCTAACTCAACCTATGGTAGCACGATAATCCAGCAATCCCATCGTTTTTGTTTCCGAACCGGAAACGCCGGCGCACGGGCGGCGCGCTGAACGGCACATTGACCGCCGCGCTTGCCGGCGGGCGTCCAAGCGGCTAGGACGGGTCGAAACGGAGCTGGGAGGCGCGGGTGAAGATCGCCACCTTCAACATCAACGGCATCAAGGCCCGGGGGCAGGCGCTTCTGGACTGGCTGGACGAGGCACAGCCCGATGTCGCGCTGCTGCAAGAGATCAAGACGGTCGACGAAGGCTTTCCGGCGGAACCGTTTGAGGACCGCGGCTACAACATCGTGACCCATGGCCAGAAGTCGTTCAACGGCGTGGCGATCCTGTCGAAACTGCCGCTTGAGGACGTCAGCCGCGGCCTGCCCGGCGATGACGGCGACGGCCAGGCGCGCTGGATCGAGGCGACGGTGGTGGGACGGCGCGCATTGCGGATCTGTGGGTTGTACTTGCCCAATGGCAACCCGGTCGAATTCGACGCCGACGGCGCGCCGTTGGCGGGCGGCAAATTCGCCTACAAGCTCGGCTGGATGGAACGGATGCGCGCCCGTGCCGCCGCGCTGATGGCCGCGGAAGAGCCGGCGCTGATGGCGGGTGATTACAACATCATCCCCCAGGCCGAGGACGCCGCCCGCCCCGAGGCCTGGCGCGACGACGCGCTGTTTCGCCCCGAAAGCCGCGACGCCTACCGCCGGATCCTGAACCTCGGCTTCACCGAGGCGATCCGCGCCCGCGACCCGGCACCGGGCCTTTATTCCTTCTGGGATTACCAGGCCGGCGCCTGGGCCAAGAACAACGGCATCCGCATCGACCACCTGCTGCTGACACCCCAGGCTGCCGATCTGCTGACCGGCGCCGGCATCGACAAGCAGATCCGCGGCCGCGACAAGCCGTCCGACCACGTCCCGGTGTGGGTAGAGCTGGATCTCTAGCCCCCGCGCAGCCCTTCTTTGCGCCCCAGATATCCCGAGGGGTGCAGGGCAGCAACGCCCCCCGCCGCCGCGCCTGCGGCGTTCGCGCGGTTGAGCAGCCCCCTCCCGCCCGCTATCCTGGCCCGGCTGTGAAGATCAGGGGAGGGATCGGATGCGGCTTTTCCTGACTGTTGCCGCCTGCCTGGCACCGCTGCCTCTACAGGCAGCAGGCCTGTCGGGGGGCGCCGGGGCCTGGGGCTTCGATCCGCTGGTCGTCGCGCCGCTGGCCGGGCTGGCCTGGTTGTTCATGCAGGGGGTGGAACGTCTGGCCGCGCGCGGTCGGCCGGTGGCGGGCTGGCGGCAGGGGGTGTTCTATGGCGGGCTTCTGGTGCTGTGGGCGGCGCTGCAATCGCCGCTGGCGGCCTGGGCGGGCGTGGCCTACGAGGCCCATGCCTGGCAGGGGCTCTTGCTGCGCATCCTGGGGCCATTGCTGGTGTTGTGGGCCGCGCCGCAATCGGCGCTGATCGCCGGGCTGGGTCCGCGCGCCCGGCGCGGGCTGGTGCGGCGTCTGCCGCGACGTGGCCGCCTGCGTCGCGGCCTGCGCGCGCTGCTGCGGCCCTGGCCGGCCGCGCTGGCCTTCATCGCGACGCTCTATTTCTGGGAAATCCCGGCGCTGCAGAACGCGGCGGCCGCCGGCGCCTTGCCCGGCGCGGTGATGCTGGGGGCGTATCTGGCAACCGGGCTTTGGTTCTTCGCCACCCTCCTTCACCCGCAGGATCCACCCCATGGCCCGCCCCACGCGGGCCGGCAATTGATGCTGATCGCGGCCAGCTTTTCGCAATTGCTGCTGGGCGCGGCGATCACCATGAAGCCGATGGTGCTGTACGGCGCCTATCGCCTGGGTCTGGGCGACGAGGCCGCCGGCGGCTACGTGATCTGGACGCCGTCGTGCTTTGTTCTGCTGGCGGCGATCATCCTGGTCATGCATCAGTGGAACGCGGCCGAGGAACGCCGCTGGCGGCGCGCGCAGCGCGGCGGGCTGTCGAATGCCGAAATGATGGCGCTTATGCCCCAGACCGCGCAGGAATTGTGGCTGGCGGTGACGCCGAAGAACCGCCGCACCGCCTATGGGCTGTCGATGATCCCGCTGGTGCTGTTCGTGATGGTCTTCGCGACCGTCGCCACGGCGCGGATGTTCTAACCCCAGGGGCGCGGCAAGACGCCAAGGCCCCGGGCCAATCGTCGCACACCGCGCGCCGGCGGTGCTGGTCGATTGCGCGCCGCGCCTGGCGGGCTAGTCTGGCCCCGACGACGCCTGCAAGGGCCCCAGCGGAGGCCGGACATGAGCCCGATTGACGACCATCCCCAACGCTATGCGCTGGCCAACGAACTGCACGCGCGCCCGTTTCCGGCGCTGACACCGCCCTGCCACGCCGCCTTTCTGGCGATCACCCCGCCCGAGGATGCCGCCAACCGCGACCGGGCGCGCGATCATGCCCATCTGGGGGCGCTGCTGGCCCGTCACGGCGCCACCCTGCCGCCGCACGAGGCCGCGCATTGGTCCGGCCCGATCGGTCGCCATGCGCTGACCTGGGAAAGCCACACCGAATTCGTCACCTACCTGGCCTTCGCCGAAGGCCTGGGCGCGCGGCCCTTCGACCCGTCCGAGGCCGAGGTCTTTCCCGCCGATTGGCTGGCCCAGGCGCCCGGGACGCGGCTGACCTCGGTGCTGATCCGGGTCGAGTTCCTGCCCGAGGACCCGGCCGCGATCCTGCCGCAGTTGCGCGAGTGGTTCGTGCCCGAAAGCCTGGCCTGCAACTGGGTGCTGGACCGCGCCGCGGTGGTGGCGGGCGATTTCCGCATCGACCCGGCGGGGCACATGCGCTTTGCAGTCTTCGTGCGGCCAGGCACCGGCCCGGGCCGCGTGGGCCGGGTGGTGCAGCGCCTGTGCGAGATCGAGACCTACAAGGCGATGTCTATGCTGGGGTTGATGCGGGCGCGCGCCCTGGGGGCGCGGCTGAACGCGCTGGACCCGGAGTTGTCGGAAATGGTCAGCGGCATGGGCGACGCGGGCCGCCCGCCCGAGGGCACGCTGCACGCGCTGCTGGGCGTGACCGCGCAGCTGGAGGAACTGGCGGTGCATTCGTCGTTCCGCTTCGGTGCGACCGGGGCCTATGAGGCGCTGGTGAACCAGCGCATCGGCGTGTTGCGCGAGGAACGCTTTGAGGGCCGCCAGACCTTCAGCGAATTCATGACCCGGCGCTACGATCCGGCGATGCGCACGGTGAAATCCACCGAGGCGCGGCTGAAGGCGCTGCTGGAACGCGCCACCCGGGCCGGGGAACTCTTGCGCACCCGGGTCGATGTGGAACGCTCGGCCCAGAACCAGAAGCTGCTGGAAAGCATGGACCGGCGCGCCGATCTGCAACTGCGGCTGCAGCACACGGTCGAGGGCCTCTCGGTCGTCGCGATCAGCTATTACGCGGTCAATCTGGTCAGCTATGCGCTCTATCCGCTGACCCATGCGCTGGACTTGTCGAAGGCCGCAAGCACGGCCGTGCTGACCCCGGTGGTGGTGCTGGCGATGTGGCTGGCGATGCGCCGGATCCGCGGCCGGATGCATTGAGGGGGGAGGAGGGCGCCGCCTGCCCGTGGGGTGGCGCATCCTGACGGTCGAGCATCGCCATTTATGGCAGCAAGGTTCTGCCTGAGGCCCCCCCGGGCTTGAGCGGATCAAAGCGCCAGCCCGTGGGGACGGGCAGGCGCGCACCGGGCGGCAAGGGGCTGGCGGAACGGGGGGCTGGCGGAACGGGGCTGGCTGAACGGGGCCAAGCCTGCTCCCTCAGCGCCCGCGCACCCGCGGATCCAGCGCGTCGCGCAGCCCGTCGCCGATGTAGTTCACCGACAGCACCGTCAGCGAGATCGCCAGCCCCGGCCAGATCACCAGCCCCGGCGATTGCTGCATGTACTGGATGCCGTCGTACAAAAGCCGCCCCCAGGTCGGGAAATCGGGCGGAAACCCGAGGCCCAGGAACGACAGCACCGATTCCGTGATGATCGCCTGGGCGATGCCCAGGGTCGCGGCCACCATCACCGGGCTCAGGACGTTGGGCAGGATGTGGCGGGTGATCATCCGCCAGGGTGGCGTGCCGATCGACCGCGCGGCCAGGACGAACTCGCGCTCCTTCAGGGCCAGAACCTCTCCGCGCACGATGCGGGCGGCATGCATCCAGCTGGTGATGCCGATGGCGGTGACGATCAGCGTGAAGATCCCCATGTTCAGCCCCATCAGATGCGCCAGCGCCTCGCGAAACAGCATCACCATGACCAACAGCAGCGGCAGGACCGGCAGCGCCAGGAACAGGTCGGTCAGCCGCATCAGCGGCCCGTCGAGCATCTTGGAATAGCCCGCCAGAACCCCCACCAGCGTGCCCAGGAAGACCGAGATCAGCATCGCCGTGACCCCCACCGCGATCGAGATCCGCCCCCCCGTCATCAGCCGGGCCAGCGAATCGCGGCCCAGCGGGTCGGTGCCCAGCGGATGGGCCAGGCTGGGGCCGCCGTTCATCGCGGTAAAGTCGATATAGCTGGGGCTGACGCGCCAGACATAGGGACCGAAGATCACCGCCACGAAGATGATCACGAAGATCGCCGCGCCGAACATCGCGCCCTTGTGGGTCTTGAACTGGTCCCAGACGTCCCACCACTGGTTGCGGGGCGGGGCGATGTGCTGGACCATCTCGGCCGCCGGGTCGTGATCGGGGCCCAGCGTGGCCTCGGCCAGCAGGCCTTCGCCCACGGCGCGCGGGTCTTGTCTTTCGTTGGGATCAGTCATAGCGGATTCTCGGGTCGAGCACGCCGTAAAGCAGATCGGCGACCAGGTTGAAAAGCACGATCAGCACGGCGAAGATGAAGGTGATCGTCTGCACCATCGGCAGGTCGTTGGCGTAGATCGCGGTGATCAGCAATTGCCCGATCCCGTTCACCAGAAAGATCTGTTCGGTCACGATCGCGCCGCCAAACACCGAAGGCACCCCCAGCGCGATCACCGTGATCACCGGGATCATCGAGTTGCGCAGCACATGGATCAGCACCACGCGCGATTCCGACATGCCCTTGGCGCGGGCGGTGCGGACGTAATCCTGGCTGAGGTTGTCCAGCATCGAGGAACGCAGATAGCGGCTGATCTGGCTGGTGGTCTGGATCGCCAGTACCAGCACCGGCATCACCATCTGGCGGATCTGTTCCCACAGGCTGTGCCAGGACACGACGTTTAGGTTGGTGTCGTAGATCGCCGGAAACCAGTTCAGATAGACCGAGAAGATCAGGATCATCAGCACGCCGGAAAAGAACGGCGGCACCGCAAGGCCCAGCATCGCCGCGAAGGTGCCGGTCTGGTCGAAGACCGAATATTGCTTGTAGGCCGACAGGATCCCGATCGGCAGCGCGATCAGCACGCCGACCACATAGGCCAGCCCCACCACCCACAGGGTTTGCGGAATGCGCTGCGCGATGATGTCGAAGACCGGGCTGCGCGTCTGCCAAGAGATGATGCGCTGCATCCCGGCCGAATAATGGGTGCCGAAGATCACGTCGATCGCGTGCAGCGGCTCGACCACGAAGAATTCCTTCAGCCACAGCAGGTATTGCACCAGAAGCGGCTTGTTGACGCCCAGCGCCTCGCGCATCTTTTCGCGCACCTCCGGCGGGATCGTCAGCGGCAGGTCGCCCAGCGGGTTACCCGGCGCCAGCTTGAGCAGCGAGAAGATGATCAGGCTGATGAACAACAGCGTCGGCACCGCAAGAACCAAGCGCCGGATGGTGTAGTTGAGCATTCGCTGCCCCTGTCGTTGCCGGTGAGGGTTCCGGTTTGAGTGCCGTCGGTGCCGGCCCGGACCGCCGAAGGCCCGGGCCGGATCGAATGACGGGCGCGCGCGGACCAAGGCCGGCGCGCGCGCCCGGGGGCATCACTTCTTGCGATACCAGGACTGGATGTTCCACATCTCGCTGTCCCAGGTGTTCATGATGTCGCCGCCCAGCGTGTTCGAGGCCGCCGACACCCGCCCGCGCCAGACCAGCGGCAGCATCGTGTAGGTGCTGTCGGGCTGGCCGACCGTCAGGATCGCGTTCAGCTTCTTGACGATCTCGCCGCGCTTTTCATAGTTCGCGGTCTTGCCCAGTTCGGCCACCAGCTCGTCATACTTCTTGCTGCAGAAGCGGGTGATGTTCTCGCCCTGCCACTGGGTCGCCGGACGCGGGGCCTTGTCGCAGGTGTATTGCGCGACATAGGCGCCGGGATCGGCCCCGTTGAAGTTGTTGGCGTACATCTCGACATCGGCGTAGAACTTCTGGAACGTATCGGGCGAACCGGGATCGCCGCCGAAGAACACCGAGGCGTTGATGTTCTTCAACTCGGTATCAACCCCGATTTCCTTCCACCATTGCTTGATGATCGCCTGGAACTGCTGGCGCACCGCGTTGGTCGAGGTCTGGTAGCTCAGCACCAGCTTCTTGCCGTCCTTGTGACGGTAGCCGTCCGAGCCCATCTTCCAGCCGGCCTCGTCCAGAAGCTTCTTCGCGCCGGCGATGTTCTGCTTCAGGCAAGAGGTGTTGTTCGCGTCGGCGAAGTTGGCCGGCGCCGGGATCCAGTTGCAGGTGGGCTTGCCCATCTTGCCATAGCCGATCTGGGTCAGCACGTTGCGGTCCAGCGCCATCGACAGCGCCTCGCGCACCCGCTTGTCCGACAGGAACGGGTTCGGACGCTTGGCGGTGGAACGTTCGTCCGCCGGCAGACTGGAGGACGGATCGGTCAGGTTCAGCTGCAAGCGCTCGACCAGGGTGCCGAAGCCGATCATCAGCTTGCCCTTGCCGTCCTTGGTCATGTCCTCCAGCACCTTGGGCGACAACTGCAGGTTCCAGCCGTAATCATATTCGCCGGTCTGCAACACCGCCCGGGCCGAGGCCATGGCGCTGCCGCCGCCCTTGAAGTTGACCTTGGCGAAATGCGGCTCGTCCGGGACGCGGTAGTTGGGGTTCGCCTTGAACTGGATCACGTCGTTGGGCTTGAACTCGGTCACCTCGAACGGGCCGGTGCCGATCGGGTTGAAGTTCGCCTCGGTGCAGGTCGGGGCCTTGGCGCCCATGCAGTTCTCGAACTGCTTCTTCTGCAGGATCGGCGATTCCGAACTGACGAAGGGGCCGTAGGGAACTGGCTGCGGCTCCTTGAAGGTAATCTTCACGGTCAGCGGATCGACTTCCTCGATCGACTTCACGCCCTCGAAATGCGAAAGCTGCGCGCAGCCGCCCTGGGGATCCATGCAATATTTGCCGGTGAACACCACGTCGGCGGCGGTCACCGGGCTGCCGTCGGACCACTTCAGCCCCTTCTTCAGATGCCAGGTGATCGACTTCAGATCCTTCGAGATGCCGCCGTTCGCCACGGTCGGGATATCGGCCGCAAGCCGCGGGAACAGCTTGCCGTCCTGGTCATAGCCCGCCAGCGGCTCCAGCACGATCGACGAGGATTCCACATCCTTCGTGCCGCCCGACAGATAGGGGTTCAGGATCGACGGCGCCTGCCAGTAGATGATGTTGACGGTGCCGTCGGCGCCGCGCCCTTCTGCGTGGGCCACGGGCGCCAGCGCCAGGGCTGCAGCGGCCCCCATTAAGGCCAGTTTGATCTTCATTTATCCTCTCCTCGTTGGTTGTGCTCTTATCGCCTCGAGCTTACGCGCCGGTTGCTCCGGCGTCTTGGGTCATGTCCGGGTCATAGAGGTGGCAGGCCACATAGTGGCGCGGCTGGACCTCGCGGAAGACGGGTTCGACATCCTTGCAGATCGGCAGCACCTTGGGGCAGCGGGTGCAGAAATTGCAGCCCTTCGGCGGATTGGCGGGCGAAGGTACGTCGCCCGACAGGATGATCCGCTCGCGCCGGGTCTCGACCGCCGGGTCGGGGTCGGGCACCGCCGACAGCAGGGCCTCGGTATAGGGGTGCAGCGGCGTGGAATAGAGCGCCTCGCGCGGCGCCAGTTCTGCCATCTGGCCCAGATACATCACCGCGACCCGGTCGGCGATATGGCGCACCATCGACAGATCGTGGCTGATGAACAGATAGGTCAGGCCCAGCTTTTCCTGCAGCTCTTCCAGCAGGTTGACCACCTGCGCCTGGATCGACACGTCAAGCGCCGCGATCGGCTCGTCGCAGACGATGAACTTCGGGTTCAGCGCCAGCGCCCGGGCGATGCCGATGCGCTGCCGCTGCCCGCCCGAGAATTCGTGCGGATAGCGGTTGGCAAAGGTGCGGTTCAGACCGACCGCATCCATCAATTCATAGATCCGCGCCAGCTTTTCCTTCTTCGACAGCCGGGTGTGTTCGTCCAGCGGCTCGGATATGATCGAGGCCACGGTCATGCGGGGGTTGAGGCTGGCCTGCGGGTCCTGGAACACCATCTGCATCGTGGTGCGCATCCGGCGCAGGGTGCGGGCATCGGCGCGCGCCACCTCCTGGCCGTCGATCTTCACCACGCCGTCGGTGACCTCGTAAAGCCGCAGCAGCGCGCGCCCCGTCGTCGATTTGCCGCAACCAGATTCGCCCACCAGGCCAAGGGTTTCGCCCTCGTAAATGTCGAAGCTGACATTATCGACGGCCTTCACGTCGCCGACATGGCGGCGCAACAGCCCCGAGGTGATCGGGAAATACATCTTCAGGCCGCGCACCTCGACCAGCTTGCGCCGGGGATCGGTGTCATGCCCGGCCAGCGCGCCGCCGGCCCCCTCGCCTGCGTCAAGCATCGGCCTCTCCTTGGGTTGCGGCGTCCCAGAAACAGGCGACGTCATGGCCGTTCGCGCCGACCGGCCGGCGCCGGGGATTTTCCGCGCCGCAGCGCGCGAAGGCATGGGCGCAGCGGTCGCGGAACGAACAGGCCGAGGGCGCGGCCATCAGGATCGGCGGCTGGCCCTCGATCACGTTCAGCTTCGGCTCGCGCGCGCCATGCACCTTGGGCACGGTCTTCAGCAGGGCGCGGGTATAGGGATGCTGGGGGTTGGCGAAAAGTTCGCGCGCCGGGGCCTGTTCGACCACCTGGCCGCCATACATCACCATCACCCGGTCCGCGATGCCGGCGATCACCCCCAGATCATGGGTGATCCAGACGATCGCCATGCCCAGTTTCTCGCGCAGCTCCTTCACCAGCTCGATGATCTGGGCCTGGATCGTCACATCCAGCGCGGTGGTGGGTTCATCGGCGATCAGCACCTTCGGGTCGCACGCCAGCGCGATCGCGATCATCACCCGCTGCCGCATGCCGCCGGAAAACTGGTGCGGGTAATCCTTCAGCCGCGGCCGCGCATCGGGAATGCCGACCAGTTCCAGCAATTCGACCGCGCGATCGCGCGCCCGGGCCTTGGACAGGCCCATGTGCTTGCGCAGCGGCTCCATCAGCTGGAAGCCCACGGTGAACACCGGGTTCAGGCTGGTCATAGGATCCTGAAAGATAAAGCCGATCCGCGCGCCCCGGATCTTGCGCAGTGTCTCTTCGCTGGCGGTGCGCAGATCATGGCCGTCGAACAGGATCTGGCCGTCGCTGACATTCGCCGGCGGCGAGGGCAGCAGGCCGATCAGCGACATCATGGTGACCGACTTGCCCGAGCCGCTTTCCCCGACCACGCCCAGCAGTTCCCCGGGGCGCAGGTGAAAGCTGACCGAATTCACCGCGTGAACCTGTCCGCCGCGTGTCCGGAACACGGTCTTCAGGTCCTTGACTTCAAGGACGGGAAGCGCCCCATCGGGCATATGATACTCTCCAAACCTGTTGGTTTTATTTTGTTTTTGCCGTGCCCGGATGTGGGCTCCGCGGCCGCCTTTCGGGAAGTGTTAGCAATTTTCCACAGCGGGGCAAGAAACTTTCTTGTCCGGTGGGTCAAGGTTTTGCGGACGCTCATCGATAGGGCAGCGGCCTTGACCTTGGACCATTGGCGCCGCAGGCTCTGCATGGAAAGCATGACGCATCTCCCGCAGGTTCCCCGATGAAGCGATCGCCGGCGCTTGGCTCCTGTTGCCCACCCGCCGCACACGGTGCGGGGGGCGCGTCGGTTACGCGCGCGATTCGCCCCCGCCCGGCGGCGGTGCTGCGATGACGGCGGGCCACACGACGGCCTTTCCCTTTTCCCTGCCGGCCCAGCCGGAACATGCGGCGATCCCGCCGGCGCGTGCCGATGTGGTGGTGATCGGCGGCGGCATCATCGGGGTGATGAGCGCCTGGTACCTGCGCGAACGCGGCCTGTCGGTGGTGCTGTGCGAAAAGGGCCGGATCGCGGCCGAGCAAAGCTCGCGCAACTGGGGCTGGGTGCGCCAGCAGGGGCGCGATCCGGCGGAACTGCCGATCATGATCGAATCGATGCGCCTGTGGCGCGGGCTGGCGGCCGAGGCCGGGGGCGATCTGGGCTTTCGCCAGACCGGGGTTCTTTACATCGCCAACCGTCCCGCCGATCTGGCCCGACATGAGGCCTGGGCGAAGATCGGGGGCGAGCACGGCCTTGATACAAGGATGCTGAGCGCGGCCGAAACGCGCGCGATGCTGCGCGATCCCGGCGATTGGCCGGGCGGGCTGGCGGGCGGGATGTGGACGGCCTCGGACGCGCGGGCCGAGCCCTGGATCGCGGTGCCGGCGCTGGCGCGCGCCCTGGCGCGGCGCGGCGCGGTGGTGGCCGAGGCCTGCGCGGTGCGCGCCCTGGACATCGCCGGCGGCCGGGTGGCGGGGGTGGTGACCGAACGCGGACGCATCGCCTGCGACACCGTGGTGCTGGCGGGCGGCGCCTGGTCGGCGCTGTTCCTGGGCCGCCACGGCGTGACGATCCCGCAGCTTTCGGTGCTGTCCTCGGCCGCCGCGACGGTGCCCCTGCCCGAACATTTCGCCGGTGCCGCCGTGGACCGGCACCTGGCCTTTCGGCGCCGCGCCGATGGCGGCTATACCCTGGCGCCTGGCGACTTCCATGAGGTTTTTCTGGGCCCCGACGCCCTGCGCCACGCGCGCCGCTTCCTGCCGCATGTTCTGGCCGACCCTCCGGGCCACCGGATCCTGTCAGCCGCGCCTGCGGGTTATCCCGACGCCTGGCGCACCGCGCGCCATTGGGGCACCGAAGAGGTCACGCCCTTCGAGCAGGTGCGAATCCTCGATCCCCGGCCCAATCCGCGCGCCCTGGCCAGGGCGGCCGAGGCCTTCGGACGCGCCTTTCCCACGCTGGGGCGGCCGCGCCTGGCGCGGGCCTGGGCGGGGATGATCGATACCATGCCCGATGTGGTGCCGGTGGTCGATCAAATGCCCGACCTGCCGGGTCTGGTGGTGGCGACCGGATTTTCCGGGCATGGTTTCGGCATCGGCCCCGGCATGGGGCGCGTCGTGGCCGACGTGGTGGCGGGGCGGGCGGCAGGGCATGATCTGTCGCGGTTCCGTTTCGCGCGCTTCAGCGACGGGTCGAAACCGGTCGTCGGGCCCGCCTTGTGAGCGCGGCGGCGGGGGCGCTGCCCCCTGCGCCCCCGGAGTATTTGGACCAAGATGAAGAGCGCGAAACACCGCCCAGCTTCGTGCTGGCCACATTTCCCGCAGCCGGCGCGGTCACCCTGGGCGGCAATGGCGTGGGTTCGACAGGCCCCGCGCCGGGCGATCCGCCCGGCGCGCAGCGCAGATCAGTCCAGATGGCCGATCAGCTTGCTTACGCTGTCCTTCGCGTCACCATAGAACATCCGCGTGTTCTCTTTGTAAAACAGCGGGTTCTCGATGCCTGAATAGCCGGTGCCCTGGCCGCGTTTCGACACGAAGACTTGCTTGGCGCGCCACACTTCCAGCACCGGCATCCCGGCGATCGGCGAGTTCGGATCCTCTTGCGCAGCAGGATTGACGATGTCATTCGAGCCGATCACGATCACCACATCGGTGTCAGGGAAATCCTCGTTGATCTCGTCCATCTCAAGCACGATATCATAGGGCACGCGGGCCTCGGCCAGCAGCACGTTCATATGCCCCGGCAGTCGCCCGGCGACCGGATGGATGGCGAAGCGCACCGTCTTGCCCTGGCCGCGCAGCTTGCGCGTCAGCTCGCTGACTGCCTGCTGCGCCTGGGCCACCGCCATGCCGTAGCCCGGCACGATGATCACCGTGTCGGCCTCTTTCAGGGCGTTGGCCACCGCATCGGCCTCGATCGCGACCTGCTCGCCCTCGATCTCCTGCGCGGGACCGGTGGTGTTGCCGAAACCGCCCAGGATCACGCTGATGAAGCTGCGGTTCATCGCGCGGCACATGATGTAGCTGAGGATCGCGCCGGAGGACCCCACCAGCGCGCCGGTGACGATCAGCAGATCGTTGCCCAGGCTGAAGCCGATCGCCGCCGCGGCCCAGCCGGAGTAGGAGTTCAGCATCGACACCACCACCGGCATGTCGGCGCCGCCGATGCCCATGATCAGGTGATAGCCGATGAAGAAGGCCAGCGCCGTCATCAGCACCAGTGCCCAGCCGCCGGCGCCGTTCATGAACAGCAGCAAGAGCAGCACCGACAGCGCCGCCGCGCCGGCGTTCAGCATATGCCCGCCGGGCAGCTTATTAGCCTTGGAATTGACCTTGCCCGCCAGCTTTCCGAAGGCCACGACCGAGCCGGTGAAGGTCACCGCGCCGATGAACACGCCCAGGAACAGCTCGACCCGCATGATGGATTGCTCGACCGGCGACTTGTGCGCCACGATCGCGGCGAAACCGGTCAGCGCCTGGCGCGCCTCGGGCCCGATCCCCTGCACATGCAGCAGGTCGAGATAGGCGTTATAGCCAACGAAAACCGCCGCCAGGCCGACCAGCGAATGCATCGCCGCCACCAATTGCGGCATCTCGGTCATCTGGACCTTGTTCGCGACATACCAGCCGATCACCCCGCCGCCGGCGATCAGCACCAGCGACGGGAACCACAGCCCCGATCCGGGGCCGAACAGCGTGGCCAGCACGGCCAGGGCCATGCCCACCATGCCGTACCAGACCGCGCGCTTGGCACTTTCCTGGCCCGACAGCCCCCCCAGCGACAAGATGAACAGAACCGCGGCCACGACATAGGCGGCGGTGGAGAAACCTGTTTCCATCAGACCCGCCCCCTTACGATTTCTGGAACATGGCAAGCATCCGGCGCGTCACCAGGAAGCCGCCGAAGATGTTGATCCCGGCCATGAAGATCGCGATCGCCGCCAGCAGCGTCACCACCGCCGAGCCCGAGCCGATCTGCAACAGCGCGCCGAGGATGACGATCGACGAGATCGCGTTGGTCACCGCCATCAGCGGCGTGTGCAGGCTGTGCGCAACCCCCCAGATCACCTGGAAGCCGATGAAGCACGACAGCACGAAGACGATGAAGTGCTGCATGAAGCTTGGCGGCGCCACCAGCCCGACGCCCAGCAGCAGCACCGCGCCGATGCCGATCAGCGTGACCTGCCTGCGGGTCTGCTCCTTGAAGGCGGCCAGTTCCTGCGCGCGGCGTTCCTCGGGCGTCAGTTCCCTGGGCTTCTCCTTCGGCTTTTGCGCCGCGATGGCCTTCACCTTGGGCGGCGGCGGCGGGAAGGTGATCTCGCCCCCGTGCGTCACGGTGGCGCCGCGGATCACGTCGTCTTCCATGTTGTGGACGACCTGGCCATCCTTGCCCGGCGTCAGATCCGCCATCATGTGGCGGATGTTGTTGCCATAAAGCGTCGAGGCCTGGGTCGCCATGCGGCTGGGGAAATCAGTGTAGCCGACGATGATCACGCCATTGTCGCTGACCACCTTCTGGTCGGGCACGGTCAGGTCGCAATTGCCGCCCTTCTCGGCGGCAAGGTCCACCACGACCGATCCCGGCTTCATCGCCTCGACCATGTCGCGCAGCCACAGCTTCGGCGCGTCGCGGCCCGGGATCAGCGCCGTGGTGATGACGATGTCCATCTCGGGCGCCAGTTCGCGGAACTTCTCCAGCTGCTTTTCGCGGAACTCGGGGCTCGACGGCGCGGCATAGCCGCCCGTGGCGGCGCCGTCCTGGGCCTTCTCCTCGAAATCGAGGAACACGAATTCCGCCCCCATCGATTCGATCTGCTCGGCCACCTCGGGGCGCACGTCGAAGGCATAGGTGATCGCGCCCAGGCTGGTCGAGGTGCCGATCGCCGCCAGCCCCGCGACGCCGGCGCCCACCACCAGCACCTTGGCCGGCGGCACCTTGCCCGCCGCCGTCACCTGGCCGGTGAAGAAGCGGCCGAAATTGTTCGCGGCCTCCACCACGGCGCGGTAGCCCGCGATATTGGCCATCGACGACAGCGCGTCCATCTTCTGGGCGCGGCTGATGCGCGGCACCATGTCCATGGCGATGACATTGGCGCCGCGGGCCTTGCAGGCCTCCAGCAGATCGGGGTTCTGCGCCGGCCAGAAGAAGGAAATCAGCGTCTGGCCCTTCTTCAGGCGCTTCACCTCCACCGGCTCGGGGCCGCGCACCTTGATGACCACATCGGCCTCTTTCCACAGCGCGGGCGCGGTCTTGACGATCGCCACGCCCGCCGCCTCATAGGCCGCGTCCTCGAACCCCGCCGCCGCGCCGGCGCCGGTCTCGATCACGCATTCATAGCCCAGCTTCTGCAATTGCCGCGCCGAATCCGGCGTCATCGCCACCCGTGCCTCGCCGGCAACGATCTCCCTTGGTGCCCCGATCTTCAACCGCGCTCTCCCCGATCCGAAAGTCCCATTCGTTCGCACGAATGTATCGGCGCAGCTTTAGCACTGCGCAACAATATTTCGCAAGTAGACACGAAAATCTCGCCCCGTCAAAGCCAGCGCCGCACCCGCGCGGCCCATTCATGATAGGCGGCGCCGAATTGCGCCTCCAGCCGTGCCTCTTCGTCGCGGATGTAGCGCCGGGCGATGAACGCCATGAACAGCGGCACCAACAGCAGCGCCAGCGGCGCGTCCAGCCACAGCGCCGCCCCCGTCAGCACCATCGCATCGCCCAGATAGATCGGGTTGCGCGACAGGCGGAACACGCCCCCGGTGACCAGCGCGCTGGGGTCGCGGCGCGGAATGAAAGTGGTGCGCCCCAGCAACATCTGCGCCAGCGCAAGCCCCATCAGCCCAAGCCCCGCCAGAACCACCGCCCCCCCCAGCCCCTGCCCGACGACCCCGAAAGGATGCCATGGTATCATCAGCGCCAGCGCCCAGGCCAGCGCCAGGAAGATCGCCAGCCACAGCGGCGGAATGTCGATCTCACGCATGCTCTTTACCTTCATCTTGGTCCAAATACTCCGGGGGTCTGGGGGCAGCGCCCCCAGCCTACCCGTCCCGCCGCCCGGCGAAGAACCCGCGCAGCAATTCCGCCGCCGCATCGGCCCCGATCCCGTCATAGACCTCGGGCACATGATGGCTCTGCGGATGGGCGAAGACCCGCGGCCCCTGCGCCACCCCGCCAGATTTCGGATCCGCGGCACCATAATACAACCGCGCGATGCGCGCCTGGGAAATCGCCGCCGCACACATCGGACAGGGTTCGAGCGTGACATAGAGCACATGACCCGGCAAGCGTTCCGACCCGGCCGCCGCGCAGGCCGCGCGCAGCGCCAGGATCTCGGCATGGGCGGTGGGATCGGCCAGTTCGCGGGTGCGATTGCCGGCCCGCGCCACGACTTCCCCGCCCGGGGTCACCACCACCGCGCCCACCGGCACCTCGCCGCGGGCGGCCGCGGTGCGGGCCTCGGTCAGGGCCAGATCCATGTGGCTGGTAAATCGGCTCATGCCGCCTTCCTGCCCCGGCCCGCGCCCCCGCGCAAGCCGCTTTCGCCCGGGCCGCATCGGCGCTAGAAGACAGCATGACCACCGACACGCCCGAATCCAATCCCACCGCCGGCAAGAGGCCCGGCCCTAGACCGGCGCCCACAACGGGGTCCAGGTTGGGGCCCAAGTCGGGGCCCAAGACGGCACCCGAAGGCGAGCGCATCGCCAAGGTGATCGCCCGTGCCGGTGTGGCCTCGCGCCGCGGCGCCGAGGCGCTGGTGGCCGAGGGGCGGGTCGCGGTCAACGGCAAGGTGATCGACAGCCCGGCGCTGAACGTGACGGGTTCGGACCGGATCGTGGTGGACGGCAAGCCGCTGGCGGCGCCCGAACCCGCGCGGCTGTGGCTTTATCACAAGCCGCTGGGCCTGGTGACCACTGCCCGCGACGAAAAGGGTCGCCGCACGGTGTTCGACGCCCTGCCCGATGACATGCCCCGCGTCATGTCGGTGGGCCGGCTCGATATCAATTCCGAAGGCCTTCTGCTGCTGACCAATGACGGCGAGATCAAGCGCCGGCTGGAGCTGCCCGCAACCGGCTGGCTGCGCAAGTACCGGGTGCGGGTGAACGGCACCCCCGACGACGCGATGCTGGAGCCGCTGCGCAGGGGCGTCGTGATCGAGGGCGAGCGGTTTCAGCCGATGTCGGTCACGCTGGATCGCCAGCAGGGCGCGAACGCCTGGCTGACCGTGGGCCTGCGTGAAGGCCGCAACCGCGAGATCCGCCGCGCGATGGAGGCCGTGGGCCTGGCGGTGAACCGGCTGATCCGGGTCTCCTACGGGCCGTTCCGGCTGGGCGATCTGGCCCCCGGCGCGGTCGAGGAGGTGCGCGCGAAGGTTCTGCGCGACCAACTCGGCCTGGACCATGACAAGCCCGCGCCCACCGGCACCGCCAAGGCCAAGCCGCGCGGCACCAACCGCCGCCGGCCCGAACGCAAGACCGCCCCGAAGACCTGAGGAGGACCTGACATCGCGGCGCCTTTCCCGCGCCGCGCGACCTGCTCGATCCGCCAGTCCCGCCCAGCCGCGGGGCCCGGCGCCAGAACCGCCCGCGCAGCCCGGCCCGCCGGGAGCGCCCCAGCAAAGCCCGCCCGGAACCGACATGTCCGCCGCCCCGGCCGCACAGACCCCGCCCCTCCCCGGCCCGCCCTTCCCAGGATTGCCCGCGCGCGCCGCGCGGCTGATCCTGCGCCACCATATCGAAAGCGGCGCCTCGGTCTCGACGATCCTGGCCATCGTGGCGCTGTCGGCGGGCGCCATGCTGGGCTTCGGTGCGGCCGTCTTCGCCGCGATCGGCGCCA
Source organism: Allgaiera indica (assembly GCF_900106675.1). Lineage (GTDB taxonomy): Bacteria > Pseudomonadota > Alphaproteobacteria > Rhodobacterales > Rhodobacteraceae > Acidimangrovimonas > Acidimangrovimonas indica. Next base: position 45,382 of record NZ_FNOB01000005.1, read on the forward strand.
CCTGCATCAGCATCACCGACCAGCCGGGGCCGTTGCCGCGCAAGCTGCGCACCTTCCTGGCAGCGCTTCTGTCCAGCTCGCTGATCTCGCTGCTTTCGGGCCTGGCGGGGGGGCACCTGCTGGCCATGGCCGGGGTGGTGACGCTGACCAGCCTGGGCTTTGCCTTTGCCACCGCCTACGGCCGCTGGGCGCTGGTTTTCGGCATCTCCGGGGTGCTGGCGCTGATCATCGGCATGGCGATCCCGGCGCAGGACCCGGGCCAGGCCTTCACCCACGCCGGCCTGTTCTTCGCCGGCGGGGCGGCCTATGCGCTGCTTGCCACCGGCGCGGCGCTGCTGCTTGACGACCGTAACCGCCGCATGGTGCTGAACGAGACGCTTCTGGCCTTCGCCGCCTATCTGCGTGCCCGCGCGGGCCTTTACGATCCCCGCCGCCCCATGCGCCCGGCCCTGGCCGAGGTGATCGAGCGCCACGGCGCGGTGATGGAACGCCTGCAGGCCGCGCGCGACATGATCTTCACCGGCGCGCCCAACCGGCGGCGGCGGCGCTGGATCATCGCCATGCTCGCACTTCTGGATCTGTACGAGGCGGTCCTGTCGAGCGATGCCGATTGGGAGGCGCTGCGCGAAGTCGCCGATCCCGGGGCGCTGGCCCAGCTGGGCGCGTTAAGCGCGGCGGTGGCCGAGGATCTGGAGGCGCTGGCGCTGGCGCTGGTCTCGGGCGGCGGCGCCGAGGCGGCGGCGCGCGATTTCGACCATGCCGATCTGCTGGCGGCGCTGGACGCGACGCTTGCGGGCCTGGGGGGCGCGGCGGGCCGGGCCGAGGCCGCCACCGCGCTGGCCCCCACCCGCACCAAGCTGGCCCGCGCCACCCGCCGCACCCGCGCCCTGGCCGAAGCCCTGGCCGCCCGCGCCGACCCCGCCGCCACCGTCGCCCCCGCGCCCGAGCCGCCGCCGGTGGCGCTTGCGGCCTTCGTGCAACCGCCCGCGCCGCTGTGGTCCACCGCGCGCGGGCATCTGCGCGCCACCTCGCCGGTGATGCGCTACACCATCCGCCTGACCCTGGCGATGCTGGCGGGCTATGCGGTGACGGTGGCCTTTCCGTCCTATGTGCATGGTGGCTGGGTGCTGCTGACGATCGCGCTGATCATGCGCGCCAGCTACGCCATCACTCGCCAGCGCCGCAACGACCGGTTGGCCGGCACGCTGGCGGGTTGCGCGGCGGCGGCGGCGCTGATCCCGATACTGCCGGTGCCGGCGCTGGTGGCGGTGATCATCCTGGCCGTCGGCACCGCCCATGCCTATGCCACGGTCAATTACCGCGTCACCTCCTTCGCGGCCTCGCTGATGGCGCTGCTCTTGCTGCAACTGCTTGAACCGCAAAACTTCTTCGTAATCGACCGGATCGTCGACACGCTGATCGGGGCGGTGCTGTCGATGGCCTTCGCCCGCGTGCTGCCCAGCTGGGAATGGAACGACATCAGGCCGATGGTTGCGGCGCTGATCGCCGCCGACCGGGCCTTTGCCGCGCAGGCGCTGTGCCCGCGCCCCGACGATCAGGCCTATCGGCTGACGCGCAAGCGCGCGCTCGACGCCTTCACCGGGCTGGCGATGTCCGTGCGCCGGCTGTCGAGCGAGCCGTATCACGACGATCGCCGCCTTGCCGTGCTGAACGACCTGCTGGCGGCGGATTACCTGTTCGCGTCGGATCTGGCCTCGGTCCACGGCATGGTGACCGCTCGGGCCGGGGAACTGGGCGACGATGCCTCGGCGCTTCTGGACGACGCCGCCCGGCGGGTCGAGGACAGCCTTGCCACCCCCGGCCAACGCCCGCCCCCCGAAACCCTGCGCCGCCGCGGCTGGTTCGAACTGCGCGAAACCGATCCGCTGACCGTGCTGCGCCGCCGGCTTCTGCATATCGAGCACAGCGCCCAGCGGCTGAGCGCCCATGCCGGGCGGGTGACAGAAGGCGAGGGCTGAACCGGGCGCGGGCCCGCGGCGGGTGCGGGCGTCGGGGGTTTAGCTGAAGGGCTCATGTATCGACCGCGCCTCGCAACACCTTACAGGTGAAGATATTTTTCCACCTCGGGTCGGCTTTCCCTGAAAGCCGCCGCATCGCCGCGCCAGACGATCCCGCCCTTCTCGATCACGTTGTAGCAATCCGAGATCCGCGCCAGTTCGTCGATGTTCTTGTCGATCAAGAGGATCGTCAGCCCCTCGGCCTTCAGCCGCCCCAGCATCGCCCAGATCTCGGCCCGGATCAGCGGCGCCAGCCCCTCGGTCGCCTCGTCGAGGATCAGAAGCGTGGGGTTGGTCATCAGCGCCCGCCCGATCGCCAGCATCTGTTGCTCACCCCCCGAAAGCTGGAAGCCCAGGTTGCGGCGCCGTTGCGCCAGCCGCGGGAAGGCATCAAGAATGCGCGCCTCGGTCCAGCCGCCGGGCGCCGGGCGGGCGCAGGCGCGCAGGTTCTCGGTGACCGTCAACGAGGGAAAGATCAGCCGCCCCTCGGGCACCAGCCCCAGCCCCGCCCGGGCGATGCGATAGGGCGGCGCGCCGGCCAGGTCGGCGCCGTTCACCTCGATCGCGCCCGCGCGCGGCGCCAGCAGACCCATCAGGCAGCGCACCGTCGTCGTCTTGCCCATGCCGTTGCGGCCCATCAGCGTGCTGACCTGGCCGCGCGGGATCGCCAGATCGACGCCGAACAGCACCTCGGCCCGGCCATAGCCCGCATGCAGGCCGCGGATTGTGACCAGATTGCTCATGCCGCGCCCCCCGCCGCGCCGCCGGACCCGCCGTCGCCCAGATAGGCGGCGCGGGCGGCGGGATCGGCGCGAACCTGATCGGGCGTGCCGCGCGCCACCACCCGGCCCTCGACCAGTACCGACACCGTGTCGGCCAGCCGGAAGATCGCATCCATGTCATGTTCGACCAGCAGCATCGGGATCTCGCGCCGCAGCTCTTCCAGGATATCGCCAAGGCGCAGGCTTTCGGCCCGGCCCAGGCCGGCCATCGGCTCATCGAGCAGCAGGAATTTCGGCGCCCCGGCCAGCGCGATGCCCAGCTCCAGCAATCGCCGCTCGCCATGCGAAAGATCGGCCGCCAGAACCCCGGCGCGGTCGGCCATGCGGATACGCTCCAGCACGCTGTCGGCGCAGCGGTTCAGCCCCGCCTCCGCCGCCGCGGGGGCGAAGAAGCGCATCGAGGACCCGGCCTTGGCCTGCGCCGCCAGCGCCACGTTCTCGCGCACCGAGAAACTGGGCAGGACCGAGGTGATCTGGAACGTCCGCCCCAGCCCGGCCCGCGCCCGGCGCCAGATCGGATCGGCGGTGATGTCGCGCCCGTCCAGCAGCACCCGCCCGGCATCGGGGCGCAACACCCCCGAGACCTGGTGAATGAGCGTCGTCTTGCCCGCCCCGTTCGGCCCGATCAGCGCATGGCATTGCCGCGCCGCCACCGACAGCGAGATGTCGCGGCTTACCTGAACGGCGCCGAAGCTTTTGGAAAGATTGCGGATCTCAAGCACGCTCATGCCGCCGGGCCCTGTCGTGCGGGGGCGAAAAGCCGGTTCAGACCGCCCTTGGCGAACAGCACCACCAGCACCAGCAGCGGGCCGTAGATCAGCCGCCAATCCGGCGTCACCGCGCCCAGCAGATCCTGCACGATGACGACGAAGAAGGCGCCCAGGATGGCGCCGTTACGGCTGCCCAGGCCGCCGATCACCAGGATCACCAGCAGGTCGCCGGAATGCTGCCAGGTGGCCAGCGCGGGGCTGACGAATTCGTTTTGCTGCGCGGTCAGCACGCCGGACAGGCTGGCGATCATGCCGGCGATCACATAGGCGGTCAGGCGGTAGCGGAAGACGGAAAAGCCCATCACCTCGGCCCGTTCGGGATTGTCGCGCGCGCCGCGCAGCACCCGGCCGAAGCGTGACTGGCCGATGCGGTGCACCAGCCACCAGGTGGCCACCATCACCGCGAGGATGACGAAATAGATCTGGCCCGCGTTCTGCGCGACGTCCGATCCGAACAGCGTGGCCAGCGACCACAGCGTCAGCCCGTCGTCGCCACCATAGGCCGCAAGCGATGTCAGGGTGAAATAGGTCATCTGCCCGAAGGCCAGCGTGATCATCAGGAAATAGACGCCCGAGGTGCGCAGCGCCAAGGCCCCCGTGACCAGCGCGAAAAGGCCCGACACCGCCAGCGCGATCAGGGTCAGCAGCAGCAGGCTGTCGATCCCCGCCTGCAGCCCGATCGCCAGCGCATAGGCGCCAAGCCCGACAAAGGCGGAATGGCCGAAGCTGACCATGCCGCCCTGCCCGACCAGCAGATCCAGCGACAGCGCCGCGATCGCCAGCAGCATCGCCCGCATCAACAGGCCGGTCAGATAGCCCTGCCCGATCAGCCCCAGCCCGTAGGGCGCCACCAGCAGCAGCGCAAAGATCGCGCCCGCGACGATCAGCGACCGGTCCCGCGCCATCATGCGGCCCCCTTGGCGGGCAGCAAGCCCTGCGGGCGGAACACCAGGATGGCCGCCATCAGGATATAGATCAGCATCGAGGCCAGCGCCGGCCCCACCTGATCCGACATAGAGGGCGGCAGGACCAGCCCGGTCGCCTGGGTCGCCAGGGTGCGCCCCAGCGTGTCGATCAGCCCGACCATCAGCGCCGCCAGGAAGGCGCCCCGGATCGAGCCGATGCCGCCGATGATGATCACCACGAAGGCCACGATCAGGATGTTGTCGCCCATGCCCGGCTCGACCGCGAAGATCGGCGCCGCGATGACGCCCGCGAACCCCGCCAGCATCGCGCCGACGCCGAACACCACCATGAACAGCCGCCGGATGTTCACCCCCAGCGCCGCGACCATCTGCGGCGTGGTGGCGCCCGCGCGGATCAGCATGCCGACGCGGGTATGCCCGACCGCCAGATACAGCAAGCCCGCCACCAGAACACCTGCGCCGATGGTGGCCAGCCGGTAGACCGGATAGCGCAGCTCCGGCGTCAGCGGGATCGACCCCGAAAGCAGCTCGGGCACCGGCAGCGACAGGGTTGCGGGGCCGAAAAGAACCTTTGCCAACTCATTGAGGAATATGATTATTCCGAATGTCGCCAGGACCTGGTCAAGATGATCCCGGCCATAGAGGTGCCGGAAGATGACATGTTCCAGCAGCAGGCCGAAGGCCAGCGCCGTGATCATCGACAACAGCGCCGCAAGCCAGAAATTCCCGGTCAGGTGCAGGAAGGCGAAGGCCAGATAGGCGCCCACCATGTATTGCACGCCGTGGGCGAGGTTGATGAAGCCCATCACCCCGAACACAAGCGTCAGCCCGGCGGCGATCAGAAACAGCATCATGCCGTATTGCAGGCCGTTCAGGCACTGGATCAAAAGCAAGGTCAGGGACAAGGCGAACTCGCGCGTGGTTGCGTCAGTGCGCCCGCCCCGGGCCGTGCCGGGGCGGGCGGGACCGGCCTACATCTTCATCTTGCACTGCTGATGATAGGCGTCGCCGTAATCCTTGACGACCTCGCGCACGATCGAGGTGTGGTACTGATCCTTGGCGTTCTTCGCGACCTTCAGCAGATAGAAGTTCTGGATCGGGTAATGGTTGTTGTTGAACTTGAACCCGCCCCGCAACGAGGTGAAATCGGCCGCTTCCAGCGCCTTTTGCACCGCCTTCTTGTCGCTCAGATCGCCCTTGACCTTGGCGACCGCGCTGTCGATCAGCATCGCGGTGTCATAGGCCTGCATCGCGTAACCGCCCGGGATATAGCCATATTTCTTCTCGAATGCCGCCACGAAGGCTTCGCTGGCCGGGGTCTTGGCGTCGGGCGCCCAGTTGCCGGCGGCCAGATCGCCCAGGGCGTCATCCTTCTGCGCGGGCAACGTGGTTTCATCCGTGGTGAAGACCGACAGGAACTTGACCTTGTCCTTCAGCCCCGCGGCGGTGAACTGCTTGACCAGCGCCACGCCCATGCCGCCCGGCATGAAGGTGAACAGGCTGTCGGAATTCGAGGTCGCGATCCGCGCCAATTGCGGCGAGAAATCCTTGTGCCCCAGGGGGGTGAAGGCCTCGGCGGTGATCTTGCCCTTGTAGGTCTTCTTGAAACCCGCGACGTTGTCGCGCCCGGCCTGGTAGTTCGGCACCATCACGAAGGCGTTCTTGAACCCCTCCTGATTGGCGATCATCCCGGCGACCTGGGCGTTCTGGTCGTTCTGATAGGAGGTGGCGAAGAAGAACGGGTTGCAATTCTTGCCCGCGAAGGTCGACGGCCCCGCATTGGGGCTGATCAGGAAGGTCTTCGAGGTCACCACAGGCTTGAAGATCGCCATCAGCATGTTGGAAAACACCGTGCCCACGACGAAATCGGCATGATCGCGCTTGACCAGCTCCTCGGCCTTCTGGCGCGCGACATCGGGCTTCAGCTCATCGTCCTGAATCACGAGATTGACCTTCTCGCCCCCCAACATGCCGCCCTTCTGATCGAGCGCCAGCTTGAAGCCGTCGACGATCTGCTTTCCCAGCGCCGCGGGCGGGCCCGACAGCGTCACCACCATGCCGATGGTCAGATCCTTGGCCTGCAGCGCGCCGGCGCCAAGCCCCAGCGCCAGACCCATCGCCGCGCCGCCCAGCAGAAATTTGCGTTTCGTTTCCATCCGTCTCTCCTTGTTGGACAGCCATTAATGGCTATTTATTTTTTATTATCCGTGTATTGCAGTAATATCCTAAAGCTCTGTCAAGCCTTCTTGCGCCGCTTTGCCTCCTTCTTCGTCGCGAAACCGGCCATCTGGGCATAGCCCTTCACGATCGCCTCGCGCTTCTTGTAGCTCAGCACCTTGTCGATGTTCTTGAACGGTCTCACGGTGATTTTCTCGACCTCGTCGATCACCCGCTCGGGGCCGCCGACGCGGTTGGTGCGCACCACCTCGGCGGTCTTCGGCAGGCGCTCCTGCTCATAGCGGTAAAGCGCCTCGCGCGGGTGTTCGGCGCGGGCCAGGTTGTCGGCCAGGCTGCGCGCATCCAGGATCGCCTGCGCCGCGCCGTTGGAGCCGACCGGATACATCGGATGCGCGGCGTCGCCCAGCAGCGTCACCCTTCCATGGGTCCAGCGCGGCAGCGGGTCGCGGTCGGCCATGGGATATTCGAAAATCTCGCCGCTGGCGCGCACCAGCGCCTCGATATCCATGCCCGGCACGGTGAAACGCCGCGCATAGGGCAACACCCTGGCCAGCGGCGCGCGGCGCGACCAGTTGTCCTCGGGCGGGGGCTGGGTGGCACCGTCGGCAATCCGCACGTTGACCACCCAGTTCATCAGTTGGCGCCCGTCCCGCGCCGGCGCGATCGGGTAGAGCACCAGCTTAGCGCCAAGGCCCCCGGCGATTGCCATGGTCTGGCCGTCCTCCCACACCGGCCAGTCGGTGGCGCCGCGCCACATCACCACGCCGGCCCAGCTGGGCCGGCCCTCATCGGGGTAGAAGCGCCGCCGCCCGACGCTGTGGATACCGTCGGCGCAGATCAGCACCTCGCCGCGCAGGGTGCGCGACGACAAGCCGTCGCTGGTGTCGGTGAACTGCGCGGTCACGCCGCCCTCGTCCTGCACGAAACCGGTCAGGCGGTGGCCGGTCAGCACCGCGCCCGGGCCAAGGCGTTCTTCAACCGCTTTGTAAAGAACCATCTGCAAACGGCCGCGATGTATCGAGAATTGCGGATGGGCGTGGCCCGCGTGCAGGCCCCGCAACTCGCGCCAGACCTCTTGCCCGTTGCGGGTCAGGTAGCGCAGCTCGCGGGTGCGCAGACCGATCTTGTCCAGCTCTTTCAGAAGCCCAAGCTCGGCCAGTTCGGCGATCGAATGCGGCAGCGTGTTGATGCCGACGCCGATTTCGCGGATCTGCGGCGCCTGTTCGACCACCTGCGCGCGGATGCCGCGCGCATGCAGCATCAGCGCCGTGGTCAGCCCGCCGATCCCCGCGCCCGCAATCAGAATGGTCATCTGTCCTCCTCGGGCGGAGGCGGCAGGAAATCGATCGCATGGGCGGCCGAGACCGCGACCACCTCGGCCGGGTCGGCGGTGGGCCCCAGGTTGTGCAGCGCCCAGAACAGATCGTAAAGCCGCGCCGTGGGGGTGACCCAGAACAGCGTCTTGATCGTGGCATCGGACTTGTTGAAGATCCCGTGCGGAATGCCGCGCGGCAGCTTCACCAGATCGCCCGGCTCTCCGATCGCCTCCTGCCCATCCAGGAGGAACTCGAACCTTCCTTCCAGGATGTAGAGGTATTCGTCCTGATCGGGGTGGATATGGGGCGGCACGAACGTGCCCGGCGGCAGCGTCGCATGCCACGAAAAGCATTCCGGCGTCACCTGCTTGGGCACATAGGTCTGCCCCAGGATGTTCCAGCTGATCTGGTCCATTCCGGTCTGGGATTTCACGATCCCCGGCGTCATCTCGGCCATGTGCTGTCCTCCTTTGCGTCGATCTGGGGGAAGGATGTTCAGGCGCCCGCGGATCGCGGGGAACGGCAGCCATCCCCGCACGACGGAACGGCCCGCGCATCGCGGCCCGCGACCGGCCCGCGACCGGGCGGGCGACGTGGCGGGCGACCTGGCGGACGAAAGCCCGACCACCCGGCCACGACCGGGGTCATTGCATGGGTCATTCTCGCGTCTCCCTGCGTCCGTTCGGCTTGCCGCTGAATCGTCCCTGTCTTCAGCCTAACCAGAACTTGCCCATCCTGCATAGGTATATTTTAGGCTTGAAATAGTTCCCGGCCGGAGGCGCGATCCAGGCGCCCCCCCGGCGGTCTGCCCCCTTCCGTCTGGTATGGTCGGGCGCCATCACCTATATTGCCCGCAAGGGCGTCGGCCTCGGGCGCGAAAGGGACGGACGAGCAGCCATGTCAGGTTCTGGATTGCAGAAATTGTCGTATTTCCTGCTGCTGGCGTTGATCGTCTATGCCGCTTTCGCGGGGGGCGTCTGATGGCGCGGCGTTATGGCGGCAAATATAGCCCCGGCGGAACTCCCGGGGATGACTCCGGCGTCACCACCGATACCAACCCGTTCCACGGCAAGCGCCCGGCGCGGGCCGGGGCGCGGGTGAATTTCCTGTTCGTCGTGCCGCTCCTGCTGGCGGTGAAGGCCTTCGGACAAGGGCCCGTGGGGCTGATCATGGATCTGGGCGCGCTGGGTCTGATGCTGCTGTCGGCCTGGCTCACGCGGGAAGGGCTGCGCGCGCAAGAGGCCTATGAGGCCCGCCGCGTCGCCCGCCGCCCGGCGATCCCGCGCAAGATCTTCGGATCGGTCGCGATGGGGCTTGGCCTGGCGCTGGCCGGGGCGGTGGCGCCGGGCGGGCTGGTGGCGCCCGTGGTCTTCGGATTGCTGGGGGCGGTCCTGCATTTCGGCGCCTTCGGGCCCGACCCCTTGCACGACAAGGGCATGGAGGGCGTGGACCGCTTTCAGACCGATCGCGTCGCGCGCGCCGTCGCCGAAGGCGAGAAATACCTTGGCGCGATCCACGACGCGATCCAGCGCTCGGGCGACCGCGCCCTGACCGCGCGCGTCGACAACTTCCTGGCCACGGCGCGCAAGATGTTCCGCAGCATCGAGGACGATCCGCGCGACCTGAGCGCCTCGCGCAAGTATCTGGGCGTCTATCTGATGGGAATGCGCGACGCGACGGTGAAATTCGCCGATCTCTACGCCCGCAAGCCCGACCCCGCGGCGCGCGCCGATTACGTCGCGCTGCTTGATGACCTAGAGGCCAATTTCACCGCCCAGACCGCCAAGCTTCTGCAAGACGACCGCAGCGATCTGGACATCCAGATCGACGTGCTGCGCCAACGCCTGAAACAAGAGGGCGTGGCCCCCGGCTGACCGGCCCCCGCCGAAACACGATCAACAGGAAGGGAATTCGAGATGACGGAAGAAGTTCGCGCCAAGGCCCAGGCCGCGCTTTCCGAGGTCGAGAAAGTGACCGCCACCCTCTTGCCGGACCCGACCAGCGCCGAGGCCGTCGTACCGCTGCAACAGGCCCCCGCGCCGCTGGCCGACGAGATCCGCAAGCGCATGGACGAGATCGACATGACCAACACGCAGTCGATCATCTCCTTCGGCGCGGGCGCACAGGGCGAATTGCAGAGCATCAGCCAATCCATGCTGAACGGCGTGAAGAACAAGGATGTGGGCCCCGCCGGCGACAGCCTGCGCCAGATCGTGACCACGATCCGCGGCTTTTCGGTGTCGGAACTGGACGTGCGGCGCAAGCGCAGCTGGTGGGAAAAGCTGCTTGGCCGCGCCGCCCCCTTCGGCCAGTTCGTCGCCCGTTTCGAAGAGGTCCAGGGCCAGATCGACAAGGTCACCGAGGATCTGGACCAGCACCAGCACAAGCTGCTGATCGACATCAAGTCGCTCGACGTTCTCTATGAAAAGACCCTGACCTTCTACGAGGAACTGGCGCTTTACATCGCCGCGGGCGAGGCCAAGCTGCAGGAACTGGACGCCACCACGATCCCCGCCAAGGAGGCCGAGGTGAAGGCCGCCCCCGAGGACGACCAGGTGCTGAAGGCACAGGAGTTGCGCGACCTGCGGGCCGCGCGCGACGATCTGGAACGCCGGGTGCACGACCTGAAGCTGACGCGCCAGGTGACGATGCAGTCGCTGCCCTCGATCCGGCTGGTGCAGGAAAACGACAAGTCGCTGGTGACCAAGATCAACTCGACCCTCGTCAACACCGTGCCGCTATGGGAAACCCAGCTGGCCCAGGCGGTGACGATCCAGCGCTCGCGCGAGGCCGCGGAATCGGTGCGCGCGGCCAACGATCTGACCAACGAATTGCTGACCGCCAACGCGAAGAACCTGCAAGAGGCCAACCGCGTGGTGCGTACCGAGATGGAGCGCGGGGTCTTCGATATCGAGAAGGTGAAGGAGGCCAACGACACGCTGATCGCCACGATCAACGAAAGCCTGACCATAGCCGATGCGGGCAAGGCCAAGCGCGCCGCCGCCGAGGCCGAGCTGACCAAGATGGAATCCGAGCTGCGCGACACCCTCTCCGCCGCCAAGTCCCGCGCCGACGGCACCGGCGACAACGCCGGCACCTCGGTGCCGCGCTAGCCCGCGCCCCACCGCCGGCGCGGAACGGATTGCATCGTCCCGGGCGGCGGGCCAGACTTGCCGCCGCCCGACCTGACCCCGAGGAGACAGAGAGCATGGCCATCTTCGACTTTCTCAAAGGCGAATTCATCGACGTCATCGCCTGGAGCGACGACACCCGCGACACCATGGTCTGGCGCTTCGAACGCGAGGGCCACGCGATCAAATACGGCGCCAAGCTGACGGTGCGCGAGGGCCAGTCGGCGGTGTTCATCAACGAAGGCCAGCTGGCCGATGTCTTCACCCCCGGCCTCTACATGCTGGAAACCAACAACATGCCGGTGCTGACCACGCTGCAGCATTGGGACCACGGCTTCCAGTCGCCGTTCAAGGCCGAGGTCTATTTCCTTTCGACCACCCGGTTCAACGATCTGAAATGGGGCACCAAGAACCCGATCATCTGCCGCGATCCGGAATTCGGCCCGGTGCGGCTGCGCGCCTACGGCACCTATTCGATGCGGATCAAGGACCCCGCCAAGTTCATGACCGAAATCGTCGGCACCGACGGCGAATTCACCTCGGACGAGATCAGCTTTCAGATCCGCAACATCATCGTGCAGGAATTCAGCCGGGTGGTGGCCTCCTCCAACGTGGCGGTGCTCGACATGGCGGCGAACACCGCCGATCTGGGCAAGCTGGTGACCAACGCGATCGCCCCGACGATCGCGGCCTACGGGCTGGAACTGCCCGAATTCTACATCGAGAACATCTCGCTCCCCGAAGAGGTCGAGAGGGCGCTCGACAAGCGCACCTCGATCGGCATCGTCGGTGATCTGAACAAATACACCCAGCTCTCGGCGGCCGAGGCGATGACCGCCGCCGCCGCCACCCCTGGCTCGTCCATGGCCGCGGGGCTGGGCGCGGGCATGGGCATGGGCATGGCCGCCCAGATGGCCCAGCAGGGCCCCTGGGGCGCAGTACCCCAACAGCCGCAACCGGCGGCCGCCGCGCCGCCACCACCACCGCCACCACCGGTGGAAAAGGTCTGGCACATCGCCGAGAACGGCCAAACCCATGGCCCCTACGGTCGCGGCCACCTGGGCCGGATGGTGGCCGAGGGCGGCCTCACCCGCGACACGCTGGTCTGGACCGCGGGCCAGGACGGCTGGCAGAAGGCCGGCCAGATCCCCGAACTGGCCCAGCTCTTCACCGTGGCGCCCCCGCCCCCACCCCCGCCACCAACCGCCTGACCCTCCTCTTCATCTTGGCGGAAATACTCTCGGGGGGTATGGGGGGCAGACGGCCCCCCATCGCAGCAAGACCGCGCGCCGCAGGCGCACCGCATCCCCCCGCGCAACATGAACCCCGCGCAACCCCCACGGCCCCGGCATGAGCGAGACCCAGCACAATTACCCCTGCCCCCAATGCGGCGCCGAAATGCGCTTCGCCCCGCGCGAAGGCATGCTGCGATGCGACCATTGCGGATATGAGGAACCCGCGGCCCTTCCCGGCACACCGCCACCGCCGCCGCAATCGCTTGCCAGCGTGCCCTCGACCCGCGCGCGCCACCACGCCACCAGGGCCGCGCTGACCGAGCACGACCTGCACGCGGCGCTCGCCAACGCCCTGCCCGCCGTCGCGATGGAGGAACGCCGCACCGTCACCTGCCCCTCCTGCGGCGCCACCTTCGAATTCGATCCCGCCACCCATGCCTCCGAATGCCCGTTCTGCGCGACGCCGATCGTCACCGACACCGGGGCCACGCGACAGATCAAACCCCAGGCCGTGGTGCCCTTCAAACTATCGCAAGAAGACGCGCGCGCGGCGATGAACCGTTGGCTTGGCAGCCTGTGGTTCGCGCCGGGTGGCTTGCAAGATTACGCCCGCAAGGGCCGGGCGCTGAACGGGATCTATGTCCCCTACTGGACCTTCGATGCCGATACCCGCACCGATTACACCGGCCAGCGCGGCGAGGCCTATTACGAAACCCAATATGTCACCGTGAACGTCAACGGCCAGATGCAGCAACAACAGCAGCAGGTGCGCCGCATCGCCTGGTATCCGGCCTCGGGCACGGTGGCGCGCAGCTTCGACGACGTGCTGGTGATGGCCTCGAACAGCCTGCCCGCGCGTTATGTCGAGGCGTTGGAGCCCTGGGATCTGGGCGCGCTGATGCCCTACAGCCCCGATTACCTGGCCGGCTTTCGCGCCGAGGGCTACACGATCGGGCTGGAGGACGGCTTCGCCACCGCGCGCCAGAAGATGCAGCCGGTGATCGAAGGCACGGTCCGCGACGATATCGGCGGCGACGAGCAGATGATCCAGTCGATGAACACCGAGACCTCGAACGAGACCTTCAAGCATCTGCTGCTGCCGATCTGGATGGCGGCCTACAAATACCAGGGCAAGACCTACCGCTTCGTCGTCAACGGCCAGACCGGGCGGGTGCAGGGCGAACGCCCCTGGTCGGCGTGGAAGATCGCCGGCGCCGTCGCCGCCGCGCTGATCGCGATCGCGATCTTCGTCCTGGTGACCCGCCGCTAGACGCGCACGCCCGATCCGGCCTGGCCCCGGCGGGCGGGGGCCCTAGCGCGTCGCCCCTAGCGCGCCTTGAACAGCGACCCCAGGATCCCGCGCACCAGCGCCCGACCCGACCGCGATCCCAATTGCCGCGCGAAGCTCTTGGCGAAGGCTGTGGCCACGCTGTCCGACCGGCTTGAGGCCGCGCGCCGGGGCCTTGACGCGGCCTTCGGATCGTAACGCCGGGCCGAGGTGAGGCCCTCGTCCGCGGCCGCCTCCGCCCCTGCGGGGGCCGCGGCCTTCTCGGCCGCTTCCGCCGCCGCCTTGGCGCGCCTTTGCAGCCGCTCGAAAGCGCTGTCGCGGTCGATCGCCGTGTCGTATTTCCCCGCCACCGGCGAAGCCGCGAGCGCCGCCGCGCGCTGGTCCGGCGTGATCGGCCCCAGATGCGAGGCCGGCGGCCGGATCAGCGTGCGCTCGGCCACGCCGGGCACGCCCTTGTCTTCCAGGAAAGAGGTCACCGCCTCGCCGGTGCCGACCTCCTTGATCGCGTCCTCGATGGAAAAACGCGGGTTGTCGCGGTAGTTCTGCGCCGCCATGCGCAATTCCTTGCGGTCCTTGGCGGTAAAGGCGCGCAGCGCGTGCTGCACCCGGTTGCCAAGCTGGCCCAGGATATCCTCGGGCACGTCGGCCGGGTTCTGGGTGATGAAATAGACCCCCACCCCCTTCGACCGGATCAGCCGCGCCACCTGCTCGACCTTGTCGACCAGCGCCTTGGGCGCGTCGTCAAAGAGCAGATGCGCCTCATCAAAAAAGAACACCAGCTTCGGCTTTTCCGGGTTGCCGACCTCGGGCAGTTCCTCGAACAGTTCCGACAGCAGCCACAAAAGGAAGGTGGCGTAAAGCTTCGGCGCCCCCATCAGCTTGTCGGCGGCCAGGATGTTGATCCGGCCGCGCCCATCCGCGTCGACGCGCATCAAGTCCGAAAGCTCCAGCGCCGGTTCGCCGAACAGCTGCGCCGCGCCCTGGTTTTCCAGCACCAGAAGCCGGCGCTGGATCGCGCCGATGGTGGATTTCTCGACATTGCCGTAGCGCAGCCCGATCTCGTCGGCATTCTCGCCGATGAAGACCAGAAGCGCGCGCAGATCCTTCAGGTCCAGAAGCGGCAGCTGTTCCTCGTCCGACAGCCGGAAGGCGATGTTCATCGCGCCTTCCTGCGCCTCGGACAATTCCAGCATCCGCGACAGCATCAGCGGGCCCATTTCCGACACCGTGGTGCGGATCGGATGACCCTGTTCGCCGTAAAGATCCCAGAAGGTCACCGGAAACGCGCGGTAATGGTAATCGGCATAGCCGATGGTGGCGGCGCGCTTCATGAAGGCATCATGCAGCTTGAAACTGTCCGAGCCCGCGACCGCCAGCCCCGCCAGATCGCCCTTCACGTCGGCCATGAACACCGGCACGCCCGCATCCGACAGCCCCTCGGCCAGGATCTGCAGCGTCACCGACTTGCCGGTGCCGGTCGCCCCTGCAATCAGGCCGTGGCGGTTGCCGAATTTCAGAAGCAAGCGCTGCGCCTCTTCATAGCCCGCGCCGCCGCCGCCCACGAAAATTCCATCGCCCATCTTGTCCCCCGAATTGTTCCCCGAAACCGCCGCCTCTGTCACGACTTCTTAACTCTTTTCGATCAATCTGGCCACGACCGGAACGCTACGGCACCGGTCATGACTTCCTCCCTGTTAGACTGGCCGCACCGTTTCCAACGGTGCGGCACCTTTCATTGTAAAGAGCCACCTTCATCACGACATTTCACTGTTGACGCGCGCCGATCAAGGCAATAGCGTGCCTGCAATACAAAGTCGGCCAGTCCGACGGGGAGAAAAAATATACCGGAGAGGGCCCTTCGCGGGCCCTTTTCTTATGGCCGCTCCCCTGCCCGCGCCGCGCCCGTCCGGGCCGTCGGCAGCCCCCTTTGCCGCCCCATCTGCCGCCCCATCTACCGCCCGGTCCGCCGCGCGCCGCTCACGTTGGCGAGAAACCGCGCGTCCGGCCGCGATCCGCGGGGAATTCTCCCCTGACATCGGCGGTGCCGCATGATACACCCGCCGCCGACCCAACGACCCTTACGGGAGCCAAGATGTCGAAATTCGCCCATGCCCTGACCCTCGTGCTGGCGCTGCCCTTCGCGCAGACCGCGATGGCCCAGACCGCAACCACCCCCGCCGCGCCCGCCGCGACCGGGACCGCGCCCGCCACTTCCGACGCCGCCGGCGCCCCCGCGACCGGCGCCGACAAGACCCCTGCCCCGGACGCCGCCGGCGCCAAGGCCGATTCCGGCGCGCTTTCAATGGGCAAGTCCGTGAAGAACAAGATGTATGTGAAGGACAAGCAGGGCGACTGGACGGTGCGCTGCTTCCGCGCCAAGGACAACAAGGACCCGTGCGAGCTGTATCAGCTGCTGACCGACGAGAAGGGCAACCCGGTCTCGGAATTCAGCATGGTGCCGCTGCCGCCGGGCGGCCAGGCGGTCGCCGGCGCGACCATCGTCACCCCGCTTGAGACCCTGCTGACCCAGGACGTGACCATCGCCATCGACGGTGGCGGCGCCAAGCGCTATCCGTTCATGCTGTGCAACCCGGTCGGCTGTTTCTCGCGAATCGGGCTGACCCAGCAGGATCTGGACGGCTACAAGAAGGGTGCCAAGGGTTCTTTGACCATCGTCGCCGCCAGCGCGCCGAACGCGCCGATCACGTTGCCGATCTCGCTCAAGGGCTTCACCGCCGCCTATGAGGAGGTGCAGAAGAACAACAAGGCCAATGGCATCAACACGGCGAAAGCCCCGGTGAAGAAATAAGCCCGGATCGCCGGCCGCGATCGGCGCCGGTCCACGCGAGGCCGGGTCCGGTCATGCGAACCGGCCCAAGACACCAACGCCGCCCTTCCTGGGGCGGCGTTCCGCGTTTCGACCGCCGCGCGGCGTCGGATGCGGGCCTCTAGTAGGGGCCTTCCTCCAGTACGCCATCGGCGCACATCTGCGCGTAAAGCAGCCCCTCGCGCAGCCCGCGGTCAGCGACCGAAAGGCGATCGGTCGGCCAGACCCGCATCAGCGCCTGCAAGATCGCCGCCCCCGACATGATCAGCGCGTGGCGGTCGCGCCCGATGCGCGGATCACGCCGCCGGCCTTCCGGCCCAAGCGCCAGATAGTCGCGGATCACGTTGTCGATCTGGGCCGAGGTCATGCGCAGCCCGTCGACCTTGTTGCGATCATAGCGCTTCAGCCCCAGGAACGAGGCCGCCACCGTCGTCACCGTGCCCGAGGTGCCGATGATCTGGAAATTCTCGCGCTTGGTCTCGGCGTTGTAGGGGCTGAAATCGGCCAGCTTTTCCTCGAAGAACCAGCTCATCAGCGCGAAGCGGGCCGAATCGTCCTCGACATCCATGAACTGGTCGCGCAGCGTCGCCACCCCCAGCGGCACCGAAATCCAATCCACCATCCGCGCCACCGGCCCGTCCTGCACCTTCGGAGAAAAGCCCGCATGCAGCCGCATGATCGAGCGCGCATGTTCGTGTGGCGGAACCTCGGACAGGTCCAGCCACACCAGCTCGGTCGAGCCGCCGCCGATGTCCACGACCAGCAATTCCTCGGTCCGCCGGCCGACCAGGGGGGCGCAGGACACCACGGCCAGGCGGGCCTCTTCCTCGGGGGCGATGATTTCCAACGTCAGCCCGGTCTCGCGCTGCACCGTGCGGATGAAATCGCGCGCGTTGCGGGCGCGGCGGCAGGCCTCGGTCGCGACCAGACGCATCCGCACGACGCCGTGCTTCTCGATCTTCTTCTGACAGATTCGCAGCGCCTGCACCGTGCGCCCCATCGAGCCGCGCGACAGCCGCCCCGAGGCCTCCAGCCCGATGCCAAGCTGCACCGTCTTGGAAAAGCTGTCCAGTACGTGGAACTGGCTGCCGCGCGGACGCGCGATCAGCATGCGGCAACTGTTCGTGCCAAGATCCAGCGCGGCATAGAGCGCGGGATCCGATAGCAGGGGCCGGGGGCGTTCGACCGGGTCGGGGCCAGCGACCGCAAGGTGCGGCTCATCCGAGTCCGGGAACGCGCCCTCCCCCTCGGGACGCTCGGGCGTCATCGCGTCGCCCTCCAACTCAAGTTGCGACCAAACTAGCCCCGACCGCCACGGGGCGCAAGCTCTGGCAACGGGGTGGCGCCCGATCTGCGCCGCCCTTGCGCCCCTGCCCGCGCGCGCCCTTTGCCAACCCGCCGCCCCGCCCCGTCATGGGCCTGTAGCAGATTTCCGTTAGCGTTACCGTCGTTGCCCGCCGCCCGTGCTCGGGCTAGGACGGGACCGACCCAATTGCGCACGAAGGACCCAAGCCATGGCCGATCCCGATATCTTCAACGACCGCATGCTGTCCCTGGGCCTCGCGCGGGTGTCCGAGGCGGCGGCCGTGGCCTCGGCCCGCCTGGTGGGTCGCGGCGACGAGAAGGCCGCCGACCAGGCCGCGGTGAACGCGATGCGCGATCAGCTCAACCAGCTTGACATCGCCGGCACAGTGGTCATCGGCGAGGGCGAACGCGACGAGGCCCCGATGCTGTACATCGGCGAAGAGGTCGGCACCGGCAACGGCCCGGCGGTGGACATCGCGCTGGACCCGCTGGAAGGCACGACGCTGACCGCCAAGGACATGCCCAACGCGCTGACGGTGATCGCGATGGGACCGCAGGGCTCGATGCTGCACGCGCCCGATGTCTACATGGAAAAGCTTGCCATCGGGCCGGGCTATGCGCCGGGCACCGTCGGTCTGGACATGCCCCCGGCGGAACGGGTGCGGGCGCTGGCGAAAGCCAAGGGTTGCGACGCGCAGGACATCACCGTGTGCATCCTGGAACGTCCCCGGCATCAGGAGATGATCGCCGAGGTCCGCACCACCGGCGCGGCGATCCGGCTGATCACCGATGGCGACGTGGCCGGCGTGATTCATTGCGCCGAGGCGGCAGTGACCGGGATCGACATGTACATGGGCTCGGGCGGGGCGCCCGAGGGGGTGCTGGCGGCGGCGGCGCTGAAATGCATGGGCGGGCAAATCTTCGGCAAGCTCCTGTTTCGCAACGATGACGAACGCGGCCGTGCGGCGCGCGCCGGGATCGAGGATTTCAACCGCATCTATACCCGCGACGAGCTGGTCACCAAGGACGTGATCTTCGCGGCCACCGGGGTCACCGACGGCTCCTTGGTACGCGGATTGAAGCGCGAACCGGGCTGGGTGACGACCGAAACCCTTCTGATGCGCTCGAAAACCGGGTCTGTGCGGCGGATGATCTACCGCACGCCGGTGGACAAGTGAGCCAGGCCGCACTGATCTTGATCGACATCCAGCGCGGGTTCGACGATCCGCGCTGGGGCGCGCGCAACAACCCGGGCGCAGAGGCGGCGGCGGGCAGGCTGCTGGCGCGCTGGCGGGCGGCCGGGGCGCCGCTGGTCCATATCCGCCATGTCAGCCTTTCGCCGGGCAGCCCACTGGGGCCCGGCCCGGGCGCGGCGTTCAAACCCGAGGTCGCCCCCCTGCCCGGCGAGACGATCATCGAGAAATCCGTGAATTCGGCCTTCATCGGCACCCCGCTGGAGGCCCATCTGCGCGGCCTCGGCGTCACACGGCTGGTGGTCTGCGGGCTGACCACGCCGCATTGCGTCTCGACCACCTGCCGGATGGCCGCCAACCTCGGCTTTGGCGTGGTCCTGGCCCATGACGCCTGCGCGGCCTATGACACCAGCGCCGATTGTTCCTGGGGCGGCGCGGCGCCGATGCCCGCCGAGGCGATCCATGCCAGCGCCGTCTCGCATCTGCATGGAGAGTTCGTCACCGCCCGCGCGGCGGATGAAATCGCGGCTTGACCAGAACCACGCGCTGGGTTTCAACCGGATTGGCGCCGTCGCGCCCGACCGGAGTCAGACATGAAAGTCCCGCTTCCCGCCCTGGTCTTCGGTGCCCTGTTGCCGGCCCTGGGATTGGCCCCCCTGGGCGCGCGAAGCGACACCGTCCCCGCCCCCGCCACCGCTCCGGCCGAGAACCCCGCGACCTCGGGCAGTTCGATCGTGGTGCCGGTGGGTGTGTTCACGGCGACCTATACCGATGCGGTGACCGGGCGGCAGATCGACCTGACGCTGTGGTATCCCGCCACCGGCCCGGGCACGCCGGTGACCATCGGCGGCAATGCGGTGTTCGAGGGCACCTCGGGCGAGCGCGGCGCACCGATCCCGCCGGGCCGCCACCCGCTGGTGGTGCTGTCGCATGGTGGGCTGCGGTCGTCATCGAACAACGGCGCCTGGTTGGCGAAACGGCTGGCGCGGGCGGGCTATGTCGTGGTCGCCGAACATGGGCCGATGCTGGGACCGAAGGATGCCCAGCTGGCGATCGAGGAGATCGCCAACCGCGCCCGCGACCTCAGCGGCGCGCTGAACGCGATCCTGGCCAATCCCGATTGGGACAAGAGCATCGCCGAGAACAAGATCGCGGCGGTGGGCCTGTTCCTGGGCGGCACCGCTGCGCTGTCGGTGGCGGGGGGACGCATCGATCCGGCCGCCTTCGCGCAAAGCTGCGACAAGGGCGGCCCCGGCATGGATTGCCCCTGGCTGAAAGCCGGTGGCATGGATCTTCACAGCGCCGATCTGACCCCACTGACCAAGCTGCGCCGCGATCCGCGGATCGGCTTCGCGATCGCGGTCGCGCCCGAATACGCGGCCAGCTTCGACGCCGACAGCCTGGCGAAGGCGCCGGTGCCGGTCGCGATCGTCGATCTGGGCAAGCCAGGCAGCAACCCCAAGGGGATGCAGGGCGCGGCCCTGAAAGGCGCCGGCGCCAATGTCAGCTATACCGACCTGCCGGGCGTAAGCCGCTATGACACCTTTCCCCAATGCACCCCCAAGGGTGGCGCGATCTTGAAGGATTCGGGCAGCGACGCGCCGATCTGCGGCGACAGCGGCAAGGCCCGCAGCGCCGCCCATGCCGCGCTGGCCCAGGCGCTGGTCAATCTTCTGGAAGTGCAGTTCCACTAGCCCCCCCGGCCCCGCGCCATCCGAAACGCCCGGATTTCCCCGCCCCGCCTTGAACCCCGGGGGGCTTCGCGCCTAGATGAAGGACGAACCGTAAAGAGGAACGCCATGACCCTGCCCCTGTCCCGCCCCGCCTTCGACGCCGAGCCCAAGGGGGCCAAGGCCCTGGGCACCCTGCCCGACTGGGATCTGAGCGACCTTTACGCCGCCCCCGACGCGCCCGAATTCTCCCGCGATCTGGCTTGGCTGGAAACCGAATGCGCCGCCTTCGCCGCCAGCTACGAGGGTAAGCTGGCCGATCTGGACGCGGCCGCCATGCTTGATTGTGTCAGGCGCTATGAACGTATCGACGTGGTCGCCGGGCGGATCATGTCCTTCGCGGGGCTGCGCTATTACCAGAACACCACCGATCCCTCGCGCGCCAAGTTCATGGGCGACGCGCAGCAGAAGGTGACCGATTACACCACGCCGCTGGTGTTCTTCGGGTTGGAATTCAACCGCCTCGACGAGGCCCACCTGGGGAACCTTCTGGCGGCCAATGCCGATCTGGCCCGCTACCGGCCGGTGTTCGACCGCATGCGCGCGCTGCGCCCCTATCAGCTGTCCGATGAGCTGGAAAAATTCCTGCATGATCAATCCTCGGTCGGCGCCTCGGCCTGGAACAAGCTGTTCGACGAAACCCTGGCCGGTCTGACCTTCGAGGTCGCGGGCGAGGACGAGGCCCTGAACCTGGAAGCCACGCTGAACCTCTTGACCGACAGCGACCGCGCGAAGCGCGAGGCCGGCGCGCGGGCATTGGCGGGCGTGTTCGAAGGGAACCTCAAGCTGTTTTCGCGGGTCCACAACACGCTGGCCAAGGAAAAGGAGATCGAGGACCGCTGGCGCAAGATGCCCACCGCCCAGACCGCGCGGCACCTGTCGAACCATGTCGAGCCCGAGGTCGTCGAGGCGCTGCGCGATGCCGTGGTGGCGGCCTACCCCAAGCTTTCGCACCGCTATTACCGGCTGAAGGCGAAATGGCTGGGGCTGGAGAAGCTGGAAATCTGGGACCGCAACGCGCCGCTGCCCACCGAGGCGCCGAAGACGGTGGCCTGGGACGAGGCGAAGGATACGGTTCTGACCGCCTATTCCGCCTTCGATCCGCGCATGGCCGAGATCGCCCGGCCGTTCTTCGACAAGGGCTGGATCGACGCTGCGGTGAAGCCAGGCAAGGCCCCCGGCGCCTTCGCTCATCCCACCGTGACCGAGGTGCATCCCTATGTGATGCTGAACTATCTGGGCAAGCCGCGCGACGTGATGACCCTGGCGCATGAGCTGGGCCATGGCGTGCATCAGGTGCTGGCCGCCGGACAGGGAGAGCTTCTGTCCTCGACGCCGCTGACCCTGGCCGAGACCGCCAGCGTCTTCGGCGAGATGCTGACCTTCCGCAAGCTTCTGGAAGGCGCCAGGACCCAAGCCGAGAAGAAGACCCTGCTGGCCGGCAAGGTCGAGGACATGATCAACACGGTGGTGCGCCAGATCGCCTTCTACGATTTCGAATGCAAGCTGCACGCCGCGCGCCGCGAAGGAGAGCTGACCCCCGACGACATCAACGCGCTGTGGATGTCGATCCAGGCCGAGAGCCTGGGCGACGCGTTCAATTTCATGGACGGGTATGAAACCTTCTGGGCCTATGTGCCGCATTTCGTCCATTCGCCCTTCTACGTCTACGCCTATGCCTTCGGCGACGGGCTGGTGAACGCGCTTTACGCCGTCTATGCCGAGGGCGACGCGGGCTTTCAGGAGAAGTATTTCGAGATGCTGAAAGCCGGCGGATCGAAGCACCACAAGGAATTGCTGGCCCCCTTCGGCCTAGACGCGTCCGACCCGAAGTTCTGGGACAAGGGGCTGAGCATGATCGCCGGCTTCATCGACGAGCTGGAGGCAATGGAGGACTGATCCTCCGCGCCTCGGCCTTTCCGGCCGGGGCTGTGACCCGCCGCACAGGATCTGCGCGCGCCCGGGGCTTGAGCGGCGCACGCCCCGCGCCCATCTTCGCCGCAAGGGTTCCGGCCGCTTTCCGGCCGGGCCATCAAGGAGACGCGCCGATGTCGATCAGACCGATTTCATACCAGACCACCGCCCACCCGACGCTGGAGGGCGCGGGCGTCCACCTGCACCGCGCCTTCGGCTTCGACAATCCCGACCGGATGGATCCGTTCCTGCTGTTCGACGATTTCCGCAACGACCGCCCCGAGGATTTCCGCGCGGGTTTCCCCTGGCACCCGCATCGCGGCATCGAGACGATCACCTATGTGCTTTCCGGCACGGTGGACCATGGCGACAGCCTGGGCAACGCGGGCTCGCTGGGCGCGGGCGATGTGCAGTGGATGACCGCCGGGTCGGGCATCCTGCATCAGGAGATGCCCAAGGGCAACGCGCAGGGCCAGATGCACGGCTTCCAGCTATGGGCCAACCTGCCCTCCGGCCTGAAGATGACCGCGCCGCGCTATCAGGACGTGCGCGGCACCGACATCCCCGAGGTGATCGACGACGACGGCACGCGGGTGAAGGTGGTGGTGGGTGCGTTCTGGGGCAAGCGCGGCCCGGTCGATGGCATTGCCGCCGACCCGCAATATCTGGACATCTTCGTGCCTGCCGGGGTGAAGAAGACCTTCCCGGTCGACACTTACCGGCGCGCCTTCGCCTATGTGTTCGAGGGTGCGGGCGCCTTTGCCGATGCGTCACAGCCAAAGGGCGTGCTGCTGGAGAAGGAGGTGATGGGCCAGGAGGTGAACATCCGCGACCTGTCGGGCAACCGCACGCTGATCCAGTTCGGCACCGGCGACGAGGTGACGGTGCAGGCAGGGCCCGAAGGGGTGCGCTTCCTGCTGGTGTCCGGCGCGCCGATCCAGGAGCCGATCGCCTGGCACGGGCCGATCGTGATGAACACCCAGGCCGAGCTGATGCAGGCGGTGGCGGAACTGCGCAACGGGACCTTCATCAAGCCGGCGCATTGATCTGAAACGCGGCAAGGGGCGTTGAAAG
Source organism: Allgaiera indica (assembly GCF_900106675.1). Classification (GTDB taxonomy): domain Bacteria; phylum Pseudomonadota; class Alphaproteobacteria; order Rhodobacterales; family Rhodobacteraceae; genus Acidimangrovimonas; species Acidimangrovimonas indica. Next base: position 69,069 of record NZ_FNOB01000005.1, read on the forward strand.
GACCCCTTTCGCCGGATGAGGGACGGAGGGCAACGGGCGGCCGCGCTTTGCCCATTGAAGACGCTGCGCGGGGTCCTAACGTTGTGCGGATTGGAACAGGCTATCCGGGCACATCATGATTAGAAGGGCAGCCACGGGTGATGAGGCCAACATTCGGGCCTGCACAGAGCAGGCCTATGACCGCTACGTTGCGACCATCGGTCGAAAGCCCGCGCCGATGGTCGCAGACTATGCAGCGCAGATCGCCGCAGGCGACGCGCATGTCGCGATCGACGAACAAGGGGCAATCCTCGGCTTCATGGTCTTCTTTCAGGAAGCAAACTACATGATGCTAGAGAACGTGGCGGTTCTTCCCCGCGCCGCCGGTCAGGGCGTGGGCAGGGCGCTTGTCGAATACTGCGAAGATGCGGCGCGCCGAAACGGGCTGGCATCGGTGCGCCTCTACACGAACGGAGGACGGCTTTGATCGCGTCTACTTCGAGAAGCCATTGCAATAGCCACCCCGCCGGGGGGTACTGCCGCATCGCCGTATGAGCGAACGACAGTTCCCGCGTCGTGGAGCGCGCCCGTTCTCGCGCGCCCGGCGCGATCACTGCTTCGCGTAGGCGTCCATGAGCGCCTGCAAGTCTTCCGCTGTCTGCGGAAACCTGGCGAAGCTAAATGCCGCCGGGACCTGCGCCCATGGCATCTTGTCCTCGGTCATCAACTCGACGAAGGGTGTGAAGGCCGCCGCGTTCTCTAGCACGCTGGTCCGAAGATTGACGCGCTGATCGGCGCCAGTGATCTCGGAAAAGATGAAATTCAGGCATGACTTGCAGAAGAAATGCCGCCGCCCGTGAGAGCAGAGACCGCCCCGGATCACCTCGCCCGTGAGAAAGAAGCCATCCATCGGGAACATCGTGGTCAGGGAATAGGCGCTTGCCGTCAGCTTCTGACAGTCGCGGCAATGGCACGCGAGCGTCAGAAGCGGGGGCGCGGTCACGCGGACCCGCACCGCCCCGCACAGGCAGGCGCCCTCGAAGGGAGGCTTGGGAGGCGTCATCGTCGGCCCTTCCTTTGTCCGTGATCACCCGCGGATGCCGCAAGCCTGGACCGAAACACCCGATGGCGGAAAGATCTGCGCCGCCGACACCCCGGGGCTATGCCTTCCAGCCCTCGCCACGGGCATGACCTCAGAGGTGCCGCACCAGCCTCAGACGATCTCGATGTCGTATTTCTCGATCACGGTGTTGGCCAGCAGCTTCTCGCACATCCGGGCGACCTCGGCCTCGGCGGCGGCGCGGTCGGTGGCGGTCAGGTCCAGCTCGATCACCTTGCCCTGACGCACGGCCTCGACGCCGGTGAAGCCCAGCGTGCCAAGGGCGTGTTTCACCGCCTCGCCCTGGGGGTCCAGAACCCCCGTCTTCAGCATCACATGCACCCGCGCTTTCATCACCCGTCCCTCAGTTGATCAGTGTCGGTTTCGTCGAATGGGTCACATTGGTGGGCAGCACGCCCAGCCGCCGCGCCACCTCGGCATGGGCTTCGGACAGAAGCGACGGATCCGCGGCCCCCGCATCCTTGCCGAAACGCTCGCCGGTGCGCATGTCCCACAGCCGGCACGAATCCGGGCTGATCTCGTCCGCGACGATCAGGCGCTGGAAATCGCCTTCCCAGATGCGGCCCACCTCGATGCGGAAATCCACCAGACGGATGCCCACGCCCATCATCACGCCCGACAGGAAATCGTTCACCCGCAGCGCCAGCGCCACCATGTCATCCAGGTCCTGCTGCCCGGCCCAGCCGAAGGCGATGACGTGTTCCTCGGTCACCAGCGGATCGCCCAGTGCCTCGTCCTTGTAGTAGAACTCGACGATCGGGCGCGGCAGGGCGGTGCCCTCGGCGATGCCCAGCCGTTCGGTCATCGCACCGGCGGCGAAGTTGCGCACCACCACCGCAAGCGGGATGATCTCGACCGCGCGGATCAGCTGCTCGCGCATGTTGATGCGGCGGATGAAATGCGTGGGCACGCCGATCGCGTTCAGACCGGTCATGAAGAATTCAGACAGGCGGTTGTTCAACACGCCCCGGCCCTCGACGATGTCCGGGCCGCCGGCCTCGGCCACCATGCCCTCGTCCTTGAAATACTGCACCAGGGTGCCCGGCTCGGGGCCTTCGTACAGGATCTTGGCCTTGCCCTCGTAGATCTTCTTGCGCCGTGCCATGGGCCCTCCGGGGATGCGCGAAAAGGGTGCCGACGCGCGATCGGCCCCAACCCTGCCTGCCCTATAGTCGAGCCGCGCCGCTGCCGCAAGGCAAAGCCCGCGGGGCCGGATCCGGAGGCCGCGATACCGGGGCCCGGCGGCTTGCGTCCCCCCAGGCCTTGGCCCAGATCCGACCCGTCCAGGCGCACAGGGCGCCGAATGCTTGCGCGGGCGTGGCCGTTCCCTCGCCCCGGCGCCGGGCAATCTGACCCACCCCCTCTGGCGGGTCTTGCGATAGCGCGGCCGTGGGGGCATATCAGAAAGTATAGGGTCATGTGACCCGCCAGATCCGAGAGGCCCCTGATGACCACATTCGACGACCGCGAAAACGCCTTTGAGAGCAAATACGCCCACGACGCCGAGATGCAGTTCAAGGCCGAGGCGCGGCGCAACAAGCTGCTCGGCCTCTGGGCCGCCGAAAAGCTGGGGATGAGCGGCGCCGAGGCCGACGAATATGCCCTGAGCGTGATCCGCGCCGATTTCCAGGAACCGGGGCACGAGGACGTGGTGCGCAAGCTGGTCGAGGATCTGGGCGGCAGGTCCAACGTTTCCGAGATCCGCCTGAAGATGGCAGAGTTCCTGTCCGTCGCCAAGGCGCAGCTGGTCACCGAGAACTGAATCCGGCACCGCCGGCCGGCGGCCGGGCAATGGGCGCCGGGCCGTTGGCATCAGGTCGTGGGCGCCGGGTCATCGGCGCCGGGTCGGGCGGGCCGGGTCGTGGGCTCCGGGTTGTGGGCGCCGGGGAATGGGCGCCGGGGAATGGGCGCCGGGCCGGGCGTGACGTGGCGGACGGGACGGCAACTTGTGGCCGCCCACATGATCTTCATGTGTAATATCCATTTGCCCCGGGCTGCCCGGCATGGCACACCCGGCCCGGCGCCAACGGCCCGGCCGCCGGCGCCGACCGATCGGCCCAGACCGCCCCAGACCCAAGGGAGACCCCGATGAGCGACCTTCTGTCCAAGCTGCTAAGCACGCGGGACTGGCTGATGGCCGACGGTGCCACGGGCACCAACCTGTTCAACATGGGCCTTGGATCGGGCGAGCCGCCGGAATTGTGGAATATCGACAAGCCCGACAACATCCGCAAGCTTTACAAGGGGGCGGTCGACGCGGGCTCGGACATCTTCCTGACCAATTCCTTCGGCGGCAACGCCGCGCGGCTGAAGCTGCACGACGCCCAGGGCCGGGTGCGGGAACTGAACCGCGTCGCCGCCGAACTGGGCCGCGAGGTGGCCGATGCCGCCGGACGGCCGGTGGTGGTGGCCGGCTCGATCGGCCCGACCGGCGAGATCATGGCGCCGATGGGCAATCTGACCCATGCGCTGGCGGTCGAGATGTTCCACGAACAGGCCGAGGGGCTGAAGGCCGGGGGTGTCGACGTGCTGTGGGTCGAGACGATCTCGGCCGCCGAGGAGTACAAGGCCGCGGCCGAAGCGGCGCGGCTGGCGGGCATGCCCTGGTGCGGAACGATGAGCTTCGACACCGCCGGGCGCACGATGATGGGGGTGACCTCGGCCTCGATGGCCGCGATGGTCGACGCGCTGGACAATCCGCCGCTGGCCTTCGGCGCCAATTGCGGTGTCGGCGCGTCGGACCTGATGCGCACGGTGCTGGGCTTCACCGCCCAGGGAACCGAGCGGCCGATCATCGCCAAGGGCAATGCCGGCATCCCGAAATACCACGACGGCCATATCCATTACGACGGAACGCCCGAGCTGATGGGCAAATATGCGGTGCTGGCGCGCGACGCGGGCGCGCGCATCATCGGCGGCTGCTGCGGCACCATGCCCGAGCATCTGGAGGCGATGCACCGCGCGCTGGTCGAGACGCCCCCGGGACCGCGCCCCACCCTGGACACCATTGCCGCGACGCTGGGGGGGTTTTCCTCGGCCTCGGACGGGACCGGGGACGAGGTCGGGCCGTCGCGCGAAAGACGCGGGCGGCGGCGGAGCTGAGGCGCAACGGGCGGGGGGCTGTCTGCCCCCCGCGTCCCCCCGAGAGTATTTTTGCCAAGATGAAGGAGGATCGGTGCCGCCGGGGCGCCGACGGTGCGGCCATGTCACAAACCGAGGCTCAACTGATCGCCGGGGCGCGGGGGCGGCGCGAAGAGGTCGCGGCGCAGCGGTGCGAGCTTGCCGTCAAGGCCAAGCCGTCGGGTGGCCCGGTCGAAGCGCTGGGCGGCGAGATCGGCCCAGACCCCCTGCCCGCGCATCCGCTGGCCCCATTGCGGATCGTAGTCCTGGCCGCCGTGCAGGTCGCGCACCCGTCCCATCACCCGCGCGGCCCGGTCGGGGTAGTGCGTGGCCAGCCAGTCGCGAAACAGCGCCGAGACCTCACGCGGGAGGCGCAGCATGATCCAGCTTGCCGCGCGGGCGCCGGCGTCGCGGGCGGCGGTCAGGATCGCCTCGGTTTCGGCATCGGTCAGGCCCGGCACCACCGGCGCCACCATCACCCGCACCGGAACCCCGGCCTCGGCCAGCCGCGCGATCACCTGCAGGCGGCGGGCCGGGCGCGGCGCGCGCGGCTCCAATTTGCGGCTCAGGCCGTCGTCCAGCGTCGTGATCGAGATGCCGACATGCAAGAGGCCCTGCGCCGCCATTGGCGCCAGCAGGTCGAGATCACGTTCGATCAGCGCGCCCTTGGTGACGATCGTCACCGGGTGGCGGAAGGCGGCAAGCACCTCCAGCAGTTCACGCATCACCCGATACTCGGCCTCGATCGGCTGATAAGGATCGGTATTGGTGCCGATCGCCACCGGTGCCGCGCTGTAGCCGGGTTTGCGCAGCTCGCGTTCCAGCACCGCGCCCAGTCCGGGGCGGGCGATCAGCCGGGTTTCGAAATCCAGCCCGGGAGAGAGGTTCAGATAGGCGTGGGTGGGACGCGCGAAGCAATAGATGCAGCCGTGCTCGCACCCGCGGTAGGGGTTGATCGAGCGATCGAAGGCAATGTCGGGAGAGGTATTGCGGCGCAGCGCCGAGCGCGGGGTTTCCTGCCGGACCTCGGTGCGCAGCACCCGGGCTTCGAGGGTCAGATCCCAGCCGTCGTCGAATACCTCGCGCCGGGTGGCCTCGAAGCGCCCGCAAGCATTCGACCCGGCACCACGGCCGCGGGCGTGCAGCCCAGAAGGCAGGCTGGTAGGCAGGCTGAGGGGCAGCTTGGCGCGCGCGTTGTCCGACATCGCGCCAGAATGGAACACACCATGAACATTTACAAGCCCCCGCGGCCGGCGTCCGGTGCCGCGGGTCGGAGAATGCGCGGGCTATGTCGCAATCCGGACAGTGCCCTGCGGGGAATGGACGCATGTAGACCGAAACACAGGCGCGGGAGTTAGCCATGGCCGATGACGACGACGAGATCATCCTGTCCGAGCTTGGGGATGACGAGCTTGTGCTGCAGATGCACGACGATCTTTACGATGGCCTCAAGGAAGAGATCGAGGAGGGTGTGAACATCCTGCTCGAACGCGATTGGGCGCCGTATGACGTGCTGACCAAGGCGCTTGTCGGCGGGATGAAGATCGTCGGCGACGACTTCCGCGACGGCATCCTCTTCGTGCCCGAGGTCCTGCTGGCGGCAAATGCGATGAAGGCGGGGATGTTCATCCTCAAGCCGCTTCTGGTCGAGACCGGCGCGCCGCGCATGGGCAAGATGGTGATCGGCACGGTGAAGGGCGACATCCACGACATCGGCAAGAACCTTGTGGCGATGATGATGGAGGGCGCGGGTTTCGAGGTCCTGGATCTGGGCATCAACAACTCGGTCGAGAAATACCTGGAAGCGCTGGAGGCCGAACGTCCCGATATCCTGGGCATGTCGGCGCTGCTGACCACGACCATGCCGTACATGAAGGTGGTGATCGACACGCTGAAGGAAAAGGGTATGCGCGACGATTACATCGTGCTGGTCGGCGGCGCCCCCCTGAACGAGGAATTCGGAAAGGCGATCGGCGCCGACGCCTATTGCCGCGATGCCGCGGTGGCGGTGGAAACCGCGAAAAGCTTTGTCGCGCGCAAGCACAACCAGACCTGACCGCCGGCCCCGACCGCTTCGCCCCGGCGTCTGCCTAGCGCGCCGGGGTTGTCATCTTGCCGCCCGGCCCCCAGATTCTTCGAAGAAAGGAGTTTCGCGATGTCAGCCTTCCGCTTCTCCTCGATCCTCATGCTGGTTTTCGCGGCCGCCGCCGCGACCCTCGGGGTGGCCTATTGGGTCCAGGGCGCCTTGGGGCTAGGGGGCGGTCTTTTCATTGCGATCGCGGCGCTTGTCTTCCTGCGCCTGGCCTTCGGGCGGGGCCGATGATCCCCGACGACCGCCACCTTGCGCAAGAGGGCCTCGCGCCCGCGCGCAAGGGCCGGATCCTGTTGCTTGCCTGCGGGGCGCTTGCGCATGAAATCCTGGCGCTGAAGCGCGCCAATGGCTGGGACCACATGGATCTGCACTGTCTGCCGGCCAATCTGCATCTGCGACCCGACCGCATCCCCACCGCCGTAGAGGCCGCGGTGACCGAGGCCAGGGGCCGGTACGAAACCATCTTCGTCGTCTATGCCGATTGCGGCACCGGCGGCCTTCTGGCGGCGAAATGCGCGGAACTGGGCGTCGAGATGATCCCCGGCCCGCATTGCTACGCCTTCTTCGAAGGCAACGCGGCCTTCGCGGCCCATGCGGAAGACGAGATCGCCGCCTTCTACCTGACCGATTTTCTGGTGCGCCAGTTCGATGCCTTCGTGTGGAAGCCCATGGGCCTCGACCGCCACCCGGAACTGCGCGACATGCTGTTTGGCAATTACGAAAAGCTCGTCTACCAGGCCCAGACCGACGATCCTTCCCTGGACGCCAAGGCCCGTGACGCGGCCCGCCGCCTCGGTCTTGCCTACGAGCGGCGGTTCACCGGCTATGGCGACCTTGCGACGGAACTGAAACGCCTCTCCTGAACCTCCAGCCCTTTGCAGAGAGCGGTGCACGTGAGAACCACGAAGGTTCGAAGCGCATGACTGCTCCGGACCCAGGGCCGAAGCCGCTCGCGCGGCATTGGCGCCTGTGGCTGGTGGTCCGCGATGATCTGAACGCTGTGCATTTGGGCCTGTCCGTTCTGTCCGACGATTGGGGTCGCTCAATTGTCAGACAGGAGGTTCGCATGGCGAAGGAGAGAACCACACTGCTTCGCGAGCGGATGATCGAAGGCATGCGTATCCGCGGGATGGGCGAGAAGGCCCAGCAGGCCCACATCCGGGCGATCAAGGACTTCGCGGGGTTCCTGAAGCGATCCCCTGATACGGCGACGCCGCAGGAGCTTCGCGCCTATCAGCTGTACATGACCGACGCCAGGATCACGCCGACCACGTTCAACGCGCGCATCGTGGCGCTGAGGTTCTTTTTCGGCATGACCTGCGGGCGCGAAGACATGAAGCGCTACATGCAGTTCCGCAGCCAACCACGGAAGCTGCCAGTCGTCTTCAGCGTCGAGGAGGGGTCCGATCCTCTGATGGCCGCGCCGGGGCCAGGTCTCAAGTACCGCGCGGCGCTCAGCATCTCCTACGGCGCCGGGCTCCGGGCGGCGGAGGTCTGCAACCTGAAGGTCAGCGACAGTGACCGGATGCTGATCCATGTCGAGCAGGGCAAGGGCCGCAAGGACCGCAAGGTCATGCTGCCGCCGGGGCTGCTGGACCAAGGCGCTCGGCGGCCATGTCGCCGCCCGCACGCGCTGCAGCCACAAGCGCATCGTCTGTAATTCCCGCAAGAACCGGCCTGACCCAAATGCCAGGGTGAGCCAATGGAACGCCAATGATCCGAGAGACATTGGCGAACGAAGCCGGCCTACGACCTGCTGCCCGCGCCTCGGCTGAGACGGTGCTGACCATTGCTGACGATCCGATGCGCCTTGGCGCAAAGGTCTGCCGGACGGCGGCCCTGCATGCCTGGGGCTCGGCGTCGTGCTGCAAGCACGCCTTGGGCGCGACGACCCACCATCCCCATGTCCGCATGTTCGTCCCCGGCGCGGGCTATCACTCGATGGCGCCCGCTGGGTCGCCTGCCGCCCCGGCTTCTTCCTGCATGTCCGGGTTCTCTCCCGCCTGTTCCGCGGCCTCTTTCTGTAGGGGCTGGCCACGCTCCATCGTACCGACAAGCTCACCTTCTTCGATGATCTCGCCGGGCTCGCCGAGCCCCAGACCTTCACCGCCTGGTTTGCCCCTCCCCGCAAGTCCGAATGGGTGGTCTATGGATAGTGTTGAAAAATTCGACCCGGATTTCCAACCGGCGCGCCATGCGGCGCGATCTTCCCGATGCCTTACGCCGTTGACTGTTTCAGCTTGGCGAGTTCGCGGAGGTTTTGGACGATTGCGGCGATGTGGAACCCGTCCTTGGCGGCGCTCGGAGGCGAAGACGGTCGAGACCGAGTATGCGCTTGAGGTGGGCGAAGAGCATCTCGACCTTCTTGCTGGCGCAACTGGAAGAGACATACGCATCGTTCGTGGCGATCTCCCGCGCCTTCTGGCGCGCGCGCTTCTGTCTTGACCGAGAGATTTTACGGGTCGCCTGGTTGGGTGTGCACCGGGGTTTCAGGGCACAGGCTGCCCAATCCCGCTTTCGGGCGAAGTATTTCTTGAAGCCGTCCTTGCCGAACTCCGGTCGCCCCTTCGAGATGTCTCGCCCATAGGGCTTCAGCGCATGGCTTCCGGGGGCAGCGGTATTCGTCTGCCGTTTCATCGAAGCTGAATCCAGTCGCCGGATACCCCCCGTCTTTGCGATCGGATTTGTCGAAGACCGGGATGTGCGGCTCTATGTCCTGGTCGTCGACCAGCCAGCCGGGCATTTCTGCGGCGCCGCAGGCGGTATCGGCGGCCAGCCGTGTCCGGGTGAAGGTCGAACCGTTCCCTGGTTCTCGTCAGCATGTCGCGGACGGCTCCGACCTCAGCCTGCCGGATCGGCACGGTGGCCTCAACGTCGACGATTATCGCGTTGTCCAGATCGACCAGGTAGTTGGTGCTGTAGGCGAAGAAGGGCCGGTCACCGTTGGCTCCGGTGAACCGCGCAGCGGGATCGGTGGGCGAGATCGCCTTCGGCTTTACCGGCGTCGCATCCCCGAATGCGGCGTCGTCGAGCATATCGAGGTATTCCTGCGTCGCTCGGCTGGCCCCATCTTCCGCCGGCCATTCCGAGAAGTCCGCCTTGGTGTAACGGCTGGCATCAGCCTTGATCAGCGAGGTGTCCGCCCCAAAGCTCTCGCCCCCCACGAGGCCCGCGGCGAGGCAGCGCGCCAGCACTGCCTGGAAGAGATGTCGGAACAGATTGCCCTCACGGAACCGCCCGCGCCGATTCTTCGAAAAGGTCGAATGATCGGGCACCGGGTCGGCCACGTCGAGCCGACAGAACCAGCGATACGCGAGGTTCAGATGGACCGCCTCGCAGAGCCGCCGTTCCGATCGAATGCCGAAGGCGTAGCCGACGATCAGCATCCGGACAGCATCCGGACCCTCAACTCGGGGGCGACCGATGGCCGCCCGGCTGTGCTGTGGAACGGCGTGAGATGGCGCCGCATATCGCCAAGAACGACAAAGCGGTCGACGCTTCTGAGCAGATGTCCGGCAGGGCATGGTCTTCTATCGTGAACTCGTAGAAGAGCGCCCCCTGCGCAACTTGCCGCGGCCCTATCATCGTCAATTCTCCCATGCCTCGGGAGAAGTGAAACACCAGCCGGGCCCTCGCTCAAGCGGAGCTTTTCAACACAATCTCCGCACAGCCGACATCCCTCGCAGACAGCCCCAGAAGATTCCGTCGGGAGCTGCTCTGTTCTACATGGTTTTCTGCCTACAAGACGTTCAGCCCCGAGCTGCACCATTCACTACAAACGCCTCTCCTGATCCTTTCATTGTTCCACAAATACGCCTGTGGCGCTGCAAATGCCGCAGGCGTATTTGTGGAACAATGAAAGCCAGGGCTATTCGGCCGCGTCGCGCCGCGGCAGCACCCAGTCGGGGCGCGGGTAGTGGCAGGTATAGCCGTTCGGGATCCGCTCCAGGTAATCCTGATGCTCGGGCTCGGCCTCCCAGAACTCGCGGGCGGGTTCGACCTCTGTCACCACTGGGCCGGGCCACAGCCCCGCGGCGTTGACATCGGCAATCGTATCCATCGCCACGGCCCTTTGCTCGGCGCCGAGATAGTAGATCGCCGACCGGTAGCTGAGCCCGCGGTCATTGCCCTGGCGGTTCGAAGTGGTCGGGTCGTGGATCTGGAAAAAGAATTCCAGAAGCCTGCGATAGCTGAGGGTATTGGGGTCGAATATCACCTCGATCGCCTCGGCATGGGTCCCGTGATTGCGGTAGGTGGCGTTGGGCACGTCGCCGCCGCAATAGCCCACCCGGGTGCGGATCACGCCGGGCAGCTTGCGGATCAGATCCTGCATCCCCCAGAAGCAACCACCCGCCAGAATCGCGGTTTCGGTATTGGCGTCGCTCATGTGGCGTCCTCCTGAAAAAGATGGCTAAAGGCACCGTAACCCTCGGCCTCCAGCTCCGCGGCCGGAATGAAGCGCAGCGCGGCGGAGTTGATGCAATAGCGCAGCCCCCCCCGCTCTCGCGGGCCATCGGGGAAGACATGGCCCAGATGGCTGTCACCATGGGCCGAGCGCACCTCGGTACGGATCATGCCAAGGCTGCGATCGGACAGTTCGACCACATGCTCGGGTTCGACGGGGCGGGTGAAGCTAGGCCAGCCACAACCTGAATCGAACTTGTCGCGGCTGGTGAACAAGGGCTCCCCGGAGACCACATCGACATAGAGGCCTTCGCCCTTGAAATCATGAAATTCGTTGGCAAAGGGCCGTTCGGTCCCGCTCTCCTGCGTCACCCGGTACTGCTCGGGGGTGAGGCGGGCGATGGCCTCGGCGGATTTGGCATAGGTCTTGGTCATGGCGCTTCCCTTCCCTGCTGGCCCATATGTGGGGCGACACGGCGGCTTCGTCCAGTGCGGATGCCGCAAGACAAGGAGGCCGCCCGCGCCGCGCCCAACCTCGTGCGAGGCGATCGCGCCGCCCGTGGGGTATTTTTCCCAAGGTGAAAGCAGAAGATGTCTTGCTGCCCTTCATCTTGGCGAAAATACTCCGGGGGTGCAGGGGGCAGCGCCCCCGCCGCCTATTCGGGACGACCGCGAAAGCCCTGGGCGACCACGAACTTTTCCGAACTGTCGGCGCGGCTGGCGGGCGGCTTCACGTTCACGACCTTGCGGAAAGCGCGCTTCAACTTGGCCTGCAGCGCGTTTTCTGCCCCGCCGGCCAGAACCTTGGCGACAAAGGTGCCGCCCTCTTCCAGAACGTCGAAGGCCAGCTCCGCCGCCGCCTCGCACAATGCCACGATACGCAGATGGTCGGTCTGCTTGTGCCCCGAGGAGGCCGCCGCCATGTCCGACATCACCACGTCCGCGCGGCCGCCCAGCCAGGCCTTGACCTTGTCGTCGGCGCCGTCCTCGAGAAAATCCAGTTGGTGGATCTCGGCGCCGGCGATCGGCTCGACCTCTTGCAGATCGACGCCCAGAACGGTGCCCACCGGCTTGCCCGACATTTCACCCAACGCATTGACGCGCGGCACCGCCACCTGGCACCAGCCGCCCGGCGCACAGCCCAGATCGACGATCCGTGCCCCGGGCACGAGGAAATTGAACTTCTCGTCCAGCTCCAGGATCTTGAAGGCGGCGCGCCCGCGAAAGCCCTCGGCCCGGGCGCGCTTGACGTAGGGGTCGTTCAACTGACGTTCCAGCCAGAGGGTCGAGCTGAGCTTGCGGCCCCGCGCGGTCTTGACCTTGACCCGCAGATCGCGCGCGCCGCGCCCGCTAGAGCCCTTGCCCGCGGTTCCGCCTATCCCCTTGCCGCCCTTCTTCGCGCTCACGTTCTTTCCCTTCGCCGCTGCCGCCGCCTACTAGCGCAAAGCCGCGCGGACAAGCCCCAAGCTAGCCCATATCGGCGCCCGGGTCGAAAAAATCCAGGCCCTGGCGCAGCGCCACCCGCCGGGGCCAGGGCCCGACGCCCGATGCCGGGCGCCCTGCCCCCGCCGATCACACCCGGCGCAGCGCCAGCACCGCGTTCATGCCGCCAAAGGCGAAGGCATTCGACAAGACCACCTCCACCTTCGCCTCGCGCGCCTCGTTCGGGACCACGTCCAGCGCGCATTCGGGATCGAATTCCTCGTAGCCGATGGTCGGCGCGATCACGCCCTCACGCAGCGCCATGATGCAGGCCAGCAATTCCACCGCCCCCGTGCCGCCGATCAGATGGCCATGCATCGACTTGGTGGACGAGATCATCAGCTTGTCGGCATGGTGGCCAAAGACATCGGCGACCGCGGCGCATTCGGTCTTGTCGTTCGCCGCCGTGCCGGTGCCATGGGCGTTGATATACCCCACCTCCTCACCGTTCAGGCGCCCGTCGCGCAGCGCCCCCGAGATCGCCCGCGCCGCCCCCTGCATCGAGGGCATGACGATATCGCCCGCGTCCGAGGTCATGGCGAACCCCACCACCTCGGCCAGGATCTCGGCGCCGCGGGCGCGGGCGTGTTCGTATTCCTCGAACACGAAGATCCCGGCGCCCTCGCCCTGGACCATGCCGTTGCGGTTGGCGCTGAACGGACGGCAGGCGTCGCGCGACATCACCCGCAGCCCTTCCCAGGCCTTGATGCCGCCAAAGCACAGCATCGATTCCGACCCGCCGGTGACCATCACCTTGGTCAGCCCCGAGCGGATCATCATGAAGGCCTGGCCCATGGCGTGGTTGGAACTGGCGCAGGCCGTGGCCACGGTGAAGCTGGGGCCCTTCAGGTTGAACGCCATCGACACATGGCTGGCGGCCGCGTTGTTCATCAGCTTGGGCACGACAAGGGGATGGACGCGGTTCTTGCCCTCTTCATAGACGGCGCGGTAATTCTCGTCCGAGGTGGTCAGCCCGCCGCCCGCCGTGCCCAGCACGACGCCTGCCTCGTAGCCCAGCCTGCCGTCGAAATCGAGCCCCGACTGGGCGATCGCCTCGCGCGCGGCCAGCAGGGTGAACTGGGTGAAGCGGTCGTAAAGCACGATCTGCTGGCGGTTGAAATGCGCCTCGGGGTCCCAGTCGTGGACCTGACCGCCGATGCGGATCGACAGCCGCTCGACATCGCGCAACTCCAGCGCGCCGATGCCGCAACGCCCCGACCGGAAGGCCGCCAGCGTGCCCGGCACGTCATGCGCCAGCGCATTGATCGTGCCCGCCCCGGTGATGACAACCCTGGCCACGCGTCAGCCCTTCTGGGCCTGAACCAGCCCCTCGACCGCCGCGATGATCGACGCGACGGAGGAAATGTCGAACGCGCTCTTGTCGGGTTCGTTGGCGTTGAAGGGAACCGTGATGTCGAAGCTTTCCTCGATCGCAAAGATCGATTCCACCAGGCCCAGGCTGTCGATCCCCAAGGTTTCGAGGGTCGACTCCATCTTCACGTCGCCGGGTTCCAGCACAGCCTGCTCGGCAATGATCGCGATCACCCTGTCCCTGACGCTCTCGGCCATGTTCTTCCTGTCCTTCCCTGCCCTGCATGCGCCCCGCGGCAGGCCCCGTTTACCCAGCCTAGCCGTCCTTTGAAACAGCTTTTTGCAGCTTCGCAACCTGCGCAAACAGGCGCGGCAGACGGCGCAGCGCCTTGTAGGCCTCGATGTTGGTTTCCATCTTCATCGCCGGATAGCCCATCACCGCGCGCCCCGACGGCACGTTCGACAACACCGCCGAGCCGCCGGCGCAGATCACGTCGTCGCCGATCAGCAGGTTGTCCGCGATCCCCGCCTTGCCGCCCATCACCAGCCGGTCGCCGGTGCGGGTGGATCCGGCGATGCCCGACTGCCCGGCCAGCAGGCAGTCGCGCCCCATGATGACGTTGTGGGCGATGTGCACCAGGTTGTCGATCTTGCAGCCCGATCCGATCTGGGTGTCGCGGATGGTGCCGCGGTCGATGCAGGCGTTGGCGCCCACCTCGCAATCATCGCCGATGGTGACGGCGCCCAGCGAATGGATGCGGGTCCAGCTTTGGGGGCGGATCTCGGTGCGCTCGTGCAGGGTGGCGCGAACCTCCTCGACGCCGGAACGTTCAGGGGTGACGAAGGAAAAGCCGTCGGCGCCGATCACCGCGTTGGGATGGGCGATGAAGCGCGCGCCGATCCGCACATGATGGCCGATGCGCACCCCGTCGAGCAACAGCGCGTCGTCACCGATCCGCGCCCCGGCCCCGATCGAGACATGCGCCGCGATGCGCGCGCGCGCGCCGATCACCGCGCCGGCCTCGACCACCACGAAGGGGCCGATGGCCGCATCTGCCCCGATCACCGCGTCGGGGGCGACGATCGCGGTCGGATGGATGCCCGGCGCGATCGCGGGGCCGGGATCCATCAGCCGCGTCAGCCCGGCCAGCGCATAGCGCGGCCGCGGCACATAGATCGCCGCCGCCAGCCCCAGCGCGCGCCAGTCCGCGCCCTCCCACAAGATCGCGGCGCGCGCCCGGCCCCGCGCCAGGCCCTCGGCATATTTGGGATCCATCGCCAGCGCGATCTCGTCCGGGCCGGCGGCGGCGGGTTCCGCCGGCCGCGTCACGATCAGGGCGGTGTCGCCCTCGGCCCGCGCGCCCAGGGCGGCGGCGATGTCTGCGATGCGGTAACCCATGGCTGTCCTCTTGCGCGGGGCGGGGCGTGGCGGCCCGTTGCGCAGGATTTAGCCCTGAACGTCGCCAAGCGCCACCCCGGCCTCGGACAGAGCGTTCCAGATCAGCGCGTCGCGGCCGTAGATGTCGTGCCGGTAGGTCATGCCGCCCTTGGGCGTCGGCCAGGCGGTGAAATAGGTCAGATGCACCGGCACCGGCTTTTCCAGCATGATCGTGGTTTCGCGGCCGGTGCGCAGCGCGCGCTGGAACACGCCCTTGGGGTCGCTGGTCTGGGGCGCCAGCAGCGTATAGGCCAGATCGAAGGGATCGTTCAGCCGGATGCAGCCGTGGCTGAAGGCGCGGGTTTCATGCCGGAACAGCGATTTCGCCGGGGTGTCGTGCAGATAGATGTTGAAGCGGTTGGGGAACATGAACTTCACCAGCCCCAGCGCGTTGCGCCGCGACGGCGGTTGCTTGATCTCGTAGGGAAAGGTCTTCTGGGTGTATTGGGAAAAGTCGATCGTGCTGCGATCGACGACCTGCCCCTTGGCGTTGACGATGTTGAGATAGCTCACCGCGTTGGGGTTCTTCTGCAGCATCGGCAGATATTCCTTGGTCGCGATCGAGCGCGGCACGTTCCACACCGGATTGACGATCATGAACTTGATCGAATTTGAAAATTCCGGGCTGCGGGTATCGCCGTCATTCTTGCCCACGATCGCCCGGGTCGAGAAGACGGTCTTGCCGTCATCCACCACGCGGGCGGTGAAATCGGCCTCGTTCACCCAGACATAGCGCTTGCCCCAGGGCATGTTCAGCCAGCGCAGGCGTTCCAGCGCGACGACGATCGATTTCAGCCGGTCGGTGGCCGAGGTGTTGATCTCGCGCAAGGTGTCGGGCCCGGCCACGCCGTCGGGGTCAAGCCCGTGATCGTCCTGGAACAGCTGCACCGCGGCCTGCAGGTCGCCGTCATAGCTGGCCAAGGCCGTGCGGCCCAGATAGCCCATCGCCATCAGGCGGTTGCGCAGCGCCACCACCGCCGGGCCGGTATCGCCCGGGCGCAGCTTGTCGGCATGCACGGTCGGGCCCCAGCCGCCCTCGGCGATCAGCCGCTGCATGTCCAGCTTGGCCTTCACCAGACGGCGGTATTGCGGCATCTGCGGCGGCAGTTCCGCCAGATAGGCCGCCGGGTCGGAGGCGGCGAAATTCTCGATCGTCTTCAGCGGATCGCGCAGCGGCACATCCATCGCCAGATCCGGGCTGACCGAGGCCGGACGCAGCACCCCGGTCTGCACGTCATGGGCATAGCGCAGGAAGGCGCGGCTCATCCGGGCCTCCAGCCGCGCGCGGTCGCCCTCGGTCTGGACGGCGCGGAAATCCTGGGCCAGCTTGACCGGATCGTAGCGTTCCTGCGGCAGGCCCTGGGCGCCGGCGGTGGCGATCGCGTCGAAGAAGGCCTGACGGCGGGGCGCGTCGCCCATGCCCGTCCAAAGCGGGCGGTCGTCGCGGGCGCGGTAGAAATCGACCAGCACCCTGTCACCGGCGATCGCCACGGCCAGCGCCTGCCGGAAGGCGGAAATCCGGGGCATCGCCTCGGATCCCGGCACACCGGCTTGGGTCAATCCGGATTGCGCGGACACCTGGCCAACCCCATCCGCCGCCAGGGCCGGGCCGCCGGCTAGCAGGGTGCACAACGCAAACGCTGCGGTCCGGCGGCTGAAGAGGGAAGCGCGGATCGACATGGCGGCCTCGCTGAAAGGTTCAAGTTCGTCAGCGCAGAGTCCGGCATTTACGCGGCCAAGTCCATGGCTTACGGGCCGTGGCTGCTTGCGCTGTCGCGTTTTCGCAACGCCCGCCGGCAGATGCGCCCCGGGGGCGGCGTGCCCGGGCAACTGCCATGGCCGACGACCCGGCTGCCCGGCCAGATGCGCCGATTGCGCATCCGTCGTCGCCCCTTGGTGAGCGCGACCGGATAGGGCTACTGCTTTCGGGTTAAGCAAATTTTTGCCGATTCGGCGCTAGGGTGCAAAAATATGGAAACCCCGTGTTGGGAATGCAAGATCTCTGTGTCATACCAGTGTCGCGACTTGGGGAAAACGGCCACAGACCCTGAAACAACAGGGCCTTGACGACTTAGCAGACTGGACAGGCGATCCACATGACCAAACAGAATTCGGGCCTCACCCGGCGAGGCTTGCTAGGTGCGTTCGCGCTGACGACCGTTGCCGCCGCACCGACCTATGCGAACGCTTTCGGCCTGTTGCGCGGGGCCGGTGACGTCCGGCGGATAAAGATGTATTCCGGGCGCACCGGCGAAAGCATCGATACGATCTATTGGGTGGATGGCAAGTACATCCCCGAAGCTCTGGACGAAATCACCTATTTCATGCGCGACTGGCGCACCGACACGATCAAGCGCATCGATCCCCGCACCGTTGACATCGTCGCGGCCACCCATGCGCTGCTGGATGTAGACGAAAGCTATATGCTTCTGTCGGGGTACCGATCGCCGCAGACCAACGCGATGCTGCGCCGCCGGTCGCGTGGCGTGGCCAAGCATTCACTGCACATGAAGGGCGAAGCCGCCGATCTGCGCCTGCAGGACCGCACGGTCGCCCAGATCTACCGCGCCGCACTGTCATGCCGGGCGGGGGGCGTGGGCAAATACACCCATTCCGACTTCGTGCACATGGATTGCGGCCCGGTCCGCACCTGGGGCGCCTGACGCGTTCGTCCGCCCCAACCTACACATCGGGCGCCCTTGGGCGCCTTTTTTCTTGCCCCGCGACCCTGCCGGCGCCGACACCGCGCGATACGCGCCTCCGTCGCGGGCGGCCCGTCAAGGCCGGTGCCAGCCTCCGCGCCAGCCGCCATGCAGCCGCGCCCAGTCAGGCCACAGCCCGGACCGCGCCAACGCCACGATCACCAGGCAGATCACCACCACGGCGATCACGAACACCACCTGCCGCCCGCCCGGCGGATGCCGCGCCCAACGCGCCAGACGGATCAGCCAGAACGGGTTCATTCCCCGTCCCCGGTGAACCGCACCTTGCCGATATAGGGCAGGTTGCGGTTGCGCTGCGCAAAGTCGATACCGTAGCCCACGACAAATTCATCGGGGATCTCGAACCCGGTCCAGGTGGCGCGCACATTCGCCTCGCGCCGCGAGGGCTTGTCCAGCAGCGCGCAGACCTCCAGCCGCGCCGGTTCGCGGCTGCGCAGCAGCCCCACCACATGCTGCAACGTGAATCCGGTGTCGACGATATCCTCGACCACCAGCACGTCGCGCCCATGAACTTCGCCCCGCAAGTCCTTGAGAATACGAACCTCGCGAGAGCTTTCCATGCCATCCCCATAGGATGAGGCCTCAAGAAAATCGACCTCGACCGGCAGGTCGATCTCGCGTACCAGATCGGCGATGAAAACGAAGGAGCCGCGCAACAACCCCACCACCACCAGCTTGTCCGTACCCTGAAAATGACGCGTGATCTCGCGCGCCAGGGCTTCGACCCGGGCGGCGATCGCCTTGGCCGAGATCATCTCGTCTATCACATAGGGTTTCGACACTGGAACCGCCCCTTGATTTCGGGGGTAGAACTAAAGACATTCCCCCCTCACGTCACGAAGAACGATTGCCACATGCCGACACATCAGGAAACCCGGGTCCTGCCCTACAGCGCGCAGGAAATGTATGATCTCGTCGCCGATGTGGGCTCTTACCCGAAATTTCTGCCCTGGACGGCGGCGGCGCGAATCCGCAAGCGCTGCCCGCGACCGGACGGATCCGAGGTAATGGAGGCCGATCTGGTCATCGCCTTCAAGGTGTTTCGCGAACGCTTCGGCAGCCGCGTGGTGCTGTGGCCCGAGCAGATGAAGATCGACACCGAATATCTGGATGGCCCGTTTCGCTACATGAAAAGCAACTGGGCCTTCCGCGACCGCCCGGGCGGCGGCTGCGAGGTGGATTTCTTCGTCGATTTCGAATTCAAGAACGCGATCTTGCAGAAGGTGATCGGCGTGGTCTTCAATGAGGCCGTGCGGCGCATGGTGCGCGCCTTCGAAGCCCGCGCAGAGGTCCTGTACGGCAAGCGCCCCGCCCCCGAAGACTAAGCGCCGCCGCCCCTGCCCGCCGGGTTTTGCCCCCCCTGCCCGCCGCCCCGTTACCACGCGGGGCGCACATCGCCTGTGCGGGCATGCACAATGCCGCGCCGCGTAATGTGATCGGGGCTTTCCCAGTGCCTGTTAGACTATGCGGACCGGACCGGATCGGATGACAGGGAGGATCTGCAATGAAGCTTCTGAACCCCGCGATCATCGTGGCGGCTGTCCTTACCGCGGGCAGTGCCATGGCCGGCCCCTTCGACCGTGCGATCGAGGCGCGTCAGGGGCTGATGGACAACCTCGCCTTCAACCTTGGCATCCTGGGCGGAATGGCCAAGGGGGCGATCCCGTATAACGCCGCCGCGGCCAAGACGGCGGCGGACAACCTGGTGACGCTGACCACGTTGAACATGGGTGCCTACTGGCCCAAGGGCAGCGACGACGAAGCCCTGAAGAACAACGACGTCAAGACCCATGCCCTGCCCGCGATCTGGGAAAAAGAGGGCGCGTTCATGGATCATTACAAGACCCTGCATGATGCGAGCCTGAAGATGCAGGCCGCGGCCGGCTCTGGCCAAGCGGGCATCCAGGGTGCGATCCGAGCGGTGGGCGGAGCCTGCGGCGCCTGTCACAAGGCCTTCCGCGCGCCCGAATAAGCCGAAGGGTGCCCGCGATGCGCCGCCTGCTTGTGCTGCTGGCCTCGCTTTTGCTTCTGGGCCTGGTGGCGTTCTGGTACGTCACCCGTCCCGATCCGCTGCCGCCCCGGGCGATGGCGGGGCTGACCGGGGATCCGCAGCATGGAAAGCTGGTGTTCTGGGCCGGCGGCTGTGCGTCGTGCCACGCGGCCAAGGGGGCCACGGGGGCCGATCTGTTGAAGCTGGGGGGCGGACGGGCGCTGGTGACGGCCTTCGGGACGTTCCATGTGCCCAACATCTCTCCGGACCCGAAGGACGGGATCGGCGACTGGACCTTGCAGGATTTCGGCAATGCCCTGCTGCGCGGGCTGCGCCCCGACGGCGCGCATCTGTATCCCGCCTTTCCCTATACCAGCTACAACAAGATGACGCGGCAGGACGTGGCCGATCTTTGGGCCTATCTGCGCACGCTGCCGGCGATCGCCAAGCCCGACAAGCCGCACGACCTGCGCTTCCCCTTCAACATCCGGCGCCTGGTGGGGGGCTATGATTTCCTTTACGCGTCGAAGGCCTGGGTGGTGACCGGCGAACTGACCCCGCAAGAGATGCGCGGCCGCTATCTGGCCGAGGCGGTGACCCATTGCGGCCAGTGCCACACCCCGCGCAACATGCTGGGCGCGATGGAAACCTCGCGCTGGCTGGCGGGCGCGCCGAACCCCGACGGCCAGGGCCGCATCCCCAACATCACGCCGGCACATCTGAAATGGTCGACGACGGATATCGAGGCCTTCCTGACCACCGGCCTGACGCCGGATTATGACAGCGCCGGCGGCCAGATGGCCGATGTGGTGCAGAACCTGGCGCATCTGCCGAAATCCGACATCGCCGCGATCGCCGCCTATCTGAAGAAGGTGCCGCCGGTGAAGTGAGGCGCCGTCGTCGGATCGGCGCAGGTCGGTCTGTTTCGCGCAGTGTCGCGAAGCCGAAGGGCCAAGCCCATACCCCGGCTTTTCGAGACTTTTGCATCGCGCGTCACGGGGAACGGCGCACAGGCTGCGCCGGCCGTAAAACCAGCGCGATCTTGAGCAACGGTATGGTTATTCCATTTGAACTTGTCGTTCCGGGCCACCCTCATCTGAAAGGGTTCCTTTCGCGCCCCGCCCGCGCTTGGCGCGCATCAGACCCTGCGTTTGAAGATCAGGGTCGAGCCGGCCGACGCATAGCCCGCCCGGCCGTCCCCAAAGCATCGCGCGCTCTGCACACATATGCAGCCAACCCGTCCTTCCGTGGGCCGCGGGGCGTGCCGGCCCCCGTGCCTAGGCCTGCCCCAGCTTCTTCAGACGGGTCTCGCGCATGCGGGCGAAATCATCGCCAGCGTGATAGCTGGACCGGGTCAGCGGCGTGGCCGAAACCATCAGGAAACCCTTGCCCCAGGCGGCCTTCTCATAGGCCTTGAATTCCTCGGGCGTGATGAAGCGCGCCACCGCGTGGTGCTTGGGCGTGGGCTGCAGATATTGCCCGATGGTCAGGAAATCGACCCCGGCCGAGCGCATGTCGTCCATCACCTGGCGCACCTGCGCGGGTTCCTCGCCCAGGCCCACCATCAGGCCCGACTTGGTGAACATCGCCGGGTCCAACTCCTTCACCCGCTGCAACAGGCGCAGGCTGTGGAAATAGCGCGCCCCGGGCCGGACCGACGGATAAAGCCCCGGCACGGTTTCGAGATTGTGGTTGAAGACATCGGGGCGCGCCTCGACCACCATTTCCAGCGCCGAGGGCGCACATTTCAGGAAATCCGGCGTCAGCACCTCGATCGTGGTGCCGGGTGCGCGGTGGCGGATGGCGCGGATCGTCTGGGCGAAATGCTCGGCGCCGCCGTCTTCCAGATCGTCGCGGTCGACCGAGGTCACCACCACATGTTTGAGGCCCAGTTGTTCCACCGCATGGGCCACCCGGCCGGGCTCGAACGCGTCCAGCGTGTCTGGGCGTCCGGTGGCGACGTTGCAGAAGGTGCAGCCGCGGGTGCAGATCTCGCCCATGATCATCATGGTGGCGTGGCCCTGAGACCAGCATTCGCCTACATTGGGACAGCCGGCCTCTTCGCAGACGGTGACCAGCTTTTGGTCGCGCATGATGTCGCGGGTCTTCTTGTAGCCCTCGCTGGTCGGGGCCTTGACGCGAATCCAGGCGGGTTTCCTGGGCTGGGCGTTGTCGGCGCGGTGGGCCTTTTCGGGATGGCGCTGGCCGGGGATGCTGAGGTCGCGCATCGGGCGCTCCTGATCGCTGGGGGTTCGCGCCAGACATAGGCCCTTTGGCAGCAAAGGGCAATTGCGCGGCGCGCATGGCGGGTGGCCGGCGAAAGGGGGGACACCTGACACCAAGCCCAATGCAGCCCGATGCACGCCGGGACACGCCGGGACACGCCCCGCACAAGCGTGCCTCCGACGCGGTCGGCTGGCGCTTCGATGCTCTCGAAACCGCCCGGGCGAAGGGGGATGCTGAACCATACATGGCGAAGCGCCCCCGCCGAGGCGCGCTACCCCACGGGCATGCGCGCGCCCTGCTCGCTCCAAGCCCGGAACTCCACACTGGCGTCAGCGTCCGCGAGGCGCCATATCTTGTCCATGATCCGATTTCTTCCGCTTCTGATCGCCCTGATCGTCGGCTATGCGACCTGGCGGCTGTCGGCCTGGCAGACGGCCAAGACGCTTGACCGCCAGTCCGAACCGCTGCGCGACCCCACCCTGGCGCCCCTGCTTGAACGCATGGCGCAGGCGCTGGGGGTCAAGCGCATCGCGGTGAACATGTACCGCATCGCGCCGGTGAACGGCCTGGCGGCGCCGGACGGGCGGATCTTTCTGACCCAGGGCTTCGTCGACCGCTACCGGGCCGGCGAGGTGACGGCCGAGGAACTGGCCAGCGTCATCGCGCATGAGCTGGGCCATGTCGCGCTGGGGCACGCGCGCCGGCGGATGATCGATTTCTCGGGCCAGAACGCGATGCGCATGGCGCTGGGGATGGTGCTGTCGCGGATCCTGCCGGGGGGCGGGATGTGGCTGGCGAACATGGCCACCCGGCTGCTGGCCGCCACGCTGAGCCGCAAGGACGAATACGAGGCCGACGCCTATGCGAGCGCCCTGCTGACCAAGGCCGGGATCGGCACCGCGCCGCAGAAATCGCTGTTTCGCAAGCTAGAGGCCCTGACCGGCGGCCCGGGCGGCGGCCCGGTGCCCGCCTGGCTGATGTCGCATCCCCACACCCGGGATCGCATCCGCGCCATCGAGGCGATGGAGGACCGCTGGGCCAAGGTCACGGGCTAGGCCAGCGCTTCAGGCCAGCGCCTTGCCCAGCCGCGGCAGCCGCGCGCGCTTCATCAGCGGGCGCAGGGGTTGCGAGGTGCCCGACAGGCGTTCGGCCTCGGCCCGGACAGCTTCGACCACCTCGTCCACCGCATCCGGCGCGGCCTCGTGCAGCGCCAGCAGGAACTGGTCGGGATCGCGGCGGTCAAGGCCTTCCTCGGCCAAGGTGGCGCGGGGGAAATCGCGCGCGTTGAAGGTGACGATCAGATCGGCATTGCCGGCGATCGCGGCCCCCAGCACATGCACGTCATCGGGATCGGGCAGGTAAAGGCGCCGCTCCAACCCCGGCGCGGCGACCACCTCGGCCCCCGGAAACCGGACCCGAAGGGCGGCGATCTCGCCCCGCGCGACGGTCTCGGCGCCGGGGCCCAGCTTTACCGTGGCGCGGGCCCATTCCTCAAGGATGCGCGCCGACCACAGCGGCGTATAAAGGCCGCGCGCGGCGCAACCGGTCAGGATCTCTCGCAGTACCGTGGGGTAAAGTACGCAGGCGTCCAGCACCGCCCTCACGGTAGCAACCGGTAGAACAGCGCCTTGAGATACCCCGATTCCGCCAGATGCGGCATCAGCGGATGGTCCGGCCCGGCGAACCCGGTGTAGACGATCTGCCCGGTGCGGCCCGCGCGCCCGATACCACGGGTGCAGGCGGTCCGGAAAGCCCCCAGATCGGCGGCATGGGAACATGAACACAGCCCCAAAACGCCGCCCGGCGCCACCAGCGGCGCGGCCAGCTTCGCCACCCGCTCATAGGCGCGCAAACCTGCCTCCAGCGCCTGTTTCGAGGGTGCGAAAGCCGGCGGGTCGCAGATCACCAGATCGAATTGCGCACCCTCCGCGGCCAGGGCCTCCATCTGCGCGAAGGCGTCGCCCTGGCGGGTGGTAAAACGCGCCTCTGCGCCCATCGCCCGCGCCCCCTGCCCGGCCAGATCCAGCGCCGGCGCAGAGCTGTCGACCGCGGTCGCGGCCTCGGCCCCGGCGGCCAGCGCGGCCAGCGAGAAGCCGCCCACATGGGAAAACACATCCAACATGCGCGCGCCCTTGGCAAAGCGCTGCGCGAAGGCGTGGTTGGGGCGCTGGTCGAAGAACAGCCCCGTCTTCTGCCCACCCGTCACATCGGCCATGTAGGTCGCGCCGTTCATCGCCACCGGCACCGGCCCGGCGACCGCGCCTTGCAGCACCACGGTCTCTTCCGCCAAGCCTTCCAGCGTGCGCGACCGTCCGGTGCCGTTCTTGACGATGGTGGAAACGCCGGTGACCTCGGTCAGGGCCTCGGCCAGCGGCGCGATCAGGCGCTCGGCCCAGGCGGCGTTGGGCTGGATCACGGCAGTGTCGCCAAAACGGTCGATCACCACGCCGGGCAGGCCGTCGGCCTCGGCATGGACGAGGCGATAGAAGGGCGCGTCGAACAGCGTCTCGCGCAGCGCCAGCGCCCGGGTCAGGCGCCGGGCGAACCAGGCCCGGTCGATCTCGGCGCCGGGGTCGGCATCCAGCATCCGCGCGATGATCTTCGAATTCGGATTGACGGTGACCAACCCCATCGCGCGCCGGTCGGCATCCTCGAGCACCGCCAGCACGCCGGGTTCCAGCGCCCGGCTGCGCCGGTCGAGGACCAGCTCATCGGCATAGATCCAGGGAAAGCCGTGCCGCACGGCCCGCGCCCCCGCCTTGTTGGGACGCAGTCGGACGATAGGGCGGGCGGGGTGGGTTGCTTCGTTCATGGCCCCGTCCTAGCTGCTTCCGCCAGCGGCGGGAAGAGGTGGCATGATCTGCCTGGCCCTGCCCGCACAACAACGTGTCGCCCCCATGCCGGTTTCCACCGGAACGGCCCCCCGTCGCTCGCGCCTTCATCTTGGCAAAAATACTGAACGGGGCCGCCATTTGGCGCGCCATTGGTCCGAGCGACACTGGCGACGGGGTGTGAAACCCCCTGCCCCGCGCAGGCAGAGATCCCGCCGCCTAAGCCGCGCGCGGCTTACTTGCGATCGGCCTGGCAACCGGCGCAGTTCGCGCTGCGCGGTGGGCTGCCATACGGGCACGAAGCCCGGCGATCATCTCGGCCAAGGCCCGGGCGCGCAATTGCCGCGCCTCGCGCTCGATCGCAGCGTAATCCCGGCTGCGAAGAGTGTCAAAGCTGTTCATCGCAATTCTCCTGTGGAGTTCTCGCCTCCCTGGGCGCAATTTAGGTCATAATTGCTGACCTTGCTACGGCCCAACGGACAAGCCCGCCATGCAGTTCCCACATGGCGGCGCGACTTTCGCTTGCGCCCGCCTCAAGGATTTGTTAGCGCTAACGTATCCCAACAGACCTGCGACCCCAGGAGGATGCCATGCCGCTTCAATCCACGATCGCGCGGGTGACCGATCGGATCCGCGCCCGGTCGGCCGGACCGCGCCGGGCCTATCTCGACAAGATCGCCCGCGCGGCCCAGGAAGGCCCCCGCCGCGCCCATCTGAGCTGCGGCAACCAGGCCCATGCCTATGCGGCGACGGGGCCCGACAAGGACGCCCTCGCCCGGGGCCGCGCGCCGAACATCGGCATCGTCACCGCCTATAACGACATGCTCTCGGCGCACCAGCCGTTCGAGCGGTTCCCCGCGCTGATCCGCGAGGCCGCCCGCCGCGCCGGCGCCACCGCGCAGGTCGCGGGCGGGGTGCCGGCGATGTGCGACGGTGTCACCCAGGGTCAGCCGGGGATGGAGCTGTCGCTGTTCTCGCGCGACGTGATCGCGCTGGCGGCAGGCGTCGCGCTAAGCCACAACACCTTCGACGCGGCGCTTTACCTCGGCGTTTGCGACAAGATCGTGCCGGGGCTGGTGATCGCCGCGGCCACCTTCGGCCATATCCCGGCGCTGTTCCTGCCCGCCGGCCCGATGACCTCGGGCCTGCCCAATGACGAGAAATCCGCCGTCCGCCAGCGCTTCGCCGCCGGCGAGATCGGGCGCGACGAACTGATGGCGGCCGAGATGGCAAGCTACCACGGCCCCGGCACCTGCACCTTCTACGGCACTGCCAACACCAATCAGATGCTGATGGAATTCATGGGCCTGCACCTGCCCGGCGCCAGCTTCGTCAATCCGAACACGCCCTTGCGCGACGCGCTGACCGTGGCGGGCACAGAACGCGCAGCCGCGATCACCGCGCTGGGCAACGCCTATACGCCGGTGTCCGAGGTGCTGGACGAACGCGCCTTCGTCAACGGCATCGTCGGGCTGATGGCGACGGGCGGCTCTACCAATCTGGTGATCCACCTGCCCGCCATGGCCCGCGCCGCCGGGGTGATTCTGGATATCGAGGATTTCGCCGAGATCTCGGCGGTGACGCCCTTGATGGCCAAGGTCTATCCCAACGGCCTGGCGGATGTGAACCACTTCCACGCCGCCGGGGGCCTGGCCTATATGATCGGCGACCTGCTGGACGAAGGCCTGCTGCACCCCGACACCCGGACCGTGGCGGGCGAGGGCCTGGCGCTCTACACCCGCGAGCCGAAGCTGGCGGGCGGCGCGCTGGCCTGGCACGAGGGGCCGCGCGAAAGCCTGAACGACAAGATCCTGCGCCCGGCCGCGACGCCGTTCCAGCCCGAGGGCGGGCTGAAACAATTGTCGGGCAACCTCGGGCGCGGGGTGATCAAGGTCTCGGCCGTGGCGCCCGAACGCCATGTGATCGAGGCCAAGGCGCGCGTCTTCCACGACCAGGCCGAGGTAAAGGCCGCCTTCCAGGCCGGCGCGTTCACCGAGGACACGATCGTCGTCGTCCGCTTCCAGGGGCCGCGCGCCAACGGCATGCCGGAACTGCATTCGCTGACCCCGATCCTGTCGGTGCTGCTCGACCGCGGGCTGAAGGTGGCGCTGGTGACCGACGGGCGCATGTCCGGCGCCTCGGGCAAGGTGCCCGCGGCGATCCATGTCTCGCCCGAAGCCGCCACCGGCGGGCCGATCGCACGGCTGCGCGATGGCGACCGCGTGCGCCTTGACGCGGCCGCCGGAACGCTGATGGTGCTGGAACCCGATTTCGACGCACGCCCCCCCGCGACCGCCGATCTGTCGGATTACCACTCCGGGCTCGGGCGCGAATTGTTCGATACATTCCGCGCCAACGTCGGCCCTGCGACCGAAGGCGCCGGCGTCGTCGTCTGATCGTGCGGCACCGCCGGGACGCCCAAGGTTTACCGCCTTTGGCGAGGATCGGAGACCAGGATGAAAGGCATGGCAGCAAGGGCTAGCACGGCAACACGGGCGGAAAGACCGATGACAGCCCAAAAGGAATGCTTGCACTATCCCGCGCGCCCCGGGACAGGTCGAGCACCGCCGGCCCGCACTTCACCTTTCATCTTGGCACAAATACTCTCGCCGAAGGCTTCCGCCGTCACAACCCGCCCGCATTTCCGACGAAAGGCCCCGACATGACACCCCACGATGCCTCAACCCGAGCCGCCGAGATCTGCCGGCGCGCGCCCGTCATTCCCGTGCTGGTGATCGACGATCCCGCCCATGCCCGCCCGCTGGCCGAGGCGCTGGTCGCCGGCGGATTGCCTGTGCTGGAGGTGACGCTTCGCACCCCGGCCGCGCTTGAGGCGATCGCCGAGATGGCGCGCGTGCCCGGCGGCATCGTCGGCGCGGGCACGCTGATGGGCCCCGCCGATGTCGCCGCCGCGCAGGCCGCGGGCGCGGTCTTCGGGGTGTCGCCCGGGGCGACCGACCGGCTGCTGGACGCCTGCGAGGGCGCCGATCTGCCGTTGCTGCCCGGCGCGGCCACCGCAAGCGAGGTCATGGCCCTTTATGAGCGCGGCTACTTCATTCAGAAATTCTTCCCCGCCGAAGTGGCCGGCGGGGCCAAGGCGCTGAAGGCCCTGGGCGCACCGATCCCGCAGGTCAGCTTCTGCCCTACCGGTGGCGTGGCGCCGGCCAACGCGCGCGATTATCTGGCGCTGGAGAACGTGATCTGCGTCGGCGGCTCTTGGGTGGCCCCGAAGGCCATGATGGAAAGCGGCGATTGGGCCGGGATCACCGCCCTTGCGCGCGAAGCCGCCCGCCTTCCGGCCTGAGCCGCTTTCTCCGCCGACGCGCCCTCAGACCGGGTGGGAAGTGCGCCCGCCGCGCCCTCCCCGGCGGCGCGGCGCGGGGCCGTCCTGCAGCCCCTCGGTCAGCACCTTGGTCATCGGGTGGTCGGGGGTCTCCAGCCCATAGGTGGCAAGCAATACGCGCATTGCCTCGCGCGGATCGACCTGCGCATCCAGGCTCAGCGCCCAATCCACGAAGATCGAGCGGCACTCGCTGTCCGTGATCGTCTCGATCCGGTAACTTTCGCGCACCAGCCCCTTCGGGTCCGCCAAGTCGAGCCGCATCATGCCATGTCCCATCTGGTCCTCATCCGTCATCTTCCGCCCCCGGCAAGAGCCCAGAAATCGCACGGTCCGCCGCCGCCGTCCGCTCTGCCAGCGCCGCCGCAAGGTCTGATATCGACGCCGCGCCGGTTTCGCGCAGCAGAAAGGCACGCGCGCCGTCGCCGATCGTCCCGGGGTCAAGCGGGCGGGCGGTCAGCAGCCGATGCGCGGCGGTGATCCGCCAGCACAGCCGGTAGGCCGCCAAAAGCGCGCCTTCGGCCGCGGCGTCGATCAGCCCGGCGCGGCGCGCGGCGGCGATCTGCATCTCGACCCGGCGCGCCGGGCTGCCGGCGATCAGCGCGCCCATCTGCGCGGCCAGTTCCACCTCCATCATCCGCCCCGGGCCCAGCCGCGCCTCCCAGGCGCCCCGGCCCGGCTTGGCCGCGCGCAGCCGGGCGCGCATGTCGGTCACGTCGCGCCGCACCGCGCCGCCCTGCCCCTTTGCCGCCAGCAATTCGCGGCGGAAGGCCTCGATATCCGCGCCCAGGCCGGCGTCGCCCGCGATCGGGCGGGCGCGGGTCAGGGCCAGATGTTCCCAAGTCCAGGCCTCGGTCTGCTGATAGTCGCGAAACGCGGCCCAGGAGGTCGCCACCGGCCCCTGCCGCCCCGAGGGGCGCAGCCGCATGTCGACCTCGTATAGCCGGCCTTCCGCCATCGGCGCGGTCAGCGCGGTCACCAGCGCCTGCGTCAGCCGCGCGTAATAGGGCCGCACCGCCAGCGGGCGGCGCCCGTCCGAGGCCTCGGCGCCCTGGGCGTCGTAGATCACGATCAGGTCCAGATCGGAGGCCGCGTTCAGCCGCCCGGCGCCCAGGCTGCCCATGCCCAGCACCGCCGCCCCCCGGCCCGGCGGCGCACCATGCTTGGCCGCGAAATTGGCCACGCAGGCGGGCCACAGCGCGGCCAGCACCGCCTCGGCCAGTTCGGCATATTGCTTGCCGGCCTCGACGGCGTCGATCAACCCGCGCAGATGATGCACGCCGACGCGGAAATGCCATTCCTTGGCCCAGCGGCGCGCGGCATCAAGCTGACCCTCGTAATCCGCGGCCGTGGCCAGCCTTTCGGACAGCTCTGCCCGCAAGGCCGCGCCCCCAGGCCACGGCGCGAAAAAGCCGCCCCCCAGCACCGCGTCCAGCACACCCGCGTTGCGCGACAGGTACATCGCCAATTGCGGCGCGGTCGCGCAGATGTCGACGATCAGGTCGATCAGCGAGGGGTTGGCCTCGAACAGCGAAAACAGCTGCACCCCGGCGGGCAATCCGGCAAGAAAGCCGTCGAATGCACGCAGCGCTTCGGCGGTGTTCGCGGCCTGGGTCAGCCGCTGCAGGATCACCGGGCGCAGGCGATCGAAGATCTGTACCGCGCGAGAGGACCGCAGCGCCGGGTAATTCGCCCAGCCCTCGGCGATCTTGGCGTCCTCTGGGTCAAGCGGCGGCGCCTCGGGGCCGTCGTCAGGGGCAAAGAAGCCTTCGGTCAGCGTATCGACCCGTTCCAGCCGTTCGCGCAGCGCCGCGCGGAAGCGGGCGGTATCGGCCTGGCCGCACATGCACGCCAGACGGTCGAAGCCCTCGGGATTTGTGGGCAGCAGATGGGTCTGGGCATCCTGGACCATCTGCACGCGATGTTCGATTTCGCGGTGGGCGCGGTACTGGGCGGCCAGGTCCTGGCCGTCCTCGGCCGGCACCCAACCCGCCGCGACCAGCCGCGCCAGGCCCTCGACCGAGCCGCGCACCCGCAGGCTGGGGTCGCGCCCGCCGGCGATCAACTGGCGCGTCTGGGTGAAGAACTCGATCTCGCGGATGCCGCCGCGGCCAAGCTTCATGTCATGGCCTTCCAGCGCGATCGGCCCGGCCAGGCCCTTGTGGGCGCGGATCCGCAGGCGCATGTCATGGGCGTCCTGGATGGCGGCGAAATCCAGATGCTTGCGCCACACGAACGGGGTCAGCGAGGTCAGGAACCGCGCGCCCGCCGCCAGGTCGCCGCCGCAGGGACGGGCCTTGATATAGGCCGCGCGTTCCCAGGTGCGCCCGACGCTTTCATAATAGCTTTCGGCGGCGGCCATGGACAGGCAGACCGGGGTGACCGAGGCGTCGGGGCGCAGCCGCAGATCGGTGCGGAAGACATAGCCCCCGGGGGTGAGGTCCGACAGAAGCGCGGTCATCTTGCGGGTGACGCGGATGAAGGCCGCGCGGGCTTCTTGCGCGGCGACCGCGTCGTCGAAACGGGTCTCGTCGTAAAGGCAGATCAGGTCGATGTCGGAGGAATAGTTCAGCTCTGCCGCGCCCATCTTGCCCATCGCCAGCGCGACCATGCCCGCGGCGGTTTCGGCATCCTGCGCGCGGGCGCCGGGGATCTTGCCGCGCCGGATCTCATCGGCCACCAGGCGTTTCAGCGACAGATCCACCGCGCGGTCGGCCAGCCGGGTCAGCGCGCCGGTCACCTCCTGCAGCGCCCAGACCCCGCCCAGATCGGCCAGCGCCACCAGCAGCGCGATCCGCCGCTTGGCCTGGCGCAGTGCCTCGGCCAGCGCGTCCAGGGGCACGGCGCCAAGTGCGCGCAACTCGTCGTCGAGCGCGGCTTCGGGGGCGGCGAGAAGGGCGGCGCGGATCCAGTCGGCCTCGCGCGCGAGAAGGCCGCGCAGAAAGGGGCTGCAGCCGGCGGTGCCCGCGATCAGGTCGCCGATCTCGGGGGTCAGGTCGGCAAACGGCGCGCGCGCCTCCTGCCCCGCCTGGGGGTCGAAGGGGATCGGGCAGCGGGTCAGGCGGGCGGCGAATTCCATGCCGGCAAGATGGCGGCCGGGACGGATGGGGTCAATCGGGATCGGGGCGTTCCTTGGACCTGCTGCGACCGGCCGCCGCCCTCAAACCGGAGCAAGCCCGCCCTCCGGGGTGTCCTGGCTGAAGATGTTGCGCCAGCCTTGCGCGCCCCGCCGCCAGACCGAGGCCACATACATTGCCTCTGGCGTGCTTTGCCCGACCCGCGTGAATTCCGCCCGGTAGGCATGCAGCACCACGCCCGGCGCCAGTTCCAGCACCCGCGACCCGGAAAGTGCGTAGCGCAGGACGGTCGGGCCGTTGGCAAGCTGGCCCACATGTTCGGCCTTGTCGGCGAAACCAGTGGTATAGAGGCCAAGGAACCCGTCCTCCAGCAGTTCCGCGTCCACCGCGGCATCCCCCGCGACCAGAGCCGCCCACACCCGGCGCTCGAGGCCGAGGATCGTGTCGAAGATCTGTTCGGAATTCGTCATCGGCCCTCCTGCGCCCTGCCCCCGCTGGCCGATCCTAGGCGGTCAAGCCCGGCCTCGCCGTCACCCTACGCAAAGCCGGCGCAAGGCGCCCGCCCTGAACGCTCCGGGTTTCGTGAGCACCGCGTGCGCCGCGTCCCCTTGCCCTGCTCGCCCCGTCCGCGCAGGCTGACGTCGCAACAAGGAGACCGCGATGAGCAAAAGCCTGAAACGCGTGCGCGCCGCGCTGGACGCCGCGGGGGTGGCCTATGACCTGCGCGAGATGTCCGCGCCGACCCGTACCGCGCAGGAAGCCGCCGATGCCGCTGGCTGCCATATCGACCAGATCGCCAAGTCGATCATCTTCCGCGGCGAGACCTCGGGCCATGTGAAACTGTTCCTGACCGCCGGCGGCAACCGCGTCAGCGCCGCCAAGGCCAGCGCGGTGGCGGGCGAGCCCCTGGGCAAGGCCGATGCCGACCTGATCCGCGCCCAGACCGGATTTGCCATCGGCGGCGTCGCTCCGGTCGGTCATCTGACCCCGGTCACCGCCTATCTGGATCCGCGGCTGATGGATTTCGATCTGGTCTGGGCCGCCGCCGGCACCCCGCGCCATATCTTCTCGATCGCACCCGCCGCGTTGAACGACCTTGCCGGCGCGGCGATTTCGGATTTCACGGATTGATCGTAACGGACTGACCGGAAACGCTGATTCGCCCCCATGTGAAAAACGTTCACATGGCCACTTGAAAAATTCGGCGGTGCCTCCGATCTTGGATATGTGAAACGCATTCACATCCCTTTTGACGGAGTTCGCACATGACCGCCCTCACCGCCTGGCCCGGCCAGGCCCAGGACTGGCTTGATGAACGCGGCAAGCCCGCCTGGATCGCCGCCATGGTTCTTGGCTTCATCTTCTTCTGGCCCGTCGGCCTTGCCCTTCTGTTCTACATGATCTGGAGCAAACGCATGTTCACCGGTTCCTGCCGCCATTCCCGCCATCACGGCCATCACCGGCACGGTCGCAGCTATGGCATGCCGTCCTCGGGCAACAGCGCCTTCGATGCCTACAAGGCCGATACGCTGAAGCGCCTCGAGGAAGAGCAAGAGGCCTTCTCGGCCTTCCTGCAGCGTCTGCGCGAAGCCAAGGACAAGCAGGAATTCGACGCCTTCATGGACGATCGCGCCCGCGCCGCGCGCGACGGCGCCGGCCCCGATACGCCCTCCGCCGACCCCGCCGCTTGATACCGGCACCGCCAGGGCGGGCCCTTCCCCGGCCCGCCCCAAGCACCTATGTTCCCCCCATGACCTGGTCCGATCCCTTCCCGCCCCGTCGTCCCGGCCCCGCCGGCTTGCCCGACCCCGCGCTGAACGCGGGGTTCTATGCCGATGTCGCCCCCAAACGCCTGCTGGCCTGGGTGGTGGATACCGTCCTGGTCGTGCTGGCGACGCTGGCGGTGGTGGTGCTGACCGCGCTGGTGGGGCTGTTCTTCCTGCCGATCATCTTCCTGACGCTCAGCTTCCTTTACCGCTATGTCACGCTGGCGCGCGGCTCTGCCACCTGGGGGATGCGCCTGGCGGCGATCGAGTTCCGCACCCTTCAGGGCACCCGGCTCGACGCCGCCACGGCCTTTGCGCATACGTTGGGCTATACGCTGTCGATCGCCTTCGTGCTGCCCCAACTTGCGTCGATGGCATTGATGCTGACCACCCCGCGCGGCCAGGGGTTGAGCGATCTTGTACTTGGTACCGCCGCCATCAATCGCGCCGCGCGGGACTGATCGGCGGCGCCCCTTGCCGGCGCCGCATGAGTATTTGGACCAAGATGAAGACAAGACGTCTTTCCCTTCATTGCGGCGCAGATGCTCCGCCGGGGGCGCCGTGGTCGTGCCGCGGCCATCCTGCCCCGACCGCAGCCGCGAGCCATGGTGCCTTTGATCGCCGGCGCGGCAGGGTATGACGCCCCCGCCGTCTGGGCCCGGCCCCACGCCACCCTTGTGAACTGTCCCGAAACCGCCTATTTCAGCGCGCTGAACCAAGGGGCCGTACCATGAAATTCCTCGATCTCGCCAAAGTCCATATCCGCTCTGGCGGCGGCGGCTCGGGCTGTGTCTCTTTCCGGCGCGAGAAATTCGTCGAATTCGGCGGCCCGAACGGCGGCGACGGCGGCAATGGCGGCTCGGTCTGGGCCGAGGCGGTCGACAACCTCAACACGCTGATAGACTTCCGCTATCAGCAGCATTTCTTCGCCAAGTCCGGCCAGGCCGGAATGGGCAGCCAGCGCACCGGCAAGACCGGCGAGGATATCGTCCTGAAAGTGCCCACCGGCACCGAGATCCTTGACGAGGATCAGGAAACACTGATCGCCGACTTGACCGAACCGGGCCAGCGCGTGCTGCTGGCCAAGGGCGGCAACGGCGGCTGGGGCAATGTGCATTTCAAGACCGCGACCAACCAGGCGCCGCGCCGTGCCAACCCGGGCCAGGAAGGGGTGGAACGCACGCTTTGGCTGCGGCTGAAGCTGATCGCGGACGCGGGCCTTCTGGGCCTGCCGAACGCCGGCAAGTCGACCTTCCTTGCCGCTACCTCCAACGCGCGCCCGAAGATCGCCGATTACCCGTTCACGACGCTGGTGCCGAACCTCGGCGTGGTCGGCGTCGACGGGCGCGAATTCGTCATCGCCGATATCCCTGGCCTGATCGAGGGCGCCTCCGAGGGCCGAGGCCTGGGCGATCTGTTCCTGGGCCATGTGGAACGCTGCGCGGTGCTTCTGCATCTGGTCGACGCGACCTCGGAAAGCGTCGTCGAGGACTGGCGCACCATCCTTGCGGAATTGGCCGCCTATTCCCCCGAACTGGCCCGGAAACCCCGGATCACCGCGCTGAACAAGATCGACGCGCTCGACGCCGACACCCTGGCCGAGCGCCGCGCCGCGCTGGCGGCGGCGATACGGGCCGATGACGACGGCCCGCTGCTGGAGATGTCGGGCGTCACCGGTGCCGGCGTGACCGAGGTGCTGCGCGCCCTGCAGGCGCGCATCGCGCCGCCCCAGGCCGCCCCCGCGGAGCAAGAGCCATGGCAGCCCTGATCCCCGATCTCGCCCGCGCCCGGCGGCTGGTGATCAAGATCGGGTCGGCCCTGCTGGTCGACGGCCGCGCCGACACGCGCGAGGCCGGGGGCCTGCGCGCCGGCTGGCTGCGCGCCCTGGCCGAGGACGTGGCCATGTTGCGCGCCCGTGGCACCGCGGTGATCCTGGTCTCCTCGGGGTCGATCGCGCTGGGGCGGGGCGTCTTGCAGCTGCCCGCGGGCGCGCTGCCGCTGGAACAGAACCAGGCGGCAGCAGCGGTGGGCCAGATCCGGCTGGCCCGCGCCTATGAAGAGGCTCTGGCCCCGCACGGCATCACCGCCGCGCAGGTGCTGATAACGCTGGAGGACACCGCCGACCGGCGCCGTTACCTGAACGCGCGCGCGACGCTGGAAACGCTGCTGGCCCTCGGTACGGTGCCGATCGTGAACGAGAACGACACCGTGGCCACCGACGAGATCCGTTTTGGCGACAACGACCGTCTTGCGGCGCAGATCGCGGTGACGGTGGGGGCCGACCAGCTGGTGCTGCTGTCGGATGTCGACGGGCTTTACACCGCCAACCCGATGACCGACCCGGCCGCGCGCCATCTGGCGGTGGTCCCCGAGATCACGCCCGAGATCGAGGCGATGGCGGGCGATCCCGTGTCGGGCATGTCGAAAGGCGGCATGAAGACCAAGCTGATGGCGGCGCGCGTGGCGGTGGCGGGCGGCTGCGCCATGGCGATCACCACCGGCGCGGTGCCGCGGCCCCTGAAGGCGGTCGAGGACGGCGCACGCTGCACCTGGTTCCTGGCCCAAGACGACCCGCAGGCCGCGCGCAAACGCTGGATCGCCGCGATGAAGCCGCGCGGCAGCATCACCGTGGACGCGGGGGCGGCGCTGGCGCTGGCACACGGCAAGTCGCTGCTGCCCGCCGGTGTCACCGCCGTCAACGGCTCCTTCGGGCGCGGCGAGCCGGTCACCGTCCACGCCCCCGACGGCGCCACCATCGCCAAGGGCCTTTCCCGCTATACCGCCGACGAGGCGCGCCAGCTGCTGGGCCACCACTCGGGAGAGATCGAGACACTGCTGGGTTATGCCGGCCGCGCCGCGCTCATCCACCGAGACGACATGGTGGTGTGAGCGCCCGCTTCGCGCTATATCCCCTCGGCACGGGCCCGACGGGCGGGACGCCTCCGGCGGGAGTATTTCGGCCAAGATGAAGGGAAAGGCCCTGTCCTTCATCTTGGTCCAAATACTCCGGGGGGTTTAGGGGGGCGGCGCCCCCCCTGCGGCGAATGCAAGGACCGATGACATGAAGGACGGACACGATATCGCGGGGCTGATGGCCGGAATCGGAGCGCGCGCGCGCGCGGCGGCGGCGGAGCTGGCCTTTGCCCCGGCGGCGGCGAAGCGCGCCGCGCTGGAGGCCGCGGCAAGGGCGATCGAGGCGCGCGCGGCCGAGATCGCCGCCGCGAATGAGCGCGACATGGATTTCGGCCGCGACAAGGGGCTGAGCCCGGCGATGCTCGATCGGCTGATGCTCGATCCCGCGCGCATCGCGGGCATCGCCCAAGGGCTGCGCACGGTCGCGGCGCAAGACGATCCCGTGGGCGCGGTGATCGCGGAATGGGACATGCCCTCGGGGCTGCATATCCGGCGCGTGCGCACGCCGCTGGGCGTGGTTGGCGTGATCTTCGAAAGTCGCCCCAATGTCACCGCCGATGCCGGCGCGCTGTGCCTCAAGGCCGGCAACGCGGCGATCCTGCGCGGCGGCTCGGAAAGCTTCCATTCCTCGCGCGCGATCCACGATTGCCTGGCCGAGGGGTTGCGCGCCGCGGACCTGCCCGAAGACGCGATCCAGCTGGTCCCCACCCGTGACCGTGCCGCGGTGGCCGAGATGCTGAAGATGACCGGGATGATCGACGTGATCGTGCCGCGCGGCGGCAAGGGACTGGTGGGCCTGGTGCAACGCGAGGCACGGGTGCCGGTCTTCGCCCATCTTGAAGGCATCGTGCATGTCTATGTCGACGCCGCCGCCGACCCGAAGAAGGCATTCGAGGTGGTGCTGAACGCCAAGACCCGCCGCACCGGCATCTGCGGCGCCGCCGAATGTCTGCTGATCGACCGGCCGCTGGCCGTGGGGCTGGGCGCCGACCTGATCGCCGCGCTGGTCGAGGCCGGTGTACGGGTGCATGCCGACGAGACCCTCGCGGCCCTGCCCGGCACCCTGCGCGCGACCGAGGCGGATTGGGGCCGCGAATATCTGGACATGGATATCGCCGCCAGGATCGTCGATGGCGTCGATGGCGCGATCGACCACATCCGCCGCTATGGCTCGCAGCATACCGACGCGATCCTGACCGAGGATGACGCGGCGGCCGAGCGCTTCTTCACCCGGCTCGATTCGGCGATCTTGATGCGCAATGCGTCGACGCAATTCGCAGATGGGGGCGAAT
The DNA here is from genome assembly GCF_900106675.1 of Allgaiera indica. Taxonomy (GTDB): domain Bacteria; phylum Pseudomonadota; class Alphaproteobacteria; order Rhodobacterales; family Rhodobacteraceae; genus Acidimangrovimonas; species Acidimangrovimonas indica. Next base: position 106,173 of record NZ_FNOB01000005.1, read on the forward strand.
TCGGCATGGGGGCCGAGATCGGCATCGCCACCGGAAAGATGCACGCGCGCGGGCCCGTCGGCGCCGAGCAACTGACCAGCTTCAAGTATCTGGTCACCGGCGATGGTGCGGTACGAAATTAAGGTATCGGATCAAAAACACGCCACAACCTACCAGGCAATAACGATTTCCTGCCCCGTTCTTTGAACCGAAATCCGGCATCCCTGCGCCCCGGCCTGGGCCCGCGCCAGGGCGAATTGAGCCTGTGCGGGGGTGATCTTGTCCGCGACGCTATCGGCCCCCGTTGCAGTCCCGCCAAGCCAGTCCCACAGCGGCGCCTCGATGCGCAGCTTTTCATGGCTGGCCCGCGCAGTCCAAACCCCGCCTTCGCACCCGATGACGATGCGACCGCCGAAGGCCAGGGCGCTTTCGCAGCACAGCACGATCAGGAAGCCAAGCTTTGCCTCGGGACGAGAGACATCGCCGACGGCGGACCAGTCCACCGTGACCCGCCCGCCGCGGGTCAGGTCGTCGAGGATGGCGACGATCTCGGCCCGGCTTAGCCGCGCATCGGCCCCGGCCTGGCCGAAGGCGATGCGGAAGAACCGCACGCGGGCCTTGGCGCTGGCCACGCTTTCCTCGATCAGCGCAAGTTCCGGCCCCGTCGCGCCTTCCGCCATCGCCAGCAATTCCAGCCCGTTGGCGACCGCGCCCAGCGGGCTGACCAGATCATGGCAGATGCGCGAGCCGACCAGCGCCGCAAGATCCATCGGCGGCTCGGCGGGAGAAACGGAAAGCGCGGGATCGACAGTCATGCAGGCACCTCTTACAACGATCGGGACATGAACGGATTCAATGATCTTTTCGAACCAGGGATGCTGGTGCGCCATCCGGACAGGCCGGACTGGGGCCTGGGGCAGGTCCAGTCCAGGATCGGCGACCGCATCACGGTGACCTTCGAACATGAGGGCAAAGTGGTGATCGATGGCAACCGCATACAACTTTTGCCTGAATTTCGCCGATGAAGCAATCTTCTGGTGGATCGGGGCGTCCTGGGCGGCCAGCCGGCTTTTGGTTGCAATGTGCCGGCGCAGCGCCTAAAAGCCGGCGATACGCCCGGCGCCGCGCCGCCGCCCCCCCTGCCGGAAGCCCCCGCCGCAAGGCCCGACGCCCCCCTGCCCATGATTTCTGACGACACGCATTTCCAGCTGCGCCTTGCCCGTGACGAGGAAGACCTTCTCGCCGCGCAGCGCCTGCGGTATCGGGTGTTCGTCGAGGAGCTGGGCGGATCGGGCAGCCTGGTCGACCATCAGCAAAGGCTGGAACGCGACGCCTTCGACCCGGTCTTCGATCATCTGATCCTGGTCGACACGCGGCGCGACCGGGCGTCTCTTGATCACGTCGTCGGGGTCTACCGATTGCTGCGCAGCGACGTGGCGGGTGAATTCGGGCGCTATTATTCGGAAACCGAATATGACCTGACGCCGCTGAAGGCCAGCGGTCGGCGGATGCTGGAACTGGGACGTTCTTGCGTGGCGGCCGGGTACCGCGGCGGCACCGCGATGTATCATCTGTGGAACGGGCTGGCCGATTACGTCCTGGAACACCGGATCGAGGTGCTTTTCGGCGTGGCCAGCTTCCACGGCACCGATATCGAGGCATTGCGGATGCCGCTGGCCTATCTGCATCATCACCACCTGGCGCCCGAATCGATTCGCGTCCGCGCCCAGCCGGATCATTTCCAGCGCATGGATCTGGTGGCGGAACAGGATCTGGATCGCACGGCCGCCATGGTCGGCACGCCGGCGCTGATCAAGGCCTATCTGCGGCTGGGCGGCTTCGTCGGCGAGGGCGCCTTCATCGACCACGAATTCAACACCACCGACGTGTGCCTGTTGATGGATACCGACAAGATGTCAGCCCGCCACAAGGGTTTCTACACCCGCAAGCACGGAGCCAGGGGATGACCTGGCGCGGCGGCGACGATCCGCCCGCGGGGCGGATCGGGCTGGCGGGATGGGTGCGCGTGGCACGGCGCGGCACGGTCCTGGCGCTGGTCACCTATGGCGGGCTGGCGCTGTTGCTGGCGCTGCGGCTGGTCGAGCGCCCCCTGTGCGGGATGAACCGGCCCTGGACGCCGCATATCACGCAGATGGTCTGCCGCGCCGCGCTGCGGATCCTGGGGCTGCGTCTTAGCGCGCGGGGCAAGCCGATGCGGAAGAAGGGCGCGGCGGTGGCCAATCATGCCTCGTGGCTGGACATCTTCACCCTGAATGCGGCGCAGCGGATCTATTTCGTGTCGAAATCCGAAGTCGCGCGCTGGCCCTTCATCGGCTGGCTGGCGCGGGCCACGGGCACCGTGTTCATCAATCGCCGCGGGCGCGAGGCCAGGGCCCAGAAGGAGATCTTCGAGGCCCGCCTGCGCCAGGGCCACAGGCTGCTGTTCTTCCCGGAAGGAACCAGCACCGACGCGCTGCGAATTCTTCCTTTCAAGTCAACGCTTTTCGAGGCTTTCTTCAGCGAAAACCTCAAGCACGTCATGCATCTTCAGCCGGTCACGGTGATCTATCATGCGCCGCCGGGCGAGGATCCGCGATTCTACGGCTGGTGGGGCGACATGGATTTCGGACGCCATCTGCTGAAAGTGCTGGCCGCCCCGCGTCAGGGCCGGGTCGAAGTCGTGTTCCACCCGCCCGTCGCGGTCGAGGCCTTCACCGGACGCAAGGCGCTGTCGGCGCATTGCGAGCGTCTGGTGCGCGTGGCCTTTCCCCGCGACCGCCTGCCGCAAGATCCCGGCCCCGCATCGCCCGCCTGCGCCGCCGGCCTGTCCAGAGACCATTGAAGGCCGCGTCCACGGCCCCGCCGGCATCGCCGCCGCGCCCCGGATCCCGTCAGGCCAGGGCCGCGGACAATTCCCTGAGCGCGGCCAGAGGATCTTCGGCGCGCCAGATCTCTTCGCCCAAGGCAAAGAAATCGGTGACCGGTGCCAGCGCCGCGACGCGTTCCGGCGTCAGCGCGCCTTCGGCCACGACCGGCACCTCGATCATCTCGGACCACCAGGCGAACAGATCGTCCGGGGCCTGGCTGCCGTCGCCCAGGGGCGAGGCGCCGACCGGCCCGAAGGAGACATAATCGGCCCCCGCCTCGCCCGCGTTAATGCCGTCATGGCGCGAGGCACCGCAGAAGGCGCCGACGATGGCGTCCTCTCCCAGTTCCTTGCGCGCCTTGCGCACCGAGCGCGCCCCGTCGGGCAGATGCACCCCGTCGAGGCCGTGGCGCGCCGCCAGCAGGAAATGCCGGTCGATCACCAGCGCCACGTCGCGGGCATGGGCGACGGCGCGGACGGCATCGGCGGCGCGGCCAAGCTCTTGCTCGTCGCCAGTCGCAAGCGAAAGCCGGACGCAGGCGATCTCGGCCCCGTCAAGGACGCGGGCCAGGCGGTCGGGGAAGTCTACCAGCGACGGCGCCGGCGGGGTGATCAGGTAAAGCTGCGGGCGATCGGGATCGGCCATGGAAAACCTCTTTCCGGGATTCCCGCCCCTTACCGGGTTTTGCCGCGCTTGGCTACCGGCGGCGTCACCGCGGCGCGGGGCCGCCGCCGGCCGGATCACGCCCCTAGTGGTCGCGCAGCGCCGCGATCAGTTCGTCCTTGCGCATATGCGAGCGCCCCTTGATCCCGATCTCCCGTGCCCGGGAATAAAGCGCGTCCCTGGTCCATTGCTCATAGGGGGGCTGCTTGCCGCCCTTGTGCGACGGGTGCATGTCCGGGTTGGCCTTGGCATTGGCGATCCGGGCGGCCTTTTCCTTGGAATAGCCGCGCTCCCGCAGGTCTCCGTACAGCTTGTCGTCCTTGATGCTGGGCCCGTGGTCGACCATGGCCTTTCTCCCTTGTCGCTGATCCGGGGTCTTGGGGAAAACCCTCGACCACGGCCCCCGGTTCCCCATGGACAGCCGCCCCGGCTGGCCTTATGAGGCGGCCCATGCTCGACACCAACCGCCCCGCCCTGCCCCCGGAAATCGGCCGCCGCCGGACCTTTGCGATCATCTCGCATCCCGATGCCGGCAAGACCACCCTGACCGAGAAGTTCCTGCTGTATGGTGGCGCGATCCAGATGGCCGGCCAGGTCCGCGCCAAGGGCGAGGCCCGGCGCACGCGCTCTGACTTCATGAAGCTGGAGCAGGACCGCGGCATCTCGGTCTCGGCCTCGGCTATGTCGTTCGACTATCATTCCGGCCAGCGCGATTTCCGCTTCAACCTGGTGGACACGCCCGGCCACTCGGACTTCTCCGAGGACACCTACCGCACGCTGACCGCGGTGGACGCGGCGATCATGGTGATCGACGGCGCCAAGGGGGTGGAAAGCCAGACGCGGAAGCTGTTCGAGGTCTGCCGGCTGCGCGATCTGCCGATCCTGACCTTCTGCAACAAGATGGACCGCGAAAGCCGCGACACCTTCGAGATCATCGACGAGATCCAGGAGAACCTGGCGATCGACGTCTCTCCGGCATCCTGGCCGATCGGGGTGGGGCGCGAGTTCCTGGGTTGCTACGACATGCTGCGCAACCGGCTGGAACTGATGGACCGGGCCGACCGCAACAAGGTGGCGGAATCGATCAAGATCGAGGGGCTCGATGACCCCAAGCTTGCCGATCACGTCCCCGCAGATCTGCTGGCACGCTTGCGCGAAGAGGTCGAGATGGCGCGCGAACTGCTGCCCGCCTTCAACGCGCAAAGCTTCCTGGAAGGCCATCTGACACCGATCTGGTTCGGCTCGGCGATCAATTCCTTCGGGGTGAAGGAATTGATGGACGGGCTGGCGAATTACGGCCCGCCCCCCCAGATCCAGAAGACGGACAGCCGCCAGATCGCGCCCGAGGAAGACAAGGTCACCGGCTTCGTGTTCAAGGTGCAGGCCAACATGGACCCAAAGCACCGCGACCGGGTGGCCTTCGTGCGCCTCGCCTCGGGGCATTTCCAGCGCGGCATGAAGCTTTTGCATGTGCGGTCGAAAAAGCCGATGGCGGTGTCGAACCCGGTGCTGTTCCTGGCCGCCGACCGGGAATTGGCCGAAGAGGCCTGGGCCGGCGATATCATCGGCATTCCGAACCACGGGCAGTTGCGCATCGGCGACGCCCTGACCGAGGGCGAGGCGCTGCGCTTCACCGGCATCCCCAGCTTCGCGCCGGAACTGTTGCAGGGCATCCGCGCGACCGATCCGATGAAGGCCAAGCATCTGGAAAAGGCGCTGATGCAATTCGCCGAGGAAGGTGCCGCCAAGGTATTCAAGCCGATGATCGGCTCGGGCTTCATCGTCGGCGTGGTGGGGGCGCTGCAATTCGACGTTCTGGCCAGCCGGATCGAGCAGGAATATTCCCTGCCGGTGCGCTTCGAGGCGTCACAATTCACCTCGGCCCGCTGGGTCACCGGGCCGAAGGCCGAGCTGGAGAAGTTCATCAACGTGAACAAGGGCCATCTGGCGACCGACCATGACGGCGACAGCGTCTACCTGACCCGCCTGCAATGGGATATCGACCGGATCGAGCGCGATTATCCCGACCTGAAGCTGAGCGCGACCAAGGAGATGATGGTCTAGCGCCGCCCCTTTCCCCCCGCGCGCCCTTTTCTTGTGTCCCCATCCGGCCCATGTTCGGCGCGGGCGGCAAGGGAGGACATCATGCAGCGCGTCAGCACCTGGCTGGGCAATGCGATCGCACGATACCTGCAGGTGCCGTCGCGCGATTACGTGCCTTTCAACGTCACCCCCGCCAACCGGCTGCGCGCCGCGCTGGTGCCGGGCGACGTGCTGCTGGTCGAAGGCAATTTGCGCATCTCCCGCGCGATCAAATATCTGACCCACTCGACCTGGTCCCATGCCGCGTTCTACACCGGCGGCCCGCCGGGGGCGGAACTGATCGAGGCCGATCTGACCGAGGGCGTGCAGCGTGTCGGCCTGTCGGAATACAGCCACCTCAACACCCGCATCTGCCGCCCCGTGCGCCTGCTGCCCGAGGACCTGGCGCGCGTGATCGACTACATGGAGGCCAGCCTGGGGCGCAGCTATGACCTCAAGAACGTGATCGACCTGGCGCGCTATCTGTTCCCCACACCGCCGGTGCCCGTGCATTTCCGGCGCCGGATGCTGGCGCTGGGGTCGGGCGATCCGACGCGGGCGATCTGCTCGACCCTGATCGCCGAGGCCTTCCAGGCGGTGCGCTACCCGATTCTGCCCGAAAAGCACTACATCACCGACGGCGCGGCGCGGCGCGAACTGCTGCACATCCGGCACCATTCGCTGTTCACCCCGCGCGATTTCGATCTGTCGCCCTATTTCGAGGTGATCAAGCCGACCCTCGCGCTGGGCTTCGACTACCGCCAGGTGGAATGGGATGGCGGTCCACCCGGCTAGCGCCGCGCCGCCATGAACGCGGCCAGCCGGCGCAGGCCTTCTTCGATATCCGCCGTGGCCCGGGCATAGGAAAACCGCAAGCTGCGCGCCCCGCGCACCGGATCGAAATCCAGCCCCGGGGTGACGGCAACATCGGCCTCGCGCAGGATCTCGGCGGCGAAGGCCAGCGAATCATCGGTGAAATCCGAAACGTCCGCATAGATGTAGAAGGCCCCGTCCGGTGGCGCGATCCGGGTGAAACCGGCCTTGGGAAGCCCCGCCAGCATCAGCGCGCGATTCTTCGCATAGACGGCAAGGTTCGCCTCCAGCTCGTCGATCGATTCCAGCGCGCCCAGGGCCGCCACCTGGCTTGCATGCGGCGGGCAGATGAACAGGTTCTGCGCCAGCCGCTCGATCCCGCGCACATGGTCCTCGGGCACCACCATCCAGCCGATGCGCCAGCCGGTCATCGAGAAATACTTGGAGAACGAGTTGATCACATAAAGATCGTCCGAAACCTCCAGCGCCGAGACCGCCCGGTCGCCGTACTGGATGCCATGATAGATCTCGTCAGAGACGAAGCTGATTCCGCGCTCGGCGCAATGGCCGATCAGCGCCCCCAGCGCCGCGCGGTCCAGCATGGTCCCCGACGGGTTGCCCGGCGAGGCGACGATCAGCCCGTCCAGCGCCCCCGCCGCCGCCAGATCGGCGGGCACCGGCTGATAGCGGTGTTGCAGGGCGGTCGGAATGCCCACCGGCTCCAGCGACAGCGCCTTCAGGATCTGCCGGTAAGAGGGATAGCCCGGCTCGCCCAGCCCCACCCGCGCGCGCGCGTCAAAGAGCGCGGTGAAGGCCAGCACGAACCCCGCCGAGGAGCCCGAGGTGACGATCACCCGGCCGGGATCCAGATCCACCCCGTACCAGCGCGCGTAAAGCCCGGCGATGGCGGCGCGCAGTTCGGGCAGTCCCAGCGCGACCGTATAGCCCAGCGGCCCCGCTTCCATCGCCCGCGCCAGGCGCTTGCGGGCGCCCTCGGGCGCGGCAGTGCCGGGCTGGCCCACCTCCATGTGGATGATATCGCGGCCCGCGGCCTCGGCCGCGCGCGCCTGGTCCATCACGTCCATCACGATGAACGGGTCCACCGCGCCGCGCGCTGACAATTCCATATGCCACCTCCGTTTCGGCCGTTGTGGCGGCGCGCTCGCCGAAGGTCAACCCGGCCCCGGCGCCGCCGGTTTCACACCCCGCCGCCATCGTCACTCAGGGTTGCCCACGGATGCGCCATCCCGTTCTGGCGCCTTTCGCGACGGCGCGGCGATGACACCCCCGTGGGGTGTTTTCCAGCCCGAAGGCAAGGCCCTCGCGCTGCTTTCATTGTTCGACAAATACGCCGGGGGCGCAGGGGGCGGAGCCCCGGCAAGACGCTGTCTCAAACACGCGCGACTCACCGCAGATCACACCGGCGTGTAGACGCTTGATCCCTCTTTATCGGCGCCGCGATTGGAGTATGAGCAACTTTGCATCCGGGGCGTCCGGGGTGGCCCGCTGGTTCGGGCCGCGGGCCCGAACCGCCACGACGGATGTGTTGCCCGCAGCCGATGGCCGGGCTTTTTGGAGCTACGCGATGCGTAAAGTTCTGCTTCCCCTTGCCACGATCGCGGCCCTCGGCTTCGCCGGTGCCGCCATCGCCAAGACCGAAATCACGAAGGGCGACGTCAAGGCCTTCGACGCCAAGACCCACACGCTGACGCTTGCGGACGGGATGAAGTTCCGTCTCAAGCAGCGCTACAAGCCGCATGCCTTCAAGGCCGGCGAGAAGGTCGAGGTGAAATGGGAGATGAAGGGCAAGACCCACGAGGCCCTGCACGTCTACGCCCTCAAATCCGCACCGATGAAGAAGAAACCGGCACCGGCGAAGAAAAGCTGAGACCGTTTTTCAGGGTCGCTTGCGAACGGGGGCCGTTGCGCCCCCGTTTTTTGTTGCCGTGGCCGCCGATCGGCTAGCCGGCGATGCGATCCAGGATGCGGGCCCAGCTGCGGATGCCGTGGTGGAAACTCGCCAGGTCGTATTTCTCGTTCGGCGAATGGATCTGGTCGTCGTCGCGGCCAAAGCCGATCAGCATCGCGTCCATCCCCAGGATCTGCTGGAAGAACCCCGCGATCGGGATCGAGCCGCCGCAGCCCACATAGGCCGCCGGCACGCCCCATTCCTCGGACAGCGCGGCGCGCGCCGCCTCGAAGGCGGGGTTGGTGATCGCCATGGTCGAGGCCGGGCTGCCCTCGGGTTCGGACCAGACCAGTTCGCAATCGGCGGGCAGTTGCGCCGAAATCCAGTCGCGGAAGGCCGACAGGATCTTTTCGGGATCCTGGCGCGACACCAGACGGAAGCTGACCTTGGCATGCGCCTCGGCCGGCAGCACGGTCTTGAAGCCCGCGCCGGTATAGCCGCCCCAGATGCCGTTGATCTCGGCCGTAGGGCGCGACCAGATCATTTCCAGCGGGGTGCGGCCGGCCTCGCCCGCCGGCTCGGACAGCCCGACGCCGCCCAGAAAGGCCGCATGATCGAAGGCCAGCGCCTGCCATTGGGCGCGCACCGTGTCGGGCAATTCGTCCACATCGTCGTAAAAGCCCGGCACCTGACAGCGGCCCTGATCGTCGAACAGCCCGCCCAGGATCCGCGTCAGCACCCGGATCGGGTTCTGCGCCAGCCCGCCATACATGCCCGAATGCAGATCGCGGCTGGCGGCCTTGACGGTGAATTCCACCTTGGCCAGACCGCGCAGCATGGTGGTGATCGCGGGGATCGCGGATTCGAACAATCCGGTGTCGCAGATCAGCGCCAGATCGGCCTTCAACTCATCCCCGTGCTCCTTCAGATAGGGGATCATCGAGGGCGAACCGCTTTCCTCCTCTCCCTCGAAGAACAGGGTCAGGTTGCCGGGCAGCGTGCCGTGGACATCCTTCCAGGCGCGGCAGGCCTCGACGAAGGTCATCAACTGGCCCTTGTCGTCCGAGGCACCGCGGGCGCGGATCACCTTGCCGTTGGGTCCGTCCTGCAATTCGGGATCGAAGGGGTCGCGGTCCCAAAGCGACAGCGGGTCGACCGGCTGCACGTCGTAATGCCCGTAGAACAGGATATGCGGCCCCGCGCCGCGGTGGTGTGCCACCACCATCGGATGGCCGGTCGTCGGACGGGCGCTGGCCTCGAACCCCAGATCGGTCAGCTCCTTCACCAGCCAGTCGGCGGCGCGGGCAGTGTCGGCCTTGTAGGCGGGATCGGTGGAAATCGACGGGATCCGCAGCAGCGCCATCAATCGCTCGACCGCCTCGGGCATGGTTTCGTCGATCCGCGCTAGCACCTTGTCGATGGGCATCGAAGCCTCCTGTCAGCCTGTATCGCGCGAACCCTAGCACCGGGCGAAGCGCTGTCCAGAGGCGGCGCCGGGGGTTTCACACCCCGTCGCCATCGTCGCTCGGACCGGTGGCGCCAAATGGCGACCCAGCGGAGTACTTGCGCCAAGATGAAGGAACACAAGCCTTGACGGGGCTTCTTGCCGGCGGGGAATGGTCGGGGAGGCGCCCGTGTCGCGCGCCGGCCGGGGCAAGACGGCGCCGCGGGCCGGCCCCGGCGGGGCGCCTGCGGTCGCGGGGGGCTGTTGTTCGGGGGGCGACTCGGCCTAGACTTGTGCCAGCAAGACGGAGGGCAGCATGCGCAACGTGATCTTCACCCTGGTTCTGGCCGTCGCGGCCCCGACGGCGCAGGCCGCCCTGGCCGCGCCGCTGCACGGCCGGGCGGCCGCGAAGGCGCTTTACGCCCCCCAGGGCGCGCAGGTTCGCGTGCTGAAGGTGAAGGGGGTGACCGCGAAGGACGCCCGCATCCTGAAGCAGGTTGGCGCGATGCAGAAATACTATGGCGCGATCGCGTTTTCGCCCGGCGACGGGCTGGTCAATGCCGCCACCGTCGCCGCCGCCAATTTCCATTCCCTCGAAGCCGCCGAACGTTCCGCCCTGAAGGCCTGCGACGCGCGGCGCAGCGCCAAGGCGCCCTGCGTCGTCGCCGCCCTGATCGAGCCCAAGGGCTATCGCCCGGGCGGCGCGCTCGGTCTTTCGTCGGAAGCCACCGAAGTCTTCGATCAGGTCTACCGCAAGCAGCACGCGCCGAAGGCGATGGCGATCTCGCGGTCGACGGGGCAGTTTGGGGTGGCCCAGGGCCGTGACGCCGAACGCCGGGCGCTTGCGACCTGCCGCGCCAAGGTCGAGAAAGCTGAGAAAACGGCCGGAACACGCCCCGATTGCACAATTGTGATCGCAGATTGACGCACATTTGCGGTCCCTTCACGCGGAAAGCGGCATTTTGTACACTGGCCAGCGCCGGATTTGATGAATATCAAGGCAACACGCGAAAAGGACCGATAGGCCCGCACCCAGCCGCCCAGGGCAAGGGAGATGACGATGGACTATTCGAAGGCACTCGACGGGGCGTTGCAGGCCCTGCATGACGAGGGGCGCTACCGCGTCTTCATCGACATCGCCCGCGAGAAAGGCGCCTTTCCCAAGGCCTGCTGGACCCGCCCGGACGGGTCGAAGAAGGACATCACCATCTGGTGCGGCAACGATTATCTGGGCATGGGCCAGAACCCGGCCGTGCTGGCCGCGATGCACGAGGCGCTGGATGCGACCGGCGCCGGATCGGGCGGGACGCGCAACATCTCGGGAACCACGATCTATCACAAGCGGCTGGAGGCGGAACTGTCCGACCTGCACGGCAAGGAGGCCGCGCTGGTGTTCTCGTCGGCCTATATCGCCAATGACGCGACGCTATCGACCCTGCCGAAGCTGTTCCCCGGGCTGATCATCTATTCGGACGCGCTCAACCATGCCTCGATGATCGAGGGCATCCGGCGCAACGGCGGCGCCAAGCGGATCTTCAAGCACAACGACATCGCCGATCTGCGCGCCAAGCTGGAAGCCGACGACCCGGCGGCGCCGAAGCTGATCGCCTTCGAATCGATCTATTCGATGGATGGCGATTTCGGCCCCATCGAGGCAATCTTGGATCTGGCCCGGGAATTCGGCGCCCTGACCTATATCGACGAGGTCCACGCCGTCGGCATGTACGGCCCCCGCGGCGCCGGCGTGGCCGAACGCGACGGGCTGATGGGCCGGATCGACATCATCAACGGCACCCTGGGCAAAGCCTTTGGCGTGTTCGGCGGCTATATCGCGGCCAGCGCGAAAATGGTCGATGCGATAAGGTCCTACGCGCCTGGTTTCATCTTCACGACCTCGCTGCCGCCGGCCGTCGCCGCGGGGGCCGCGGCCTCGATCGCCTTCCTGAAATCGGCAGAGGGCCAGAAACTGCGCGATGCCCAGCAATTGCATGCCAAGATCCTGAAGACACGGCTTCGGGCATTGGGCATGCCGACCATCGACCACGGCAGCCACATCGTGCCGGTGCATGTCGGAGACCCGGTACATTGCAAGCAATTGTCCGATCTTCTGCTTGAGGAATTCGGCATCTACGTCCAGCCGATCAACTTCCCCACCGTGCCGCGCGGAACCGAACGGCTGCGCTTTACCCCCTCGCCGGTGCATAACCCCGGCGAGATCGACCACCTGGTGCGCGCGATGGACGCGCTCTGGGCCCGCTGTGCGCTAAATCGCGCCGACATGACCGCCTAAGACCCCATTGCTGGTGTTAATCTACCTTACCTGTGCTAGACTTGATCACAATAGCTCGACTGGGGATGAGTCGGGCGGGATGAGCTAGCGGATAAGCGTGGACGAAGCGCAACATGCCGTAGGTTGATCCGGCTTTGACGCGAATGTCGGGCAGATCCTGAAGGGCGTGCAGGCAGGCATGGGGCAGGTTGTATGATCGGGCGAAGGGGAACTCCTTCGGCGGGAGACGGGGTAAAACCCAGAGGGTTCGACGATTTCGAACTGCGCCTGGGCGATGTCATGCGCGGAGAACGCGCGACACTCGGCAAGTCGCTTCTAGATGTTCAGCGCGAATTGAAGATCAAGGCGACCTATGTCGCGGCGATCGAGAATTGCGATGTCTCGGCCTTCGAGACACCTGGCTTCGTCGCGGGCTATGTGCGTTCCTACGCGCGCTATCTGGGAATGGATCCGGAATGGGCCTATGGCCGGTTCTGCGAAGAGGCCGACTTTTCCGTCGCCCATGGCCTTTCCGGTGCCGTCGGCGGCAAGACCAGCACGGCCGGCGGCGGCGCGACGGGCTGGGGCGCGAAGGCCGCGAATTCCAAGCCGGGGGCCAAATCGGGGACCAAGGCACTGCCCGGATCGCTGGGCGGATTTGGCTTGGGCGGGCGCGGCGCACCGAAGGACGGCGCGAAATCCGTGCGCGCGGCCCCACAGGCCAAGCGCATGACCCATCGCGACCCGTTGGCCAACCCCAATGCCACCTTCGTTCCACGCTCTCCGGCGCTGCTGACCGAATTCGAACCCCGCGCGCTGGGTTCGCTTGCCGTGCTGATCGCGCTGATCGCGGGCCTGGGCTACGGCGGCTGGGCGGTATTGCAGCAGGTGCAGCGCGTGCAGCTTGCCCCGGTCGATCAGGCCCCGGGCGCGGTGGCCGATCTGGACCCGCTGGCCAATGTCGCCGCCGCCCCGGACCAGCCCCAGGGCAAGACCGCCGACGTGACCCTGCCCTCGAACGACCAGATGGACCGGCTTTATCGTCCGCAGGCGCTGCAGGTGCCGGTGATGGTGGCCCGCGACGGCCCGATCGCCGCGATCAAGCCCGGCTCTCTGGGGGCGCTTTCGGCCTCGGCGGATGATTCCGCAATGGATCTGGCCGATGGCGCGTCTACTACCTCTGCCACTACCTCTGCCACGCAGACCGCCAGCGGCCAGGATGCCGTCGCGGCCGCGGCCAATGCCGCGGTGGCCTCGCTTGCTGCCGGCGCGGCAGTGGGCGACGGACAGATCAAGGTGGTCGCCGACGCCGCCCCCGCCGTGCAGGTACTGGCGGTGCGCCCGGCCTGGGTGCGGGTGCGTGCCGCCGACGGCACCGTGCTGTTCGAGAAGATCCTCGACGCGGGCGAGCGCTACACCGTCCCCCAGAATGCCGAGCCCGCGACCCTGCGCGCCGGCAATTCCGGCGCGGTCTATTTCATCCTCGACGGCAAGGCCTATGGTCCGGCCGCCCCGGGCGCGCAGGTGATCAAGAAGCTGACACTGACGGCCAAGAACCTCGAGGACAGGTACAAGATCGCCGACCTGGCCCGCAACCCGGATCTGGCCGGGGCCGTCGACGTGGCCCAGGCACAGCCGCAAAAGACGCCGGGCCAGGCCTCGCAATAGGGTCTGGCGCGCCGCCGGGGTCTTCGACCGCCACCCTGGGCGCGCTCGGCGTGGTGATTTACCTGCCGGGTGAACGCGCCCGGGGCCGTGCTCCGGCCCGGGCCATGGCGGTGGCAACATTCACCCAAAGAATAAGAGCACGGCGGATGGCAAGGCCCGGTTGATGGCGGCGCCGTGCCGGGCTATCTGGGGGGCAGCGCCGCCGCCATTGCAGGAGCCCGACATGAGCCACAACCCCGTCCGCCCCTGGCGCGACATCGCGCGCCGCAAATCGCGCCAGATCATGGTGGGCAATGTCGCCGTGGGCGGCGATGCGCCGATCTCGGTGCAGACCATGACCAACACCGTCACCTCGGACGTCAAGGCCACCATCGAACAGGTGCAGCGCTGCGCCGACGCGGGCGCCGACATCGTGCGCGTCTCGACCCCCGACGAGGCCAGCACCCGCGCCCTGCGCGAGATCGTGGCCGAAAGCCCGGTGCCGATCGTCGCCGACATCCATTTCCACTACCGTCGCGCGATCGAGGCCGCCGAGGCCGGCGCCGCCTGCCTGCGCATAAACCCCGGCAACATCGGCGACCAGAAGCGCGTGAAGGAGGTCATCAAGGCCGCCCGCGACCACGGCTGTTCGATCCGCATCGGCGTGAATGCCGGCAGCCTGGAAAAGCACCTGCTGGAGAAATACGCAGAGCCCTGCCCCGACGCGATGCTGGAAAGCGGGCTCGACCATATCAAGATCCTGCAAGACAACGATTTCCACGACTTCAAGATCTCGATGAAGGCCTCGGACGTGTTCATGACCGCCGCCGCCTATCAGCAGTTGGCCGACGCCACCGACGCGCCGATCCACCTGGGCATCACCGAGGCCGGCGGGATGCTGTCGGGCACGGTGAAATCGGCGATCGGGCTGGGCAACCTGCTGTGGATGGGGATCGGCGACACGATCCGCGTGTCGCTGTCCGCCGACCCGGTGCAAGAGGTCAAGGTCGGCTACGAGATCCTCAAGAGCCTGGGCCTGCGCCACCGCGGCGTCACCATCATCTCCTGCCCGTCCTGCGCGCGCCAGGGCTTCGACGTGATCAAGACGGTGGCGGAGCTGGAGGACCGGCTGGCACATGTCACCACCTCGATGAGCCTGTCGATCATCGGCTGCGTGGTGAACGGCCCGGGCGAGGCGCTGATGACCGATCTGGGCTTTACCGGCGGCGGGGCGGGCAGCGGCATGGTCTATGTCGCGGGCCGGCAGAGCCACAAGATGTCGAACGACCGGATGATCGACCAGATCGTCGAGATGGTAGAGAAGCGCGCCGCCGAGCTGGAGGCCGAAGCCGCCGCCGAGGCCGCCAAGACCGCCGAAGCCGCGCCGGATGCGGATCCGGTCGCGCGGGTTCCGCAGAAATCCGCTCTCTAAGGGACTATTTCGCGCCGGACGGCGGGAACCTGCCGGGTCCGCCCCCGCGGGACCGGCAACTTGGCGCCGATCCGCCGGGGGCCTGCCATGGACCCGGATCCGGGGCAGCCGGTCGCCGGTTGTGGCAGCATCGAGGCGCGGATGTTCCGTCGCCTGAAACGGAGGATGCTAGTTATGTCCACGATGTCAAAAAAGAATATCCTGCTGGCCACCGCGGCCGTCTCGGCGATGGCGCTGTCGGGCGTTTCCGTCGCCCAGGCAGAGACGGTGAACATCACCCAGCATGCAGACGGCAGCACCACCTCGCGCACCGTCAACAATGACGGCTCGGTCACCACCACGACCACGACCCGCGCCATGGTGGTCAGTCCCTCGGTGATCATGGCCGGCCCGGGTACCACCTATACCCAGATCGAATCCGTGCCCTCGAACGCCGATCTGGCGCTGCAGGGCTGCCTGGCCAGCAATGACTGGTGCGAGGTCAGCTATGGCGGCAAGACCGGCTGGGTCTCGGCCCAGAACATCCAGGTGGTGTCGGACGGTCAGGCCTATGCCGTAGGCCAGGCGCCTTCGAAGGTGCAGATCGAGACGCTGCACTACAACAAGAAGCGCGTGCGCAACGACGCTGCCGCCGGTGCGATGGCGGGCGCGGTGACCGGGGCTGCCGTCGGCGGGCCTGTCGGCGCGGCCGTGGGCGGGCTGGTCGGTGCCGCGACCGGCGCGATCGCGACCGGTCCGGACAAGACGGTGACCACCTATATCACCGAGCACCCGGTTCCCGCGGCGCAAATCTCGGGCACCATCCGCGAAGGTGTGGAAATTCCCTCGGGCGTCGCGCTGACGCCGGTGCCGCAATCGAACTACGCCTATTTCTATGCCGACGGGCGGCCGGTTGTGGTGAACCCGCAGACCCGCACCGTGGTGCGCGTGATCCACTGATCCGCCCCGCGGAAGCAAGACAGGAATGCGTCGCGTCGGACCCGGACGCTTGCGGCGGAAGCCCAAGGCCCCACCCCCGCGACAGCATTCCCAGCTGAACAGCTTGGCCGCCGAGACAGTCTCGGCGGCCATTTTCATGCTGCACCCTGGTGAACCCGGTTCCAGGCAAGGATCCGGTGCGTCGCGCGCAAGCCCGAGGGCCAGAACGGATCCCGGCGGATCAGGGTTTCGATGTCCCGCGCGTCGTCGGCCTCTACCAGCCACAGGCCGCCCGCCGGATTGCCGGCTTCGGCCAGCGGGCCGGCGGCCTTGATCTGCGGGTTGGCCTGCAGAAACTTCAGATGCGCCGCCATATGTCGGCGCCGCAGGTCGGATGGCGCATCCGGATTGTCCTTGAAAAGCACCACATAGATCATCTTGCATCCCTTCGCGTCGGCGGCAGTTTCCGAAAACATCGCACTGCATGAACGCAGCTTGAAGAAGCTTTCGTGCAGTTGCAGACTGCGTTGATGCAGGATTGGGACGATCTCAGGCTGATCATGGTTGTTGGGCGACGCGGCGGGCTGGCGCCGGCCGGGCGCGATCTTGGCCTGCATCCGACGACGGTCGCGCGCCGGCTCAATGCGCTCGAAGCGCGTCTCGGAGCGGCGCTGACCATCCGCGCGCACGACGGGCATATCGCGCTGACCGATGCCGGCCGCAGCCTTGCCGAACATGCCGCGGTGATGGAGACCGAGGCGCGCAAGGCTCATGAGGCGCTTGGCCGGTCCGTCGCGCGGATCGAGGCCGTCGTGCGCCTCACCGCCGTTCCCGTCCTGACGGACAGGTTCCTGGCACCACGTATTGGGACGCTCCTGGCGGCGCATCCCGGGCTGCGCGTGGAACTCGTCGCCGATGCCCGCGACCTCAACCTGACCCTGCGCGAGGCCGATCTTGCGATACGCCTGGCGCGGCCCACGGCGGGTGGGGCACAGGTTACGGCGCGCCGCATCGGCGATCTGACCTATGGGGTCTTCGGCACCCCCGATGCACCGGCCAGGTGGATCAGCTATGACCCGTCGCTTGCACATCTTCCGCCCGCAGGCTTCATCGCGGCGCAGGGCGGAACGTCGGCCGCTGTGGCGGTGACAGACGCCAATACCGCCCAGGAAGCCGCGGCCGCCGGGCTTGGCTGGGCGGTCCTGCCGGTGATCGTCGGCGCCGCCGATCCAAGGCTGGTGCGGATCGCCGCGGCGCGCCCGCCGGCGCGCGAAGTCTGGCTTCTGTCGCATGTCTCGCAAAAGGGGCTGGCGGGCGTCGCCGCCGTGGCCGACTGGCTGGCAGGGCTCGACTGGTCCGCGCGCCAGATGACATCCGGCGCGTAGAGGCGCGCCGCAGCCGCCCCTGGACACGCCCCGGGCCGGGCACACCGCGGTTCGCCGACGGCGCCTTGGCAAGCCGCCCGGATCAAGGGCGACGCCGGCCCTTCCGGGGTGCCAGCGACCTGTCCCGCCAGAGCCGGCCTTTCAATGCCCCCTTCCCCCGCTGCGCCGCGCTCGACGCCGCGCCGGTGGTCACACCCGTCCGCGGGATCCTTCCGCCCCGGGGGAATGCGCCCGACGATCTTGGCTGCCAGCCTGCGGGCGAGATGCCCCGTCAGCCGTCCTCGCGCCGGGTCTGGGCGATCAGACCCCGCAGTTGCGCATAGGGCACATAGCCACGCAGCAGCTGGTCGCCCAGCACGAAGGTGGGCGTTCCGTTGATCTGCAACCGATCCGCCAGGGCGCTGTTGCGCGCCAGGATATGCGCCACCTCCGGGCCCGCCATCGCCGTCTTCACCGCGTCGAAATCGACGCCGATCTTGCCGGAAAGACGTGTCAGCGCGGCGTCGTTGATTGGGCCGGTCAGTACCATCAGCGCATCATGGGCCTTGGCATAGGCCGCGTCCCCCGCCACCTGACGCACCGCCAGCGCATAGCGTGCGCCGACCACCGAATCCGGCGTCAGGATCGGCAATTCCTTGACGATGAAGCGAACCTTGCCATCCGCCTTCAGCAGCCGGGTGATGTCGGGAAGCGCCTTGCGGCAATAGCCGCATCGGTAATCCATGAACTCGACCAGCGTGACGTCGCCATCCGGATTGCCGCCGACCCAGGAGGTCGGGTCGTCGAAGATCGCCTTGGCATTGGCCTTGATCAGCGCCGCGTCATCGGCGGCCTGGGCCTCGGCCTGGCGCGCCTGCAGCTTGTCGATCGCCTCGACCAGCACTTCGGGATGTTCGAACAGATAGGCCCGCACCGCCCGGCCGAAATCGGCCTTCTGTTGCGGGGTCATATGCTTGAGATCGAACCCGTCGGCGGCCGCGGCGGCCCCGGCCGACAAAGCCAGTCCCAGTGCCGCGGCCAGCAGCGCGCGGTGGGGGGGCCGGAAACGGATCATGCGCTTTCTCCCTCTTGGTCGCGTCCGGGACAGCCAGGCCCGAATCCGCCTTTTCCCAAGCATCGCAGATCGGCGGGACAGGACAATCCCTGCGCGGCTTTGCCGCAAAAGCGCACCCCCGGCATCCGCCTTCGCGCCCCCCCCCGCGCACTGCCCCATTTGCCCCACGGCTTTCTGTGGTGCCCCAGCACCCTGCCCGGCCCTTGCCGATCCCGCCGCGTCCGCCTAGCAAGGGCCAAACCACCGGAGGGAGACCATGCCGCAGACCGAGATCCGCTTTGCCGAGGCCGGGGACGAAGCCGCCTGGCGCGCGCTGTGGGCCGCCTATCTGGCGTTCTACGACACAAGACTGCCCGAAGCCGTGACCGACGCCACCTGGGCGCGCATCCTTGACCCCGCCCATCCGATGGGGCTGCGGCTGGCACTGGTCGACGGGGCGCCTGCAGGCTTTGCGCTGCACCTGCCGCATGCCTCCAGCTGGTCGCCGGGCGACGATTGCTATCTAGAGGACCTGTTCGTCGATGCAAGCGCGCGCGGCCGGGGCCTGGGCCGGGCGCTGATCGAGGATCTGGTTGCATTGTGCCGCGACCGGGGCTGGGCGCGGCTTTACTGGCTGACCGATCGCGACAACCAGCGTGCCCGCGCGCTGTACGACAGCTTCACGCCCAGCGACAATCACCTGCGCTACCGGCTGAAACCCTGATCGGCCCCCCGGCGCGCGCAACCGGCCGCTAGGCCGGATCCAGCGGCACCACATCCACCGCATGTTCGGTATGCTGCCCGCCGGTGGACCGCAGCGTGCCCCGCACCGGCGCGACATCGGCATAGTCGCGCCCATAGGACACCACGATGTGGTCGTCGCGCACGAAGGTGTCGTTGGTGGGGTCGAATTCGACCCAGCCCATGTCGGACCCGCACCAGGCGCGCACCCAGGCATGCATCGCATCCGCGCCCTCCAGCCGCGGCTGGCCCGGCGGCGGCAGGGTGCGCAGGAACCCCGACACATAGCCCGCCGGAATGCCCAGGCCCCGCAGGCAGGCGATCATCACATGGCTGAAGTCCTGGCACACCCCGCGGCGCTGCGCGAAGGCCTCGGCGGTGGGCGTGCGCGCATCGGTCGCCGCGGCGTCGAAGGCCATTTCCCGGTGCAGCGCGCCCCCCACCGCCTGCACCGCCTGCAGCGCGCTTTGCCCGGCGCCGGCATGGTCGCGCGCGAAGGCGGTCATCTCGGGGTCCGGCGCCACCCGGGCGGAACGGCCGAGGAAATGGTGCGGCGCCTCGGGGCCCAGGTCCTGGCAGGCGCCGATCTCGGCCTCCAGCCCGGCCAGGCGCGGCGACAGGTCCATCCCCATCGCCGGGGTCGTCTGCACCGTCTGCGCCTTGAGCGAAAGCGAAATGCTGTCGATCGGCTCGTGATAGGCGATCCAGGTGGCGCCATTGCCGAAGAAATCGAGACCGTCCCAGCGCTCTTGCGGGGCGGGATCGACCGTCAGCAGGCTTGCGACCACGCCTTGCCGCCCCGGCACGACCCGCGGCAGCAGATGCAGCAGGTTGCGCGCCTGGTCCGAGGCGAAATCATAGGCGTAATCGACCCGCAGCGTGATGTCGTAGCGCATGGCCTACCTCAGATACTCCGCCGACAGCAGGTCCGACACTACCGCCAGCTCATTGCGCAGCCCCGAAAGGGCCTCATCCGTCAGCGCGTCGGGCGCGGCCACGGCAAGGCGGGCCTGCAGGGGCAGGATCGCCCGCATCAGTGCCGAGGGGCGGCCGTCGCGCCCGGCCCCGGGCATCCGGGCGGCGAGGTCGAGCATCTCCGTCAGTTGAAACAGGATCGCGCGGGGGTTGTTGGGGTCCAGCGCCAGCAGG
The DNA here is from genome assembly GCF_900106675.1 of Allgaiera indica. Classification (GTDB taxonomy): domain Bacteria; phylum Pseudomonadota; class Alphaproteobacteria; order Rhodobacterales; family Rhodobacteraceae; genus Acidimangrovimonas; species Acidimangrovimonas indica. The sequence goes on from NZ_FNOB01000005.1 coordinate 126,504, forward strand.
TCGATGACGCTGTCGCGCGTAGCCTCGCCACGGTAGCGGCGGCGGTGGGTCATGACGCTGTCGCCCAGTTCGACCACGATCTCGGCCGCGCCCTCGGGCGCCCCCTCGGCGACCAGGCCGGCCAGGATCGCCGCCAGCGCATCGCAACGCTCGACCGCGCGGCCGAAGGCCAGGAAGCGCCAGCCGGCGAAGCGGTACATGTTCTCGTGCACCAGACCCGCGAAACCGGTGAGCTTGCGCAACAGCACCCCGGTCGCGCGGGCGGCGTCATCGCCCGGCCGCACCGTGGCCGCCATCTGATCCAGTGTGCGCGACAAATCCTGCAGCGCCGCCCAGCCGTCGATCGAGAAACGGTCGCGCACCTTGCCCGCGCAGGCCCCCGCCGCCGCCAGCGCCGCGGCCACGCCCGAGGGGATCGCCTGGGCGGCGTCCAGGTCCACCTCTGCCATGAAGGCCGACAGATGGGCCGGATGCGGATCGTCCGGGCTGCCCGCTTCCAGCAGGCGCAGCTGATAGGCGCGCGCCAGCCGCAGCGCGGTCTCGGCGCGTTCGACGTAGCGGCCCAGCCAGTAGAGGTTTTCCGCCGCGCGGCTGGGCAGCGATTCGGGATCGGCCAGCTGCCGGGTGCCGGGCGGCAGCAGCGTCTCGTGCGGGACCGGGCCGTCGGCGACGATCCAGACATCGGCCACCGCGCCGCCGCGCTGCATCGCCAGCGCCGTCGCGTCGTCCGAAGCCCCGATCCGCGCATAGCCGCCGGGCATGAAGGTCCAGCCTCGCGGCGTGCGCGCCGCCGTCACCCGCACGGTCATCGGATGCGGCACCAGCCGCCCCTCGTACCAGGCCGGCGCGGTCGACAGCGTCACCAGTTCCTGCCCGACCAGCAGCGCGCCCTCCTCGTCGATCCAGGCGTCGATCGAATCGCGCGCGCCCGAGCGGAACTCGCCCCCCACCGCCGTCGTCGCGCCGATATCCAGCGGCAGGTCATGCGCCAGGGCGCCAGCGATCATCATGCGGCCGGCGTTTTGCTTGACATAGGCGCGCTCGGTGGGCTGGCCGCACCACCAAGTGGCGATGTTGGGCAGGCGCAGGGCCTCGCCGGTCAGCACCGTGCAGACCTTCGGCAAGAAGGCCATCAGCGCGCGCATCTCCAACACGCCCGAGCCCAGCGCATTGATCAGGTTCACGCGGCCCAACCGCGACGCATTCACCAGCCCCGGCGTGCCAAGCTGGGATTCCTCGTGCAGTTCCAGCGGGTCCGTGTAATCGGAATCGACCCGCCGCCACAGCGTTCCCAGCGGCTGCGGCCCCTCGATCGTGCGCACCATCACCTGGCCGTCGCGCACGGTGATGTCCTCGCCCTCCAGCAGCAGGGCGCCCAGATAGCGCGCGATATAGGTATGTTCGAAATAGCTGGCGTTGTTCGGCCCCGGGGTCAGGATCGCGGTGCGGCGGTTGGCGGTGCCGGGCAATCCGTCCATCGCGTCGCGGAAGGCGCGGAAGAAGCCGGCCAGCCGGTGGATGTTCTCGCGCGGGAAGAGGTCATTGAAGATCCGCGTGGTGGCCATGCGGTTTTCAAGCGCGAAGCCCGCCCCCGAGGGCGCCTGCGTGCGATCCCCGATCACGAACCACGATCCATCGGGATTGCGGCTGATCTCGAACGACACGAGATGCAGGAAATGCCCCGAGGCCGGCCGCACCCCCACCAGCGGGCGCAGCCATTCAGGGCTGCGCGCCACCAATTCCGCCGGCAGATGCCCCTGGCGCACCAGATCGGCGGGGCCGTAGAGATCGGCCATCACCGCTTCCAGCAGATCGGCGCGCTGGGTCAGCCCGTCGCAGATGTCGGCCCATTCGCCTTCATGGATCAGCACCGGCACCGGGCTGAGCGGCCAGTCGCGTTCCGGCGCGGGCGTGGTGGCATATTGGCGGAAATAGACGCCCGCGTCGCGCAGATAGGTTCGGCCGCGCGCGAAATGTTCCTCGATCTGTTCAGGCGTCAGCTTTGCCAGATGGTCGATCAGCGGCCGCCAGACCGGACGCAGGCCGCCGCCGGCGTCGAACAGTTCATCCGCCACCCCGGGCTTGGGAACATAGCCCGCCAGCAGGGGCGGCAGATCGGGGGCCGGGCTTGGCGCGTTCCCCCCGGTCATATCAGTTCAGTCCCGGCGCGCGGCGCAGATCGAGGGTCATCGGAAACTCCGGATGCGTCCGCTCCGGCAGGGGGCGGTAGCTGCCGGCAGAGTGACCGAACGCCTCGAACCGCGCAAGACGGCGCGCGCCGGCCTCGTTGCCGTTCACCGGGAAGGTATCGTAATTGCGCCCGCCCGGATGGGCGACGTGATAGGTACAGCCGCCGATCGCCCGTCCCGACCAGTCGTCGTAGATGTCGAAGGTCAGAGGCGCGTTCACCGGCAGCACCGGATGCAGCGCCTCGGGCGGCTGCCAGGCCTTGAAACGCAGGCCGCCGACCGCCTCGCCCGCCGTGTCAGTACGGGTCAGCGGCACCGGGCGGCGGTTGCACATCACCCTGTAGCGGTCGGGATACTGGGTGGTCAGCTTCACCTGAAGCCGCTCGACCGAGCTGTCGGTATAGCGCACGGTGCCGCCGATCGCGCCGGTTTCGCCCAGCACATGCCAAGGCTCCAGCGCCTGTTTCAGCTCCAGCTTGGTGCCCTCGGCCTCGACCTCGCCGCAGAAGGGAAAGCGGAATTCGGCCTGGGCCTCGTACCAGATCGGATCCATGGGGTAGCCGTGGGCGGAAAGATCGGCCAGCAGATCCAGAAAATCCCGCCACAGGAAATGCGGCAGCATGAAGCGGTCGTGCAGCAAGGTGCCCCAGCGCACCGGGGTGCCGGTGATGGGCGCCTTCCAGCAGCGCGCGATGATTGCCCGGATCAGAAGCTGCTGGGCCAGGTTCATGCGGGGATGCGGCGGCATCTCAAACCCGCGGAACTCGACCAGGCCCAGCCGCCCGGTGGGACCGTCGGGGGAAAAGAGCTTGTCGATGCAGATCTCGGCGCGGTGGGTGTTGCCGGTCACGTCGGTCAGCATGTTGCGCAGCAGGCGATCCACCAGCCAGGGCGGCGGCGTCTTGGCCGCGTCCGCCGGCGCCGGGATCTGGGCCAGCACGATCTCCAGCTCGTAAAGCGTGTCGTGGCGGGCCTCGTCGATTCTGGGCGCCTGGCTGGTCGGGCCGATGAACAGGCCCGAGAACAGGTAGCTGAGCGACGGGTGCCGCTGCCAGGTCAGGATCAACGAGCGCAGCAGGTCCGGGCGACGCAGGAAGGGGCTGTCGTTGGGGGTCGCGCCGCCCACCACCACATGGTTGCCGCCCCCCGTTCCGGTGTGGCGGCCGTCGATCATGAACTTGTCGGCGCCCAGGCGGCACAGGCGCGCCTCATCGTAGACCGCCTCGGTGGTGGCGACGCAATCTTCCCAGCTGTGGGCGGGGTGGACGTTCACCTCGATCACGCCCGGATCGGGGGCCACGCGGATCACGTTCATCCTTGGATCATCGGGCGGTGCGTAGCCCTCGACATGGACCTTGAGGCCGGCGTCGCGGGCGGCGTCCTCGGCGGCGGCAAGCAGATCGAGGTAATCCTCAAGCGATTCCACCGGCGGCATGAAGACGCAAAGCCGCCCGGCGCGCGGCTCTACCGACAGCGCGGTGCGAACGGCGCCCGCGCCCAATTCCTGCGCGACGATGTCCTGCACCGGGCGGGTGGGCGCCGGGGCCGAGACCGGCTGGCGGTGTTCGGGGGTGGCCTTTGGCAGGCCGCCTTCGGTGCCGGCCTCGGCGTGGTAATCGGGCAGCGGACCGCGCGGTGCGCTGGGATCGGTGATATAGGTATAGGGGAATTGCGCCGGCGGCACATGCGGCAGCGTGCCCAGCGGCAGCCGGTAGCCCACCGGGCTGTCGCCGGGGACCAAATAGAGGTGGCCACGCCGCGGTTTCCATTTCTCGGACCGCCAGCGCGGGCCCGTGGCCTTGGCCTGCCAGCGCTGGATCGGCAGGATGTAGCCCGAGGGTTCGGTCAGCCCCCGTTCGAAGACCCGGGCAATGCGGGCGCGTTCCTCGGGGTCCTTGAGCTTGCTGTTCTCGGGGGTCACGTTCTCGGGCAGGTTGCCTTCCTTGATGATCCACTCGGCCGGATCCTCGTAGGCCGGCACCACCAGATCCGGCGCCACGCCCAGCCGTTCGGCCATGCCCGCCAGCAGTTGCGCGGCCTGATCCGGGCCGGCGCCGGTCTGTTCGGCTTCCCGCGCGATCAGGCCTTCGTCGCGCCACACGGGCCGGCCGTCGCGCCGCCAGTAAAGCGAGAAGGTCCAGCGCGGCAGGCTTTCGCCCGGATACCACTTGCCCTGGCCGTAATGCAGAAAGCCGCCCGGCGCGAAGCGGTCGCGCAGGCGCCGGATCAGCCGGTCCGCCAGCCCCCGCTTCATCGGGCCGACAGCATGGGTATTCCACTCGGCGCTCTCGAAATCGTCGATCGAGACGAAGGTGGGCTCTCCGCCCATGGTCAGGCGCACGTCGCCCGCCGCAAGATCCGCATCGACCTTGCGGCCCAGATCGTTCAGCCGCGCCCAGGCCTCGTCCGAGAACGGCCTGGTGATGCGCGGATGTTCCGCGACCCGCCGCACCTGCATGTCGAAATCGAACGTGACCTCGGGGGTGCCCGCGCTTTGGTAGCCGCCCGAAATCGGCGCGGCATTGCGAAAATGCGGCGTCGCGGCCAGCGGGATATGGCTTTCGCCGGCCAGCAGGCCGCTGGTCGGATCAAGGCCGACCCAGCCCGCGCCGGGGATGTAGACCTCGACCCAGGCGTGCAGGTCGGTAAAGTCGTGATCCGTCCCCGAGGGCCCGTCGAGCGCCTTCACATCCGGGGTCAGCTGGATCAGGTAGCCCGACACGAAGCGCGCGGCAAAGCCCAGATGGCGCAGCGCCTGCACCAGCAGCCAGCTGGAATCGCGGCACGATCCGCGCCCCGCCGTCAGGGTTTCCTCGGGGGTCTGCACCCCCGGCTCCATCCGGATGGTGTAGTCGATGCTGCCGGCCACATGGCCGTTCAGCGCGACCAGGAAATTCACCGTGCCGCGTTCGTCCTTCGGGACGGTTTCAAGGAACTGCGCCAGCTTCGGGCCCACGGGTTCGGGCGCGCGGTAGATCGTCAGATCGTCGCGCAGATCGTCGGGATAGTCGAACGGCCAGGTCTCGGCCGCCTCCTCGACGAAGAAGTCGAACGGATTGTAGACGGTCATGTCCGCGACCAGGTCGACCTCTATCTTCAGTTCGCGCACCGGCTCGGGGAAGACGAAGCGCGCCAGCCAGTTGCCATAGGGATCCTGCTGGTGGTTCACGAAATGCCCGCCGGGCGAGACCTTTAGCGAATGCGACAGCACCCTTGTGCGGCTTTGTGGTGCCGGACGCAGGCGGATGATCTGCGGCGAAAGCCTGACCGGGCGATCATAGCTGTAATGCGTCCGGTGGTAGAGACTTGCATAGATGGCCATGATCCGCCGCCGATCGGGTTGGTGAGCCCTCCCTGTATGGGCGAAATCGCGGCGTTCGCCCATAGCGGCCTGCGGTTCTTTGCCGACCGGGATCGTTTTGGCGGCGAAGATGCCTGCGGATCGATCATTTCGCCGGATCCGGGCCGGCCCCGGCGACCGATGGCGATCACTCCGGCAGGCCCGGCCGTTGCGCCGCCACGCCCAGGCGGGCCTCCAGCGCGCGGCCCAGGCGCAGGATCGTGCCCTCGTCGAACAGCCGCCCCCAAAGCGAGATGCCATGCGGCACCCGGTAGGGCGGCCCCGGCGCGATCATCCGCGCCTGCGCGCCCAGCGTGTTGCGCGGCCGTGTCCCCGATTGCACGAAGCCCGCGCGCAGATGCAGGCAGGGATGGCCGGTCATGTTGGTGATCAGCAGCATCGGTCCCGTGTTGAACGGTCCGATCACCGCATCGACATCGCGAAACACCGCGTCCATCGCCTGCATGACCCGATAGCGCAGCCGGTCAAGCTGTACGTGATCCACCGCCGACAGGAACCGCGCCATGCGGAACCGGTTGGGCCAGGCGCCCGCGTCCTGGCGCGTCAGCTGGTCGTCGACATCGCCCAGCGTCAGATCCTCGAAGATCGCGGCGGCCTCGGCGCTGAGGATCTCCATCAACGCGGCATAGGGCAGATCGGGCAGCCGGATTTCCTTCAGCGTCACGCCCAGGCCGCGCGCGGCCTCCAGCGTGGCGCGGTCCAGCTCGATCGCGCCCGCCGCGTCGTCGAAGGCCTCGGGCAGATAGCCCAGGCGCAGGCCTTCCACCCCTGCCCCGGCGTCGTAGGAAAACGGCGCCTCGATGCCGTCGCGATCGCCCGGCTCGGCCCCGTTCAGCGCCGCCAGCACCATCGCCGTGTCCTCGACGCCCCGGCAGATCGGCCCGATCTTGTCGAGCGAGGGACACAGCGCCATCGCGCCGCGGCGCGGCACCCGGCCGAAGGTGGGCCGCAGGCCGGTGGCGCCGCAGCGCTCGCTGGGGTTGGTGATCGACCCCAGCGTCTCGGTCCCGATGGCAAAGCCGCACAGCCCCGCCGCGACGGCCGAGGCCGACCCCGCCGACGACCCGCCCGAGCCTTCGTTCAGGTTCCAGGGGTTGCGTGTCGTGCCGCCGTACCAGACATCGCCCATCGCCAGCGCGCCGAGGGTGGATTTGCCCAACAGCACCGCGCCGGCGTCGCGCAGCCGTTCCACCACCGCGGCATCGCGGTCGGGGATGCAGTCGCGGAAGGGCTCGGCGCCCCAGCCGGTGGCGATGCCCTCGGTGTCGAACAGATCCTTCAGCGCATAGGGAATGCCATGCAGCGGCCCCAGATCCGTGCCGGCGGCGCGCAGCTGGTCGGCGCGGTCGGCCTCGGCCAGCGCGCGGTGCGGGGTGACGGTGGCAAAGCAGAACAGCCGCGGGTTCAGCGCCTCGATCCGGGTCAGGTAGATCTCGGTCAGCGCGCGGCTGGTCAGCGCGCCCCGCGACAGCCAGGCCGAAAGCACCGGCAGGGGGGCGAAGGCGATATCCTCGGGGTCGTCGGGCAGCGGGCCGGGATCGACCTGCGAGAACCGCAAGGGCCCGGGATCTGGCATGCGGAAATCGCCCAGCCGCGGGTCGAAGCGCAGCGCCGGCGGATCGGCATTGTCGAAACGCACCGCGCGGCGCGCGGCGGCGGACAGGATCTGCGCCTCGATGCCTTCCGCGATCAGGGCGCGCTCGTCCTCGGTATAGCTGACGCCGGCCAGCACCTCGGAGGCGGCGATGTCCCTTGTCCCGATCCTGCCCGCCATGTCAGCGCCCCACCGCATAAGCCTGCATCAGCCGCGGCGTGGCGGCGGCGCGCATCAGGCCGGAGGCATCGCGCTGCGCCGCGGTCAGGCGGCCCACGGTCCAGGGTTCGGCCACCTCGACGCGGTGGCCGCGGGCGCGCAGATCGGCGATCGCGGCCTCGCCCAGCGCCGGTTCGACCATCAGATGCCCGGGGTTCACCCCGCGCGGGTAGAACGAGGCCTGGAAGCTGGTGGTGTGGAACAGCGGCGCGTCGATCGCCTGCTGCAGATTGGCGCCCGAATGCACCAGCCGCAGCAGGAAGATCAGCTGCCACTGGTCCTGCTGATCGCCGCCGGGGGTGCCGAACGCCAGCCGCGCCCCGCCCGGCCGCGCCGCCATCGAGGGCGACAGCGTCGTGCGCGGCCGCGCGCCGGGCTTGAGCGAGGTCGCCAGCCCCTCGTCCAGCCAGAACATCTGCGCGCGCGAATTCAGCGGCATCCCCAGCCCCGGCACCACCGGAGAGCTTTGCAGCCACCCGCCCGAGGGCGTGGCCGAGACCGCGTTGCCCCAACGGTCGATCACGTCGATATGGACGGTGTCGCCCCTCTTCTCGGTCGGGTGCTTTTCGGTCAGATGGGCCATCGTCGGCTCTCCCGCGCCGACGCCGGCCTCCAGCGTCTCGCGCGCCGCGCGCGCCACCGCCGCCGCGGCCCAGGCCTCATACCCCGCGATCGCGCCGGGGCGCTGTTCCAGCGAAGCGGACGCGCCGATCAGCGCGCTGCGGCTGCGGGCATAATCGCGCGACAGCAGCGTCTCGACGGGGATCTCGGCGAAGTCCGGGTCGCCGTAATAGGCCTCTCGGTCGGCGAAGGACAGCTTCATCGCCTCGGCCACGGTATGGACGAACTCGGCGCCGTTGGGATCCATCGACGCAATCTCGGTGCCTTCCAGCGTGCGCAGCGATTGCAGAAGGCTTGGGCCCTGCGACCAGGGGCCGGGCTTGAACACCTCCCAGCCGTGGTAATCGACCGAGACCGGGGCCTCGTAGCTGGCCTGCCAGCCCGCCATGTCCTGGCCCGTCAGCACGCCCTTGCGGCGCCCGCCGGCGGCATCCATCACGCAGGCGTCGCGCATCCAGCCGTCGATCGCCTCGGCGATGAAGCCCTGGGAAAACGCCGCGCGGGCCGCGTCGATCTGGGCGGCGCGGGCGGATTTGGCCTCGGCCTCCGTCAGCAGGCGCTCCCAGGTGTCGGCCAGGTCGGGGTTGCGAAACAGCGCCTCGGGCCGGGGCACCTGCCCGCCGGGCAGCCAGGTGGCGTAGGACGTGGGCCATTCCTCGCGGAAGAAATCGGCCAGACCGGCGATGGTGTTGGACACCCGCGGCAGCATCGGATGGCCGGCGCGGGCGTAGTGGATCGCCGGTTCCAGCACCTCGCGCAGCGACAAACGGCCATGGTCGCGCAAGATCAGCATCCAGCCGTCGAAGGCACCCGGCACCACCGTGGCCAGAAGGCCCGAGCCGGGGATCATCTGCAGCCCCTCGGCGCGGTAATGGGCGATGGTGGCGCCGGCGGGCGCCGTGCCCTGGCCGCAGACCACGGTGGGGCGATCGTCCTCCGCAGGCCAGATCAGCGCGGGCAGATCGCCCAAGGGCCCGTTCAGATGCGGTTCCACCACATGCAGCACGAAGGCCATGGCGACGGCCGCGTCGAAGGCGTTGCCGCCCTGTTCGAGCATCCGCATCCCCACGGCGGAGGCGATCCAGTGGGTCGAGGTGGCGACGCCGAAGCTGCCCAGGATCTCGGGTCTTGTGGTGAAGCTCATGTTCTGTGTCCCTGCGTCTGCCGGCCGGTGGATCGGGTTTCGTCCCGCCTTGGTTCCCCGGCCGCTTGGTTCGGTCTTTCGGTTCGGGTCAGGTATCGCGCGGGTCGAGCGCGTCGCGCAACCCGTCACCGACCAGATTGAAGCCCAGCACGACCAGGAAGATCGCGATGCCGGGCCACAGCGCCATCCACGGCGCCTGATCGAGAAAGTTCTTCGCCACGTTCAGCATCGACCCCCAGGACGGCGCCGGTGGCTGCTGGCCAAGGCCCAGGAACGACAGCGACGCCTCGGCGATGATCGCGGTGGCGATGGAAAGCGTCGCCTGCACCAGGATCGGCGGAAAGATGTTGGGCAGGATGTAGCGCCAGATCAGCGCGGCGTGACCGATGCCGATCGCATGGGCGCTTTCGACGTAATCCTCGGTCAGCACATCCATCGTCTGGGCCCGCGACAGCCGGATGAACACCGGCATCGCAGAAAGGCCGATGGCGATCATCGCATTGGTCAGCGACGGCCCCAGGAAGGCCGCCAGCGCGATCGCCAGGATCAGGAAGGGCGCGGCCAGCAGCGCCTCTGTCATGCGGCTGATGGTGGCGTCGGTCCAGCCGCGCAGATAGCCCGAGACCACCCCCAGGGGCACCCCCAGCACCACCGCGATCGCGACCGAGATCACCCCCGCCAGCAGCGAGGCGCGCGCGCCCCAGATCATCCGCGACAGGATATCGCGGCCGATGTCGTCGGTACCCAGCCAGTGCAGGGCCGAGGGCGGCTTGCGGATCTGCGACCAGTTGGTGGCGATCGGGCTGTCGATCGGCAGGATCGGCGCGGCGATCGCGATCAGGATGAAGAAGGCCACCAGCACGAAACCCACCATGGCCGCCGGATTGGCGCGCAGCTTCTTCCAGGCGCGGTTTTCACGCCGGGGCAGCGGCGCAAGCTCGGTCGAAACGGTGCTCATTGGTCCCTCATGCGCGGGTTCAGCAGCCGATAGGCGATGTCGGCCAGCAGGTTCATGGCGATGAAGGCGACGCCGGTGCATAGCACGATCCCCTGCACCACCGCGTAGTCGCGGGTAAAGACCGCATCCACCACCAGCTTGCCGAAGCCGGGGATGGTGAAGATCTGCTCGGTCAGCACGGCGCCACCCAGGAGTTCCCCGAACAACAGCGTGGTCACCGTGACCACCGGCACCAGCGCGTTGCGCAACGCGTGCTTGATCAGCACCGTGCGTTCCGACAACCCCTTGGCGCGGGCGGTGCGGACGTAATCGGATTTCAGCACCCCCAGCATCGCCGACCGCGTGTGCCGCATCAGCGAGGCCGCAAGTCCCGTACCCAGCACGAAGGCCGGCATCAGCATGGTCTCGATCGAGCGCCAGGGATCCACCCAGGGCGACACATAGCCCGACGCCGGCAGCCATCCCAGCCGGACCGAGACCAGCAAAATCAGCATGATCCCCAGCCAGAAGTTCGGGATCGACAGCCCCGACAGCGCCACCGCGTTCGACAGCCAGTCGACCCAGGTGTTGCGCCGATAGGCCGAAAGCACCCCCGCCGGCAGGCCGATCACCAGCGCCACGATCATCGCCATGATCGCCAGCTGGATCGTCACCGGCAGCTTTTCCTCGATCAGCTGCAAGACCGGCTGGTTGGTGCGCAGCGAGATCCCCAGATCCCCCCGCGCCGCGTTCAGCACCCAATGGACATATTGCACCGGCACCGGATCGTTGAGGTGATATTTCTGGCGCAGGAAGGCGATGGTCGCCGGGTCGCGCTCTTCCCCCGCCATGGCCAGCACCGGATCCCCGGGCAGAAGCTTTTGCAGGCTGAACACGAAGACCGAGATCATCAGGATCGTCGGGATCGCGATCAGAAGGCGGCGCAGGATGAAACCGAGCATGGGGCGTTTCTCGAAACTCTTAGGAAAGGGCCCGGCGGCGGGGCTGCCGCCGCCGGGTCCGGTCGCGTGATCAGCCGGTGAACTTGACGCCCTTGAGGCGGATCATGCCGTCGGGATAGGGGGTGAAGCCCTCGATCTTCTTGTCCAGCGCCCAGATCCACACCGGATGGTAGAGGTAGATGATCGGCAGTTGCTTCAGCAAGATCGCCTGCGCCGCGTCATAGGATTGCTTGCGCACCGCGTCGTCGGTGGTCAGCCGCGCCTTGTTCAGCAGCGCATCCACCTGCGGGTCGGAATAATGCCCATCGTTCAGGCCCGCCCCGGTGACGACGAAGCCGTAGATGTTGCCGTCCGGGTCGATCCGGCCCGACCAGCCGATCTGGCTGGCCTCGAAATCGCCGGTGGTCTGGTCCTTCAAGAGGGTCGCGAATTCCTTGGCGACGATCTTGATCTTGATCCCGGCCTGCGCGGCCATCGCCTGGATCACCTGCATCAGCTGCATCTGCACCGGGTTGTTGGTGACCTGCACCGTCAGCTCGGGATGGGGATCGCCGGCTTCCTGCAGCAGTTTCTTGGCCTCGGCGATGTTCTGCGGCTGGACCGGGAAGGCCTTGTCATACCATTTGGAACCCGGCGGGAACGGCTGGTTGCCCGGCTCGAACGCGCCGTTGAACACCACCTGGTTGATGGCATTGCGGTCGATCGACAACGACAGCGCCTGACGCAGCTTTTCCTTTTCGCCGAAGGGGGTCTTCGCTTTCGGGCCGTTGCCGATGTTGAAGGTGATGCCCTGGTAGCCCAGCGATGTCGCCTTCTTCACCTGCAGCTTGGGGTCCTTCTCGGCGGTCTTCACGTCGGTCGCGGCGAGGCGCTCGATCATGTCCAGATCGCCGGCGCGCAGGTTGGCCAGACGCACGGTGGTGTCGGGGATCGGCAGGAAGGAGACCTTGTCGAAATGGTAATCCTTCGCGTCGTAATAGCTCGGGTCCTTGACCAGCACGATCTTGTCCTGGGCGACCCGGCTTTGAAACTTGTAGGGGCCCACACAGACCGGATGCAGGCCGAACTTGTCGCCCTCCTTCTCGGCCACCTTCGGCGCCACCATCATGCCGGCGCGGTCGGCCAGCTGCGCCAGCAGCGTCGCGTCCGGGGCCTTGAGGTGGAAAACCACCTGATAGGGGCCCTTGACCTCGACCGAGGCGATCGACTTCACCTCGTTCTTGCGGCGGCTTTCGGGCAGGGTCTGGCTGCGGTGGATGTTGTATTTCACCGCCTCGGCGTCGAATTTCTCGCCGTCCTGAAAGGTCACGCCCTTGCGCAGGTCCATGGTCAGCGCCTTGCCGCCATCGGACCATTTCCAGCTGGTCGCCAGCGCCGGGATGATCTTCAACTCTGGCGTGATATCGACCAGCTTGTCGCACATCGAGGCAAAGACGATGCGGCCGACGAAGGTGCGCCCCTGATCGGGATCTAGCGTGTCAGGGTCGTCCTGCAGCCCGATGCGCAGATCGGCGGCATGGGCGAGATGGCCCATCACCACCAGGGCCGAGGCAAGCCCGAGGGTTAGCGAATATCGTCTCATGTCAATCTCCTTGCTGGATGGGGCCGCCTTCTGCGGGCGGTTGATCGGTTTGCGCCTGGGCCGCGCGGGCCTGGCGATAAAGGTCGAACCGCTTGCGGGCGGCGGGGCTGCGGGCGGCGGCGACACTGCCCAGCCCGGCCAGCGCCAATTCTTCCGCGCGGTGGCAGGCCACCTGGCGGCCGCCAGCGTCGCGGGGTGACAGTTGCGGCGCGTCGGTCCGGCAGCGACCGATCGCGTAGGGACAGCGCGGGTGGAAACGGCAGCCGGCGGGCGGCGCAGTGGGATCGGGCAATTCGCCCGCCACCCGCGCGCGGGCCCGCCGCGCGCCCGGATCGGGCAGCGGAATGGCCGAAACCAGCGCCTCGGTATAGGGATGGCGCGGCACCTCGAACAGATCGGCGGCAGGGGCCAGTTCGACGATCTGGCCCAGATACATCACCGCCACGCGGTCGGCCATGTGCCGGATTACCGCCAGGTCATGGGCGATGATCACCAGCGTCAGGCCGAATTCGCGCTTCAGATCCGCCAGCAGGTTCACCACCTGCGCCTGGATCGACACGTCCAGCGCCGAAACCGGTTCGTCCCCCACCACCACCTTCGGCCCCGAGGCCAGCGCCCGGGCGATGCCAATGCGCTGACGCTGCCCACCCGAAAATTCATGCGGATAGCGGCCGGCGGCCTGCGCCGGCAGACCCACCCGTTCCAGAAGCTGCGCGACGCGGGCGCGGCGCTCGGGCCCGGTGCCGATGCGGTGGATGCGCAGCGGTTCCTCGATCAGCGCGCCCACCGTCATGCGGGGATTGAGCGACGAGAACGGGTCCTGAAAGATGAATTGCACTTCGCGGCGCAACGCCCGGATCTGGGCCGGTTTCAGCCCGCCCAGATCGCGGCCGGCATAGCGCACCGACCCGCCCGAGGCCGGGATCAGCCGGGTCAGCACCCGCGCCAGCGTGGACTTGCCGCAACCCGATTCGCCGACGATGGCAAAGGTCTCGCCCTCTTCCACCGCCAGATCGACGCCGCTGACGGCATGCACGACGGTGGCCTCCCTGAACAGCGGCCTGGCGGTGACGAAGCGCCGTTCCAGCGCGCGGGCCTCGAGGATCACCTGACGCGGGCTCATGCGGTGACCTCCAGCGCATCGAGGGGCGCGCGCCAGCAGGCGGCCTGGTGATCGCCCGCCTGCACCAGCGGCGGCGGCGCCTCGCACCGCGGCAGGCGGAACGGACAGCGGCTGGCGAAACGGCAGCCCGGCGGCATGGCCGAAATCGGCGGCACCATGCCGGGGATGGTCACCAGCCGGCCCGCGCCGGCGCCGAAGGCGGGCATCGAACTCATCAACCCGATCGTGTAGGGATGCTGGGGATCGCCGAAAACCTGCGCCATGGTGCCAGTCTCGACCACGCGGCCAGCATACATCACCGCCACCTTGTCGGCCATCTCGGCCACCACGCCCAGATCATGGGTGATCATGATCAGCGCCGTACCGGCCTCGTCGCGCAGGCGCCGCATCAGATCGAGGATCTGCGCCTGGATCGTCACATCCAGCGCGGTGGTAGGTTCGTCCGCCACGATCAGCGCCGGATCGTTGGCCAGCGCCATGGCGATCATCGCGCGCTGCCGCATACCCCCCGACAGCTGATGCGGAAACTCGTCAAGCCGGGTTTCCGGCGCCGGTATACGGACCTTTTCCAGCATCTCCAGCGCCCGGGCGCGCGCCGCGCGATGCGAAGCGCCGCGATGCCTGCGCACCGATTCCGCGATCTGCTCGCCGATGCGCAGCGCCGGGTTCAGCGCGCTCATCGGTTCCTGGAAGATCATCGCCAGGCGATCACCGCGCAGTCGCGAGAACTGCGCCCGTGTCAGCCCCAGCAGATCCTGGCCCTGAAACAGCGCCTTCCCGCCCGCGATCTCCAGCGGAGGGCTGGCCAGCAGGCCCATCAGCGCCAGCGCCGTCAGGCTTTTGCCGCAGCCGGATTCTCCGACGATGCACAGCGTTTCTCCCGGCATAACGCCGAAGGACACGCCGTCGACCAGATTGCGCCCCGTCCCGCGGATCCGAATTGCCAGATCCTGCACCTCCAGCAAGGGTTGGCTCATTGCGCGGCCTCCTGTGCGCGATCGTCAAGCGTACCCGCCAGGCGGCGCAGGTGGGCCTCCATCCTGCGGCGCGCGCGCGCGCCGTCGCCGGCCTCGATCGCATCGATCACCGCGCGGTGCTCGGTATCCGACAGGTGCATGGATTCAGGCGATCGCGCGCGATCGCGCAGCGCCTGCCAATCCTCGCGGATGCGCACCTCGTCGATCAGCTGAAAGGCGGTCAGGAGGATCGGATTGCCCGCCACGCGCGCGATCATCCGGTGCAGCGCGCCATCCCACAATTCGGCGGCCTCGGTGTCAGGGGTCATCGCGATGTGATCCACCAGCCGCCGCATCTGCGCGATATCCTCGGTGCTGGCGCGGGCGGCGGCCAGCGCGGCCAGCGCCGGTTCCACGCAAATCCGCGCCTCCATGATCGCGGCGGCATCCGCCACGCGCACGATATCGGCAGCGATCTGGCCATGGGGGTCCGGCGGCTGGCCGATGAAGGTGCCCTTGCCCTGCCGGCGCCACAAAAGCCCCTCTTCCTCCAGCACCTCAAGCGCGGCGCGCAGGGCCCGCCGCCCGATCCCCAGTTGTCCGGCCAGGGCACGCTCGGTCGGCAATTGGCCGCCCTCTCCCAAGGTGCTGGAGGTGATCAGACGACGCAATTTCGTCAGTGCTTTCTGGGCATCTGCTGACATGGGGGTCCCGGCGCTATGGGAAGAACGGTGATTGGGTTCGGGCGACTCGCTACGTTCTGGATCAATATTGAATTGGTTTGCAAACCATTGAGGAAAAGGTTCGCGGACCTGTCAAGCTTTGATCCGGCTTCTTCGCGCGGAGCGGCATGGATGTTGAAAAATTGTTCAGATGCGGCCGCAATGCCGCGCAATGCCGCGCCCTGTCCACCCGCGCGCCGCGGCGATTCGGGGTCAGTCGCCCTTCGCCAGGCCCGCGGGGCGACGGCTGTCGTTGGCGCCTTCCCACAGGCCGGTCGCGGGGTTGCGCAGGATGGCCTCGTCGGCGCCCCAGGGCGCGCGCGAGGTGAAATGATGCCCCATCGCCTCCAGCGCGGCACGGGTTCGGGGCATCAGATAGCCCGGCTCGACAAACACCGTATCGGGCAGCCATTGGTGATGCAGGCGCGGCGCATCCACCGCCTGCTGCATGTTCATCCCGAAATCCACCACGTTGAGGATGCTTTCCAGCGTGGTCGAGATGATCGTCGATCCCCCGGGACTGCCGGTGACCATGAAGACCCGGCCACCCTTCAGCACGATTGTCGGCGTCATCGACGACAGCGGCCGCTTGCCCGGCGCGACCGCATTCACGTTGCCCTGGACTAGGCCGAAGGCGTTGGGCACCCCGGGCTTGGCAGTGAAATCGTCCATCTCGTTGTTGAGGAAAAACCCGGTGTCGCCGGCGATCCGGCCCGTGCCGAAGAAGAAGTTCAGCGTGTAGGTCAGCGCGACCGCGTTGCCCTGGGCGTCGACGATGGAATAATGGGTGGTGTGCTGCCCCTCATCGGCGCCGAGGCTGCCCTTGACCTGCGACGACGGCGTGGCGCGGTCGGGCCGGATGGTCGCGCGCAGCGCTGCGGCATGGGCAGGAGAGATCAGTCTTGCCACCGGGTTCTTCACGAAGGCCGGATCACCGAGATAGGTATTGCGGTCGGCGAAGGCGCGGCGCTCGGCCTCGATAAGATAATGGCTCGCCTTGACCGAGGCATAGCCCCAGTCGCCCAACGGATAGGGGCGCAGGATCTGAAGGATCTCGCACAGCGTGGTGCCGCCAGAACTGGGCGGCGGCGCAGACACGATCCGGTAGCCGCGATAATCGCAGGCGACGGGGGCGGTCCAGGGCGCGGTATAATCTGCGAAATCGCGCATCGTCAGCAGGCCGCCGCCCGCCTGGCTGGCGGCGACGATCGCGCGCGCGATCGGACCGCGATAGAAGGCGCGGCTGCCCCCCTTTTCGATTCGCTCCAGCGTCTTCGCCAGATCGGGCTGCACCAGCCGGTCGCCGGCCTTCAGCGGCGCGCCATCGGGGCCCAGGAAGGTTCGCGCCACGTTCGGACGGCTTGCGAACAACTTGGCGCGCAGGGCCAGCAGCCGGGCGTCGGCGGCATTCAGCACGAAGCCCTCGCGCGCCAGCCCGATGGCCGGGGCCATCACCTGGGCGCGGCTTAGGCTGCCATAGGCGGCGCGTGCCTCTTCCAGCCCCATCACCGTGCCCGGCACGCCGGTAGCAAGCCAGGAATCGCGGCTCAGCTTCGGGTCGGCCTGGCCGCTTGCGTCCAGAAACATCCCCGGCGTCGCCGCCAGCGGCGCTTTTTCGCGGAAATCGAGAAACAGGTTGCGCCCGTCGGCCAGATGCAGCGTCAGAAAGCCGCCGCCGCCCAGATTGCCGCAACAGGGGTGGACCACGGCCAGCGCATATCCCACCGCCACTGCCGCATCGACGGCATTGCCACCTTCGCGCAGGATCTGCAGCCCGACATCGGTGGCCAGATGCTGGGCGGTCACCACCATCGCATGCGGCGCCGTCACCGGCCTTGCGCGGGCCAGTTTTGCCCGCGTCACTGCCGCCATGCCCAGATCGGGCAGCGCCGCACCGGGCGTCCCCTGCGCCGCCGCCGCATGTCCCAGCAAAAGGGCAATGAGAAGACTTCCGGCGCGGCGCATCAAGACCTCTCCTATAGTGGCGTGAGGTCAGTCTAGCGCGACCGCCCGGAAGCGAAACCCCGAAGCAAGGACCATGTTGCCAGCATCCGCGCCGGGGGTTTCACACCCCCGGACCCCCGTGGAGTACTTTTTCCAAGATGAAAGACGAAGACAGCGCTCTTCATCTTGGCATAAATACTCCGGGGGTGCAGGGGGCAGCGCCCTCGCCCGTCAGAGCGAGCCGACCTTCAACCACCGCGCCAGTTCTCCCACCACACCACGGCGGAACAGCAGCACGCAGGCGATGAAGGTCGCCCCGATCACCACCTGCACCCAGGAGCCGATGGCGCTGAGGAATTGCTGCAGCGCGACCACGATGAACGCCCCCACCACCGGGCCGAAGATCGTGCCAAGGCCGCCCAGCAGCGTCATCAGGATCACCTCGCCCGACATCTGCCAATGCGCGTCGGTGAGCGAGGCGAACTGGAAGACGATGCTTTTCGTCGATCCGGCCACCCCGGCCAGCGTCGCCGACAGCACGAAGGCGATCAGCTTGTAGCGGTCGGTGTTGTAGCCCAGCGACAGCGCGCGCGGCTCGTTCTCGCGGATCGCCTGAAGGACCTGGCCGAAGGGCGAATGGATGATGCGGTAGATGATCAGGAAGCCGACCAGGAATACCGCCGCGACGAAGTAGTACATGTTGAGCGTCTGGTTGAGGTCGATCAGCCCGAAGAGATGGCCGCGCGGAATGCCCTGAAGGCCGTTCTCGCCGCCGGTGAAGGGCAGTTGCAGCGCGAAGAAATAGACGATCTGCGCCAGCGCCAGGGTAATCATCGCGAAATAGATCCCCTGGCGGCGGATCGCCAGCGCCCCGACCACATACCCCAGCGCCGCCGAGAAGGCCGCGCCCAGCAGGATGCCGGGGATCGGTGGCACGCCCCAGGCGGTCAGGGCGTGTCCGGTGATATAGGCCGCGCCACCGAAGAAGGCGGCATGACCGAAGGACAGAAGGCCGGTGAAGCCGATCAGCAGGTTGAAGGCGCAGGCGAACAGCGCAAAGCACAGCAACTGCATCACGAAGACCGGATACAGCATCGTGGGCGCCAGCAGCACGAAGCCGATCAGCAGCACCCAGAACACCGCCTGCAGGACGCGCCCGCGCGTCTGGCCCGCGGGGCCGGACAGCGCATCGAATTCGGCGATCTCGGAATGTGTCGTCACGTTCATCGTCCCTGCCCTACCGCGTCCGTCCGAAAAGGCCCGCCGGACGCACCAGCAGCACCACGACCATCAGAAAGAAGATCACCGTATTGGCGGCGGGGGCGTAGAACACCTTGGTCACCCCCTCGATCAGCCCCAGCGCGATGCCGGTGGCCACCGCCCCCATGATCGAGCCCATGCCGCCGATCACCACAACCGCGAAGATGATGATGATCAGATCCGCCCCCATCAGCGGCGAGACCGAATAGATCGGCGCCGCCAGCACCCCCGCCAGTCCCGCCAGACCCGAGCCGAAGCCGAAGGTCAGGGTGATCATCAGCGGCACGTTGATGCCGAACGCCTTGACCAGTTCCGGGTTCTCGGTGCCCGCCCGCAGCATCGCGCCGATCCGGGTGCGTTCGATCACGAACCACACCGCCAGGCAGACCACGATCGAGAACACGATCACGAACAGCCGGTACTTGGGGAACATCATGAAGCCCAGGTTGACCACGCCGCGCAGGCTTTCGGGCTGGCCCGGATAGGGCGTGCCCGAGGCGTTGAAGAAGTTGATGAACAGGCCCTGCAAGACCAGCGTCACCCCGAAGGTCAGAAGCAGGCTGTAGATCGGATCCAGCCCGTACAGCCAGCGCAGCATGTAGCGTTCCATCAACATGCCGAAGCAGCCGACGATGATCGGCGCCAGCACCAGCGCGGGCCAAAAGCCGATGTGCAGCCAGCTCATCCCGATCCAGATGCCGAAATAGGAATACAGGATCAACGCCACGAAGGCACCGGTCATGTAAAGCGCGCCATGGGCGAAGTTCACCACGTTCAGCAGCCCGAAGATGATCGCCAGGCCAAGGCTGAGCATGGCGTAGAACACGCCGTTGTTCAGCCCCAGCATGCCCTGCGCGAGGATCAGTCTCATCATAGGATCCATGTCGCCCTCCGCCCGCTTTCGATGTTGGTCTTGTGCTTGGTCACGCCATCCCCCTAGACGCTGAGGTAATGGTTCAGCCGGTCCATGCTGGCGCCGACCTCGGCGGCCTCGATCCGGTCGATCACCGTGCCGTGCTCGATGATGTAATGCCGGTCGGCCAGCGGCGCGGCAAAGCGGAAGTTCTGCTCGACCAGTACGATGGTATAGCCGCGCTCCTTCAGCTTGCGGATCGCGGTGCCCATTGCCTTGACGATCACCGGCGCCAGGCCCTCGGTGATTTCGTCCAGCAGCAACAGCCGCGCCCCGGTGCGCAGGATACGCGCCAGCGCCAGCATCTGCTGTTCGCCCCCCGACAGCCGCGTACCCATCCGGTTGCGGACCTCGCGCAGGTTGGGGAACATCTCGAAGATCTCTTCCAGGCTCATGCCGCCCTCGCCCACCGCCGGCGGCAGCATCAGGTTCTCGCCCACCGTCAGGCTGGCGAAGATGCCGCGTTCCTCGGGGCAATAGCCGATGCCGCCCAGCGGCGCGATGCGATGCGCGGGCTTGGCGATGAATTCCTGCCCGCGGATCTGGATGGATCCGGTGCGGCGATCCACCATGCCCATGATCGCGCGCAGCGTCGTGGTGCGGCCGGCGCCGTTGCGGCCCAGCAGGGTAATCAGCTGGCCCTCGGCCAGTTCCAGATCAATCCCGTGCAGGATGTGGGATTCGCCGTACCAGGCGTGCAGGTCGCGGATGTGCAGCAGCGGCGCGGCCGCGGCAGCCGTGGTCTGTTCCATCGTCTGGCTCATGCCTCGGCCTCCTCGGCGCTGACGCCCATGTAGGCCTCCATCACCGCCTGGTTCTTCGAGACCACCTCATAGGGTCCCTCGGCCAGAACCTCGCCGCGGTTCAAGACGGTGATCGTGTCGGCCAGTTTCGACACCACCCCCAGATTGTGTTCCACCATGATGATCGTGCGCCCCTTGGACACCTTGCGGATCAGATCGGTCACGGAGCCCACGTCCTCGGTGCCCATGCCCTGGGTGGGCTCATCCAGCAGCATCAGCTCGGGCTCCAGCGCCAGGGTGGTGGCGATCTCCAGCGCGCGCTTGCGGCCATAGGGCAATTCGACCGCGCGCAGATGGGCAAAATCCTTCAGCCCAACCTGATCGAGCCGCGCGACGGCCTCCTGGTCAAGGCTTTCGAGCACCTTCTTCGAGCGCCAGAAGTGATAGCTGACGCCCAGCCGGCGCTGCAGTGCCAGGCGGACGTTTTCCATCGCCGTCAGATGCGGGAAGACGGCCGAGATCTGGAACGAGCGCACGATGCCGTGGTTGGCGATCTCGGCGGGTTTCCAGCTGGTGATGTCGGTGCCGTTGAACAGGATCCGGCCGGCGGTGGGGGCGTGGAACTTGGTCAGCAGGTTGAAGACCGTGGTCTTGCCCGCGCCGTTCGGGCCGATGATCGCGTGGATCGTGCCGCGGGCGATCTTCAGGTTGACGTTCTTCACGGCCAGGAAGCCGCCGAAGCTGATCTGAAGGTCCCGGGTCTCAAGGATAATGTCGGTCATGCGCGCGTTGGTTCCCTGCAGGGAAGGCGGGGGCCGCCTTCCTGACACCTCATGCGGTGCGGTGCCGGACGCGGCGGCAAGGTGCCGCCGCGTCCGTGTCCGCAAGCGTTACGATTTCACCAGCGGGCAGCCGCCCTTGGCCAGGGTGAAATAGGCGTCCTTGCCGGGGATCGTGCGCACCACCTTGGCCACGTCCCACGGCCCGTCCTTGGGCTGTTGCACCTTCAGCAGGTACATGTCGTGCACCAGAAGGCCGTCCTGACGGATCTGGCCGCCCTTGGCGAAGAAGTCGTCGATCTTCATCTTGCCCAGCTCGGCGCGCACCGCGTCGGCATTGTCGGTGCCCGCGGCCTTGATCGCCTTCAGATAGGCCATGGTCAGCGAATAATCCGCCGCATGCGGGAAGGTCGGCGCCGCGCCGTTCGAGAATTTCTCGTATTCCTTCATCCACTTGCGCGAGGCCGCGTCCTGGTTCCAGTACCAGGCCGAGGTGAACTGCAACCCCTTGGCGACATTGGTGCCCAGGCTTTTCACGTCCGAAATCAGCACCAGCATGCCGGCCAGCTGCTGGCCGCCCTGAACGATGCCGAACTCATGCGCCTGCTTGATCGCGTTGACGGTGTCCTGGCCGGCATTGGCCAGACCGATCACCTGCGCGCCCGAAGCCTGCGCCTGCAGCAGATAGGATGAGAAGTCGTTGCTTCCCAGCGGCACGTCCGAGGCCCCCACGACCTTGCCGCCCAGCGCCTTCACCACCTGGGCGGTGTTGTTTTGCAGCGCATGGCCGAAGGCGTAATCGGCAGTGATGAAATACCAGCTCTTGCCACCGTTCTTGACGATCGCCGTCGCGGTGCCGACCGGCAGCGCATGGGTGTCATAGCCGTAGTGGATGCCGTATTTCGTGCAGGCCTTGCCGGTCAGCGCGCTGGTCGCGGCGCCGGTCGTCATGGTGATGACATGTTTATCGGACGCCAGCTTCTGCACCGCCAGCGCCACGGCCGAGTTGGTCAGGTCGGCGATCATGTCGACGTGATCCTCGTCGATCCACTTGCGCGCGATGGAAGAGGCCACGTCGGCCTTGTTCTGGTGATCGGCCGAGATCACCTCGATCGGCTTGCCCAGCACCTTGCCGCCGAAATCGCGCACCGCCATCTTCACCGCGGCCACGGCGCCCGGGCCGCTGAAACCGGTCGAATAGACGCCGGACATGTCGCCCAGCACGCCGATCTTGACGACGCCGTTGGAAATGCCGCCCGCCGCCAGCGCGCCGGTCGCCGAAAAGGCGACCATCGCCGCCGTGGCGCAAAGTTTGGTAATGGCTTTCATTGATTTCCTCCCAGTCCTGCCGCCTATCGCGGCACATTGGTCTCTCGAACGCGCGCCCCCGATCGAGGCTGAACGCGCCAGGCTATGGTGTCACGACCTCCTGCCCGGCACGCCGGGAGGGGAATCGAAATCTGGGGATACAACACACCGACCGCACAACGATACTTGGCGAAAACGGGTGCGGCGGCCTCCCCCCTACGCGCCGAACGGAACCACCTCTTGCGCGCGCGGCCCTCGGGTCGCGAATCGGTCAAGGCGGCATGGCGTCTCTGCGCGACCCTTTGCCGGTGGTCGGGTTAATGCGATCTTTCCGGCATGTCCAGAGCGATTGCACCCGGTGCGGCGCGCGAAACATGTCGCGCCTTTGCGGCTGCGGGCGACACAGAGGCGCCGGGCGGGATCACCGCCCGGCGCCTTGATCATCGGCAACGCGACGTCAGAACAGCGCGGCGCCCTTCGACAGCGCGATCCACACCCCGATCAGGAACGGGATGCCGACGGCCAGCCAGAACACCACGCCCAGCGCGCCGAACTGCCCGCGCGCCGCGGTCGAGGCCACGGCCCCGCGCGCGGTGTTGTCGTGCTGCAACGCGCGCTCCTGTGCCAGTTCTTCGTCGCTCATGTAGTGCTTGTCGTCGACCGGCTTGATCATCGCGTTGAAGATCAGGCCCAGCAGCAACAGCCCCGCCATGATGTAGAGCGTGCGGTCGTAGACCAGGTTGTGCGGCACGCCGTGGTCAAGCTGGTACTGGCGCACGCTGGCGATCAGCACCGGGCCGATGATACCCGCCGCCGACCAGGCGGTGATCAGCCGGCCATGGATGGCGCCGACCATCTGCGTGCCGAAGATGTCGGCCAGATAGGCCGGCACGGTCGAGAAACCGCCACCATACATCGTCAGGATGATGCAGATCGACAGCACGAACATGCTGGCCATCCCCAGGTGGCCCCAGGTCGGCAGCAGGATGTAGAGCGCCATGCCCAGGATGAAGAAGGTGGCATAGGTCGTCTTGCGGCCGATCTTGTCGCTGAGCGAGGCCCAGAACAGCCGCCCGAGAGAGTTGAACAGGCTGATCAGGCCGACCAGACCAGCGGCGGCGGCGACGATCGCGGCCTTCTGCGCGGTGGGGCTCATCCCCGCGCCCTCGTTGCCCAGCAGGTGATTGCCGAACACGTCCTGCAGCATCGGGCTGGCCATCGAGATCACGCCGATCCCGGCGGTCACGTTGAGGCACAGAACCAGCCAGATCAGCCAGAACTGACGCGTGCCCGCGACACGGTTGAGGTGCACATGGCGCTTGGTGATCATCGCCTTCGAGCGCGCAGCGTCGGCGTCGGACCAGCCCTCGGGGCGCCAGCCGGTGGGCGCCACGCGGAACGAGAACGCGCCGATCGACATCACCGCGACGTAGATCAGGCCAAGGATGACCATCGCCTGCCAGACGCCCTGCACGCCGTTATGCGAGAACTTGCCCATCAGCCAGACCGCCAGCGGCGCGCCGACCATGGCGCCGCCGCCATAGCCCATGATGGCAAAGCCCGTGGCCATGCCGCGCCGGTCGGGGAACCATTTGATCAGCGTGGAAACCGGGGTGATGTAGCCAAGCCCCTGCCCAATTCCCCCGAGTACGCCGGTACCGAGGTAAAACAGCCAAAGCTGGTGCCACATGACGCCAAGTCCGCCCAGCACCATGCCGCCGCCCCAGCACAGCGCGGCGATGAAGCCCGCCTTGCGTGGCCCGGCATGTTCCAGCCAGCCGCCCCAGATCGCGGCCGAGATGCCGAGAATGGCGATGAAGGTTTCAAAAACATGCGTTTCAGCCGGCACCGACCAGTTGCACTGGGTGGTGGTCAGCATGCCGAAGAAGCCCAGATTGCCGCAATCGGCGGCCGGCTGGGCGATCAGATGCGCCATCGGCAGCCAGAAGACCGAAAAGCCATAGGCCATGCCGATGCTCAGATGGATACAAAGCGCGGCTGGCACCACGAGCCAGCGGTTATACCCGGGCCCTGCGATGGTTGCCTCGCGGCTAAGAATGGACGACGCGGGTGCGCCGTCGGCGATGGAAGCCATGGAGTCCCTCCCTGTTACCCTTGCACCCGCCCCGGTCCGCGCTGTTGCCGCGCGGTGGGGCTCCCCGGATGCCGGCGGCACCTGCCGCCGGGGCGCACAATGCTGCGTGACCTCTGCATCGTCAAATATTTTTTTGTTTGTTTTCAATGCGATAGATGGACTTTCTGTCCAAATGGTGCGGCTGGAAAGGCGGTGATCTGGACATTCTGTCCATCCCGCATCCGCAGGACGGCCTGAATTGGGACATTTTGTCCATTTCGGGGGAAGTCGGGCGGGCGGCCTGCGCCACGGAACCCGTTCCAGCTTTGTGCCGTTCCGCGCACCCGGCGGCAAGGGGAAAGCTGGCGATGCGCGCTTTCTTGCCAGGTGCAAGCTTGGGGCGCGGGCCCAGCCCGGCGCACCTTGCCCGCAGGGGGGAGGCGACGCCGCCCAGGGACCCGCAGCCCTTCGCCTCGGCGGGGTCGGCGGCGTCAAAGCGCCTGCCCGTCCTGCCCGAAGCCGCCGCCATTCGTCGGCACGCCTCCGGCGCGACGGGACGGGTACGCGCGCCGTTTGCCTGCCGTACCTACCGGGCGGGCGCCCCCTTATTCGGCCGCGGGCAGCCAGAGGGTGAAGCGCGTGCCCTGCCCCGGCGTGCTTTCGACCTCGATCGCGCCGCCGGCCTCGTCGATCAGCATGCGGCTGATCGACAGGCCCAGCCCGGTGCCCTCGGCCCGCTTGGTGGTGAAGAAGGGATCGAAAATCCGGCCCAGCGCCTCGGGCGCGATGCCCTGGCCGGTATCGGCGACGATGATCTCGGCCCCGGCGCGGCCGGTGTGGCCCTCGCGCGGGGCGTCGCGGGTGGTGATGGTCAGTGTCCCGCCCCCGGGCATGGCGTGCAGCGCGTTGACGATCAGGTTGATCAGCACCTGCTGCAGCCCGGTGCGTTCGATCCGCATCCGCCGCGTGGCGCTGTCCGCGCGCCGGACCTCGACCCGCGCATCCCGCAGCCGGTGCCGCGTCAGCGCCAGGCAATCCGAAACCACCTCGGCCGGCGCCACCCGGTCGGCCGAGCCTGAAAATTCCGCCGGCCGCGCGAATTGCAGCAGCTTGGTCACGATCGAGGTGATCCGGTGGACCTGTGCGTCGATCAGGTCGAATTCGGTCTTCGCCGGCGCCGCCGCCGGGCCCAGGGTCTGGCGCGCGACATCCAGGTTGCCCTGGATCACCGCGACCGGGTTGTTGATCTCATGCGCGATGCTTGCGGTGATCTCGCCCACCGCGGCCAGCTTTTCCGACATCACCAACTGCTGGGTGGTCTGTTCCAGCCGGCGGTTGACCTCGCGCAGGTCGCGGGTGCGCTCGTCGACCTTGTCGTTCAATTCGGCCGCCCAGTCGCGCAGCCGCTGGTCGCGTTCCTGCACCTGATCCAGCAGATGGTCCAGATGGCGCGCGACGCGGCCGATCTCGTCCTCGGCCTGTGCCTTGCCGATGCGGGCCGACAGATCCCCCGCCTCGACCCTGGCGATCGTGTCGGTCATGCTTTCCAGAGGGCCGAAGATGCGCCCCGCCCAGCGCAGGAACACCGGCACCGAGATCGCCGCGATCGCCAGGAAGGCCAGCAGCGACAGGATCATGGATTGCGCCTTGGCCTGGGCGAAGGGCCTGGCCAGGAAGCCGACATACAGCATCCCCACCCGCCGGCCCAGACTGTCGGTGATCGGCTCATAGGCCGAGATGTACCAGTCGTTCACCACGAAGGCCCGGTCGAGCCAGACCTTGCCCTCGCCCAGCACCCGCTTGCGCACCACCGCCGACACCCGGGTGCCCAGCGCACGGACGTTTTCGAACAGCCGCACGTTGGTCGACACGCGCACGTCGTCGAGAAACAGCGTCGCCGTGCCGACCGATCCGGCGGGCAGGCTGCGGCTGCGGTAGACCAGCGCGTTGATGCGGTCGATGAAATGCAGGTTGCGGTTCAGCAGGATGCCGCCCACCAGCGCGGCGCGGGTGCCGTCGGGCAGCACCACCGGCGCGGCGGCGTGCAGCACCATGCCGTCGTCCTCGACTTTGCGGGTGGTGGGGCGCGCGGCGCGGGTCGGCACCAGCGGGATGCGCGCGCGCGCGGCCAGCGCCGGCGACAGCGCCGCCAGGGTCTTGGGCCCAAACACGTCGACCGCCGCCATGCGCTTGCCCGCCAGGGCGCTGTCGACCACCTTCCAGTCGCCCGGCACCCTGGGCGCCACCGGCGTGGTCGAGGCGATCACCCCGCCCCCCGGCCGCGCGACATAAAGGAAATCCAGCCCCAGCGCGCGGCGCTCGCGCTCCAGATAGGCGCGGGCGCCGGGGGCCTCGACATGCCGGGCGAAGGAGACCGAGTTGCCCAGCGCCGCGATCCGCTCGCCGGAATTGGCCAGCAGTTGCGCCATGTATTGATGCGCGATGGTCAGGTCGCCGTTGACCTTGACGATCAGCAGGTTGTCGACCTTGCGCGCCCAGCGCAGCGTGGTGAAACCCAACAGCGCCGGCAGCAGCACCAGCATCGGCAACAGCGCGATGACCAGCAGTCGCAGCCGGACCGAGCCGCGCCTGGGCCGCCACAGCCGCCGCATCCTAAAGGCCCCAGGCCGCGCATTTGCGGTCGATCGTCTTGCGCGACACGCCCAGCCGGCGGGCGGCCTCGGACCGGTTGCCGCCGGTGGCCTCCAGCGCGGTCAGGATATGGCGGCGCTCGAGGCTGTCCAGCGGCTCGATCTCGGCCGCCGCCGGGGGGCTGAGCGTCTCTAGCGGGAAGCGGTCGAAGATCAGCGCGCGTTCGATGAAATTCGACAATTCGCGGATGTTGCCGGGCCAGCCGTGGCGCAGGATGGCGCCGCGCGCCGCCGGGGTGAAGGCCAGCGGGCGCAGGCGCAGCTGGGCCGAAAGTTCATCCATGAACAGTTCCGCCAGATCGAGCACGTCATGGCCGCGCTGGCGCAGCGGCGGCATCTGCACGTCGATCACGTTGATGCGGAAGAACAGATCCTCGCGGAAGCGGCCGGCGGCGACCTCGGCCGACAGGCTGCGCGAGGTGGCGAAGAGATAGCGCAGATCGAACGGCGCGCCGGCGGCGCGGTCCTCCAGCAGCCGCAACAGCGCAGGCTGGGCGGCTGCGGGCATCTCTGCGACCTCGTCGAAGAAGATCGTCCCGCCCCGGGCCGAGGCCAGCAGCCCATCATCGCGCCCGCCCTCCGGCGCGCCATCGCGCCCGCCGCCGGAACTGGCGCCGCCCGAGGCCTTTCCGAACAGCTCTTCCTCCAGCAGATCGGCGGGAACCGCGGCGCAGTTGATCGCCACGAAGGGCCGCGCGGCGCGCGCCGACAGCGCATGCAGATGCCGCGCCGCCACCTCCTTGCCGGTGCCGGATTCGCCGCGGATCAGCACCGGGGACGGCATGTCCGCCACCCGCGCCAGCAGCGCGCGAAGCGCTTCGATCTGGGGGGAATTGCCGATCAGCCGGTCGCGCCGGGGCCGCCAGATGCCGGTGGCGCGCAATTCGTGGCGCAAAAGGGCGTTTTCCTGGCGCAGATGGGCGAATTCCAGACAACGCCGCACCGCGTTCAGTACCTGGTTGGACCGCACCGGTTTCAGCACGAAATCCGCCGCCCCCGCGCGCATCGCCTCGATCGCGGTTTCCAGGTCGGCATAGGCGGTCAGCATGATCGTGTCGGCCAGGCTGCCCTGGCGGCGGCGCCCGGCCAGCCATTCGATGCCGCTTTGCCCCGGCATCATGTTGTCCAGGATGACCACGTCGAAATGGCGCTCGGCCAACAGCGCCTCGGCGGCGGCGGTGCTGTCGGCCTCGGCCACATGCCGGCAATGCGGCGCCAGGGTCTTGCGCAGGAAATTCCGCATCCCCGGTTCGTCGTCGACCACCAGGATCGCGGCACCGGCCAGCCGCGCGGTGAGCCCGCCGGCTTCGACAGCCCCCTCGGGTTGCGCTTGCTCCATTCGTTCCTCCGCCGGGCCTCCGCCGGGCCTCCGCCGAGCCTTGTCTCGCGTCGCGTCCGGGCTGGCCCCTGTAGCACCGCGCCGCCCGCCGGCACGCGCGGCCGTTTCCTGCCCCCTTGTCGCCGGGCGGGGAACGGCTTGGCAAGAACCAATTGACGGCAAAGGCCGCGGCGCGCGGTGCAAGGGCGCAAGCCCGGCCCAGGGGCGCCAGACATCACCCCCCCCTGTCGCCGCCTCACCGTCGCCCCGCCTGTTGTCGGGGGCGCGGAAGAGGCCAGAGGCGCGCTCAGGCTGCCTCTTCCTCTTCCTCCTCGGCCGATTGACGCTGCCACATCGCCGCGTAGCGGCCGTTATGGGCCAGCAATTCCTCATGCCGGCCCTGTTCGACGATCTCGCCCTTTTCCAGCACGATGATCCGGTCGCTGTCGGCGATGGTCGACAGCCGGTGGGCGATGGTCAGCACCGTGCGTCCCTCGCCGACCTTGTGCAACGCCTCCTGGATGTCGCGTTCGGTCTGGGTGTCAAGCGCGCTGGTCGCCTCATCGAGCAGCAGGATCGGCGGGTTCTTGAGGATCGTGCGCGCGATGCCCACGCGCTGCTTCTCGCCGCCGGACAGCTTCAGCCCGCGCTCGCCCACCATGGTGTCGTAGCCCTCGGGCAGGCCTGCGATGAATTCGTGGATATGGGCGGATTTCGCCGCCGCCACGATCTCGGCCTCGGTCGCGTCGGGGCGGCCGTAGGCGATGTTGTAGCGCACCGTGTCGTTGAACAGCACCGTGTCCTGCGGCACCACGCCGATCATCTGGTGCAGGCTGTCTTGGGTGACGTCGCGCACGTCCTGGCCGTCGATGCGCAGCGCGCCGCCGGTGACGTCGTAGAACCGGAACAGAAGCCGCCCGATCGTCGACTTGCCCGCCCCCGACGGCCCGACCACCGCGACCTTCTGGCCCGGCTTCACCGTCAGCGTCAGATCCTTCAGGATCGGCCGCGCCGCATCATAGCCGAAGGCCACATGGTCGAATTCCACCTGCCCGCCGGTGACATTCAGATCCCGCGCACCGGGCTTGTCGTTCACCTCGGTCGGCTGTTCGAGCAGGTCGAACATCTCTCCCATGTCGGTCAGCGCCTGGCGGATCTCGCGGTAGACGGTGCCGAGGAAACCCAGCGGCTGGGTGATCTGCATCATGTAGGCGTTGACCATGACGAAATCGCCGACGCTCAGCTTGCCCTGCTGCACGCCCATCGCCGCCATCACCATCACGATCACCAGCCCGGTGGTGATCAACAGCGACTGGCCGAAGTTCAGCAAGCTCAGCGATTGGCCGGTCTTGACCGCAGCGCGTTCATACCCCGCCATGGCGACGTCGTAGCGGCCGGCCTCGCGCTTCTCGGCGCCGAAATACTTCACCGTCTCGAAGTTCAGCAGGCTGTCGATCGCCTTCTGGTTGGCGTCGGTGTCCTGGGCGTTCATCTCGCGCCGGATCTGCACCCGCCATTCGGTCACCTTGAAGGTGAACACGATGTACAGCGTGATCGTCACCACCACGACGGCGGCGTACCAGACGTTGAACAGCGTCAGGAACACCACCGTCACCATGATCAGTTCCAGCAACAGCGGGCCGATCGAGAACAGCGTGAAGCGCAGCAGGAAATCCACCCCCTTCACGCCGCGCTCGATGATCCGGCTCAGGCCGCCGGTCTTGCGGGTAATGTGGTAGCGCATCGACAGCCGATGCATATGGGTGAAGGTTTCCAGCGCCAGCGCCCGCAGCGCCCGCTGCCCGACGCGCACGAACAGCGCGTCGCGCAACTCGCCAAAGCCCACGTTGCCGAGCCGCGCCACGCCATAGGCCACCGTCAGCCCGACAGCGCCCAGCCCCAGGGTCCAGCCGTCGCCCTTGTGGGCATTGGCCAGCCCGTCCACCGCGCCCTTGTAGAACCACGGGATGATCAACGAGAACACCTTGGCCAGCACCAGCGCGCCGAGCGCCAGCACCACGCGGCGCTTGACCCAGGTTTCGCCCTTGGGCCAGAGATAGGGGATGACCCGGCGGATCGTGCGCAGGCCCTGCGCCCGCTCACCATCCTTCACGGAAGCTGTGGTCTTTGTCATTCGTGATCCCTCGTGTTGCCCCCCACATAGGGCGGCAAAGGGGATTTGGCCAGAGCCGCCCCCGCGCGGGAGGCCGGCATGCAGGCGCCGGGCGACGCCTTCCCTGGGTCCGGCGCCGGCCGGCCGGACGGGCCGATGCGCCCGATCCAGCGCCCTTTTCGCCACGCACGCGCAGCGGTGCCCGGCAGGCGCCCGCCCATCGCGACGGGCAGGCGCGCAAAGGCCCAGTCACGGCGGCGGCCCAGTCACGGCGGCGGCGCAGGCACGGCGGCGGCGCAGGCAATCCCAACGCACCAGGGCGGCCCCAAGGACGGCGACGCTTCCCGGCCCGGGGCGCCGCCCTACGGGTCGCGACCGCCCGGCCGGCCGGCGCAAGGCCGGTCAGGGCCTTGGCGGGACCGAGAAGACCTGACCGGGATAGATCAGGTTGGGGTCGCGGATCTGCCCCTTGTTGGCCGCGAAGACCTTCACATAAAGCAGCCCGTCGCCATAGTTGCGCTTGGCGATGCCCCACAGCGTATAGCCGGGCTGCACGGTGATGATCTCGGCCCGCACGGCGGCGGAACTGCCTTCCGCCCCCGGCCCGCCGCCGCCCTGACCGCCGGATGCCGCCTTG
Organism: Allgaiera indica; assembly: GCF_900106675.1. Classification (GTDB taxonomy): domain Bacteria; phylum Pseudomonadota; class Alphaproteobacteria; order Rhodobacterales; family Rhodobacteraceae; genus Acidimangrovimonas; species Acidimangrovimonas indica. The sequence continues at coordinate 157,654 of NZ_FNOB01000005.1, forward strand.
CCGCCCGGCGCGAGGGCCGCGGCCGCCAGCGCCGCCGGCGCCTCACGCTTGAAGGGCGTCTCGAACCGCGCAGTCACCTGGCCGCCGGGGTCCAGCTGATCGGCGCGCAGCTTGTAAAGCCCCGCGCCAATTCCGCTTAGCTTGGCCGACCAGCTTCCATCGGCGCCGACCGGCGTCGTCGCGACCGACCTGTTGTCCAGATAGATCCGAACCGTGTCGCCCTTCGCGCCCCGGCCGGTCAGCTCGACCTCGCCGTCCGCCCCGTAGGAGATCGCCGAAATCTCGACCTCGCCCGCGGGCGCCGCGCCCAGACTGCCGCCCGATTGCAGCACCTTGACGCCGTCGCGCCCGGCCAGCAGCACCGTGGGCACCTGCGGCCCGGCGCCCAAGCCCACGGCCGGCGGCGGCGGCGGCGCCTGGCTCGCGGGCATGGATCGGGGGATCTGCGCGCCCTGCCCGGCCGAAGGCGCCTCGGCCACCGCCTCGGGGGCGGGCGGCGGCACCTGGGGTTCCGGCGTGGGCGACAGGATCACATCGCCGGACGAGGCCTGGGCCTTGCCGTTCTTGCCGGTGGCCTGCAACCGCATCACCCGCGGCTTGTCGGACTCGGGCAGCGAAAAGATCGACACGAAGCGCCCCTGGCGGTCGGCCGCGACCGAGGCCACCTGCTTGCCGCCCACCTCGATCCCCACCTTGGCGCCGGGCGCGGCCCGGCCGGCCACCAGGGCCTCGCCGTTGGGGCTGACGCGGACCACGTCGAAGGACGGAACGTCGGGCGCAGCCGGCGCGGCCGGGGTCTTGGGCGCCGCCGGGGCCGGGGCCAGGGCCGCCGCGACGCCGGCTGTCTGCCCCGCCGCGCGCGTCTCGGACGGAGTCGCCCCGGGCACGGGCGCCGCCCCCGACGCGGCTTCGCCCGAGGTGCCATTCTGCGCCGTGCCGGCCGCCGGCTTGGCTGCCGCGGGCTGCGTCTTCGAAACGGCCGCGCCGCCTGTGCCCGGGGCGATACCCGTGCCAGCGCCAGCGCCCGCAGCCGTGCCGGATCCGCCGCCTTCGCCGCCGACCGGGCCTGCGGTCACGGCAACCTTCACCGGCTGCTGACGGGTCGCATACCACGCCCCGCCCAGCACCGCGGCGGCAACTACCGCAATCCCGGACACCAGGGCGGCCTTGCCACCCTTTCCCAGCTTGTCCCAGCCTGCCATCCCAACTCCCCGTTGCGGGGCGCCTTTTCCCGGGCCCGCGCTTGAGTGACCATAGCAACCCCGATATCACGGGTCAAAGAAACCCTTCACGCGGAAGTTCCCATGCCCCGTCCGACCCGTTCGATCTGTGTCTTCTGCGGCTCGCGCAGCGGGACGCGCCCCGAATATGCGGCCCAGGCCCATGCCCTGGGCAGCCTGATCGCCGCCGAGAACTGGCGCCTCGTCTACGGCGCCGGCGATGTCGGGCTGATGGGCGAGGTCGCCCATGCCGCCCAGGCCGCGGGGGCGGAAACCTTCGGCGTCATCCCGGTGCATCTGCTGGGGGTCGAGCGCGGCAGCCGGGATCTGACCACCTTCATCGTGACCGAGGACATGCACGAGCGCAAGAAGGTGATGTTCATGAATTCCGACGCGGTGGTGGTGTTGCCCGGCGGCGCGGGATCGCTGGACGAATTCTTCGAGGTGCTGACCTGGCGCCAGCTGGGGCTACACGCGAAACCGATCCTGTTGCTGGACACCGAGGGCTACTGGCAGCCGCTGATGGGGCTGATCGACCATGTCATCGCCGAGGGCTTCGCCGATCCGGGCATCCGCGATTACGTCACGCTGATCCCCGACATTCCGGCGCTGGCGGCGGCCCTGCGCGCCGCCCTGTCCTGACGCAGCGCGGCGGCCGAATAGATCGCCAGCGCCGTCCAGATCAGCGCGAAGGCGATCAGGTGCCAACGCGTGAACGGCTCGGCGAAGACCAGAGTCGCCACCACGAATTGCAGCGTCGGGTTGATGTATTGCAACAGCCCCATCGTGGCCATGTTCACCCGCCGCGCGGCATAGGAAAACAGGATCAGCGGCCCGCCCGTCAGCACGCCCGAAAACGCCAGCAGCAGCGCGGTCCGCGCATCTGCGCCGAACACCGGCGCCGGCCCGCCCGGCCAAAGCCCCGCGCCCAGCCCCGCCAGATAGGCCAGCGCCAGCGGCGACAGCATCAGAACCTCGGCGGTGACCGAGACCACCGGACCGGCATCGAGCCACTTCTTGATCAACCCGTAGCAGCCGAAACTGCCCGCCAGCGCAAGCGAGATCCACGGCGTGACCCCAAGCCCCAGCGCCAATACCAGCACCGCCGCCCCGGCCAGCGCGACCGCCAGCGCCTGGGCCATGCCGATGCGTTCGCGAAACACCACCACACCGATCAGCACGGCGACCAGCGGAAAGATGTAATAGCCCAGGCTGGCCTGCATCACATGGTTGATCTGCACCGAGAAGATGAACAGGAACCAGTTGGCCGATATCATCAGCGCGGCGGTCAGCGTGATCGCCGCGCGCCGCCCGCGCAGCAGCCGCGCCACCTGGCCCAGCCGACCCTGAAAGGCCAGCACCACGCCGAAGAACAGCGCCGACCACAGCGTGCGATGCGCCAGTACCTCGATCGCCGGAAGACCGTCCAGCAAGCGGTAATAAAGCGCCGAAGCCCCCCAGAATGTACAGGCGGCGATCATCGCCAACACGCCTTTTCCCGCCTCGCTCATCGTTTGCCCCCTGCTCTTGCGCAGGCCTGCTCTAGCCCTTCGCGGGGCGGAAGGTAAGGGGGCGCCGCACCGGACCGGCCGGCGCGGGCGTGGCGATGGCGCGCCACCGCCCCCAAGCCCCCGCGTCGGACTTTCGCCAGACCGGCAAGCCAAAAGAACCCCTGGCCCTTCACCTTGGCGCAAATACTCCGCGGGGGCCGCCATGCGTCGCGTCATTGGTCCGAGCGACGATGGCGTCGGGGCAGCGCCCCCGCCGCCGCGGCCTTAGCTTGCCGGACGGTAGAGGCCGCAGATCTTGTTGCCGTCGGGGTCGCGGAAATAGCACAGCCACATCCCGTGCGGACGCTGGCCCGGCGGGGATTCGATCGAGACGCCGCCATTGGCCACCGCGGCGTCGTGCAGCGCCTGCAGTTGCTCGGGCGAGCCGCATTTGAACGCGACCGTGCCGCCGTTGGCCACCGTCGCCGCATTGCCGTCGATCGGTTCGGTGACCGAGAAGGTGCTGCCGTCGTGGCGGTAGAACAGCCGCTGCTGACCGGTGGCGTTGGTATTGCGCGCGGGTTCCCCCGCGCCCAGCACCCCAAGCACCGCGTCGTAGAACGACTTGGACCGCTCGATGTCGTTGGTGCCGACCATGATGTGATTGAACACTGCGTGTTTCCTTTTCGCTTCGGTATGACGTCCTGCGCCGGCGCCGGACGCTATCCGCGCCCCCCCGCGACCGCAATCGTGGCGCCGCACGGGGCCGGCCGGCGCCGATCACGACCGCGTGCGCCCACAATGCCGCGCACAACAAAAAGGCCGGGGAAAACCCCCGGCCCGTGCCGTTGAAACGTCGTCCTGGGATCAGAGCCGCGAGGCCACGTTTTCCCAGTTCACCAAATTGTCGAGGAAGTTCGTCAGATACGCCGGGCGCTTGTTGCGGAAGTCGATATAGTAGGAATGCTCCCACACGTCGCAGCCCAGCAGCGCGGTCTGGCCAAAGCACAGCGGGTTCACGCCGTTTTCGGTCTTCGTCACCTTCAGGCTGCCGTCCGCGTCCTTCACCAGCCAGCACCAGCCCGAACCGAACTGGCCCGCGCCGGCGGCAGAGAATTCGTCCTTGAACTTCTGTACCGAGCCGAAGCTTTCGGTGATCGCACTCTCCAGCTCACCCGGCATCGCCTGGCTGCCCGGGCCCATCATCTCCCAGAACTGGGTGTGATTCCAATGCTGCGAGGCGTTGTTGAAGATGCCGTTCTGCGCCACGGCGCCCTTCTGGTAGGTGCCCTTGACGACATCTTCCAGCGGCTTGCCTTCCCATTCCGTGCCGGCGATCAGCTTGTTGCCATTGTCCACATAGGCCTTGTGGTGCAGGTCGTGGTGGTATTCCAGCGTCTCCTTCGACATGCCGAAGGCGGCGAGCGCATCATGGGCGTAGGGAAGATCGGGGAGTTCGAAAGCCATGGCTTTGTCCTTTCGCGCTTTGGTCAGGGTTCAGGTCTTGAGGGGAATAAGAGCGCGGATCGGTCCCACGTCAAGGGCCGATCGGCGGTGATGAGCGAAGCTTCGCGGGCGTTGCGCCCGACACTGCCGCCCGATACCGCCCTCCGGTACTGCAACTTGGCGCTCCCCCCGGTATTGCCCCTCCGGTGTGGCGCTCAGGGCGCGGGCTGCGGCCAGCACTGGCCGCGGGCGCGATAGGTGGTGCCCGCGCGCCCCGCCCGCGCGGTGATCGCCAGCGCGCCGTCGCGCAGCCGCGCGTCGTAGTGCAGCACCCGCGGCGCCGCGCCGGCGCGCTGCACGCCGTCCAGCCGCCAGCTCAGGCGCCAGCCCTGGCCCGCGCGCGCCAGCCTCGCCGCTACCGGACCGCCGGCATAGAACCGGGTCAGCGGATCGGCCACCTGCGCGGTGCCGCGATCGGGGTCCAGGCGCAACACCAGCGGCCCCGCGATCGCGCCGCCGGGCGGCGCCTGCGTCAGCCCGCAACGATAGGTCGGCGGCGCCGCGCCCGCCGCCCCCGCCAGCAGCAAGGCGGCCAGCACGGCGGTCGGCGCCGCGCGGATCACGCGAAGACCCCGACCTCGCCGCCCGGCGCGGCGGCCGCCGTCAGCAGTCCCATCACATAGCCCGCGACCGATCGGAACGCGATCAGGGTGAATTCTTCCTCGCCGCTCATCCAGATCGCGGCCGCGACCTGGGCGGCGCGGGTGCGGCGCATCTCGCCCGGGCCGAAGGCGTCGGGGGCCAGATCCACGGGGCAAAGCTTGGCAAGAACCTCGCGCGCGCCGGCGCCCGACACGGTGAGGACCGCCCGCGCATCCGACACGTCGACCACCAGCGCATGTTCCCCCGCCAGCGCCTCGGTCAGCCGGGTCCGGACGGCGGCAAGTTCGGCATGCGGCAGGATCAGCAACACTTCGTCGGGCGACATCCAGGCCAGGGAACGATCGCCCTCGGTCACGATGGCGCGGACCTTCGGCATCGCGACACCTACACTTGTTTTTACCGCATTTACAAATACTTGCGATGCAAAGTTGCCGCGCAGGGTGAGCATCCCGACGGGGCCTGCCTCCTGTACCTTGCAGAACCCCTGATACGCCGCGCCGCCCAAGGCCGAAACCGGTTCAGACATTCTGCTTCTCCCCTTGCTTGTCGTAGAAGACCGGATCGACGATCCGCGCCTTGATCACCGCGCCGCCGGGTTGGGGGAAGTCGATCACCTCGCCCATCCGTTCCGGCCCGCGCCGCACCAGCCCCATCGCGATCCCCTTGCGCAGCGTCGGTGACCAATAGGTCGAGGTCACCCGTCCTTGCGTGTTGCGCTGGCCATTGGCGTTCACCCCCTCGGCCGCCGCGTAAGAGCCGTCGGGCAACACCGTGCCGTCCAGCGTTTCCAGCCCCACCAGTTTCCAGCGGTCGGGCGACGACAGATAGCTGCGCTGCTGTCCCCGCTTGCCCAGGAAATCCTCTTTCTTCTTCGAGATCGCCCAGTCGAGGTTCAGATCCTGCGGCGTCACCGTGCCGTCGGTCTCGTCACCGATCATGACAAAGCCCTTCTCGGCGCGCATGATGTGCAGCGCCTCGGTGCCGTAGGGCGCGATGCCGAATTCCTGCCCCGCGTCGTGCAGCGCCCCCCACAGCGCGCGGCCCTGGCCCGCCGGCACCGCGATCTCATAGCTCAGTTCGCCCGAGAACGAGATCCGGAAGATCCGCACCGCGAAACCGCCCAGGTGGCCATCCTGCCATTCCATGAACTTGAAGTTCTCGGCGGAAACGTCCATTCCGCCAAGCTTTTCCAGAACCGCGCGCGCCTTCGGGCCGACCACGGCAATCTGCGCGAATTGCTCGGTCAGGTTGGCGGTGTAGACCTTCCAGTCCCACCATTCGCATTGCAGCCAATCCTCCATCCAGGCGTGGATGCGGTCGGCGCCGCCGCTGGTCGTGTGGCACAGCCAGCTGTCCTCGTCGATGCGCGCCACCACGCCGTCATCCATCAGAAAGCCGTTTTCCGAACACATCAGCCCATAGCGGCACCTGCCCGGCTTCAGGTTGCTCATCATGTTGGTGTAGAGCATATCCAGAAAGCGCCCCGCGTCGGGCCCCTTGACCAGGATCTTGCCCAGCGTCGAGGCGTCCAGCAGCCCGACCTTTTCGCGCGTATTCAGCACCTCGCGGTTGACGGCGGCGGATGTTGCCTCGCCCGGCTGGCGGTAGCAGAACGGGCGCCGCCAATGGCCGACGGGTTCCCATTCGACGCCGTGCGCGGCGTGCCAGTCGTGCATCGGCGTGCGGCGCAGCGGCTGGAAGATCTCGCCCCGCGCCTCGCCCGCCAGCGCGCCGATCGTCACCGGCGTGTAGGGCGGGCGGAAAGTGGTGGTGCCGACCTCTGGGATCGGCAGGTTAAGTGCGTTAGAAAGTGTCGCCAATCCGTTGATATTACTCAACTTACCCTGATCCGTTGCCATGCCGAGCGTGGTGTAGCGCTTGGTGTGCTCGACGCTTTCATAGCCCTCGCGCGCGGCAAGCTGCACGTCGGAAACCTTCACGTCGTTCTGGTAATCCAGCCACATCTTCATACGCAGATCCGGCCCGGCGCCCTGCGGCATGATCCATACCGGCAGAAGCGGCGCCTCGGCCTCGGCATGGGACTCGGGGGTGGCGGGGGCGCCGGCCTGCTTGCCCATCGCCGTCAGGGCCGCCTCGGCCGCCGCGGTCGCGTCGCCCATCACCTGGTCCGCCAGCAGCGCGCCGTTGGCGGAACCGGCGGCGAAGACGAAGCCGGTGCCATCCGCGCCCAGCGGCGGGCGCGCGGGATCGGGGCGGAACATCGCCGCGCCCTCGTCCCACACCAGCTTGCCGCCGCAATGCGACCACAGATGCACCACCGGCGACCAGCCGCCAGACATCGCCACGGCCTCGCAGGCGATTTCCTGTGTGACTGCGCCGCCCTCGCCAGCCTGGGGGCAAAGCTGCACACCGCTGACCCGCCCGCGGCCCTTGACGCCGGCCACGGCGGTGCCCGTCAGCACCGTGATCCCCGCGGCGCGCGCGGCTTCGGGCAGCGCGCCGCGCGCCTCGGGCCGGGCGTCGATCACCGCGGGCACCGCAAGCCCGGCCTGTTTCAGCGCGATCGCCGTGCGGTAGGCATCGTCGTTGTTGGTCACCACCACCGTGCGATCGCCCGGGCTGATCGCCCAGTTCACCACATAATCGCGAACCGCCGAGGCCAGCATCACGCCGGGCACGTCGTTGCCCGCGAAGGCCAGGGGCCGCTCGATCGCGCCCGTCGCGGTGACGATCCTGCCCGCCCGGATACGCCAGAGCCGGTGCTTGGGGCGCCCGTCGCCCGGCGTGTGATCGGCCACCTTCTCGTCGGCCAACACATAGCCGTGATCATAGACCCCGGCCCCCGTCACTCGGGTCCGAACGGTGACATTCTCCATCCTTTCAAGGGCTTCGACGGCGTTCCTGATCCAGTCGTCGGCAGGTCTTCCATCGATCTGCACCCCATCCACCGGAGCGCGGCCACCCCAATGCGCGGTCTGTTCCAAGACCAGCACCCGCGCGCCCGCCGCCCCGGCCACCAGCGCCGCCTGCAGCCCGGCGATGCCGCCGCCGATCACCAGCACATCACAGAAGGCATAGAAATATTCATAGCGGTCGGCGTCGCGTTCCACCGGCGCGCGGCCCAGGCCCGCGGATTGGCGGATCAGCGGCTCGAACAGGTGTTTCCAGGCCGCGCGGGGGTGGATGAAGGTCTTGTAATAGAAACCCGCAGGCAGGAAGCGCGCCACCAGCCCGTTCAGCGCGCCGATGTCGAATTCAAGGCTGGGCCAATGGTTCTGGCTGGTGGCCGACAGCCCGTCGAACACCTCGGTCGTGGTGGTGCGCTGGTTCGGCTCCAGCCGAGAGCCCTGCCCGAGGTTGACCAGCGCATTGGGCTCCTCGACGCCCGCCGCCACCAGCCCGCGCGGGCGGTGGTACTTGAAGCTGCGACCCAGCAGCATCTGGTCCGCGCCCAGCAGCGCCGAGGCCAGCGTATCGCCCGAAAAGCCGCGCAACCGCTTGCCGTTGAAGGTGAATTCCAGCGCCTTCGTGCGGTCGATCAGGCGACCGCCAGAGGACAGACGGGTGCTCATTCGTAGCCCTCCCAGTGGGGTCGTTTCGCCTTGATCGCCGCGATCAATTCGGCGGGGGGCGCCTTGGTCTGGGCCGGATAGGTGCCGAAGACCTCCAGCGTGGCGGTGTCGCGCGCGGCCAGGAACCACTTGCCGCAGCCATGGGCGTGGCGCCAGCGCTCGAAATGCACGCCCTTGGGGTTCTTGCGGGCGAACATGTAGGCCTCGAAGTCTTCGTCGCTCGCGCCCGCGCCGAAGCGCTTCAGATGGGCCTCGCCGCCCGGGGCAAGTTCGGATTCCTCGGCGCGGACGCCGCAGCAGGGGCATTCAAGGATCAGCATGGGCGGGCCCTCAAGTATGACGAATAATCTGGGCATGACGAAAGGGCCGAGGGGCGCTGACGCCCCCGGCCCTTCGCGGTGGATTTAACGATTTGAGGCGCCGGGGCGCCTGCGCACCTAGCCGCCCTTCTTGACCGAAGGCAGCTCGATGGTGATGGAATTGTTCTTGTGCTGAGGCGAAAAGCTGTCGCCGTTGTACAGGTACCACACGATCCCGCCGACGACGACGACAACCGCCCCCAGGACGAAGCCGATAGCGGTGTTGGATTTACGCTGAATGGCCATGCGAATGCCTCCGGTTGCTGTGCAATCGCTTTGGTAACGCAGCGGTTACCACATTGGTTCCATTGCGAAAACTCAATTTCTAGACGGATCGGCGCGCGGATCGGGGCGGACATGCGGAAGGCGGGTGCCGTCTGGCACCCGCCCCGCGCGGCCGGCTTTTGCGCCGCGCTAGTTGCTGCCGGTCGACGAGGAAGCCCCGGCCTGAGCGCCGCTGCCGCCGGCCGAAGCGCCGGCCTGCGCACCACCGCCGCTGCTTGCGCCCGCCTTGGCGGCGCTGCCGGCCGCGGGTTTCGTGCTGCCCGAGCCGCCCGAGCCGCCGACATTGACGCTGACCGAACTGGAGCTTTTGCCGCCCCCGTCAGGTCCCATCTTGCCGCTGGTATGGTCGCCCATGCCGCCAAACAGCAGCCAGGCGATGAGGCCCACCGCGACGACGAGGCCGCCGACGATAAAGGCGAGGCCGGTGCCGCTGCTGCCGGTTCTGGTTTCGCGAATCTCGGTGCGCTCGCGCACCGTGCTGTCATGACTGTCGTGGTTGTGTTCAACCATGTCGTCGCCTCCAATCGAACTGTCTTCGAAAGGAGAACTCGGACCCGTGCGCGCCGGTTCCCGCCACCGGCGAGGGCTTGTGTGACCTTGCCAGCCATCAGTGCGCCACCCCCGCCGCGACGCTTTCGTCGATGAAGCGGCCCTCGCGGAAGCGGTTCAGGCCGAATTCGGCGGCCAGCGGCGAATGGCCCTTGGCCATCAGTTCCGCCATCGCCCAGCCCGAACCGGGGATCGCCTTGAAGCCCCCCGTACCCCAGCCGCAGTTGATGAACACGTTCTCGACCGGCGTCTTCGACAGGATGGGCGAACGGTCGCCCGTCATGTCCACAATGCCGCCCCATTGGCGCAGCATCTTCAGGCGGCTGATCATCGGGAAGGTCTCGACCAGGGCGCGCAGGGTTTCCTCGACATGGTGGAAAGAGCCGCGCTGGGTGAAGTTGTTGAACCCGTCGGTGCCGCCGCCGATCACCATCTCTCCCTTGTCGGATTGCGACATGTAGCCATGCACGGTGTTGGCCATGACGACCACGTCCATGCAGGGTTTCACGGGCTCCGACACCAGCGCCTGCAGCGCCACCGCCTCGATCGGCAGCCGAAAGCCCGCCATCTCGGCCAGCTGCCCCGAATGGCCCGCCACGATCATCGCAAGCTTGCCGCAGCCGATATACCCGCGCGAAGTCTCGACGCCCGCGACCTTGCCGGCCTCGGTGCGCACGCCGGTGACCTCGGTCTTTTGCAGAATGTGCATCCCCATGGCCGAACAGGCCCGCGCATAGCCCCAGGCCACCGCGTCGTGGCGCGCGGTGCCGCCGCGCCGCTGATAAAGCGCGCCAAGCACCGGATAGCGCGGCCCGTCGATATTGATGATCGGCACGATCTCCTTCACCTTGGCGGGCTCGATCCATTCGGTCGCCACGCCCTGCAGGGCATTGGCCTGCACCGTGCGCAGATAGCCGCGCACCTCGTGATGGGTCTGGGCCAGCATCAACAGGCCGCGCGGGCTGAACATGACGTTGTAATTCAGGTCCTGGCTGAGGTTCTCGTACAGCTTCAGCGCCTTGTCGTAGATCGCGGCCGAAGGATCCTGCAGGTAGTTCGAGCGGATGATCGTGGTGTTGCGTCCGGTGTTGCCGCCGCCCAGCCAGCCCTTTTCGATCACCGCGACATTGGTGATGCCGAAATTCTTGCCCAGGTAATAGGCGGTGGCCAGGCCGTGGCCGCCGGCGCCCACGATCACCACGTCGTAATGCGCCTTGGGTTCGGGCGACGCCCAGGCACGTTCCCAGCCCATGTGGTGGCGCATGGCCTCGCGGGCGAGGGCGAAGACGGAATAGCGTTTCATCGGCGGGACCTTCTTCGGGGGGCGGCTTCCTACCCGGGTTCTATCGGGCATGAGGCTTGCCCCACTGCCGGCAGCGGCACAATAGGGCAAAATGCGACATCGCGCGCGCCGGCGCCGGGCGCCCCCCGGGCCCCGGCTGCGGCGACAAGGGCCTTTCGTCTGCGGCCACGAAGCCTTAGATGAAAGAACGCCGCGGCGAAGGGAGAGGTCATGGGACTCACCGGCATTCTGGATGATTGGGGCTTTTGGCTGGCGGCGGCCTTCATGGTTGCGGCGGTCTCGGCGCTGATGCTCCTGGCGCTGGTGCGCGGCCGCCACCGTTCCGACCCGGCCGCCGCCTACGATCTGCAGGTCTACCGCGACCAGCTGCGCGAGGTTGATAAGGACCTTGCCCGCGGCACGATGTCCGAGGCCGAGGCCCAGCGTGTGCGCACCGAGGTCTCGCGCCGAGTGCTGGGGGCCGACCGCGCCCTGGCCGCGCCCGGCGGCCCCCGCCCGGCGCCGCGCGTTGCAAGCTGGATTGCGGGGGGCGTGATCGTGGCTTCGCTTGCGGGGGCCTTCGCGCTGTACCTGCGGGTCGGTGATCCGGGGCGGCCCGACGATCCGATGGCCGCGCGGCTGGCGGAATCGCGCAAGCTGGCCGTCGACCGCCCCAGCCAGGCCAAGATCGAGGCGCTGGCCGCCAAAAGCCTGATCCCGCCCACGCCCGACCCGCAATATGCCCGCCTGATCGACCAGCTGCGCGCCGTGGTCAAGCAGCATCCCGTCGATCTGAAGGGGCAGGAGTTGCTGGCCCAGAACGAGGCCCGGCTGGGCCATTTCATCGCCGCCTATCACGCCCAGGAGGCGGTGATCCGGATCAAGGGCAATGCGGCCACCGCCCAGGACCACGCCAAGCTGGCCGAGCTGATGGTCTATGCCGCGGCGCGCTATGTGTCGCCGGCCGCCGAACGCCAGTTGAACATCGCGCTGAAGATGGATCCGCAGAACCAGACGGCGCGGTTCTTCATGGGGGTGATGATGTCCCAGATCGGCCGCCCCGACATCGGCTTCCAGATCTGGGAAACCCTGCTGCCGCAGCTTCCCGCGGGATCGCCGTGGATCGCGCCGCTGCGCGCGCAGCTGCCGCAGATGGCCGAACTCGCGGGCGTGCGCTATGAACTGCCGCCGCCGAAAGGGGTCGGGCCTGGCCCCTCGGTGGCGCAGATCGACGCCGCCAAGGACATGACCCCCGCCCAGCGCAAGGACATGATCCGCGGCATGGTCGAGGGCCTGGCCGAGCGGCTGGATACCAAGGGCGGCACGCCGCAGGAATGGGCCCGGCTGATACGCGCCTATGGCGTGCTGGGCGAGGCCGGCAAACGCGACGCGGCGCTGCAAAGGGCGCGCGCGGACTACAAGGGCAATCCCCCCGCGCTGCAGATCATCGACGCGGCCGCGGCGGTGCCCGGCGCCGGCACCACGCCCGCCGGCGCCACCTCTTCCGGCGCCGCGCCCGCCGCCCTGCCCGGCCCCAGCGCCGACGATATCCGTGCCGCCGGCCAGATGAGCCCGGCCGAACGCCAACAGATGATCGAGGGCATGGTCTCGCGCCTGGCCGAGAAGCTGGCAACCCAGGGCGGCCCGGCGCCCGAATGGGCGCGGCTGATCGGCGCCTATGGCGTGCTGGGCCGCAAGGACCGCGCGCGCGCGATCTGGGACGAGGCCCAGACCCGTTTCAAGGATCATCCGACGGAACTGGCGCAGATCCACGCGGCGGCGGCCAGGGCCGGGGTCGCGCCGGATGGCGCCTCGGGGGTCACGCAATGAGCGTGATCGAGCCGATCGAGGAGTTCGCCGCCGCGCTGCCGCCCCGGCGGGCGCTGGCGGGGCTCGACTTCGGCGACAAGACCATCGGGGTGGCGGTGTCGGACGCGATGCTTGGCGTCGCCTCGCCGCTGGAAACCATCCGCCGGGTGAAGTTCACCCGCGATGCCGAGGCACTGATGGCGATCCTGACCAGACGCGCGATCGGCGGGATCGTGATGGGACTGCCGCGCAACATGGACGGCTCGGAAGGGCCGCGCTGCCAGAAGAGCCGGGCCTTCGCGCGCAACCTTTCGGGCGTGACGGACCTGCCGATCACCTTCTGGGACGAGCGTCTTTCCACCGTCGCGGCCGAGCGCGCGCTGCTGGAGGCCGACACCTCGCGCAAGCGCCGCGCCGAGGTGATAGACCATGTCGCCGCGGCCTATATCCTGCAAGGCGTGCTGGACCGGCTGCGCCACCTTCGGGGCGCGGCATGAGCGACGAGATCTGGCGCCGCGACGAGATCGAGAGCCCCTGCGTGAAGATCTGCGTGCTGCACCCGGAGGCGAAAATCTGCATCGGCTGCCACCGCAATGCCGACGAGATCGCCGCCTGGTCGCGGATGTCACCTCAGGAACGCCGCGCGGTGATGGCCGAATTGCCCGGCCGGGCGCCGCTGCTGGCCCGCCGGCGCGGCGGCCGCGCCGGGCGGCGGCGTGGCTGAGCCGCGGCTTTCCGGCTGGTTGCGCGGCCGCGGGCGGGGGCGATGCCCCCTGCACCCCCGGCGTACTTTCGGAACAATGAAAGGGCGCCGGGGTCGTCGGGATCTGGTGTCGTCGACCGGCGCGTCGCGGGAAACGGCTGACAGGCGGGGTGGTGCTGCGTTAGGTTGGGGTCATGCGATGTCTTCTACCCCTGCTCCTGCTATTGCTCGGCGGCCCGGCGCTGGCCTGTGTTCCGGCCCGGGGCAGCGCCGCGATTTCGCGGAGTTTTCTGACGCAGGTCAATGATTTGCGCGGACAGTCGGGGTTGCGGAAGTTGCATGTCGAGGCGCGTCTGGCGCGCGCCGCCCTGGCCCATGCCTGCGACAACGCCAGGCGGCGCAGCTATGGCCACCGCGGCGGCGACGGTTCGACCCTTGCGCAACGGCTGGCCCGGGTGCAGTACCCCTATCGCGCGGCGGCCGAGAACACCGGTTGGGGGTTTCGCAGCGCCACAAGCGCGCTGCGCTGGTGGTTGCGTTCGCCCCCGCACCGCGCCAATCTGATGAACCCCGCCCTGCGCGACATCGGTATCGGCATCGCGCTGGGCGGCGATGAGAAATTGTACTGGGTGCTGGATCTTGGCACCCGCTAAGGGGTTGTCACTTCGGTGACACCCATGTGCATTGCACCGCGTGCCGGCCACCGATAACGTCCGGCGCCAACGAGGTGTCACGACACGCCGTTCAGGAGATCAAGAGGCCAATGAAGAAGACCCCCAGCGCCCGGACCAAATCCCGGCTTGCCACCGCCACGCTATTTCTTGCGGCGCTCAGCGCCTGCGCCCCTGCGCCCAAGCCCAAGCCGACCCCCCCGGCGCCGCCGCCGATCGTCGGCTCGACCCCCGGGCATTGCTCGGTCCCCGCCGATATCGACATCTTCCGCGAGAAGCTGCTCGCCGGTATCAACGCCGAACGGGTCAAGAAGGACCTCTCTCCGCTGAGCGTCTCGCCCAAGCTGGAGCAGATCGCCCAGCAGCAGGCATGCGACGACGCCGTGCAGGGGATCTACAGCCACACCGGGCTGGATGGGTCCAGCTATGCCGACCGGCTGAAGCGGATCGGCTATCCCACCAAGGGCGCGCATGAAAACACCGGCATGGGCGCGCCGGCCGAGGGCAACGACACCGTCAAGACGATCGTCGGCTTCTGGATGCTGTCGATCTACCACCGCAACAACATGCTCGACCCGAAGATCACCCAGGCCGGCATCGGCCGGGCGCATGGCTCGAACGGCAACGACTTCTGGGTGGTGGACTTCGGCCGCCCCTGACGATCCCGCGCCGGCGGCCCCGCGCGGGGCCGCCGGCCTGCCGGCCGAACCGAAGAAGGCAGGACCCGCGATGACACCCGACGACCTTCTGTCCTTTGCCAGGCGCATCTTCGCGGCACAGCCGTTCTCATCCTATCTGGGGGCCGAATTGCGAAGCGTGGGCCCCGGCCGCGCCGAGATCACCCTTGCCCTGCGCCCGGAACTGACCCAGCAGCATGGCTTCGCCCATGGTGGGGTGATCAGCTATCTGGCCGACAACGCGCTGACCTTCGCCGGCGGCCTGGCCCTGGGCGGCGACGCGCTGACTTCTGAATACAAGCTCAACTACCTGCGTCCGGCCAGGGGGCTGTCGCTTCTGGCCCGGGCGGAAACCCTGTCGGTCGGCAAGCGGCAGGCGGTCTGCCGTTGCATCGTGCTGGCATGTGACGACCGGGGCGACGAGACCGCCTGCGCCGCGGCGCAGGGCACGATAATCCGCGCCGTCCCCTGACCGGGGCGCGGCGGGGATTTCCACTCGCAACCCGCCCCCCTTTCCTGTATAGGGTAGTTTAATATTGAACTATCCCCATTCCGCCGTGGAGGAGACGCCGATGGCCACCCGGAAAACCCCTGCAAAATCGAATACTTCGAAAGAGGATCTGCTGCATTTCTACCGTCAGATGCTGCTTATACGACGATTCGAGGAAAAGGCGGGGCAACTGTATGGCATGGGGCTGATCGGCGGCTTTTGCCACCTCTACATCGGGCAAGAGGCCGTGGTCGTCGGGCTGGAGGCCGCCGCCGATGAGGGCGACAAGCGGGTGACCAGCTACCGCGACCATGGCCATATGCTGGCCTGCGGCATGGACCCCAAGGGGGTGATGGCCGAACTGACCGGGCGCCGCGACGGCTATTCCAAGGGCAAGGGCGGCTCGATGCACATGTTCTCGAAAGAGAAGCATTTCTACGGCGGCCACGGCATCGTCGGCGCCCAGGTGCCGATCGGCGCGGGGCTGGCGCTGGCCGACAAGTACAAGGGCACTGACCGGGTCACCTTCACCTATTTCGGCGACGGCGCCGCGAACCAGGGCCAGGTGGCCGAGACCTACAACATGGCCCAGCTGTGGGATCTGCCGGTGGTCTTCGTGATCGAGAACAACCAGTATGCGATGGGCACCAGCGTCAAGCGCTCGACCCGCTCGCCCGATTTCTGGGAACGTGGCGCGGCCTACGGCATCAAGGGCGAGGCGGTCGACGGCATGGACGTGCTGGCGGTGAAGGCCGCGGGCGAGAAGGCCGTGGCGCACTGCCGTTCGGGCAAGGGCCCCTATATCCTGGAGGTCATGACCTACCGCTACCGCGGCCATTCGATGTCGGACCCGGCCAAGTACCGCACCCGCGAAGAGGTGCAGAAGATCCGCGAGGAGCGCGACGCGATCGAACATGTGCGCGAATTGCTGTTGCAGGGCAAGCACGCCACCGACGACGAGTTGAAGGCGATCGACAAGGAGATCAAGTCGATCGTCAACGAGGCCGCCGAGTTCGCGAAGGAAAGCCCCGAGCCGGATGTCTCGGAGCTTTGGACCGACATCTACGCCGAAGAAGCGCCGCAGGAAGCCTGAGGGGGGAACGGATATGGCAACGGAAATTCTCATGCCGGCACTCAGCCCCACGATGGAAGAGGGCACGCTGGCGAAATGGCTGAAGGCCGAGGGCGACACGGTCAGCGCCGGCGACATCATCGCCGAGATCGAGACCGACAAGGCGACGATGGAATTCGAGGCCGTCGATGAGGGCGTGCTGGGAAAGATCCTGATCGCCGAGGGCACCGAGGGCGTGAAGGTCAACACACCGATCGCCGTGCTGGTCGAAGAGGGCGAAGACGTGGACGCCGCCGTGGCCGATGCCCAGGCCGGATCGGATGGCGGATCGGATGGCGGATCGGGTTCCAAGGCCTCCGCCCCGGCGGAAAGCGCGGCGAAACCCGCCGCCGCCTCTGCCCCCGCCGCCCCCGCCGCGCCGCGATCGAAGGCCAGCCCCGATTGGCCCGAAGGCACCGTGATGAAGGAGATGACCGTCCGCGAGGCGTTGCGCGAGGCCATGGCCGAAGAGATGCGCCGCGCCGAGAACGTCTTCCTGATGGGCGAGGAGGTCGCCGAATATCAGGGCGCCTACAAGATCAGCCAGGGCCTGCTGGATGAATTCGGGCCCGCGCGGGTGCGCGACACGCCGATCACCGAACACGGCTTCGCCGGCGTCGCCGTCGGCGCGGCCTTCGGCGGCCTGCGCCCGATCGTCGAATTCATGACCTTCAACTTCGCCATGCAGGCGATCGACCAGATCGTCAACTCGGCGGCCAAGACGCTTTACATGTCCGGCGGCCAGATGGGTGCGCCGATGGTGTTTCGCGGCCCCAACGGCGCCGCGGCCCGCGTCGGCGCCCAGCACAGCCAGGACTACGCCGCCTGGTATGCGCAGATCCCCGGCCTCAAGGTCGCGATGCCCTATTCGGCCTCGGACGCGAAGGGGTTGCTGAAGACCGCGATCCGCGATCCGAACCCGGTGATCTTCCTGGAAAACGAGATCCTCTACGGCCACAGCTTCGAGGTGCCGCAGCTTGACGATTTCACCGTGCCCTTCGGCAAGGCCCGGATCTGGCGCGAAGGCTCGGACGTGACCATCGTCAGCTTCGGCATCGGCATGCAATATGCGCTGGAAGCGGCCGAACGGCTGGCCGGCGACGGGATCGAGGCCGAGGTGATCGACCTGCGCACGCTGCGGCCCATCGACTACGACACGGTGCTTGCGTCGGTGATGAAGACCAACCGCTGTGTGACCGTGGAAGAGGGCTTCCCCGTGGGGTCGATCGGCAACCACCTGGGCGCCACGATCATGCAGCGTGCGTTCGATTACCTCGACGCGCCGGTGATCAATTGCACGGGCAAGGACGTGCCGATGCCCTATGCCGCGAACCTTGAAAAACTGGCGCTGGTGACCACCGACGAAGTCGTCGAGGCGGTCCACCAGGTGACCTATCGGTGAACGACATGGCAAATCTCTCGAGCTCTCGTAAGAAGGTGAATATTTCTACGGCCATTATGGGTCCACCTGTAGTGATGCTGATAATCGACTGGTTTGCGCTGATGGTACCGGTAGTTACTCTTTATGGCGCTGAAATCGTCGTTTCTTGGCTCGGAGCAATATATGGCTGCATAATTGCTGGCGGCTTGCTCAGCGGCCCACTTACTTCAATGAAAGATTTCGAAGACTACGAACCTAATGACATCGCCTGGCTAGCCACGGGGATTGCGGTTGGAGTCTTCGTACCGTTCGCGGTCGTTCCGCTGATGCAGTTGACGAGCAACTTTCACAGCCTTCTGGCCTATTTCTTGGTAGCAGTCTTCGCCGCAACCGCTCCGAGCGATTGCATCACTATCGTGCGCTCCATTGCGAAGCGTCTCGCGAAGCATTCTTGAACAGCGGAGGAATACATGGCCACTGAAATCCTGATGCCCGCGCTCTCGCCCACGATGGAGGAAGGGACGCTGGCGAAATGGCTGGTGAAGGAGGGCGACACCGTATCGTCCGGCGACATCCTGGCCGAGATCGAGACCGACAAGGCGACGATGGAATTCGAGGCGGTGGACGAAGGCACCATCGGCCGCATCCTGATCGCCGAGGGCACCGAGGGCGTGAAGGTCAACACCCCGATCGCCGTGCTGCTCGAAGAGGGCGAGGACGCCTCGGCCATCGACAGCGCCTCCAACCCCTCCGAGCCCGCGAAAGCGGCGGCGAAGGCCCCTGAGGCGGTCCCCGATGCCCCCGCCAAGGAGGCCCCGAAAGACACCGCCGCCGCCAAGGCCCCATCCGCGCCCAGCGCCGACGGCAAGCGCATCTTCGCCTCGCCGCTGGCGCGCCGGATCGCCGCCGACAAGGGCCTCGATCTGTCGCAGCTGACCGGTTCGGGCCCGCATGGCCGCATCGTCAAGGCCGATGTGGAAGCTGCCAAACCCGCCGCCAAGGCGGCCGAGGCCCCCGGCGCCAAGGCCCCTGCCCCCGCCGCGGCACCGGCCGGCCCGTCGACCGACGCGGTGCTGAAGATGTATGCCGACCGCGACTTCGAGGAGGTCAAGCTTGACGGCATGCGCCGCACCATCGCCGCGCGGCTGACCGAGGCCAAGCAGACGATCCCGCATTTCTACCTGCGCCGCGATATCCGGCTGGACGCCTTGCTGAAGCTGCGCGCCGATCTGAACCACCAGCTTGCGGGCCGCGGGGTGAAGCTGTCGGTGAACGACTTCATCATCAAGGCTTGCGCGCTGGCGCTGCAGGAGGTGCCCGATGCCAACGCCGTCTGGGCCGGCGACCGGATCCTGAAGCTCAAGCCCTCGGACGTGGCGGTGGCCGTGGCGATCGAGGGCGGGCTGTTCACGCCGGTGCTGCACGACGCGCAGCAAAAGACGCTCTCGGCGCTGTCGGCCGAGATGAAGGACCTGGCCGCTCGCGCCAAGGAGCGCAAGCTGGCGCCGCATGAATATCAGGGCGGCAGCTTCGCGGTCTCGAATCTGGGCATGTTCGGCATCGACAATTTCGACGCGGTCATCAACCCGCCGCATGGCTCGATCCTGGCGGTCGGCGCGGGGGTGAAGAAGCCCGTCGTGACCGAGGCCGGCGCGATCGAGGTGGCGACGGTGATGTCGGCCACGCTTTCGGTCGACCACCGGGTGATCGACGGCGCGCTCGGCGCCCAGTTCCTCAAGGCGATCGTCGAGGCGTTGGAGAACCCGATGCTGATGCTGGCCTGACCCCCCCTGGGGGAAACCGACAAATCAGAACGCCCGGACCAAAAGGCCCGGGCGTTTCTCGTTCCGGTTCAAGGCTGTCGGCGCCAACCCTTACCCCTTGAAGCAGTCGCAATCCTTGTCGAGCGTCTGGTCCATCCGGACCGAGGGCTGATCGCAGCCCGCGTCGCCCACCACCCGCGCCGGCACCCCGGCAACCGTCTTGCAGCAGGGCACGTCCTGCAACACCACCGATCCCGCGGCGATGCGGCTTCGGTCGCCCACCTGAATGTTGCCCAGCACCTTCGCCCCGGCGCCGATCAGCACCCCGTCGCCGATCTTCGGATGACGGTCGCCATCCTCCTTGCCGGTGCCGCCCAGCGTCACCGAATGCAGCAAGGAAACGTTGTCGCCCACCACCGCCGTCTCGCCGATCACGATCGCATGGCCGTGGTCGATCATCAGCCCCTTGCCGATCGCCGCCGCCGGGTGGATGTCGATCGAGAACACCTCCGACACCCGCATCTGGATGAACAGCGCCATGTCGCGCCGCCCCTGGCGCCACAGCCAATGCGCCACCCGATAGGCCTGCACCGCCTGGAACCCCTTGAAATAAAGGATCGGCTGCAGGTAGCGGTGGCAGGCCGGATCGCGCTCAAAGATCGCGACCAGATCGGCGCGGGCGTTCTCGCCCAGGGTGCGGTCGCTGCGATAGGCCTCGTCGGCGATCTCGCGCAGGATCTGCTCGCTCAGTTCGTTCGAGGCCAGCTTCAGCGCGAAGCGATAGCCCAGCGCGCTTTCCAACGTCGCATGGTGCAGCAGATTGTAATGCAGCATCCCGCCCAGCAGCGGCTCTTCCTCTAGCGCTTGCTGCGCCTCCTCCAGCACGCGGCTCCAGACGGGGTCGAGGGCGGCGATCTGCGGTCTCAGGCGGGCCATGGCTGTCTCCGGGTTCTGGCGCGAATGCATAGCGTTTTTATCAGATAGAACGAAAAACGCACGCTCAAAGAGGCGCGAGGTGCTTTTTCGCGCAGCCCGTTCCGGCGCCAGCTCCCTTACACCCCCAGTCTCCCTTGCGATATCTCGCCCAGACGGAACGACTTCGGCCAGATCCTCCATTCTCTCATTGTTCCCCAAATACGCCCGCGGCCTCTGCCCGCGTCCGTAGCGCCACGATCACCCTCCCCAAAGCATCCAGCCACTCCGGATCGCTCAGGAACGGCTCTGCCCCCGGCCCCCGCGCCAGCGCCGCCGCCATCAGGCTGCCATTGCCGAAACGCGGATGCGCCCGCCCGGTGTGCCCGCGCCAGCGGTCGGCCAGATCCGCCTCGGCGATCAGGGTGGCAATCGCGGCATCGCGCGCCGCTGGCGGCTGGGCGCGCAGCACCCGTGCCGCCGCCAACACATCGCCGATCATCACTGGCCGCATCACGTCGCCACGGTGACCTCGGCGAAGGGTCCCGGCCCGAAACTGTCCGACACCTGCGCCACGGACAGCGTAAACGGCGCCGCCACGCCGTCCGCCGTCTGGGCCGCGGTGGAATAGCTCCAGCCCGGCGCCGCCACGCCTTCATCGCGCAGTATGGCGCCTCCGGCGATCACCCGCACCAGATAAGCCTCGCGCGCCTCGCCCAGCGGCACCTCGACCCCATTCCAGCTGTCGCCGTCGATCCGGGTGCGGCGGATCCAGCGCAGATCCACCGCCCCGTCCGCCGCCCGCGTCACCCCCAGATGACAGGGCGCATAGGGCCGCAGCCCGATGCCCTCAAACGCCGCCACCTCATGCAGATAGCTCGGGTCATCATAGGGCCGCGCCGCCGCCCCAATCCGGTAGTGCCGCGCCAGCCCGCGTGCCGACAACGCCAGATCCGGCTGCACCGCCGCCCCGTTCAGCAGCACGAAGCGGCTGCCGATCGGCCAGACCGCCGGCATCAACGCATCGCTTCCCGCCTGGCCCCGCAGCCGCAGCGCCAGATCATAGGTGTCGGGCGCCACCAGCGTGGCCTCGGCGAACTGAAACACTTCCCAATTGTCCGACGACCCATCCCCGATCGCCGCCACATTCGCGCCGTTCAGCACATCCAGCATCGCCGCCGAGGCCAGCCCCCCGCCATAAACCTTCACCCGAAGCGCCGGGCCGCGATCCCAAAGCCCGGCCGAGGCGCGTTCCAGGATCGACAGCGTCTCGCCGATGACCGAGGGCGCCGGGATCAGCTTGTTCAACTGATAGCCCGCATCCTGGGCCGCGCTATAGCAGGCCACGGTCCCGGGCCAGGGCGTCGCCGTCACCGCAAGATGGGGCTCGTAGGGAACCTCCTTCCCGGTCAGCAGCGGCAGATCCAGAAATTGCGCGAAGACCGGCACCGGCGGGGTGAAGGGGCGCGGCACCACGCGCTCTTCCACTGCGTCCGAGGCGATGTAGATCCCCGGCTCCACCCGAACCGCCTCGACCAGCCGCGCGCCGGCTTCCTCGACCCGGTCGATGCGGAAATCGGTGCCGCGCAGCGACACCACATCGCCCGCGCCAAGATCCAGATCCGACGGCGGCAGCGCGAATTTCACGCTGTCGCGCGCCACCCGCGCCTCAGCCAACCAGCGCTCGGTTACCTGCCGCGCCTCGGCCCCGGTCAGGACCAGCGGTGCCTCGCTTTGCGACACCGGCAGTTGCGCCGATTGCGGAAACACCGCCTCGGCCACGCGGGTGTCGAAATCGCCGCCCGCGCCGACATAGGTCAGCCGCACCCGCCCCGCGACCTCGGCCGCCGCCGCGCGCTGGGTCTCGACCGCGCTGTCCATGCCCTGGGTCAGCGCCAGCCGCGCCTCGTCCAGCACCCGCGCGCGCAGCCCGTCGCGCAGCCGGAAGCGCAGCGCGCCGCCGCGTTCGGTCGCGTCGAACCCGTAGACCAGCGACAGCGGCTGCAACGCCTCACGCGCGCTGCCGGTCTGATCCACGACATAGCCGCGCAGCAGCCCGTACAGCCGCGACACGTCGGTCTGCGCGACCCCCGCCGCCGCGCAGAAATCACGCACCACGCCCCCCAGGGGTTGCGCCGTCGCCCGCCCCGTCAGCCAGTGGCCGCGGGCGTAATTGTCGCCGTCCGACCACAGGTCGATCTGGTTGGGAAAGGCCGGAAAGGGCCGCGCGTCCCAGGCCCAGACATGGGCATAGCGGGTCTCGACCATCGGGCCGGGGTAAAGATCCGAGGCCGGGTTATGCTCGGCCTTGCCCCAATAACCCGCCATGGCGCGCAGATATTGCTGCTGGATCAGATCGTCCCGGGTCCCGCGCGACGCCCTTGGCAGGCCGGATTCCGACGACCGGACGTCAAGGAACTTGTTGGGCTGATTGGTGCCCTTGTCGATCGCCGCGCAGCCGATCTCGGTGAACCGGATCGGTTTCGATCCCGGCACCCAGGGCGTGGGCGTCACGGCCCGCACCCCGCCCGGGCGCGGAAAATGCACGTTCTCCCACCAGCCGCGGATATCCTTGGTGCGATAGACCCAGGGCTCGCCATAGGCGCCATCGGTGATCGGCGTGCGGATCTGCAACTCCGCGGCCTCGGGGCTTTCGTAATACCAGTCGAAATACTCGCCACCGCCGATATTGGCCATCAGGTAGTCGAGGTTGTAGATCGACCCCCATTCCGCATCCGCGTGATCCGGCCCGTCGCGCCAGTCCGAGATCGGCAGATAATTGTCGATACCGATGAAATCTATGTTGTCATCGGCCCAAAGCGTGTCCAGCGGAAAGGTCAGATCGCCCTCCGGGGTGACATGGCTGCCGTATTCCGACCAGTCCGCGGCATAGGTCAGCTTCACCCCCGCGCCCAGCACCGCGCGCACATCCGCGGCCAGCGTCCGCATCGCCTCGGCGAAGGGAAAGCCGCCACCGGCACCCCGCACCCGCGACAGCCCGCGCATTTCCGACCCCAGGCAGAAGGCGTCGACGCCGCCGGCCAGCTTCGCCAGCCAGGCGCAGGACAGGATGAAACGCCGATAGCCCCAATCCCCCGCTGGGCCCGCATAGCTGAGCTGGCCGCCCGCGATCGAGAAATCCGCCGGCGCGGCCGCACCGAAGAACGCCGCCACCTCGGCCTCGGCCGCGACGGTCCCGTCGGCCGATCCCGCCTGTCCCGGCGCCAGATCCAGCGTGATCCGCCCGCGCCAAGGCAGCGCCGGCTGCTCGGCCTCGCCATAGGGGTCGGCCAGGCCATTGCCGGCCAGTTGCTCCATCAGCACGAAGGGATAGAACATCACCTCTCGGCCGGCGGCCCGGATCGCCTGGATCGCCTCGACGACCGAGCCATCGGCCGGCGTGCCCCCGTAGATCGACTTGCCGTCCACCTTCGCCACCGCCTGGGCGGCGGTCCGGGTGATGCCGCCGGCGCGCCAAGCCATGCCCTGGCCCTCATAGGTGGTCTGCTCGACCTTGGGGCGCAGGCTGCACTGGCCGCAGCGCAGATCGTCGCCAAACCAGCTGACCACCAGCGACACCGACCCGCTGTTGGGCAACTCGGTCTCCAACTGATCCAGCGAAACCGAGAAATCCGTGCGCCCCCCCGGCACATGCACATTGGCCGAGGATTTCGCCCCCGGACCGGTGCCATAATGCACCGGGGTCGTGGCCAGCGCATATTCCCCGGTCCCCGGGATCAGCGCCACCGCCTGCACCGCCTCGGGCAGCAGCGGCGGCTCGCCCGCCACCGGCTGCACCGGGCGGATCACCTCGAAACTGAATTGCGGCACCCGGTTGCCATAGGGCGCCAGCGGCAGATCCTCGAACACCACATAGGCCAGCCCGCGATAGGCCGGCGCCTTGCCGGCGCCCTCGATGGCCTCGATCTTGGCGTCGGGCAGCTGATCCTCGCCGCCCAGATAGACCCGGATCGGCAGATCCGTCGCCGCGACCTCGACCCCGTCGGCCCAGATCCGGCCGATGCCCGCGATCTCGCCTTCGCACAAGGCCACCGCCAGGCTGACGGAATAGCTGTATTCGGTCACCGCCGGCTGCGGCGCGCCCTTGCCGCCGCCCTGCTGGGTGACCTGCTCGCGAAACCCCGAGGCCCAGATCACCTGGCCGCCCAGGCGCGTCCGCCCCCAGACCCGCGCGATGGCCGCGCCCTCGCTGGCCCCCATCAGCCGAAAGCGATCGACCCGGCCGGTCTCGACCGCGTCGGAACCGGCCCCCAGCAGCCGCTGGTCGATCACCCGACCCAGCGTCGCGCCGACCGCGCGCCCGATCACCGCGCCCGACAAGCCCAGCACCGTGCCGCCAAAGCCCGCGCCAAGGGCCGACCCCACGGCGGAAAGAACGATCGTCGCCATCAGGCGCCCTCCTTCGGAAATTGAAACCGCGCCGCGATCCGGCGGCGCCAGGGGGCCGACAGCGGGCTTTCAACCACGCTGTGCCCCGAATAGGCGTGTATGAATGTGGCCCCCGCCCCCACCTCGGCCGCGATGCCCAGATGTTTCGCCACCCCCCCGGCACGCATCCGAAACAGCAACACATCGCCCGGCGCCGGGGCGCCGGCGGGCCGCATATGGCGCAGCGCCGCCGCCAGCAATACCTCCTGGGCGCCCGGCTCGGCCCAATCCGGCGTATAGGCCGGCACCGGTTCCGGCTCGGCGCCGTACAATTCGCGCCAGACCCCGCGGATCAGGCCCAGGCAATCGGTGCCCGCGCCGCGCGCGCTGGCCTGATGACGATAGGGCGTGCCCAGCCAGCCCCGCGCGATCGCCACCGCGCGCGCGCCCTGGGTCATGGCGCCGCGCCGCCCGCCCGCTGGGGTGTGGTGGTCAGCCAGTCCTCACCTGGGATATCAGGAAACCCCCTGAAATTCAGCAGGTTGTGGAATTTCAACCGGCAGGTTTCGGCGCGCTTGTCGCAGCCCGCCGTGATCCGCAGAAGATCCCCCGCAGCCACCGGCACGGGCAGCGATTCCCACAGCTCGATCGCGCGGCCGGCGGCGGAAAGGCGGTCATTCTTCACCACCGCCACCAGCCCCTTCGCAGCACCGCTCAGGACCTCCAGCCGGCCCTTCTCGAACCAGCGGTCATCGAAGCCGGTGAAATCGGCGAAGTGAAAGATCCGGCCTTCCTCGACCCGTTCCGCCGGCCGATCCGAGACATAGCCCGGCGCGGCCAGATCCACCTTGCAGGCCGCGTCGCCCAGCACCGCGCTGCAGCCCGCCTGATAGACCCGCCCCTGCGGCTGGTTCAGCGCCTCGGTCAGCCCGCGCAATTCCGCCGTGAACGCGCCGCCGCTGCGCGTCAGCTCTCCGATCTGGCCGCGAAACAGCATCTGCCGCGCCGCGACATCGGTCCAGTCCACCAGCCAGGCGCGCACCTCGGCCCCATCGAAGCGCCCCGCGACGATGTCGGCCTCGGTCACCGCGCTGTCCGACAAGGCCCCCAGCGCCTCGGTATTGTCCACCGACAGCCCCGTGCTCTGCGTCAGCGCCCGCGCGCTCATGCCGCTGTCGGCGCGAAAGTCGATCCCGTCGAAGGCCAGGTCGCGATCGTGATCGGTGAAGCCGAAGACCGTGCCATCGGTGCGCTGGACCGCCCAGCACCGGCACAGCGCCGCCGCTCCCTGCTGCAGCCGCGCCGTCAGAAGATCGGCACTCATATCCGCACCTCGATCACCGGCACGCTGGGCACGTCGCCCGCCTGAAAGCTGGCCACCGAGGTCTGTATCCGGTCGGTATCGAAGCGCACCGGCACGTCGAATTCATAGCCCGCCGTCACCGGCGCGCCGACATCGGGGGGCTCGGTGAAGCTGACCATGCCGGTCGTCGGATCGACGCTGAACTGCAGCCCCTCGACCAGCGGATCACCGGCGATACCCACCCGCACGCTGCCCGCGACGGGCTTGGTGATCGGGCGCGCATAGCTTTGATCGCCCGAGCGATAGACCTTCACCAGCGGAAAGGTCACCGTCTCGCCATCACCCAGCGCGATCACCTGATCGTCGAACGCCACCTCGCGCGAGGCCGGGCAGGACCTGTAATCCGTCCAGTCCTTCCAGCGGAAACCGTTCAGCTGCCCGCGGCGGGCCTCGAAAAAGGCCACCAGGGCTTCCATGTCATCGAGCGACCGCAACCCCACACCGGCGTCGAACCGCCGCCGCGATTGCGCCCAGGGGGTGTTGCGTTCCTCATAGCCGTTGGCCAGCGTCACGATCTCCGTGCGCCGCTCTGGCCCGCCCAAAGAGCCAAAGCTCAGATTGGCGGGAAATCTCACCTCGTCGAATGCCATCTTACCTGTTCCTCTGCCCGCGCTGGATCGCCCGGCCCAGCTGCGCCGCCACCTGGGACTGACTTTGCCGGAAGCCGCGCACATCCGGCGTCGTGATGTTCATGACCACGTTGACGGTGCGGCCCCCGCCCTGCGCCTGCACCCCCAAACGCCCGTCCGGTCCCCGCGCCAGCGGCATGATCGCCTCGGGTCCGGCCTCGCCCATCAGGCCGCGCCCGCCGCGCATCGCGAACCCGGTGGGCTGCGCCACCACGCCGCCCTTGGCAAAGGGCATCACCCGCCCCTGCGCGAAGGGCGCGCCCTGGGCGAAGGGCTGGATCGACGACATCACCCCTTGCAGCCCGCTGGCCAGCGCGCCGCCGACCGCGTTCTGCACCGGCTTCATCGCGATCGCATAGACCGTATCGACCATGGTCTTCGCCACACCCCGCAGCGCGTCCGACAGCTTCATCCCGTCGAACACCAGCCCGTCGAACGACCGCCGAAGGCCGCGCCCGATCCCGCGCGAAAGCACATCCACCTCGCGCCCGGTGAACACCAGGCTGTCGCGCATCCGCCCGAGTTCGCGGTCAAAGGTCGCCGCCATTCCGGCCGACGCCCCCAGGCTGACCTCCAGCGCGTCGATCTCGGCCGTCAGCTGCGTCACATCCACCATCATCCTGCCCTTTCGCCCGGCCGGTTCCCGCATCGGGATAGGCCCGTACCAAATCTTCCAGCCGCGCCCGGGTCAGCGGCGCCCGCGCGCCGCCCAGCCCCAGCATCAGCATCAGCTCCACCGGCGTGAGCCGCCAGAACGCCTCGGGCGGCAACTGCAGCTCTCGCAGCCCCGCGCGCATCAGCCCGGGCCAGTCCAGGCCCAGTGGCGCCCCGTCGCTCATGGCGCGTCCGGCAGCGCGAAGGCACGCGCCAGCAACTCGGCCGCCACCCGGGCGGCCTCTAGCGGGCCGCCGCCGATCTCGGCGCTGCGCAGATCCGCCGCGCCGCCGGCCCAGCCGCCGCCACGCAGCCCCGCCACCACCAGCGCCAGCACGTCGCGGGTGGAAAACCGCCCGCCTTCGAAGCGTTCGACCAGGGCGATCAAGCTGTCCTCGCCCAGGCCGGCCTCCAGTTCCGCCAGGGCGCCCAGGGTCAGCTTGCAGACATGGCGCTGACCGTCGACGATCAGCGCCACCTCTCCGGCCCAGGGATTCACCATCGGAGAATCCGCCATCACAGCGCCGTGAAGATCAGTGCCCCGGCCGAGGCCATCGACATCTCGAACGTGGCCTCGCCGTCATGGGTGCCGGCATAATCGATCGCGGTGATCTGGAACGGCCCCTCGACCGTGCCGAAACCGGGGATCACCACCTGAAATCCGGGCGTCGCACCGTCGAAGAATATCTGGCGCGCGCGCTCGTCCGTCGTGGCATCCTTGAAGATCCCCGACCCAGACAGAGCCGCCGATTTCACCCCCGCGCCGGCCAGCAGCTCGCGCCAGCCTCCCTGGCTTTCCAAAGAGGTCACATCCACCGTCTCCGCGTTGAAACTCAGCCGCGAGGCACGCAGCCCCGCGATCGTCTCGAACTGGCCACCGCCGGTCATGTCGAGCTTGATGAGAAGATCCTTGCCGTTCTGGGCCACCATGGCGAATTCTCCGAATTGTACATGATATCGCGACAATCCCCTGGAATCGTCGGGGATTTAAGTTGGATTTGTGAAAGTCATTCCTCGACCCTGGCGCGAAAGACCAGGTCGATCCTGCGCGCCGCGCCGTTCTCCGTCCGCTCTGCCTTGGCGGTCAGAAAGCCGATCCCGACCAGTTGGCCCACGCTCAGCACCAAGGGCGCATCGACCAGCGCCGCGGCCACCGCGGCCGCCGCCTTCTTGGCCTCCTGGAACCCGGCGGCGGTGGAATGGACGCTGATCGTCAGCCGGTGTTCCGCCCCCTGGCCGGTCGAATCCGAACGGTCCCGCACCTGTTCCGGTCCCAGCACCACGAAAGTCGCGGGCTTGTCGCCCGCCGGCACCGCGTCATAGACGCCGCCGCCGACCAGCGCCGACAGCGCCGCATCGCCCGAAAGCTGGGCAAAGACCGCGCTTTGCAGCGCCGCGGATGTCGCATAGCTCATGCCGCCACCTCCTCGCGCGCGAAACAGGTCAGGTACTGCCCCTCCGGGTCGCGCTCGGCCACGGCGAGGATGGTGAAGATCCGCGTGCCCTCGCGCAGGCGCTGCCCCGGTTCGGGCCGCGACGGCGCCCCCGGCGGGGCCGCGCGCAGGGTGATCCTGAAGGGCACGCGGGCGAGCGTCACCGCGTCGCCGAAGCTTTCGCGCCCGGTGCCGGGCCGCAACTCGGCCCAGACGACGCCCTGCGCCGTCCAGGTCTCGGTGAATCCGCCGGCGCCGTCGGGCGCCACGACGGGCGCCTCCAGCACCAGCCGGCGGTTCAGCCGCGGCGTGTCCATCGCCCGGCTCATGCCTGGCCCCCACCCAGCACGCGCACGGTGCGCCAGCGCTCGATCAGGGCCATCACCCCGAACGGCATCGCGTCACGCGGGCCGCCGGCGTCATGGCGGTTCTCGTAATAGCCCGTAGCCAGCAGCAGCACCGCCTGGCGCAGATCGGCGGGCACGTCGGTCCAGGCCGGGCCGAACCCCGCGGTGAACGTGATCCGCGCCTCGCCGCCCGTGGGGATCGTCGGCAGCGCCAGCCCCGTCGCCGCGATCCTCGGGCGCTGGCTGTCCTTGACCAGCCGATAGGCCGCCGGATCCGCCGGGGTCTGGATCCCGGCCGCATCGACCAGCACCAGGGCCGCAACCGCGCTGACCGGCGCCAGCGGCAAGGCCTGCCCCTCGGGGTCGCGCCAATAGCTGACACCCCATGAAAAATCTCGCGAAATCAGCGCCTTGCCGATCCGCCCTTCGATCGCGGCCAGGGCCGAGCGCAGATAGCCCTCGGCCAGCCCATCCTGCACCGCATCATCCGCGAAGCCGGTGCCCAGGCGCAAATGGTCCTTGAACTCGGCCACCGGCAGCACCGCCACCGGCACCGGGCTCTGTTCGATCAGCGTCATCATCCGCACATCCCCTGCAAACCTCCGCCATCCCGGGCGCGCGCCCCCGCCCCGCCCGGGCGGAGGGAGACAATTGCGCGGCGCGGGCGCCCCTAAGGGCCCGGCACGCGCCCGGCACCCGGCGCGAACGCCGGGCCTTCGCCCCGTTTAGGACAGGGCGAACTTCAGCAGCTTGATCGCGGCGAAATCGCTGACGTCGCCGCCGACGCGCTTGGTGGCGTAGAACAGCACATGCGGCTTGGCCGAGAACGGATCGCGCAGCACCCGCAGATCGGGACGTTCGGCCACCGTGTAACCCGCGCGGAAATCGCCGAAGGCCATCGAAAGGCTGCCCGAGGCGATATCGGGCATGTCCTCGGCGATCAGCACCGGATAGCCCATCAGCCGCGCGGGCTCGCCCGCCGCCAGCCCGTCCGACCACAGGAAGCGCCCGTCGGCATCCTTCATCTTGCGCACCGCGCCCGCGGTCTTCGAATTCATCACGAAGGTCGCGTTGGCGCGGTAATCGGCATCCAGCGCGTAGACCAGATCGACGATCGAATCCACGGCGTTGGTGGCGGCGAAATCGCCGTCGGCGCCGGTCGCCACATAGCCCAGGCTGCCCCAGGCCCAGGTCGCCTCGGCCACAGCGGGGTGGCTGAGGAACCCCGTCGGCTTGTCGATTCCGTCGCCCGAGATGAACGATTGCGCCTCGGCGCGGGCGAACTTGTGCGCGATGCGGCCGGCCAGCCAGCCCTCGATGTCGAAGGCGCTGTCGTCCAGCAGCCGCTGGCTGGCTTTCGGCAGGGCGCTGAGTTCATGCAGCGGGATCGAGATCCGCTCGATCAGCGGCGTGCCGGTCTCGGCCACCGGGCCGGCCTCGGTCGCCCAGCCCGAACCCACATCGGTATGGTCGATCAACACGTCGAAGCTGGTGGCCTCGACATTCACCACATTGGCGATCGCGCGGATCGAGGCGGTCGAGGCCAACGTCGAGCGGATCGTCTCGGCGGTCTGGGGATCGACCAGATAGCCGCCCTCGGCTGCGACGGATTCGTTCAGCGCCTTGCCCTCGAGCACCAGGCCGCGAAGGCCCGCGTCATCGCCCACGCGCAGATAGGCATCCAGGGCCTTGCGATGCGGCGCGCCGTCGTCGACGGCATGGGAAAGGGCCGGGCGCGCCCGGGTGATAGACTTGCGGTCCAGCATGGTCAGTCGCTCTTCCTGTTGTTGCAACGTTGTCTTCATATCGTCCCGGAAGTTCTTGAA
Organism: Allgaiera indica; assembly: GCF_900106675.1. Classification (GTDB taxonomy): domain Bacteria; phylum Pseudomonadota; class Alphaproteobacteria; order Rhodobacterales; family Rhodobacteraceae; genus Acidimangrovimonas; species Acidimangrovimonas indica. The sequence continues at coordinate 188,639 of NZ_FNOB01000005.1, forward strand.
TTCCCCCAGGAAACCGTCCAGCGCGGTCTTCATCTCCGCGCCCTCGTACAGGCCGCCGGACACACCCGTCCCGGCCGCCCGAGCCTTCGTCTCGGTCGTCTTCATTTCCAATTCCTCTCTTGGGTGGTCGGCCGAAACCTAGCGCTCGGCCAGCATCCGGCGGGCCTCATCGAAAGCCGCCGCAAGATCGGCGAGCAGCGCCTCGGGCAGCGCCTCCGGCGCCTCGCCCTTCGCCGCCACCCGCGCCTCGGGGAGCATCGGGAAGGTCACCAGCGACACTTCCCACAGATCCAGCTCCGACAATTGGCGCCGGCCCTTCGCGTCACGCTCGGCCACGATGGTACGGTAGCCGATCGACAGGCCCTCGATCGCGCCCGCCTCCAACAGCGCCAGCGCCTCGCGGCCGCGCGCCACATCGGTCAGCACCCTTCCCTTGACCCACAGGCCATGGCCGTCCTCGCGCACCTCGTCCCACACGCCGATCGGCTGCGCCGGATCATGCTGCCAAAGCATCTTCACCCGGCCGCCGCGCGCCGCCAGCGCCTTCAACGAGCGCGCATACGCGCCGGCCCGGACGACATCGCCCCCCTGATCCTCTCGCCCGAAGACCGAGGCATAGCCCTCGACCACCGCCCCGGCACCGACGCTTAGCGCGGCCTCCGCGGGGCACAACTTCAACTCCAGCCCATAATCCATTGCGATTCTTGCCTTTCCTCATTTCAGCAGCGAATCCACCACCAGCCCCGCGCCCTGCGCCAGCATGAACAGAAGCGCGCCATACACTGCCATCCAGATCCGCCGTTCCATGCGATCCAGCATCGCCTCGATCTGGCGCAGCCTGGTTTCGATCGCCTGCCAGCGCTCCTCGGCCACGCGCTCATTGGCCTCGATGCGCGCGTGCGCGGCGTCGAAACTGTCGTAAAGGAACCGCGACCCCCCGCCCGGCGGCCGCCGCCCCGTCATTCTGGCTCCGCAAGCCGCGGCAGGCCCAGCAGCGCGCGCTTTTCCGCCTCGGTCAGGAACTCGGCCGCGCCGACCCGCGCCCATTGCTGATCGCGCTCGGCCGCCAGCGCCGGGACCTGGTCCAGATCCGGCCGGATCTCGACCTCCGCCCCCGAGAACCCCGCCAGCCAATGCGCGATCGCCGCCGTCACCCGCGACACCAGCGGCACCACCGTCAGCCGATAGAAGGCGCGGTTCGCCTCCTGATAATTGGCATAGGTCGCGTCGCCCGGAATGCCCATCAGCATCGGCGGCACACCGAAGGCCACGGCGATCTCGCGCGCGGCCCCCTCCTTGGTCTTCAGGAACTCCATGTCCGAGGGGCTGAACCCCATCGGCTTCCAGTCAAGACCGCCTTCCAGCAGCATCGGCCGCCCGGCATTGCGCGCGCCCTGATGATAGCTTTCCATCTCGGTGATCAGCCGGTCGTATTGATCCGCGCTCAGGCTGCCCTGACCGTCGGACCCCTTGTAGACGATCGCCCCGGAAGGCCGCGCGGCATTGTCCAGCAGTGCCTTCGACCAGGCGCTTGCCGAATTGTGCACATCCACCGCCACCGCCGCCGCCTGCAGCGGCGAAAAGCCGTAATGGTCGTCCTGCGGATGGAACATCTTCACATGACAGATCGGCGCCACCGCCCCGGTCATGTCGAACCGATGCTTGCGCCCGCCCACCTGATACTCGTAGGCCACCGGCCAGCCATCCGCGCCAGGCACCAGCCGCATCCGGTCCGAGCGCAGCACATGCAGCTCCGCCGGCAGCCGCGCGCCGCCCGGGACGGCCTCCAGATAACCGTTGCCGCTCAGCAGAAGCTGGCCATACAGGGCCTCCAGCAATTCCGCCCGGCCCTGCGCCGGATTGGGCCGGCGCAACAGGTCCACCAGCGGATGCGCCTCGTAACGCCGATCGGCGTCCTGAAACACCAACGGCAAGGCCGCCGCCGCTTCGACGATCATCCGCACCGCCCGAAACCCGACGGGATTGCCCTGAAACCCCGACCGGATCAGCGAAACCGTGTCGCGCGGCCCCCAGGCCACCCGCCCCGCCCCCGCCCAGGCGATCACCGGCCCCGAGGCCGAAGCCTTCCGCTCGGCCACCGCCGCCTCCTTGCGCCGCAGGAACTCAAACATCCGCCTCTCCTCATCCATGCCAGGACAGACCGCCGCCCGCAGGCCCGACCCATCCTTTCATTGTTCGCCAAAATACGCCCGCCGGAGGCATCCCGCCCCCGGCCACGGGCGCCGCGTTAAAGCCCCCGCACCCGCGGCCGTCGCCAGGCCTGCGCCGGTGCGATCATCAGATCCGTCAGCGCCCAGACCAGCGCATCCACCCGGTCGGGCGATCCCCGCCCCTGAAATCCCTGGCCCGTCATCTGCGCCATCTGATCCTCCAGCGCCGCCAGACCGCGCATATGCGCGACCCGTCCCTGTTCGTACAGCGCCGCCACCGGCTCGGCCCGCGCAAGCTTGCCCCGCGCCGCCCGGACCGCCCGGTAGGGCACCAGCGGATCGACCTGCCGCAACACGCTTTCCACAAGATCCCCGCCCTGATTGACCTCGGCCACCAGACGCTCGGCGCCATGACGCTCCATCGCGGCAATCGCCGCCCGCGCCCATTGGTCCGGGCTCGCCCCCGACAGGCTTGCATCCTCCAGCACATAGGCCCGCCATTCCTGCGGCGCGCCTTCCGCGACCACCCCGGCCACCACAATACCGCATTCGTCCGACGAACTGTGCCCGGTCACCGGCGGATCCACCGCCACCACCACCCGGCTCAGCCGCGGAACTTCGTCGACCCGGCTAGCCTCGATCGCGGCATTGCTCCACAGCGCCCCCTCGGCCTCTTCCAGCAGCGCGCCGTCCAGCTCCTGCCGTCCCAGCCGCGTGCCGCCGTAGCGCGCGCGCACCTCCTCCAGGAAAGAGGCCGCCAGATAGGCCCGGTTCGCCTCGGTCGGCGCATGTGTCACCACCGTCGACGGGTTGCGCAAGATCGCCTTCAGCGCCTCGACATTGCGCGGCGTCGTCGTCACCACCTGGCGCGGCTGCGGCCCCAGACGCAGCGCGAATTGCAGCATGTCCCAGGCCTCGCCGGCGCGCTTCCACTTCGCCAGCTCGTCGGCCCAGGCCGCATCGAACTGCGGCCCCCGCAGGCTCTCGGGCTCATGCGCCGAGAACAGCCGCGCCTCGGCACCGTTGGGCCAGACCAGCCGCTTGCGCGTCGCCTGCCATTCGGGGCGGCGATCGGGCGGCGTGCAGGCCAGGATGCCGCTTTCGCCGAAAACCATCACCTCGCGCGCCTGGTCGATCGTCTCGCCGACCAGCGCCACATGCTTCGCCATCCCCGGATCGCGCGGCCCCGCCCCTTCCACCTGGGCACGCACCCATTCGGCGCCGGCGCGCGTCTTGCCGGCGCCGCGTCCGCCCATGATCACCCAGCTGCGCCACACGCCCTCGGGCGGCAGCTGATGCGGCAGCGCCCAGAATTCGAACATCCATGGCAGCGCCATCAGCGCCCCGTCGCTCAGGCTTTCCAGAAAGGCGTCAACCGTCTGCGGCGTCGCGGAGGCAAGCCAGGCGGCGCCCGATCTCAGCGCGGGCGGCGGCGAAGTCAAGCTCTGCCGGGTCGCCTCCTCCTTCGCGCCCATGCTCTTTGCGGAGTTTTTCAAGGATCGTCCTTTCGGTCAGCACCGCCTGCAAGGCTTGGCGAAGCTCGCGTGCATAGCCCGGCGCCCGCTTCGCCTCATCCAGCGCGCCGCCTTGCAGCTCGCGGATCATCTGGGCGAAAACTTCGGCCGCGGTCGTGTAGAGAAGCGAGGCCTCCGAAACCAGGGGCCTCGGTGCCTCCCCCTCCTCGGCGGGGGTGTCTAATGTCATCTGGTCGTGAACCTGCCCTCGAAGGCGGCCGCGGATCGCCCCGCGGCCTATGGCTGCTGGCGACATGAAAAAGCGGCACCGGGTTGCCCCGTGCCGCTTGCCCACTTTTCCCAGCTTGTCATAAGGGATACATCGGACCGTCCGCAAAGTCAATCGAAAAATTCATTTCCTTCAATGACTTGCGAACTTTGCCTTAACCCTTCGTTAACCAGACGGCGCCGCGAGGCCGGCTTCAATTGCCATTCTTCGGGGCACCGGTCTGCTGCTGTTTTTGCTGCTCTGCCTGGATCTTGCGCCATTTCTCGACGTTCTTGTTGTGCTCGGCCAGGGTTTGCGAAAAGTCGTGCCCACCGGTGCCGTTGGCCACGAAATACAGATACTTGGTGGTCGCCGGATGCAGCGCGGCCTCGATCGCCTCCTTGCCCGGATTGCAGATCGGCGTCGGTGGCAGCCCGTCGATCTGGTAGGTATTGTAGGGCGTCTTGGCGCGCAGCTCGCTTTGCCGCAGACCCCGGCCCAGCACGCCATGCCCCTTGGTGATGCCATAGATCACCGCCGGGTCGGTCTGCAGCCGCATGCCCTTGTCCAGCCGGTTGACGAAAACCGAGGCCACCTCGGCGCGCTCCTGCGCCACGCCGGTCTCCTTCTCGATCAGCGAGGCCATGATCAACGCCTGTTCGGGCGTCTTGTAGGGCAGGTCCTTCGCGCGGTCCTTCCATGCGGCCGCGAGGATCTTCTTCTGCCGGCCCTGCATCTCTTGGATCAGGCTGTCCAGCGCCTCGCCCTTGGTCACGACATAGCTGTCGGGCGACAGGCTACCTTCGGGCGGGGTGTCTTTCACCTTGCCCGACAGGAAATCTACATGCCGCAGCGCATTCAATACATCCCAACTGGTCACACCTTCGGCCAGGATCACCCGATAGCGCGTGTCGGGCTCGGCCTCGGCGCGGGTCAGATCCGCGGGCGGGGTCTTGGTGGTGACCGGGTCGTAGCTGGCCACCTGCGTGTATTGCCCGGCGACGGGGTCAAGCGCGCGCACCTCCAGCGTGCTCGCGGTCACGCCGATGCGGTAATTCACCTCGGTGCCACAGGTGCTCTGGCCGCCCTTGGTCACGATCGCCAGAATGCCCTTCATCGATTCCGATTTGGGAATCAGATAGCTGCCGAACTTCAGCTTATTGCCCTTGTCAGTATAGCTCGCCCCCACCCGAAACAGCATCGCATGGCTGATCGCGCCCTTCTTCTCCAGCTTGCCGGACAGCGAGGCCAGGCTTTCGCCGCGGTCGACGCGCAGGCAGATCGGCTGGGCCAGCGGGCCCGGTCCGGTGAATTGCTGACGGCTCCATTCCAGGAAGCCGGCCACCGCGACCAACAGAACGATGAACAGCGTCAAGGCGTTCGAGGCGACAGAGCGGCCCATTACCGTGCAACTTTCCCCAGCACGAGGCTGGCATTGGTTCCCCCGAAGCCGAAGGAATTCGACAGCGCCACGTCAACGCGCCGCTTCACCGCCCGGTTCGGCGCCAGATCCAGCCTGGTCTCGACCGCGGGCGTGTCAAGGTTGATGGTCGGCGGCGCCACCTGATCGCGGATCGCCAACGCGCAGAAGATCGCCTCGACCGCGCCGGCGGCGCCCAGAAGATGGCCGATCGACGACTTGGTCGACGACATCGTCGCCCCGGCTGCCGCGTCGCCCAGCAGGCGCTCTACCGCGCCCAGCTCGATCGTGTCGGCCATGGTGCTGGTGCCGTGGGCGTTGATGTAATCCACCGCGTCGGCGCCGATCCCCGCGCGCTTCAGCGCCGCCTGCATGGCACGGAAGCCGCCCTCGCCATCCTCGGACGGCGCGGTGATGTGATAGGCGTCGCCCGACAGGCCATACCCCAGCACCTCGGCGTAGATCTTGGCGCCGCGCGCCACCGCGTGTTCGTATTCCTCCAGCACCACGACGCCGCCGCCCTCGCCCATGACAAAGCCGTCGCGATCGGCATCATAGGGGCGGCTGGCCGTCCGGGGCGCGTCGCCGCGCTTGGTCGACAGCGCCTTGCAGGCGTTGAAGCCGGCAATGCCGATCTCGCTGATCGGGCTTTCGGCGCCGCCCGCCACCATCACGTCGGCGTCGCCCCACTGGATCAGCCGCGCAGCATCACCGATCGCATGCGCCCCGGTCGAACAGGCCGTCACCACCGCGTGGTTCGGCCCCTTGAAGCCGTAGCGGATGCTGACCTGGCCGGAGATCAGGTTGATCAGCGCGCCGGGAATGAAGAACGGGCTGACCCGCCGGGGCCCGCGCTCCTTCAGCAGCACCGCCGTCTCGGCGATCGATGACAGCCCGCCGATGCCCGAGCCGATCATCACCCCGGTGCGCAATTTCTCTTCTTCGGAAGGGGTGTCCCAGCCCGCGTCACGCACCGCCTGCACCGCAGCCGCCATGCCGTAAAGGATGAAATCATCGACCTTGCGCTGTTCCTTGGGCTCCATCCAGTCGTCGGGATTGAAGGTTCCGTCCGACCCGTCGCCACGCGGGATCTCGCAGGCATAGGTGGTGGCCAGATGGCTTGCGTCGAAGCGCGAGATCGTCGCGGCGCCCGACTGGCCGTCGAGAAGGCGGCTCCAGGTTTCTTCCACTCCGCAGGCCAGCGGCGTGACCATTCCCAGACCCGTAATCACAACCCGGCGCATCTGTTCTCCTCATTCATGTCGCGGCATCCCGCGCACAGTTACACGCGCCCGCGCGCGCGCGCAACGCCAAGCCCGGCCGCGCGCGGCCCGCCGCGCATCACCCGAACCCGGTGGCAGAAGGTGAAACCCCGGCCCGCCGGGTGCGCGCGCCCGGCAGGTTCTGGTACGTTGGGGGGCGCGCCCCCAGCCCCCAGCGATAAATGAGCCGGAAAGAAAGGTCATAGCCGCGCCTTCCCCGACCCGAGCCAGGACAGGCCGGCGTCCCGACCGCGGTGGCGGGTGGTGCCGGCCCGGCCGAAGCGCGCGCGCCGCAAACGTCGGACCCACAAAGAGCGCCCGGCATAAAAGAAAGCGGCGCCCCGCGGGACGCCGCTTCCGCAGTCGCGATTTCGAAAGGTTCAGGCCGCTTCCGAGATGAACTTCACCGCATCGCCGAAGGTCTGGATCGTCTCGGCGGCGTCGTCGGGGATCTCGATCCCGAACTCTTCCTCGAAGGCCATGACCAGCTCGACCGTGTCGAGGCTGTCAGCGCCCAGATCGTCGATGAACGACGCGTTTTCCGTCACCTTGTCTTCTTCGACGCCGAGATGCTCGACCACGATCTTCTTCACGCGGTTTGCGATGTCGCTCATGTCACTTCCTCATCGTGTTTCGGGTCTCGGACCCTGTCTTGTATCCGGTTGCTCATAACGAGCGGCTGCTTGCCCGCCCCCGGGCAGGCCCCGCCCCCGGGACAGCCCCCGGACGGGTCAAATCTGAGCCGCCTATAGCATAGTCTTTGGCCAAGGCAAACGCTTTCGCCTTCCCCCCTGCGGGGTGGTCAGATCATCGTCATTCCGCCGTTGACATGCAAGGTCGCCCCGGTGACGTAGCTTGCCTCGGGGCTGGCCAGATAGACGGTGGCGGCGGCGATATCGGCCGGCACACCCATCGCCCCCGCGGGGATCTCGACCAGGATCTTCTCCTTCTGCTCGTCGGTCAGCTTCTCGGTCATCGCCGTCGAAATGAAGCCCGGCGCGATACAGTTCACCGTCACGTTGCGGCTTGCCACCTCCTGGGCCAGGCTCTTGGACAGGCCCACCATGCCGGCCTTGGCCGCAGCGTAATTCGCCTGCCCGCCGTTGCCTGCGATCCCGACCACCGAGGTAATGTAGATGATCCGCCCCCAGCGCGCCTTCATCATCCCCCGCAAGACCCCGCGCGACAGTCGGAAGGCCGATGTCAGGTTCACGTCGATCACCTGCTGCCAGTCCTCGTCCGACATCCGCATCAGCAGGCCGTCGCGGGTGATGCCGGCATTGTTGACCAGGATATCGACCGCCCCCATGGCCTCGGCGGCCTGGCGTGCCAGCGCATCGACGGCGGCGAAATCGGACAGGTCGCAAGGCAGCACATGCGCCCGCGGCCCCAGCTCCTCGGCCAGCGCCTGAAGCGGCGCGGCGCGTGTCCCCGACAGCCCGACATTTGCCCCCCGCGCGTGCAATTGCCGCGCGATCTCGCCGCCGATCCCCCCCGAAGCGCCCGTCACGAGGGCCGATTTACCCGTTAGATCAAACATGTCCATCTCCTGCGGGGCACCGCCCCTGCTTGCACTCTGGTCTCATTCCGTCGTGGGCCCGCGGCCCAGCCCCGCCGCCGGGAATGCGGGGGCCAGCGGCACAGCCACCCGCGCCCCCAAGCGACGACGATGTCGGTCGCGCCGCGCGCGCCCGGCGCAGCCCCTTCAACCGGCGACCGCCGCCGCCACCTCCTCGGGCGTGCCCACAGCCCGTGTTTCGGCCGACCGTGCGATCCTGCGGATCATCCCCGACAGCGCCTTGCCCGCGCCGATTTCCCAGAACTCGGTCACGCCGGCCGCCACCATCCATTCCACGCTTTCACGCCAGCGCACCGATCCGGTGACCTGGGCCACCAGAAGATCGCGGATCTCGGCATGATCCTCGACCGCCTCGGCACGCACGTTGGCGACCAGCGGCACCTTGGGCTCGGATATCACCACGCCGGCCAGCGTGTTCACCATCACCGAGGCCGCGGGCTGCATCAGCGCGCAGTGGAACGGCGCGCTTACCGGCAGCAGCAGCGCCCGCCTGGCGCCGCGCGCCTTGGCGATCTCGACCGCACGCTCCACCGCCGCGCGATGGCCCGAAACCACCACCTGCGCGGGGTCGTTGTCGTTCGCCGCCTGGCAGACCTCGCCCTGCGCGGCCTCGGCGGCGACCTCGGACACCGCCTGGAAATCCAGCCCCAGGATCGCCGCCATCGCGCCCACGCCGACCGGCACGGCCTCTTGCATGGCCTGGCCGCGCACCCGCAAAAGCCGCGCCGTGTCGGCCAGGCTCAGCGCCCCCGCCGCGCACAGCGCCGAATATTCCCCCAGGCTGTGACCCGCCACGAAGGCCGCACTCTCGACACCGACGCCCTCGGCCTCCAGCGCGCGCAGCGCCGCGATCGAGGTCGCCATCAGCGCGGGCTGGGCATTCGCGGTCAGGGTCAACTCTTCCGCCGGCCCTTCCCAGATCAGCGTGCTCAGCGCCTCGCCCAGCGCTTCGTCGACCTCATCGAAGACCGCCTTCGCCGCCGGATAGGCATCGGCCAAGGCCTTCCCCATCCCGACCGATTGCGCGCCCTGCCCAGGGAAAACGAATGCCCGCGTCATGTATCCTCCATCAAAAACTGCTCCGCCATACAGCCCTCGGGCACATCGCGCAACTGCGCCGCAAACCCCGGCCCGCGGCTGGCCGGCGCTCGTGCCCCGCCAATACCACACGAAAACGTGAACTACACGACCCGAATGACCCCGTCGGCGTTGACACAAATCAATCGGTTGACGCTGCGGCAAGTACAATCTTCCGGCATCCGGGCAGCCGCCGGGGCGCGCCATGTCGAAACATACCGTGAAAGAGAAGCTTCTCCTTGCCGTGCGCCCAGGTCTTGCCTGGGTGTTTCTCCACGCCGCCTCGCATCAGGCCGCCGCCTGTCCGGCACCACCTCGGTTTGTGCCCAATGACGACCTCCCCCCATGGCGCGCCCTCCCCTTTCATCGTTCCCCAAATACGCCCGCCGGAAGCGCCACCAAAGCCGCGCCCCCAGCGGTATCCGGCCCGCGGCGGCGCTTGCATCCCCGCGCAGCCACTGTATAAGGCCCCATCCTTCCGCAAGATCACGAAACCGGCGCAGCCTCTCGTGAGCGGGCCGCGGAAGGCCCTTCGCCCGCTCTATGAAATGCGCCTTGACATGAATGGAGTCCGCATGCCGCTTTACGAGCATGTCCTCATCGCGCGTCAGGACCTGTCCAACGCGCAGGCCGAAGGCCTGATCGAACATTTCTCCTCGGTACTCTCCGACAACGGCGGCAAGGTCGTCGATCACGAGTATTGGGGCGTCAAGACCATGGCCTACAAGATCAACAAGAACCGCAAGGGCCACTACGCCTTCCTGCGCACCGACGCCCCCGCGCCGGCCGTCCAGGAGATGGAGCGCCTGGCGCGGCTGCATGACGACGTGATGCGCGTACTGACCATCAAGGTCGACGAGCACGCCGAAGGTCCGTCGATCCAGATGCAGAAGCGCGACGACCGCGACCGCGACCGCGGCCCGCGTCGTTGATCGGTCAGAGGAAAGGAACAACCCATGGCTAACAAACCGTTTTTCCGCCGCCGCAAGGTCTGCCCCTTCTCCGGCGACAACGCGCCGAAGATCGACTACAAGGACGTGCGTCTGCTGCAGCGCTACATCTCGGAACGCGGCAAGATCGTGCCGTCGCGCATCACCGCCGTCTCCGCCAAGAAGCAGCGTGAACTGGCCCGCGCCATCAAGCGCGCGCGGTTCCTGGCGCTGCTCCCCTACGCCGTGAAGTAAGGAGCCAGACCCATGCAAGTCATCCTACTCCAGCGCGTGTCCAAGCTTGGGCAGATGGGCGATGTCGTGACCGTCAAGGACGGCTACGGCCGCAACTTCCTGCTGCCGCAGGGCAAGGCGCTGCGCGCGACCGAGGCCAACATCGCCTCGTTCCAGGACCGCAAGGCCCAGCTCGAGGCGCATAACCTCGAAACCAAGAAGGAAGCCGATGCGCTGGCAGAAAAGCTCGACGGTCAGACCTTCGTCGTGATTCGCCAGGCTTCGGATTCGGGCGCCCTTTACGGTTCGGTCACCACCCGTGACGCCGCCGATGCGGCCACCGAGGCCGGCTTTACCGTCGATCGCGGCCAGGTCGTTCTGGTCCGCCCGATCAAGGATCTGGGTCTGCACCAGGTCAACGTCGTGCTGCACCCCGAGGTCGAGGTCTCGATCACCCTGAACGTGGCGCGCTCGGCCGAAGAGGCCGAACTGCAGGCCTCGGGCAAGTCGATCCAGGAACTGGCCGCCGAAGAGGAAGCCGCCGCCGAGTTCGAGATTTCCGAACTCTTCGACGACATCGGCAGTGCCGGCCAGGACGAGGACCAGGCCGAAGAGGCCTGAGCACCGTCTTCTGACGCCCCCCAAGACAGCAAAGGCCGCGCCCTGAGGTGCGGCCTTTCGCATTCCGGCAGACAGGCGGCGGCCCGTGATCGCGGGCCGGGCCGCGTGCGTCAGCCCTTTGGGCCGGCCTTTGCGCCGCGGGTGTGGATCACCTTCTGCACCAGCGCCACGAACTGGTCTCGTTCAGCCACGGAAAGCCCGGCCAGCGAGGCCGCATTCTCGTCTATCGCCGCGGCGGTCGCGGCCCCTTTCAACGCCCGCCCCCGGCTGGTCAGCCAGACCCGTTGAACACGGCCGTCGTTCTCGTCCCTCTTGCGGGTGACAAGGCCGTCGCGCTCCATTCGCGTCAAGGTATTGGCCATCGTCGCCTGTTCGATATCCAGCCGCTCGACCAGTTGCTTCTGCGACAACCCGTCGGTCTCCCACAATTCGAGCAAGGCGGGAAACGTTCCGGTCATCAGGCCCGCGGGCTGATCCGCGCCGCGCGGCCCGCGATCGCGAGCGCCGCCATCTCCGGTTTCCGGCTGGCGCGGAACGGGCGCGGGCCCGCCTTGGCGCGCAAACGCGGACGAATGCCGTTCATCGCCGCAAATGGCATCCTGGTTCTGGTTCCCGCGGCGCTCTATCTTTCGGCCAGCGCGCGGGCGGTGAACTTCGGCATATGGTTCGACGCGGTACAGACGCTGGGGCTTTGCGCAGGCGCGGTGAACATCACGCTGCTTGCGCTGAACATGCGCGACGGCCTGCGCCTGACCTGGGCACGGCGCCAAATGGCGGCCCGCCAGGCCCGGCCCCGCGCAAAACCGGCACGGCCGTCAGTCCAGTTCGCCGCTTTCGCGCATCCGCTCCAGCCCGGCTTCCAGATATTCGGTGACCATGGGCTGGCCCAGCAGATAGGTGCTGACCGAGCCGGAATGGCTTTCGGCTGCCAGTTCCATCATCTCGTCCCATTCCTCGGGGTCGCCATCCTCGCGGCCGATCCAGAACAGCGCCACCAGCGCGTGCTGCTGTTCCTCGTTCATGCCCTCGATCTCGTTGATCAGTTCCTCCTCGGTCATCTCGCCTTCCAGCGCCTGCAGCACGTCGGGCCCCTCGTCGTCGGTCGGATTGCCACCCGGATCGTCGACATCGGCGGCCTCCTTGGCCATCACCGCGTTGAACCTCAGGACCAGTTCCTCGATTTCCTCGTCATCGAACGGCAGATCGGCCATGACGCGCTTCCTCCTGTCTCCTCTTGCCTGTCGGGGCCGAACGCGGCAGGGCCGCCGCGGTTCCCAACACGAAAAGAGCCGCCCGAAGGCGGCCCTTCCCGGCAAATCTAGGCCAGAGTTCAGGCTTCGTCGAGCGCCTCGACGGCCTTCTGAAGATCGTCCTTCGAGGCCTCCTTCTCGTCGACCTTGGCGTGGCCGATGATGTGATCCACCACCTTGTCCTCGAACAGCGGCGCGCGGATCTGGCTCTGGATCTCCTGGTTCTGCTGGACGAAGTCGAAGAACGCGCGTTCCTGCCCCGGGTACTGGCGCGCCTGGGTCAGGATCGCCTGGGTCATCTCGCTGTCGGTCACCTCGATCTCATGCTTGCGGCCCATCTCGGCCAGCAGCAGGCCCAGCCGCACCCGGCGGGTGGCCAGCTTGGTGTGCTCGTCGGTCACCTCGACATCGCCATGATCATGGCCCTGATGCTCGGGGTTTTCCTCGTGCCACAGCTGATGCGCGATCTGCTTGGCCTCGGCCTCGACCAGGCTGGGCGGCAGCTCGAAATCCACCAGCGCGTCCAGCTGATCAAGCAGCGACCGCTTCATCACCGCGCGGGTCGCGTCCTTGTATTCCTCTTCCAGACGCTCGCCGATCTGGGCCTTCAGCGCGGCCAGATCCTCGGCGCCGTATTTCTTGGCCAGCTCGTCGTCCACCTCGGCCGGCTTGGGCTCTTTCACCGCCTTCACGGTGCATGCGAAGACCGCGTCCTTGCCGGCCAGGTTCGCCGCGCCGTACTCCGACGGGAAGCTTACCTTCACCTCGACTTCGTCGCCGGCCTTGGCGCCGACCAGCTGCTCCTCGAAGCCGGGGATGAAGCTGCCCGAGCCCAGCACCAGCGGGTAATCCTCGGCGGCACCGCCCTCGAAGGCCTCGCCATCCACCTTGCCCAGGAAGTCGATCACCACCTGATCGCCGTCCTTCGCCTTCGAGCCCTTCTTGCGGTCCTCGAAATTCTCGGCCGAGGCGGCAAGGTTCTGCAGCGCCTCGTCGACCGAGGCCTCGTCGGCCTTCACCATCAAGCGTTCGAGCTTGAGCTTGTCCAGATCCACCTCGGGGATCTCGGGCAGCGCCTCATAGGACATGTCGACGACCACGTCGTCGCCTTCCGTCCAGCTGTCGCCGTTTTGCATCTTCACGTCGGGCTGCAGCGCGGGACGATCGCCCGAAGCCTCGAAATGCTCGCGCATGGCGCCGTCGACGCTGTCCTGGATCGCGTCGCCGATCAGGCGCTGGCCGAACTGCTTGCGCAGCATCGCCAGCGGCACCTTGCCCTTGCGGAAACCCTTCATCTCCACCTCGGGCTGCGCCTCGATCAGCTTTTCCTGCACCTTGGCGTCCAGCTCGGCCGCAGTCACCGTGATGGTGTAGCCGCGCTTCAGACCGTCCTTGAGGGTCTCGGTGACCTGCATGTGTTCGTCCTTCTTTCACCTTTGGTGCGGGTGGAGGGACTTGAACCCCCACGCCTTGCGGCGCCAGAACCTAAATCTGGTGCGTCTGCCAATTTCGCCACACCCGCATGTGCCAAGGGCGCCCCGACCGTCTCCTCCGGCCGGACCGCCCCGAAATCGGCGCCCTTCTAGCAAAGGCGCGGGGCGGATGCGAGAGGAAAAACAGCCCCACAAAAAGCCTGCGCGTAACCCATTCTTGACACATTCTCGGCCAAAACTGTCTTCACGACCCGCCACAGCCGCCACAGGAACGATCATGCCGACGCAGTTTTCGCCCCCGCCGCAGCCATCCGAAATCGCCCAGACCGGCGGGATCGCGGCGGGCAGCATCGTGTTGACGACCGATGGCGCGCTGCCGGTGGAACACCTGACCGCGGGCGACCGGATCATCACCCGTGACGGGATACGCCAGCTGCGCGGCGTCTCGGTGCGTTGCCTGCGCCGTGCCCGGGCGGTGCGGATCGGCGCCAGCACGCTGGACCGCGACTGCCCGGAGGCGGATCTTCTGGTCGCGCCCGATCAGAAGGTGCTGGTAAGCGACTGGCGCGCCAAGGCGCTGTTCGGCGCGCCGCGGGCGATGGTCGAGGCCCGGCGGCTGATTGACGGCGAATTCATTCGCGCCGAGACGGTGGAGACCCTGCGTGTCTTTGATCTGGACCTCGGCCGCCCGGCGGTGATCTACGCCAACGGGCTGGAGCTTGGGCTTGATCCCGCGGCCGTGTCCGCCGAGGCCTGACACCCTTCCCCTGATGATCGCGGATCCCGGCGCCGGGGGTTTCACACCCCCGGACCCCCGTGGAGTATTTGACCCAAGATGAAGCAGCAGGAGCATCCCCGCTGCTTTCCGGTCCAGATATTCCGGGAGCAGACATTTCGGGGCACCAATAGAGCACCAATGGTCGGCGCGCCGAGGCGGCCTATAGCCCCTGCGCGCGCAGAACCTCTGGCAGGATTTCAGGCAGATCCTCGGCGATCAGGCCGGGGCCGAAGCGGCGGGCGGCCTCGACATGTAGCCAGGCCGCGGTTTCGGCCGCCTGCATCGGTTCGAACCCGCGCGCGAGCAGCCCGGTGATCAGCCCGGCCAGCACATCGCCCGACCCGGCCGTCGCCAGCCAGGGCGCCGCGCGCTCGTACAGGGCCGCGTGCAGGCTGCAGCGGCCATCGGGGGCCGCGATCACCGTGTCCGGGCCCTTCATCAGCACCACGCAGCCCGCCCGCGCCGCCGCCGCCCGCGCCGCATCGACCCGCGAATAGGCCGGCCCTGCGGTTGCCGGCGCCTGGAGCCGGTCGGAGATATCGGGAAACAGCCGCGCGAATTCGCCGCCATGCGGGGTCAGCACGACGCGCTGGCCGCAGGTCGCGTCGAACAGCGTCTCGGGGGTCTCGGCGAAGACCGTCAGCGCATCGGCATCCAGCACCGTCGCCCGGCCCGCCGCGCGCGCGCCCAGCGCCGCGCGCGTCAGATCCCGGCTGCCGGCGCCGACCCCCAGCCCCGGCCCCAGGCAGAGCGCGCCGATGCGCCGGTCGTCGAGCGTGCGGGCAAGGTCGTCCGCGCCGTCGATCGCGCGCAGCATCACCGCGTTCAGTTGCGCCGCGTTCTCGGCCAGGGCGGGCGTCGGGCAGCCCAATGTCACCAGCCCCGCGCCGATGCGCAGGGCGGCGCGTGCCGCCAACCGCCCGGCGCCGCCCCGCCCCGCCCCGCCGGCCAGCACCAGGGCGTGGCCATGGGCGTATTTGTGCAATTGCCACGAGGGTTTGGCCAGCAGCCCGGGCGAGATCGGATCGCAGCCGACGGTGGCGCGCCGGTCCGCAGCAAGCCGCGCCCGCGCCTCGGGCGGCAGGCGCTGGCGGTCGGCCCGCGGCAGGCCGATATCGGCAACCACCAGTTGCCCGCAGCGCAGCGGCCCGCCGGCCAGGCCCGGCGCCGGATGGGTCAGCAGATGGCCCAGCTTGGCGGCATGGAAGGTCACCGTCAGCGCCGCCATCATCGCGCCGCCCAGCACCGCGCCGCTGTCGCTGCAAAGCCCCGAGGGCAGATCCACCGACACCGTGCGCGGCCCGCCGCCCTGGCGCCAGCGCGCGGAGAATTTCAGAAACAGCGCCAATCCGGATTTCGCCATCTCGATCGGCCGCGTCAGCCCGATCCCGAACAGCGCGTCGATGAACAGATCCGCCCCGAAGGTGGCCAGCTCTCCGACATCGGCCACCGCCTGGGCCGGGGTGACGCGGCCGGTCTCGCACCAGCGGTCGTACATGGCTCGGGCGGGGTCGGGCAGCCGCTCGGGCGCGCCATAGAGATAGACCGCCACCGTCCAGCCCCGCGCGCGCAGCAGCCGCGCCACGACGAAGCCGTCACCGCCGTTGTTGCCCGGCCCGCACAGCACGATCGCCCGCCGATCGCCCGCTTCCAGCGCCGGCCAGTTTGCCAGAATCGCCGCGACCACGCTTTCGCCCGCGCGCTCCATCAGCTCCCCGGCCGAGACTTTCCCCGAGGCGACGGCCACAGCCTCGACCGCCCGCATTTGCGCCGCTGTCAGAACCTCGGTCCCGTTGCGCTCAACCATGTCACCCTTGACCTTTCGCACAACGCCCAATCAGACGCCAAGTTGCACATTATTTCATCACTTGCGGCGGAATTCGGCCTGCCGCCCCGGGCCCCGCCTGCGGCTCGATTGTCCCTGGGGGACGAAAATGATGAGACCGGTGGCGGAGAGGCATCTGGCACAGGGAGTCGCCGTCGATGAAGAAGATCGAGGCTATCATCAAGCCCTTCAAGCTCGACGAGGTCAAGGAAGCGCTGCAGGAAGTCGGCGTTCAGGGATTGTCGGTGATCGAGGTGAAGGGTTTCGGGCGGCAAAAGGGCCACACCGAATTGTACCGCGGTGCCGAATATGTGGTGGATTTCCTGCCCAAGGTGAAGATCGAGGTCGTGTTACCCGACGACATGATCGAAACCGCCGTCGAGGCGATCATCTCGGCCGCGCGCACCGACAAGATCGGCGACGGCAAGATCTTCGTCAGCCCGGTGGAAGAGGCGATCCGCATCCGCACCGGCGAATCCGGCGACGAGGCGCTCTGACCGGACGCCACGACAGGCGCGCGCGACCCGCGTATCCATAGGAACACCGAGGCGGCACGCCGCCCGCAAGACATGCTCAACAGAAGGGATCATGGTCACATGAGCAAGGATAAGGTTCTCAAGACCCTCAAGGACGAGGACGTCGAATACGTCGACATCCGCTTCACCGACCCGCGCGGCAAGCTGCAGCACGTCACGGTGTTGGCCGACCAGGTCGACGAGGATTTCCTCGACGAGGGCTTCATGTTCGACGGCTCGTCCATCGCCGGCTGGAAGTCGATCGACCAGTCCGACATGAAACTGATGCCCGATTGCGACAGCGCCTATATCGACCCGTTCTATGCCGAGAAGACGCTGTGCCTGCATTGCAACGTGCAGGAGCCCGACACCGGCGAGGCCTATGACCGCGATCCGCGCTCGACCGCGGTGAAGGCAGAGGCCTACCTGAAGGCCACCGGCATCGGCGACACCGCCTATTTCGGCCCCGAGGCCGAATTCTTCATCTTCGACGACGTGCGCTTCTCGGTCTCGATGAACAAGGTCAGCTATGAGGTCGACGCGATCGACGGCGCCTGGAACACCGACACCGAATACGAGACCGGCAACACCGGCCACCGTCCGGGCGTCAAGGGCGGCTATTTCCCGGTGAACCCGATCGACGACGCGCAGGACCTGCGCTCGGAGATGCTGAGCACCATGAAGCGCATGGGCATGAAGGTCGACAAGCACCACCACGAGGTGGCCTCGTGCCAGCACGAGCTGGGCCTGATCTTCGGCACGCTGACGACCCAGGCCGACAACATCCAGAAGTACAAATACGTGATCCACAACGTGGCCCATGCCTATGGCAAGTCGGCCACCTTCATGCCGAAGCCGATCAAGGGCGACAACGGCACCGGCATGCATGTCAACATGTCGGTCTGGAAGGACGGCAAGCCGCTGTTCGCGGGCGACAAATACGCCGACCTCAGCCAGGAGGCGCTGTATTTCATCGGCGGCATCCTCAAGCACGCCAAGGCGCTGAACGCCTTCACCAACCCCGGCACCAATTCCTACAAGCGCCTGATCCCGGGTTTCGAGGCCCCCGTGCTGCGCGCCTATTCGGCCCGCAACCGTTCGGGCTGCGTGCGCATTCCGTGGGCGGAAAGCCCGAAGGCCAAGCGCGTCGAGGCCCGCTTCCCCGACCCGTCGGCAAACCCCTATCTGGCGTTCTCGGCGCTTCTGATGGCCGGCCTCGACGGCATCAAGAACAAGATCGACCCGGGCCCCTCGTCCGACAAGGACCTCTACGACCTTCCGCCCGAGGAACTGGCTTCGATCCCGACCGTCTGCGGCAGCCTGCGCGAGGCGCTGGAGGAACTGGAGAAGGACCACGATTTCCTGCTTGCCGGCGACGTGTTCACCAAGGACCAGATCGAGGGCTACATGGCGCTCAAGTGGGAAGAGGTCTACGCCTACGAGCACACCCCGCACCCGGTGGAATACCAGCTTTACTACAGCTGCTGATCCCGCCGCCCGATGCCCCCTGGACCGGGGGTATCGGCACGCCGGTTCGACCGACCGCAAGGGCGCCCTCGTGGCGCCCTTGCCCGTTATGTGGCGGAAAATACGGGAAACAATCTTTTCCCCGACCGGCACCGCAGAAGCAGCAATTTTTGCGACAATCGCATCACTTTCCCCCGAATCCGCGCGTACTGCTGACGCAGCGGAAACGACTCCGGGCGGTTAACCATGAAATTTCCACATTTCACGCCCAAATGAGGCACATTCGCAGACCATCGTTAACCTTGGGAACGAACTAGGGATTCCGTCATGTACGACGCGATGAATCTGCAAGCGACAAGCACGAGCGTTTCGCTCCTGTACAAGGAGCGCCCGGTCTTGAATTTCGCGGCCTATGTCACGCGAATGGAAAAGGCGTTGCGCGGAACGTTCGAAGACACGATGCAGCTGAGCTGGGACCATGATGATGTCGTCGTGATCGACATCGACGGCTCGCGTGTCTTGCTGGGCTATTGGGAAGCCACGGAAGCGGGCGACATCCAGCGCGAGGGCTGCGCGGCGGCGGTTGTCCTGTCGGTCGGCCCCGGCCCGGACTGGCGTGCCGAGACCCGGCTGTCGCGCTACCGCAAGGCGCTGTGCAAATCGGTGGCCGCAGGGATCATCGAGCGCCATCCCGCCGATCTGGTGCTGTGGAAGGATCTGCAGGGCGTCTTCACCATCGAGGATTTCGACCTGATGATCGACCAGGCGGTCGACACCTGGCACGGGCAGGAAACCGAAGCGATCATCCCCGGCGGAATGGACGACATCCCCGGGGCCGAGGCAGAGATCGCGATCGAGGCAGAGGCAGAGGCAAAGGCGATGGCCGCCGATAACGGCGATGTGGACGCAGAAACCCCACGCCGCGGCGCGGGCCGATTCGGCGCGATGCCGGTGCGGCGGCTGATGGAGCGGCTGGAAACCGAAATCCCCGACAATGCGCCGATGCGATTGCCGGACATGCCCGCGCCGCTGGCCGAATCCGCTGACCAGGCCGACGACACCGAAAGCCCGTCCGCGCTGGAAATTGCCGCGCGCGCCGATTTCGCCAAGCTGATCGCCAACGACATGCCCGACCTGCCCGCCCCGGATCTTCCGCAACTTGACCGGATCCGCGACGCGCTTTATCCGGCGGATGTCGAAGAGGACCGCCCCGAGCTGGTGCAGCGTCTGGCGATCTACACCGCCAACACCACGCTGATGCTGGTGGCGCTGCCGGTTGGTGCCGCATTGATGACCTACAACGTGCTGGGCCGCGAAGATGCGAAGCTGACCGCGCGCGCCATGGCGCTGACCGGGGCCGCGATCGGGTTGATGCATTCCAGCTTCGGACTGGCGCTGATGCATTTGGTCAGCTGACGGGCGCCACCACCGGCGCTCGTCCTCGCGCGGAAACCGCCTATTGCGCGCGCTCGACCGGGTGCTCTGCCAATGCCTGGGCCTGTTCGGGCGTCAGGTCGCTGGTGCGCAGCAGATAGGTGTGAATCGAAAACACCACCGCCCCGGTTCTCGGCAACCGCAGCAGGCATTGCCGCTCTGATCGCAGATAGGGGGCCTCGCTCACCGGTCTTTCGCGTGGCGCGGCCTCGCTGCGGGGGTGATGCAACGCAGCATCCGCGTAAAGCAGCGCATTTTGCCGCCACAAGCCCTGCCCCGGCCGGATCGCATCGAAAAGCCGCTGCACGCGCCGGGCCAGATCCGCGTCATAGGGCACGACGGGTGTGTGAATCGCAGTCAACGGCCGGCCGATCTTTTCCGCCAGCGTCCAGCTGGCCGGAAAGCACAGGATCGCGCCGGTCAGCACATGTTCCCCGCCGCCCTCTTCGTCGCGCTGCAACAGGCAGAAATCCTCCTGGCAAAGCCTGCCAAGTGTGCGCAGCGGCGCCGAGCGATCCAGCACGACAGCAACCCCGTCGGGCCGGGTCACGGCCTCGGACCCGAGGTGATAGCCCGGGAATTTCGCCAGCTCCGCCAGCACCTGATCCAGCAATTCCCCGGCCGCGGCACGCGCCGTCGGGGTCAGGGCGTGGACAGCCTCGGGGCGATCGGCGATCAGCCGGTCCCGCTCGGCCATCTGGCCGGCGAAGGCTTCGTCCACCCGCAGCCAGTCATCCGTGGGCAGCGGCTGGATCCCCGGCAGGCGGCGGCTGCGCGGATCGGTCCAGGGCGCGAAGGGAAGGCTGTCGTGCAAGATCTCCATGTCCGGTTTCTTAACCGCCGCGGCCTGCCGCGCGAAAGCCCAATCTTCCTGCCGCCCCACCGGCCAGGCGGGCACCGCGCGGACGGCGGGCAAGCCTGACGGGTACTCACCTTAGCGTCAGTTTTTGTATCAGGGGCTTGCCGCGCGGCACCGCGCGGGCCACTTTCGGGGCAGAGGGGACGAACAGAATGCCGACCGAGAAGTTCAGCTTTTCGGGCCATGCCGGTGATCGCCTCGCCGCGCGGCTCGACCTGCCGGAGGGGCCGCAGCTTGCGACCGCGCTGTTCGCGCATTGCTTCACCTGCGGCAAGGACATCGTGGCGGCCGGCCGCATCGCGCGGCGTCTGGCGCAGCTGGGCGTCGCCGTGCTGCGCTTCGATTTCACCGGCCTGGGCCATTCGGACGGCGAATTCGAAAACACCACCTTCACCTCGAACGTCGCCGATCTTGAGGCCGCGGCCGCGGCCCTGGTCGATCGCGGCATGGCGCCTTCGCTGTTGATCGGGCATTCGCTGGGCGGCGCGGCGATGCTGCGCGCGGCGCGCAGGATCTCGTCTTCGCGGGCGGTGGCGGTGCTGGGCGCACCCTTCGACCCCGCGCATGTGACCCATAATTTCGACAATGCGCTGGACCGGATCAACGCCGAAGGCTGGGCCGAGGTAGACCTTGGCGGCACGCCGATGCGCATCGGCCGCGCCTTTATCGAGGATATCGGCGCCCAGACCCTGTCCGAGGATATCGCCCATCTGGGCCGGGCGCTCTTGGTGATGCACGCGCCGCGCGACACAATCGTGGGGATCGACAACGCCACCAACATCTTCCGCGCCGCCCGGCATCCCAAAAGCTTCGTCACCCTCGACGATGCCGACCACCTGATCAGCGACCCCGGCGATGCCGAATATGCCGCGGAGGTCATCGCCGCCTGGGCCGCGCGCTATCTGGATCTGCGCCCGCCCGCGCCGCCGCCCGGCGCCCCCGAAGGCGTCACCCGCGTGTCCGAGGCCGATCCGCGCGGCTTCTTGCAGGATGTGATGGCTGGCCCCGTGCATCACCTTCTGGCGGACGAGCCCAGGGCCTATGGCGGCACCAACCGCGGCATGTCGCCCTATCAGTTCCTCGCCGCCGGGCTGGGCGCCTGCACGTCGATGACGATCCGCATGTATGCCCGCCGCAAGGGCTGGCCGCTGGGCCATGTCCGGGTTGATGTGACGCATGACAAGGTCCATGCCCAGGATTGCGCCCATTGCACCCCGGATGACAAGCTGGACCGCTTCGTCCGGCTCATCACCCTGGAAGGCCCCCTGGGGCCCGACCAGCGCAAGCGGCTGATGGAAATCGCCGACCGCTGCCCCGTGCACCGCACGCTGCGCCACAGCGCCCGGATCGAAACCCGGCTGACGGGCGACGCGGGCCAGTTGACCGCGCAGAAAGACGCGTGATGCCCCGATGCCCCCCAGGGGCGCGCGCGCTGCTTGGGCCGGAAGCGAATCCCGCCCCCCCGCCCGCGGTGGCGCTTGCCTTCGGTGGGCCCGGCGGCTAGGCCTTCTGGCCACCCCCCGCCCCTGCCCGAGGCCTTGATGCTTTCCTACCAGCACATCTATCACGCCGGCAATCTGGCTGATGTCCACAAGCACGCGCTTCTGGCCTGGACGATTGACTACCTGACGCGAAAGCCCAAGCCGGTCAGCTATCTCGAAACCCATGCCGGACGCGGGATCTACCGCCTGACCGCCCCCGAGGCGCAAAAGACCGGCGAGGCCGCGCAGGGCATCCTGCGGGCCGAGGCCGACGGCTGGTTCGCCCCAGACCACCCCTATATGCGCGCGCTGACCCTTGCGCGGGGGCGCTTCGGGCCCGAAGCCTACCCCGGCTCGCCCATGATCGCTGCGCTCGGCCTGCGCCCCGAGGACAGCCTGACACTGGCCGAGTTGCATCCCCGCGAACATCAGGCACTGACCGAGGCGATGCTGTTCGGACAGGCCGTGGTTAAGCGTCAGGACGGGCTGGAGATGGCGCTGTCGTCCACGCCGCCCACGCCGCGACGCGGGCTGATGCTGATCGATCCCAGCTATGAGGTGAAGGCGGATTACGCCGCCCTGCCGCGGCTGCTCGCGCAGATCCACCGCAAATGGAACGTGGGCATCGTGATGCTCTGGTATCCGATCCTGCAAGGCCGCCTGCACGGTCCGATGCTGGCCGAACTGGCCGCCGCCTTCCCCGACGCGCTGCGCCACGAGGTCGGCTTTCCCCCCGCCCGCGAAGGCCATGGCATGATCGGGTCGGGCATTTTCGTGGTGAACCCGCCCTGGGGCCTGGCCGAAGAGGCCGCACGCCTCTCGGCCCGCTTCGCGGCACTCTGACATCCCGCCCGCGCCATGGCCTTCCCGGGGCCGCCCGCGCCCGCGCCTCAACCATCACCCGCGGCCCGCGACGCCATGATCGCGGCTTTTCAAGCTTCGCGCCCCGTGCTAGCAGGGCGCCGGAAAGCCGCGGGCCGTGCCCTCGGCGCGCAACGAGGAACGACACATGGCCACTGAACGCACCCTTTCGATCATCAAACCCGATGCCACCCGGCGCAACCTGACCGGCAAGATCAACGCCAAGTTCGAGGAAGCCGGCCTGCGCATCGTCGCGCAAAAGCGCATCCAGCTGACCATGGATCAGGCCGGCAAGTTCTACGAGGTCCACAAAGACCGCCCGTTCTATGGCGAATTGTGCGAATTCATGGCCTCCGCGCCGGTGGTGGTGCAGGTGCTGGAAGGCGAAAGCGCGATCGCGAAGAACCGCGAGGTCATGGGCGCGACCAACCCCGCCGATGCCGCCGACGGCACCATCCGCAAGGACTTCGCGCTTTCGGTGGGCGAGAACTCGGTCCACGGCTCGGACGCGCCGGAAACCGCCGCCCAGGAAATCGCCTTCTTCTTCTCGGGGCTTGAACTCGTCGGCTGAGCCGGGCCAAAAGTCTTCTCAAGACTCTTGGAAAATTCCTTCAAAAGGAATTTGACCTAGCGCCGCGGGATCACGCCGATCGCATCCAGGGCCGCCTCGATTTCGGAGCGGCCCTTGTCGCGCGCGGCCTTCAGGGCGTCGAACCGCACCCTCAGGGCATCCTTCTCGGCGCCCCGGCAATCGTTCCACGGCCGCCCCTGCAGCCCCATCACCAGCGCATAGAAGCCGATGAAATGCGGCGCCTCGCCGGCCTGCAGCAGCCGCGCATAAGCCGCGTCGGCGCCCAGCGCGTGGACCTCTTCGGCGGATCTCACCCCCGCCCTTTCAAACGCCGCCTCGGTCGCGGGACCGAGGTTGCGGATCGTGCGGATCGCCGTCATGCTTCCCCCAGTTCAGGGGCAGATTAGCAAGGCCTCAGATCGAGGCCCAGTCCGTAAACAAGAAGGCCCCCTGCACCCGACCGTCATGCCCGGGGGTCACCGGGGCCTTGGGGCGAATGCTGTCGCCGGGGCGGCTGGCGGAGGCGTTCTTCGCCGCCGTCGCGTCCTGCTTGCGATTGGATTTGCGCGGGACTTTCTGCACCTGCGTCTGAGGAAATTGACTGGCCATGTTGCACCTCCGGCCTCTTGGGTTGCTCGTTGACTGCCTCCTCAGGCACTAACGAGGCTGACCCTCCAAACAGGCGATGCGTTGACGTGAATGTGACCTGACTGCGGCAAAAAGCTCAATTGGCTGCGGCAAAGATGCCGCTGTGGGTGCAAGGCGTCGACAGCGCGACGATCGGTTCGTCGAAGTCCAGAAACTGGACGAGCCCGTCGTTGTCGCGGATCATGTCGGCCAGGCTATATTGGTCGAGCACCCCGTAGAAGGCCTCGACCGCCGCCTTCAATGCGCCGCGCAGCCGGCAATGACGCACCATCGGGCAGCAGGTCTTGGCGTGGTCGATGCAGAACCCCAGCGCGGTGCCGGCCTCGAAGGCCCGCGCCACCGCGCCGATCCGGATCTGCTCGGGCGCGCGTGCCAGGCGCATTCCGCCCTTGCGCCCCCGCACCGTCTGTAAATATCCAAGCCGCCCCAATGTGTTGATCACCTGTGCCAGGTGATTGCCCGAGGCGCAGAAAGCCTCGGCAAGCTCGTGCTTGCGCAGCACGCGTCCGGGGTTGACGGCGCAGGCGGTCAGCGTGCGAATGGCAAGATGGGTGCGGATTGTCAGTCTCATGGGTATTCCCTCGTGGTCGGGGCCGCCGGATCGGAATGGGCCGGGTCGGCAAAATATGCAGTACGGTTGCACGAAATCGCGGGCATGGAATTGACATGGGTCAAGTCGGCGCGACCGATCGGCCGCCCGACCGGCAAGGCGACGCTCTGGCACCCGGCATGAGACTGTGCGAGCCTTCCTTCGCAGCCAGGGCGCGAACGGGCGATGAGGGAGCTTTCCGATGGCAGAAGCGATTCCGGTTTTCGACGGCCACAACGATTTCCTGCTGCGATTGCTGAGCGCGCCCGCGCGGCGGGCCGAGACCTGGCTGCAAGATACCGGGCGGGGCCATCTCGATCTGCCGCGGATGCGGCGCGGCGGCTTTGCCGGTGGGTTGTTCGCGGTCTACATCGCCTCGCCCACGCCGCCGGACGCCGAGGATTTCGAAGCCCTGATGAACGACCCGCCCTACGATCTGCCGCTGCCGGCGCCGATTGCGCTGCGCCGTGCCCAGCCCGTGGCGCTGGCGATGGCGGGCCACCTGGCCTGGATGGAAAGGGCCTCTGACGGCGCTTTCCGGCTGTGCCGCAGCGCCGCCGAACTGCGCGCGGCACTGGCCGAGGGGGTGGTCTCGGGCGTGATGCATTTCGAAGGCGCCGAGGCGATCGGCGCCGATCTCGATGCGCTCTACCTCTATCATGCGATGGGGCTGCGCTCTCTCGGGCCGGTCTGGAGCCGGCCGACCGTCTTCGGCCACGGGGTGCCGTTCCGCTTTCCCGCGACGCCCGATACCGGGCCGGGCCTGACGCCGGCGGGCAAGGATCTGGTGCGGCTGTGCAATGAATTGCGCATCATGATCGACCTCAGCCATATGAACGAAAACGGCTTTGACGATGTCGCGGCCCTTAGCGACGCGCCGCTGGTCGCGACCCATTCCAACGCCCATGCCGTCACCCCGCACGCGCGCAACCTTACCGACCGCCAGCTTGACGTAATCGCCGAGCGCGGCGGCATGGTCGGGCTGAACTATGCCACCGTCTTCCTGCGCCCCGACGGCCGCCAATGCGCCGACATGGGATGGGAGCCGATGCTGCGCCATCTCGATCACCTGATCGCCCACCTGGGCGAGGATCACGTCGGCCTGGGATCGGATTTCGACGGCGCTCTGGTGCCGCGGGTGATCGGCGATGTCACCGGCCTGCCCGCCTTCCAGCAGGCGATGCGCGCCCATGGCTACGACGACGGGCTGATCGCAAAGCTTTGCCACCGCAACTGGCTGGACGTGCTGGAACGCATCTGGGGCGGCTGACCCCCGATGTGCGCCTCCTCCACGGGCGACGGAACGGTCTTCGCGGATGCGCCGTCAAGTATTCGTGAAAGACCGCGTGGTCTTGTGATCCGCGCGTCGCTTGACGCAGTCGGGGGCAAGGTTTGAGGTCGCTGCCCAAGCTGGCCCGGGGAGGACCGGCGCAAACGATGGGGAGAGAGACCTGAGATGAAACCCGAGCGAACCAGTTTAAGGCTGCTGACCGCGGCCACCGCCCTCACCGCGCTGACCGCGGGCGGAATGCCCGCCTTCGCGACCTCGCAGACCCCCGCGAATACGCTGATCGACGGCACCACCGACACCGTCACCGCGCTTGATCCCGCCGGCCAGTACGATTTCGGCTCGGACACCGCCGACCGCGAGATCTTTCAGCATCTTCTGGTGATTCCGCCGGGCGGCGGCGTCCCGGTGCCGGAACTGGCCACCAAATGCGCCGCCGGCCCGACCGAGGCCGTCTGGACCTGCGAATTGCGCCAGGGCGTGACCTTCCAGAACGGCGACAAGTTTACCGCGACGGATGTGAAATATTCCTTTGACCGGGTGAAGAAGATCAAGGATTCCTCGGGGATCTGGACGCTGTTGAAGAACCTCAAGAGCGTCACCATCGACGGCCCCTACAAGGTGACCTTCCACCTGAAGAAGCCGCAGGCGACCTGGAACTACATCCTGGGCACCTCGGCGTCCTACATCGTCGATCACAAGGTCTATCCGGCCGACAAGATCCTGCCCAGCACCGACAAGCAGGTCGGCACCGGGCCTTACCAGCTGGTGAAATACGCCCCCGGCCAGACCGCCGTGTTCCGCGCCTGGAAGGGCTATTGGGGCGAACAGCCCAAGACGCCCAACCTGATCATCAGCTATTTCTCGAAATCCTCGACGATGAAGCTGGCGCTGCAGCGGGGCGAGCTGGACATGGTGTTCCGCTCCTTTTCCCCGACCGAGTTGCAATCGCTCGAGACGCAGAAGGATCTGAAGGTCTGGAAGGGCCCCGGCGTGGCGATCCGCTATCTGGTGTTCAACACCCAGCGCAAGCCCACCAGCCAGTTGGCCGTGCGTCAGGCGATCGCCGCGCTGATGCCGCGCGAACAGATCGCCCAGGGCGTCTATCACGGCTTTGTCCAGCCGCTCTATTCGATGGTGCCCAAGGGCCTGCCGGGCCATGTCGACGCGTTCTCCAAGGTCTATGGCGCCAAGCCCGACCTGGCCGAGGCGAAGAAGTTCCTGACCGATGCCGGCATCAAGACCCCGGTCGACATCACGCTGTGGTGGACGCCGTCGCACTACGGGTCGGCCTCGGCCGAGGAATACACCACGATCAAGCGCGCGCTGGAGGCCAGCGGCCTTTTCAAGGTGACACTGAAATCCTCGGAATGGGCGACCTATGCCAAGACGCTGGGACGGCAGTACAATGCCTATCAGCTGGGCTGGTTCCCCGACTATCCGGATGCGGAAAACTACCTGCTGCCGTTCTATGCGACGAAGAACTTCCTGGCGAACGGCTATTCCGACCCGAAGATGGACAAGCTGCTGACCGAAGAGCAGACCGCCAAGACCCATGAAGAGCGGATGAAATACGTCGAACAGGCGCAGATGCTGGCCGCCAAGGACGTGCCGATCATCCCCTATTACCAGGGCGCGATGATCGCGGTGGCGAACAAGGATGTACACGGCATCCAAAGCACGCTCGACACCGCCTTCGTGATGCGCTTCTGGATGCTCAGCAAGTCCTGAGCGGCGCGGGCAGCGGCATCGCAACATGTCCCGAAACAGGGCCGTGCGCAGGCAGGCGCTCGGCCCCCCTGAACCTTGAGGTTGGAACATGGCTGGCGGAGGATCCTCCCTCAAGTCCTATCTACTGGTCCGGGTGGCGCTGGTCATCCCG
Source organism: Allgaiera indica (assembly GCF_900106675.1). Taxonomy (GTDB): domain Bacteria; phylum Pseudomonadota; class Alphaproteobacteria; order Rhodobacterales; family Rhodobacteraceae; genus Acidimangrovimonas; species Acidimangrovimonas indica. Next base: position 216,535 of record NZ_FNOB01000005.1, read on the forward strand.
ACCATCCTGATCCTTCTGACGCTGGTCTTCGTGCTGATGCGCGTGGCGCCCGGCAACCCGGTCTCGGCCGCTCTGGGGGGGCATGTGCCCGAGGCGGTGATCAAGGAACTGACCCACAAGCTGGGTTATGACCGGCCGCTGATCGTGCAGTTCGGCAGCTATCTGTGGCATCTTCTGCAGGGCAATTTCGGCACCACGATCACCGACAAGCGGCAGGTCAGCCAGATCATCCTGGTCAACGGCGCCGCCACGCTGGAGCTGACCCTTGCCGCCACGCTGGTGGCGCTGCTGGTGGGCGTGCCGATCGGTCTGGTGGCCGGGCGTTTCCGCGACCGTCCCGTCGATGCCGCCAGCCGGATCTTCGGCATCGTGATGTATGCCACGCCGGTCTTCGTGCTGGGCCTTCTGGCGCAGATCGTGTTCGGATCGTGGCTGAACTGGCTGCCGATCTCGGGGCAGGCCAGCCCGCTGACCTCGGCGCTCTTGACGACGCATACCCATCTGCTGCTGGTCGATGCGGTGATCGACGGCGACTGGCCCGCCTTCTGGGACGTGCTGCGCCACCTGGTGCTGCCGGCCGCGACGCTGGGCCTGGTCTTCGCCGGCGTGTTCATCCGGCTGGTGCGGGTCAACGTGATCCGCACGCTCAAGGACGATTACATCGAGGCCGCCCGCGCCCGCGGCATCCGCGAACGCGCCGTCGTCTACCGCCATGCCTTCCGCAACGCACTGGTGCCGGTGATCACCGTGATCGGGCTGGAGATCGCGCTGCTGCTGGGCGGCGCGGTGCTGACCGAGACCACCTTCAACTGGCCCGGCATCGGGCACGCGCTCTATATCTACCTGCAAAACCGCGATTATGCCGCGGTGCAGGGCATCGTCATCGTCTTCGGCCTGGTGATCGTCGCCGCCAGCCTGATCGTCGATTTCGTCAGCGCCCTGATCGACCCGAGGATGCGCTACCAATGACCGACAAACCCCCTACCCCCGCCCGCGCGGGCCGTCTGGGCCCGGCGCTGCGCCGCGCCTTCCGCCCGGTGGCCGAGGCCAGAGGCTTCGCCCGCGCGATGCTGTGGTCGGGCGCGGTGCTGACCGGTCTTTTCGTGCTGATGGCGCTGTTCGCGCCCTGGCTCTCGCCCTACCGGTTCGACCAGTACCGCGCGAACGGCACCGATTTCCCGCAGCTCGCGCCGCCCTCGGCGCTGCATCTGCTGGGCACCAACGTGCAATCGACCGACGTGCTGGCCCAGGTCATCTGGGGCGCGCGGACCGAATTGATGGTGGTGGCGCTGGCGCTGGTCTTCGCGCTGACCATCGGGGTGCCGCTGGGCCTGATCGCGGGCTATTTCGGCGGCATCTTCGACCGCATCATGGTGCTGGTGATGGACGCCATGTTCGCGATCCCCTCGCTCTTGCTGGCGCTGGTGATCGCGTTCCTCCTGGGGTCGTCCATCACCTCGGGGATCGTGGTCGCGGCCTGCGCCATCACCATCGTCTATGTGCCGCAATATTTCCGGGTGCTGCGCAACCACGTCACATCCGTGCGCGAGGAACCCTATGTCGAGGCCGCCCGCGCGATCGGCGCCGGGCCCTTCACGATCCTGGGCAAGTACATCTTCTTCAACGTGATCCAGACGATCCCGGTGCTGGCCACGCTGAACGCGGCCGACGCGATCCTGACGCTGACGGGCCTGGGGTTCCTGGGCTACGGGGTGCAGCCCAGCCAGGGCGCCGAATGGGGCTATGACGTCTCCCGCGCGGTGGGCGACGCGGCCTCGGGCATCTGGTGGACGACGCTGTTTCCGGGCCTTGCCATCGTGCTGCTGGTCACCGGGCTGACGCTTCTGGGCGAGGGCCTGAACGAGACCCTCAATCCGGTGTTGCGCCAGCGCGCCGCGACCAGGCTGAAGATGGAGGATCTGGAATGAGCACCCCCAACCCGCGGCCCGACACGCCCGTCGTCAGTGTCCGCGACCTGCGGGTCTATTACGGCACGCCCAAGGGCCCGGCGCGTGCGGTCGATCGTGTCTCGCTCGACATCCGCGCGGGCGAGACGCTGGGCGTGGTGGGCGAATCCGGTTCGGGCAAATCCACCCTTGGCCGCGGCATCCTGGGCCTGTTGCCCGAGGGCACCGGCCTTGCGGGCGAGGTGCTTTATCAGGGCCAGAACCTTGTGGGCCTGCCGAAGGACGAGTTGCGCAAGATGCGCGGCCCGGAACTGGGCCTGATCTTCCAGGAACCGATGACCCGGCTGAACCCGCTGTTGCGCATCCAGGAACATTTCGAGGAAACCCTGCGCCAGCACCACCCGAAGCTCACCAAGGACGAGATCCGCAAGCGCGCGCTCAATGCGCTTGGCCGCACCGGCATCCCGCCGACGCGCTACAAGCAGTATCCGCATGAATTCTCGGGCGGGATGCGGCAGCGCATCATGATCGCGCTGGCGCTGGTGCTGGAGCCCACGCTTCTGATCGCGGATGAACCCACCACCGCGCTCGACGTGATCGTCGAGGCGCAGATCATCCGCCTGCTGGCGGATCTGAAGCGGACCTCGGGCACGGCGGTGATGCTGATCACCCACAACCTTGGCATCGTGGCCGAGGCCTGCGACCGCGTGGCGGTGATGTATGGCGGCAAGATCGTCGAAGAGGGCAACGCGCGGCAGGTCTTCGCCGATCCGCAGCACCCCTACACGCGGGAATTGCTGGCCTCGACCATCGCGCTGGAAACCAGGGAATTGCACACCATCCCCGGCGTGCCACCCAGCCTGATCACCCCGCCGCCGGGGTGCCTGTTCCATCCGCGCTGCCCCGACGCGATGAAGATCTGCGCCGCCCTGGCGCCGCCCGAAGAGCACCTGGAAGGCCGCCGCCGGGTGCAATGCTGGCGCCACGCCGCCCCGGGAGGGATCCCCGCGGGCCAGGACGCGCCGCTGGAACGAGAGGAGATCTCCGTTGCCTCCGAAGCCTGACGTCACGACCGAAGCGCCCGGCGCCGCCACGCCCTTCATCTCGGTGAAGAACCTCAGGACCTATTTCGAGATCCGCGGCAGCGTGGTCGACCGGCTGATGGGCCGCGACGCGGGCACCGTGAAGGCGGTGGATGACGTCAGCTTCGATCTGGCGAAGGGCGAGGTTCTGGGGTTGGTGGGCGAATCCGGTTCCGGCAAGTCGACGCTGGGGCGCAGCCTTCTGGGCCTGGTGCGCGCCACCGGCGGCAGCGCCACCTTCGAGGGGCAAGAGATCGTGGGTCTTGACGAGCCCGCCCTGCGCCGGCTGCGCGCGCGCATGCAGATGGTGTTCCAGGACCCGCATGCGGCGCTGAACCCGGCGATGACGATCGAGCAATCGGTGGGCCATCCGCTGAAGATCCACAAGCGTGTGAAAGGCCCCAACGATCTGCGCCGCCAGGTGGTCGCGGCGCTCGAACGCGTGGGCCTGTCGCCGGCCGAGACCTATCTGGACAAGTACCCCGGCGATCTGTCGGGCGGGCAGAAGCAGCGCGCGGTGATCGCGCGGGCGATCGTGCTGGACCCGGTGCTCTTGGTCGCGGACGAACCGGTGTCGATGCTCGACATGTCGGTGCGCTCGAAGATCCTGAAGCTGATGATCGACCTGAAGGATTCCCTGGGCCTCACCTATCTTTACATCACCCATGATCTGGCGACGGCCAAGTTCTTCTGCGACCGCATCGCCATCCTCTACCTCGGCCGGATCGTCGAGATCGGCGAGGCGCGCGCGCTGTATGCCGACCCCAGGCATCCCTATACCCAGGCCCTGCTAGAGGCGATCCCCGACCCCGACCCCAATCACACCCTGCCGCGCAACCTGCCGCGCGGCGAGATCCCCGATGCCGCGAAGCCGCCGCACGGCTGCGCCTTCCACCCCCGCTGCCCGCGCGCCTTCGCGCCCTGCGGCTGGGAGATCCGCGACCTGATGGGCCTGCTAGAGGCCCGCTGGGCCGGCATGGCGGAAGCCGATCACCGGGCCGAACGCGCGCTGATCGGCACGCCCAAGATCCCCGACGGGCCCGAGCCCACCAGCCGGTTGCCCGCCGCCTCGGGCGACGGCGCGGCGCTGCTGGCGCTCTTGGAAGGGATCCGCGCCGAGAACCCGGACGAGCCGTTCTGGACCGGGGTCAAGGCGCTGCGCGCGGGCGCGGGACAGGTCGAGATCGACTGGCACGCGCCGGTCACGCCGCGGCTGCGGCACGATGGCAAGACGGCGGCGGCCTGTCACCTGCTCGACCCCGAGCTCTGGCCCCAAGCGGCGGGCGCGCTTTCGGAAGCCGACCCGTCAGCGACGGCACCGGCATGAGCCGAGTCGCGATCCACATCGGTTCGCGGGCGGAGTCGGGCAAGATGATCCGTAGGTGACCCGGGTATCCCGGGTCGCCCTCGGCGCTGCCCCCGTTGCCTGAGCTACCCCCCGAAATTCGGACACTGACATAAGCTACGATTTGCAGTCTGCTGATCTTCGACGAGAAGGAGATCAGAGATGTCGAAACGCAAG
>NZ_FNOB01000045.1 GCF_900106675.1 Allgaiera indica
ATCAACAAAGCTGGCGAAGGAGGCCCCATGGCAAAGCCCGTCGAAAACGCAGCTTAAAACTACGAGCACGCGACAACTACTTTGACAAATACCGGGGGGGCGCGGGGGCCAGGACCCTGCCGGTCGATATCAGCCCCGGGCGCGGCGCCCTGCGCGGCCGCCGGACCGGCCCCGCCCGCCACCCGCCGCCGCCGAGGCGGCCGAGGCCTCGGCAAAGCTGGCGCCATTGTCCACAGCCTCGGCCACGCGGGCGAAGCGGATCCAGTCGTTGCCGTTGGCGTCATGGTCCATCAGGAAGTTGGCGGCACGGATCGCCTCCATCTCGGCCTTGCGGATCGGGTTCATGATCGCGCTGGTCATCCCGGCGGCAATCGCCATCGGCAGGAAGGCCGCGTTGATCCCATGCCGGTTCGGCAGCCCGAAGGAGATGTTCGACGCCCCGCAGGTGGTGTTCACGCCCAGCTCCTCGCGCAGGCGCTTGACCAGCGCGAAGACCTGCAGCCCGGCGGTGGCCTTGGCGCCGACCGGCATCACCAGCGGATCGACGACGATATCATAGGCCGGAATGCCGAAATCGGCCGCCCGCTGGACGATCTTCTTCGCCACCTCGAAGCGCACGTCGGGATCGTCCGAGATCCCGGTGTCGTCGTTCGAGATCGCCACCACCGGCACCTTGTACTTGGCGATCAGCGGCAGCACCTTTTCCAGCCGCTCCTCCTCGCCGGTGACCGAGTTCACCAGCGGCCGGCCCTCGCAGACCGAAAGCCCGGCTTCCAGCGCCTCGGGGACAGAGCTGTCGATGCAGATCGGCACGTCCACCACCGCCTGCACCCGGGCGCAAAGTTCGCGCATCAAGGGCGGTTCGACGAAGTTGTTGTCGGCATAGCGCGGATCCTCGGCCATCTTGTTCGAGAACACCGCGCCCGAGTTCACATCCAGCACCGTCGCGCCGCAGGCGACCTGTTCGCGCGCGTCGCGCTCGACGGTCTCGAAATTGCCCTGCTCCAGCTCGGCCGCCAGCTTCTTGCGGCCGGTGGGGTTGATGCGTTCGCCGATCACGCAGAAGGGTTCGTCAAAGCCGATGACGACGGTCTTGGACTTGGATTCGAGAACGGTACGGGTGCTCATGGGCTTCCTCAGGCTTGGTTCGCGGGAACGCCCGAGGCGCCGGCGCGATCTTTGGTCCAGGTGGCGTTGGTCTTGATACCGCCCAACGGAAAGAAATGCACGGCCTCGATGCCGAAGCCCGGGTTCCGCGCCTTGTGGGCGGCGAGATCGGCGATGAAGGCGTCGGGTTCGAAAGGCAACAGCAGCTTCGTCACGTCCTTGGCGCGCTTTTGCAGCACTTTCAACGAGGGACCGACACCGCAGGCGATGGCGAACTTGATCAGCGTCTGCAGCTTCGCCGGGCCCGCCACGCCGATATGGATGGGCAGGTCGATGCCCTCGGCGGCCAGACGGTCGGCCCAGGCGATGACGGGCGCGGCGTCGAACGCGAACTGGGTGGCGATCGCCATCCTGGCGTCGCTGCGTTCCGCGAAGGCCTGTTTCCAGCGCAGCGCCGCCATGACGTTGCGATCGCCGCCGTCGAGGTCGATGTCGCGGTTGCCCTCGGGGTGGCCGGCGATATGCAGGCGGGTGAAGCCGTCGAACAGGCCGGTCTCGATCAGCTGCATGGAATTGTCGAAGTCACCCGCCGGTTTCGCGACGCCGCCACCCAGCAGCAGCGCCTGTTCGACCCCGGCCTCGCCGCGGTAGCGCGCGATCCAGTCGGCCAGCTCGGCGCGGTCCCTGATCACGCGCGCGGGGAAGTGCGGCATCACCTGGAAGCCGCCCTTCGCCAGGCGCCGGGCGGTGGCCACCATGTCCTCGATCGCGGTGCCCTCGATATGGGCGATGTAGACGCGGGTGCCGTCGGGCAGCAGATCGCGGAAATCCTCGACCTTGTCGGCGGTGCGCGGCATCACCTCGATCGAGAAGCCTTTCAGGAAGGCCTCGACCTCGGGGGAGACGGGCGCGCCGGGCTGGGCGTCGGCTGGGCGGCGGAAGTTGAGCAAAGCCATGGAAGCCTCCCTGAGATTGCGGGTGGGGGTGGGGGTCACGCCCAGCCGTCGTTGGCGATCAGCGCCTTGAGGCGCGCGGTGTCGTATTCGGCCTCGATGCGGGCAAGCTCCGCGGCAAGGATCTCTTCGGGGTCGCCCGCGACCTCGTAGGGGGCGGATTTGCGCCATTCGGCCAGATAGGCATCGGTATCGCGCGCGCCGACCTTCATCGCGCAGCGGTCGATCGCCTGCTCGAAGCGCTCGGGCAGCGGCTTCTTCGCGCCGCGCCGGCCCTTGCCCACGATGACCTGGGCCGGGATGTCGCGCCATGAAACGATGGTGACGTCGGGCATTGAATGGTTCCTGATTCCCTAGCGCTCTTCCTAAAGCCCCACCTGCCGCGCCCGTCGCCGGTTTTCGACATGTTCCGCGCGATAGGCGACTTGGGGCAGGGCGGGTGTCTCTTTCTAGGCCCGTGCGTGTTGCGCGCCAACGGGACGGGGGGTGAAATCTTCTCATCATCGAGATGAGGGGAATTCAATCGCGCGCGCGTGGCGCGCAAGTCTTTGCGCGGAAGGGGGGCGGGCCCCCCTGCGACCCCCCGGAGTATTTGGACCAAGATGAAGGGGAGGAGGGCGCCGGGCGGGGCGGCGGGTGGGGCGGCGCGTGGGGCGGGCAGCAAGAAGGGCGGCGCCGCGACGCCGCCCTTCCGGTCCCCGGGGGTGAGGATCACTCGTTCCAGGACTTGATCAGCGTGTCGTAATCGACGGTCACGGGCTTTTCGCGCTCGTCCGCCAGCTTCAGCTTGGGCGATTGAGAGCCGTGCTCGACCGAATACTTGTGCCACCAGGCGAGGTCGTGCTTGTCGGCCATCCGCGGGCCCTTGTCGCCCTGGATGCCCGAGCGCTGGATGCGCTCCATCACCTTTTCCTGCGCGGCGCAGAGCGAATCCATCGCCGCCTGCACCGACTTGGCACCCGAAGAAGCGTCGCCGATATTCTGCCACCACAACTGCGCAAGCTTCGGATAATCCGGCACGTTGGTGCCCGTCGGCGTCCATTGCACGCGGGCCGGCGAGCGGTAGAACTCGATCAGGCCGCCCAGGTTCGGGGCGCGGTCGGTGAAGCTTTTGTCGTGGATGGTGGAGTTGCGGATGAAGGTCAGGCCGGTTTGGCTTTTCTTCACGTCCACCGTCTTCGAGGTCACGAACTGGGCATAGAGCCAGGCGGCCTGGGCGCGCTTCAGCGGGGTCGATTTCATCAGCGTCCAGGACCCAACATCCTGGTAGCCAAGCTTCATCCCCTTCTCCCAGTAGGAGCCATGCGGCGAGGGCGCCATGCGCCACTTGGGCGTGCCGTCGTCGTTGACCACCGGCAGGCCCTTCTTCACCATGTCGGCGGTGAAGGCCGTGTACCAGAAGGCCTGTTGCGCGATCTCGCCCTGCGCGGGCACCGGCCCGGCCTCGGAGAAGGTCATGCCCTCGGCCGAGGGCGGGGCGTAGTTCTTCAGCCAGTCGATGTATTTCTGCACCGCGTAGACGGCGGCCGGGCCGTTGGTGGCGCCGCCGCGATCGACGCAGGATCCCACCGGCTGATCCTTGTCGTTGACGCGGATGCCCCATTCGTCCACCGGCTTGCCGTTGGGCAGGCCCTTGTCGCCTTCGCCGGCCATCGACAGCCAGGCATCGGTGAAGCGCCAGCCAAGCGAGGGGTCCTTCTTGCCGTAGTCCATGTTGCCATAGACCTTCTTCGGCCCGCCGATATAGGACATGTCGCGGCCGGTGAAGAACTTGGCGATGTCCTCATAGGCCGACCAGTTGACCGGCACGCCCAGGTCGTAGCCGTATTCCTTCTTGAAATCGGCCTTGGTCTTGGGGTCGGTGAACCAATCGTAGCGGAACCAGTAGAGGTTGGCGAATTGCTGATCGGGCAGCTGGTACAGCTTGCCGTCCGGCCCGGTGGTAAAGCTGAGGCCGATGAAATCCTTCAGGTCGAGGTCGGGGTTGGTCACCGCCTTGCCGTCGCCCTTCATCCAGTCGGTCAGGTTGCGCACCTGGCCATAGCGCCAATGGGTGCCGATGAAATCGGAATCGTTGACATAGGCGTCGTAGATGTTTTCCCCGGTCTGCATCTGGGTCTGGATCTTCTCGACCACATCGCCTTCCTGGATCACGTCATGGATCACCTTGATGCCGGTGATCTTGCTGAACCACGGCGCCAGCACCTTCGATTCAAAGGCATGCGTGGTCAGCGATTCCGACACGACGTGGATCTCCATCCCCTGATAGGGCTTGGCCGCGTCGACGAACCACTGCATCTCCTTTTCCTGATCCGGGCGGCCAAGGGTCGAGACCCCGCCGATTACCTGATCGAGGAACTCGTTCGCGGCCTTCATGTCGGCGAAGGCTGGCGGGGCCGAAAGGCCAAGCGCCAGCGCGACCGCCGTTGTCGCTCTCAAAGCGAGTTTCATGTCATTCCTCCCAAGTCGACAGGATCAAGTTGAGGTGGCCCGCACTCCTGTCCGATGCAGGCCGTCCCGAGGCCCTACACCCAGCGAAACACCGCCAGCGCGTAGAGAAGACAGACGATCAGCGCCCAGGGCTGGTGGCTGCCCACCAGTCCAAGCCAGATCAGATTGATGAAGCCCGCGCCCAGCAAAGAGATGAACAGCCGGTCGCCGCGGGTGGTCTCGATCCGCAGGATGCCGGTGCGCGGAACCTCGGGGCAGCCGATGCCGATCAGGGTGAAGGCGACCAGCAGCGCCGCGATCAGCCAGAAGAACACCGCCGTCGCCAGCGTCCAGGCCATCCAGCCCCGGGCGATCATCGGCGCGGTCCAGCTGATCGCGCCGTCCCTGACCGGTGCGGCCCAGAAGATGAAGCTGGCGACCGCGGCCAGCACCAGCAGGCAGGCGGCCACGAGGATGCGAAAGTTGCGCGAGGCGGTCATCACACCCTCCCCAGGGCGAAGCCCTTGGCGATGTAGTTGCGCACGAAATAGATCACCAGCGCGCCGGGCACGATGGTCAGCACCCCCGCCGCCGACAGCAGGCCCCAATCCATCCCCGAGGCCGACACCGTGCGTGTCATCACCGCCGCGATCGGCTTGGCGTCGACGCTGGTCAGGGTGCGCGACAGCAGCAACTCGACCCAGGAGAACATGAAGCAGAAAAACGCCGCGACGCCGATCCCGCTGGCGATCAGCGGCATGAAGATACGGATGAAGAAGCGCGGGAAGGAATAGCCGTCGACATAGGCGGTCTCGTCGATTTCCTTGGGCACGCCGGACATGAAGCCTTCCAGGATCCAGACCGCCAGCGGCACGTTGAACAGCGTATGCGCCAGCGCCACGGCGATATGGGTGTCGAACAGCCCGACCGAGGAATACAGCTGGAAGAACGGCAGCGCGAAGACCGCCGGCGGCGCCATGCGGTTGGTGAGCAGCCAGAAGAACAGGTGCTTGTCGCCAAGAAAGCTGTAGCGGCTGAAGGCATAGGCCGCCGGCAGCGCCACCGCGATCGAGATCACCGTGTTCTCGACCACATAGATCAGCGAATTCACATAGCCCATGTACCAGGAGGGATCGGTGAAGATCTTGGCGTAATTGGCCAGCGACACCTGCCGCGGCCACAGCGAGAACGACGACAGGATTTCCTCGTTCGTCTTCAGGCTCATCACCACCAGCCAGTAGATCGGCACCAGCAGGAACAGCAGATAAAGCGTCATGACCACGGCCGAGCCGTTGATCGCGCGGGATTTTGCCTTGGTCCGGGCCATCACTTGCCCTCCTGCGCGTCGTCTTTGTCGATCTGCATCATCACCGTGTAGAACACCCACGAGACCAGCAGGATGATCAGGAAATACATCAGCGAGAAGGCCGCGGCGGGCCCCAGATCGAACTGTCCCAGCGCCATCTTCACCAGATCGATCGACAGGAAGGTGGTGGAATTGCCGGGCCCGCCGCCGGTCAGCACGAAGGGCTCGGTATAGATCTTGAAGCTGTCCATGAAGCGCAGCAGGATCGCGATGGTCAGCACGCCGCGCATCTTCGGCAGCTCGATATAGCGAAACACCTTCCAGCGGCTGGCCTGGTCGATCCGCGCGGCCTGATAATAGGCCTGCGGGATCGACTGAAGCCCCGCATAGCACAGAAGCGCCACCAGCGAGGTCCAGTGCCAGACATCCATCACCACGACCGTGGCCCAGGCCGAATAGAAGCCCTGGGTATAGTTGTAGTCGATCCCCAGGTGAAACAGCGTGTAGCCCAGAAGCCCGATATCGACCCGCCCGAAGATCTGCCAGATCGTGCCGACCACGTTCCACGGGATCAGCAGCGGCAGCGCCATCAGCACCAGGCAGATCGTGGCCCAGGCGCCGCGCTTGGGCATGTTCAGCGCCACGAAGATCCCCAGCGGCACCTGGATCGCCAGAATGATCGCGGTGAAGATCGTCTGCCGCCCGAGCGAACCCCAGACCCGCGGCGAATGCAGCGTGTCGGAAAACCACGCGATGCCGTTCCAGAAGAAGGCGTTGTTGCCGAAGGTGTCCTGCACCGAGTAGTTGACCACCGTCATCAGCGGGACCACCGCCGAGAATGCCACCAGCAACAGCACCGGCAGCACCAGAAACCAGGCCTTTTGATTGACGTTCTTGTTCATCACGCAGCCTCCCCCTGAACGCGCCAGTCGTCGACATAGACATTCACCCGCCTCGGATCGGCCTCGACATGGGCCGCACCGGGGGCGATCTGGTCGCCCTCGGGGGCGACGATGTTGATCTCGTGCCCGTCAAGGCGGGCGCGCACGATCTTGTGGCGGCCCACGTCCTCGATGCGGATCACCTGCACCGGCAGGCCCGCGCCGACCCCGTTCAGGCGCAGGAATTCCGGCCGCACGCCGATCTCGACCTTGCCCGACAGCGCGCCGTAGCGGGCCCCCAGGGCCACCCGGCTGTCTCCGACGCGGGCCTCGTCGCCGGCGACGGTGGCGGGCAGCAGGTTCATCCCCGGCGAGCCGATGAAATAGCCCACGAAGGTATGTTCGGGGGTTTCGAACAGCTCCTGCGGGGTGCCGATCTGCACCACGCGGCCGTCATGCATGACCACCACCTTGTCGGCGAAGGTCAGGGCCTCGGTCTGGTCGTGGGTGACATAGATCATCGTATGCCCGAATTCGCGGTGCAGCGCCCGCAGCTGGGTGCGCAATTCCCATTTCATCTGCGGGTCGATGACGGTCAGCGGCTCATCGAAGAGGATCGCGTTGACATCCTCGCGCACCATGCCGCGGCCCAGGCTGATCTTTTGCTTGGCATCCGCCGTCAGCCCGCGCGCCTTGCGCTCCAGCATGTCCTCCAGCCCGATCATCCGCGCGATCTGCTGCACGCGCTGGGCCACATAGGCCGCCGGGGCGCCGCGGTTCTTCAGCGGAAAGGCCAGGTTCGCGCGCACCGTCATGGTGTCGTAGACCACCGGGAACTGGAACACCTGGGCGATGTTGCGCTCGGCCGTCGAGGTCTGGGTCACGTCGCGGTCGTTGAACAGGATCCGCCCCCGCGACGGCGTCAGCAGCCCCGAGATGATGTTCAGCAGCGTGGTCTTGCCGCAGCCCGAGGCACCCAGCAGGGCATAGGCCTCGCCGTCGGCCCAGACGTGGTTGAGCTGCTTGAGCGCATAGTCGCGGTCTGCCTTCGGGTGGGGCAGGTAGGAATGGGCGAGCGCGTCGAGTGTGATCTTGGCCATGCGCTTCTCCTCAGGCGGCGGTGGCATAGGCCGCGGTGGCGGCCAGCGCGCCATCGGGGCCGAAGGCATAGACCTGCGCCGGATCGACGAAGGCGGGCTGCGCGGCGCCCGGGGCGAGGTCGCGCACGCCATGCACCAGCGCCACCCAGCGGCTGGGGCCGTGATCGAGGTGGACGAAGGTCTCGGATCCGGTGATCTCGGTCACCGCGACGCGGGTCGCGAAGCGCAGCGCGCCGGGGCCGGGATCGGACAGCCGCAGGTGGTTGGCGCGAAAACCCAGCGTATAGGGGCCGTCCGCCAGCCCGGCCATCGCGGCAAAGACCAGCTGGTCCGCGCCCCCGCCGCCGCCCGCGCCCCCGCCGTGCGTTGGATCGGCGAAGCGCAGGCGGCCGCCGGTCTTGACCACCTCCAGAAAGTTCATCGGCGGGTCGGAAAACACCCGCGCCGTGATCGCGTCCTTGGGCCGGCGATAGACATCCGGGGTGGGGCCGAACTGGGTCACCCGTCCCTGCCAGAGCGTGGCGGTGCGGCCGCCCAGCAGCAGCGCCTCTTCGGGTTCGGTGGTGGCATAGACGAAGATCGCCCCCGAGGCCTCGAAGATCTTCGGGATCTCCTGGCGCAATTCCTCGCGCAGCTTGTAGTCGAGGTTCGCCAGAGGCTCGTCCAGCAGCACCAGCCCGGCGCCCTTGACCAGCGCCCGGGCCAGGGCGCAGCGCTGTTGCTGGCCGCCCGACAATTCCAGCGGCCGGCGTTGCAGCAGCGGCGTCAGCTGCAGCATCTCGGCGGTGGCGCGCACCGCGCGGTCGATCTCGGCGCGCGGCCGGCGGGTCAGCATCAACGGAGAGGCGATGTTGTCGTAGACGCTCATCGAAGGGTAGTTGATGAACTGCTGGTAAACCATCGCGACATTGCGGTCCTGCACCCGCATCCCGGTCACGTCGCGGCCGTCCCACAGGATCCGGCCGACACTGGGCGCCTCCAGCCCGGCCATCAGCCGCATCAGCGTGGTCTTGCCCGACAGCGTGGCGCCCAGCAGCACGTTCATCGTGCCCTTTTCCAGCCTCAGGTCGGTGCGGTGAATGTGGGGCCGCCCCGCCACGGTTTTCTCGACCCCGCTCAGTTCCAGTGCCATCCGGCCCCCATTCGCTTGTCCCGTTCAGCCCGCATGGGCGCTCTCCCGCCGTTCGCCCCGGGGGCCTTGGATGAAGTCCTGCAACGCCGCGGCCTGTTCTGCGTCCAGCCGCAATCCCAGCTTTGTTCTTCGCCAGAGGATATCGTCTGCGGCGCGGGCGAATTCGTGGTCGATGAGCCAGCGGACCTCGGCCTCGGTCAGGGAGGCGCC
>NZ_FNOB01000046.1 GCF_900106675.1 Allgaiera indica
CCAGACCAGGAACCGCGCCATGTCGTCCGTTCACGCAAGAGGGGGGTGCTTGGCGGCATCTTAATCGTGAGCTTCCTCGAGCACCATTAAGATCGGTAGCGCCTAGCCGACCGTCGGCTGACGCTTCGGAGGCGTCGAAGTTATGCAGAGCCGACAACAAAGGCTTCCGCACAGCTGTTCCTGGATCAGGGTGTTCACTTTTTCGCACTATTATCAATGCATTAATTTCCTCTCTGCTAACCGGAATAGGTTGCAGGGGAGGTCTGTGCGTGTAATCTGACTTGTGGACGGCACTGGCGGCGCAACTCTATGGCGCAAGAGGGCAAAGCGGTCTGCCGTTCCGCTTTCAGAAGACGCCGCGGGACCCTTCGATCGGCTCCACGTTTGCTAGAGCAAAGCCGATCGGATCGAGCGGGAGCGGCGATGGAGGCCCTATGGACGAACGCGAAAGCTATGTCACACCTGAAGCACTTCAGATTATGCGGCGCTTTCCCGCACTTTTTAGCACAGGCCCATGGACGACGAGCAAGACACTCTTGGGCTGGGGCTTCTCATGTGGGCTGGGATGGTATCCAATTATCGAGCGTCTAAGCACTGATCTCTCCGAAATCGTGCGGGAAGACCAACTAAGCTGGTTTCAAGTATCCCAGGTAAAACAGAAGTTTGGTGAGCTTCGCTTCTACGTTCGCGGCGGGAACAACCGCACCGCGGCTCGGATACGCGAAGCAGTGGAAGAGGCTGCAACGACCTGCGAACGCTGTGGCCATCGCCCCGCCGAACTTCACAACATAGGCGGCATGCTGGCAACCTATTGCCCAGCCTGCTGCGCAGAAGTCGCGAAGGTTGGGCGGTCATGAAAAGCAGCCCTTTGGGAGCGCCCAAAGCAGCCGGGCACGTGAGGTGCGGCATCACTATGGACATAGCTGGCCGCTCTGCGGTGACTAATGCGCGCCGGGCTCGTGTTGGAGTCTTCAAAGACCCTTGCGATCGAAGACGCGATCAGCAGCCTTTAGAATGTCTATTAAATCTATCGTCGGAACCTTTTCGACGACACCTTGGTTCGCGGCACCCGCAACGACGGTCGCCAGTTTGTCGTGAAGAGCGACGTGCGACTTGGACGCAGTGGCGATGAGGGCCCAGTATCGAGAGGAAGCGCGTGATCCTGCATAGGTCCTCGGTAGATCGCCATCGGCTAGCCGCTGGAACAGGCGATATCGTTCTCTCAACGGCAGTCGCTGTAGCGGACGTGGCGGCAATCCATTCGATGGAAAGCGACATTGCGCCAGTGGATCTAGGATAGATCGACCATTCGGCGCGCGATGGCCTGCTGAGTGCAGACGGAGGAGATCGGCGACGAGCCGCTCAATGCGCAGCACGGGTGGATTGCTCTTCGCCGTAGGTCGCGCAAGGTCCGAATAGCAAAAGCTGCAGAGGCGCTGCCCGACAAGCCGGTTCTGCCTGAACGGTGCGAGACCAGACCCGCAATTCGGGCACCTGTCCCTCAGTCGGCAACCGTGTCGTAAACACGTGACGCGGGTCGCAAGCGTCCATTCGCGCCGGTATTGAGGGCTTTCATCCTCGGCCAGGCACATCGGACAGAACTGCAGCCAGAACGGCTGGGAGGCCTCTTTCAATTCCATGCTCGGAATTGGACGCAACGGCAGACGTAATTGGGCCAACGGGTCCGATACGAGGGAAAGCGCAGCGATATCGACGCGCGGCACGTCGGTGTGTTTTTCGAGCAGATCTAAGATGGGAGTGGGCAACGTCCTGTCGAGCTTGGCCGACCAGTTCACAGCATGCAGCCCCATGACAGTCCCGAAATGTCTTGGAGGGATCCCATTGGCATACGCGAGACGGTGTAGCCAACTCGACAATAATTCACCGGGTTGCGGCAAAATGGAGACGGGCCATTTCTGACCAGCAACCCCGGCGTAACGGCGCCCTAGAACAACTGGAAAAGTCTTCTGTAGACCACTCACATCATCTCTTCTCTGAACGCCGCATTGCGTCGCTGCGAAACCGGCACGTATCGTAGCGCTTTCAGGGTCCGGGCGGTGATTTTCTTTTCGCCGCATGAGATAGCTGCAAGGGCTGCACGCGTCACAATCTCAACGATCTCACCTATCAAACCTTCGGAGAGGCCATGGATTGCTCGTGCCATAGGTTCTCGGGACAAGCCTGAAGGTTCAGGCAGCGGTATGCTGGCCTCGAGGCTATCGAGGAGAACTGCAAAATCCTCATCATAGCTCCATCTTGGGACCGGGATCGTATCAAAGCGCGAACCCATTTCCTCAGTGTCATGAACCGCGTCGTAGACAGCAACCTCGCCAACAAGCACCGGCGAAATATCATGTTCCCGCGCTATACGGCGCAAGAAGGAGAAGATTGCCTTTACGTCCTGCTGCCGGCCACGCAAGGCACTATGGAACTCGTCGAAGATCAACATTCGTGGCTGCAGCGCCTCCAAGAGATGGTCGAGTTGTTCGCTTGCCCGAGGCAGATTGCGCCAGCCGGCAGCCTCCGGAGCACGCAGCCCGGCGAGAATGCTGGCGTAGAAATGCGCCATACCCGCTCCCTCCCTAGTCTGGATGACCCAGACTTGCTGTCGATCCGCTTTCCGAAGGTGCTCGATCGCGAAGCGCTCGATAATCATGGTCTTGCCGTTGTGGTAGGCCCCGGTCAGCAATAGGCCGCGTGGGCGCAAGGATTTGGGGCGTTCCAGCAGCTGACGCATGGCCTCATGGGCAGACTGGGCTGCGGGATACCCTATCCAGCGCGGAGAGCGGATATGTGCAATCCGAGTAGCGGCGTCTGCCTGCAAGAGCGGGACCGTCGCGGCAAGTAGATGATCTGTCACACTACCAATCCTCAATCGGGAAGATCCGCCGGGAGCGGTTGGGGTCTGGGCCTTGGGGTTTAGGCCTGGTTTCGGTGCCAGGGCCTTCATGCGGCTTTGTGGCCGCCTCGGCGTGCCGAGCCCGGGTAAGCTCGCGCAATCGTTTCTTATCAGTTTTCGCTTTCTTTGCAGTCTCGGCTATTTCGCGCCGGATGGACACCCGTTCGACGGGGTCGCGTCTCCCCCGCTCTCGTAGGCGGTGACGCTCTTCGCGATGCTGCCACAGGGTGACTGGCGCTTTGAGACCATCACGCCGCGCCACGGGTCTCCACGCTTTCGTGTCGGGATCCTTGACGTATATGCGGCTTATGTTCCTGGGGTCATAGCACAGTTCGAGGGGGAGCAGGCGGTCCCTGCGAGCAACCAGCGGACCTAGCCAAGGTTCGAAGTAGTCGACGGCAAACAAGCTAACACCTTGGGGAGTAATCTGCCGTTCTGCACGAGGAAGAAAGTTCAGAAGAACGTTGACAGGATCGTCCTTCAGACCGTCCATGACTTGATGCCGGTTCTTCCACTCATCGTCGGGGACCGTAAGACTCCGTTCGTTTTGGCTTTTATTGTGATCGATGACCGCCAGCGCTATGCACCGTTCAAGCTCTGCGAAGGTAAGTCGTGCTTTTTCTTCCGACGGGTATTCATCACGATCTGCAACGGAACGCCCGGTCTTTCCAGGTAACGAACGCAAGATCGTGTTCACCTTGCCCAAGAGCCGCTCTACAACACCGCCATGATGGACAGTGCCCTTGTTGCGGGGCTTGATGGTGATGCCATAGTCTGCGCAACCCCGCGAGAAACTGTTTCCCTTAAACTCTTTGGCGGAGTCGACTACGACGACCTTTGGGCGCCCCTGCATCGGCCACGCGTGATCGATGCCACGATCTTGAAGCCACGTTTTCTTGTCGCACAAGGCATGTGCCAGGCACAACGCGACCGACAAAGTTGATGGGCGCTCCAGCGTCAGGCACAGTCCAATAATTGCTTTCGTCGCGACATCTGCTGCGATCGTCAGGTATGGACGCCCGACAAAGACGCCTTCTCCATCGATGACTTCGATGAAATTGATATCCGCAGGTGTGTGGTCGATCTGGACGACGTCGAGTGGATGATCCGCTCGAATGTATCCTGGTCGCGGCTTCAGCCGACGAAGATGCTTACTGTTCGACTGCCGCCGTCGGGCAATTTCTTCTGGCGTAAAGAGGCGTGGGATACGCTTTGCGACACTGAAATAAGAGGGTGGGGCAAGGTTCTGTTGCGCGCAACGCGCACGGATTTCGTCGACGATTGGAGCAAGATCAGGCTGCTCCTTAGTGCGCCAAAGTTCGCGCAGAGTTTCTGCAATGATGCCCTCCACACGCTCACTGAGCCGTGGTTGTCTCTGCGGACTTGTCCTGCGCAAGAGGGAGGACACTCGTCGCTCTTCACGATAACGCGCCAAGTGGTTGTAAATTTGGCGGCTCGACAACTTCAGTTCACGGGCGGCGCGGTTGATGGCAAGGTGTTTTGGCTCCGTGCTAGCCAAGACCTGGTCCAATTCGGCCGCTATCCGGACAGCCTTCGACCAGGCTTCATCCGTTGGACGATCCTCCCCTGACAGAGAGCCCGCCTTAGGTTTAGAGGTGCTTCGTGCCATGCTTGCCGCTTTCCCAGCCCCGACTGAAATAGTCTGCCAAAATTGAAATTTTTAGCCAAAAATTGAAATTTTAAGCCACAATCTGAGCACATTTTTCAGGAATTTCCAAATGAAATCTTCTACTTCCCCAAATTGAAATTGTTAACCAGAAGCGACACTGGTTTCTGCCGGGACCACTCGAAGAAGAACCGGATGATTTGCCACCCGGGCCACGGGCAGAACCACCTGACACCGCTGTCATCGGCGACTGGGCAAAGGCGGAAGAGGCTCACGCTGCTCGACTGGCACGGGTCGCTGGAAGTCTGGGTGCTCTGGATGACCGGCTGCTGCGCGGCCCGGAAGGCTGGCGGCATCGCCTCGCTTTGATCGAGGCAGCGAACCTCAGCTGGTTCGCAGGGGTCCGGGTGAGTTCTGATCGTCTGGCGCTCTGGGTATCGATGCGGCTCTCGGGCGCACAGGATAATCCAAATGCCCTTGCACGCGTTGGATGGGCTGTTCGGCGCCTGACAGGCGGTCCCGGACCGGAGGCTGACTTGGCCGCCTTCCTGGATCGCCGTGATCCCGAGACCATTGAAGACAGCTCTGATCGTTTCGAGGATCGCGCGGGCGCATGGCTGGATGTAATGACAGCCGCAGCCGAGCTCCACCCGATCACCCGGGCTTGCATGGGTTTTCATCTCTGGAGCCTGGCGGGACTCGGTGGGCAGGGCGATCAGATCGAAGCCGCCGTCACCGCGTCCAGGATCGCGGCCAGCGATGGAAGCGGCGCCATCTTCGCACCGCTCGCCATGGGCGGGGCAGGGGGGCTACGTGCCTCGGGCTTGCCGCCCGAACGTTTGGCCCGCTGGCTGGATGGGATGAACAGCGCAATTCTAACGGCGATGCGAACACTTGACGATATTGAAGCGTGGACGGGTCGGGCAGAAAACGTCATGGCGCAATTGTCTGGCCGCACGCCGGTCGCGTTGCGAAAGGTTTTCATGGAGTGGCCTTTGGTGACTGCCCCAATGGCTGAGTCTGTGACCGAAGCCAGCCGTGCCGCCGTTCAGCGCAATCTGGCGTGGATGGAGGCAAGCGGTTTGATCCGAGAAGTGACAGGGCAAGGGCGGTATCGAATGTGGTCTCCCGACCTTTGAATTCGTCGCGCATTGCCAGTTCCACATTCTGCGACTAGCGAAGACGGAAGTTGGTCAGTCCAAGCCGACAAATAGCGGATCAAGGTCATCCCCGGCCCCTGCAACGGGGTCGCCCATGCCCGCCGAAGTCGGAGGGGTAGTCACATATTCGGTGCGCGCATTCCAGCCCCAGCGTCGTGTGACCGATCCCGAATACGTCCGCAAGCTTGGTCTTGATCCGCTCTTTGATTGCGTCCGCCTCGCCCCAGCGGCAAGCAGAGGACAATTCCGATCACAGCTGCAGTCCAGACCACGTACAAGAGCCAAATTCGGCTATAAGCTGGCGCTTATTCGGTGTCTCCTAAGCTGCGTGTCACTGGTCTTGCCACGTCAATCCCCCGAAATGACAGCAAGCGACAACATGGGTTGCCGCGTTTCGGCACTGTCCATTCGGTGCCTCACCAAAGGAACTGACACATGCGCAAATTCGCACTGATCGCCCTGATGGCATTTGCCACACCCGCCCTCGCCGAAGACGTGACGATGGACAGCATCCTCGGCACCACGATGCAAGAGGTCCAGGCCTCGCTGACCGCCATGGGCTACGAGGTCCGCAAGGCAGAGATGGAAGACGGTATGATCGAGGTCTATTTCGTTCGCGACGGCAAGATGGGAGAGGTCTACGTCAATCCCCAGACCGGCGTCGTAACGAAGCTCGAACTGAAGAGCTGACGCCATGGTTGCCATCGAGCAAAGAACAAGCGGGCGCGCGAGCGCCCGCGAGGTCGCCGTCTGGGACCCTCTGGTGCGGCTGATCCACTGGTCGATTGCACTCGCCATCCTGCTTAATGGCGCGATCGTAGAGGAAGAAAGCAAGGCCCATGAGTGGATCGGCTACATCGCCTTGGGTCTTGTCGCTCTGCGCTTGATCTGGGCTCTGATCGGGCCGAAACATGCACGCTTTTCCGCCTTCCCGCCCAGTCCGGCACGCGCCTTCCGACACCTGCGCGCGATGTTCGGCGGGGACAAGACAGTTCACCTGTCTCACAACCCCCTTGGCGCACTGATGGTCTACAACATCTGGGCGAGCGTGATCGCCATTGGTGTGACCGGCTACATGATGACGACGATCACCTTCTTTGGCGTGGAGTGGGTCGAGGAAGCGCATGAGGTCATTTTCGGTTGGCTCTTGGTCTCGGTTGCGCTGCACGTTGCGGGCGTTGCTTTCGATACATGGTGGTCCGGTGTCAATCTGGTCCGCGCCATGATAGATGGCAGAAAGGCAATTCCCGAAGGACGTGAGGTGCAATGAGGCTAGGGTTCAGGCCTACGAAAACGAAGGAAAGGCGCGCAACGGTTCTTGCGGGCCTTATCCTTTTGCAAGGTCTGTCAGCCCTGTTCTTTGTCGGTGACGTGTTTTTCGATTTTCGGGACAACGGGCATCTGGACAATCCACACCTGCTCCTTGAGTCGATCGCCGCTGTTGCCCTGATTGCCGGCGTAATCTTCCTGATGATCGAATTGCGCAGACTGCTGTCCCGGATGTCGGACATGCAGACCGGCCTCGATATTGCTCATGGGCACATGGCAACGATCGTCGAGGAATTCTTCGACGAGTGGAACCTGACCAGAGCGGAGAAGGACGTTGCCATCATGATCTTGAAAGGGTTGGACAATGACGCGATTGCACGGGTCCGAAACACCGCCTCGGGGACAGTGCGGGCCCAAGCGACCAGTGTCTACGCCAAATCACAGTCAGACGGGCGCGCGCAATTCATCAGCCTCTTCGTTGAAGAATTGATCGCCGGCAATGAACGCCTGCGCACTGGCGCCGAGTACGGCCCGGAAAGCGAAGTCATCACGGATCATTCACCCGACCGCAATTTGTGCAAAGAGAAGACATGACCAATCCAAGCGCGCATCCCGACGATCCCCACTATGTTACCCGCAGCGGCTGGTTGCGCGCTGCGGTTCTGGGCGCAAATGACGGGATCGTTTCCGTTTCGTCGCTCGTCGTCGGCGTTGCCGCCGCAGACCCCAGTCCGAGGGCAGTTCTGATCGCGGGGGTTGCCGGTCTGGCGGCCGGTGCGATGTCGATGGCGGCTGGCGAATACGTCTCGGTGTCGTCGCAGTCTGACACCGAACGCGCGGATATAGAACGCGAAAAGCGCGCACTCAAGGAAACCCCGGAAGCCGAACTCGAAGAACTCGCCGCGATCTATCAGGAGCGTGGCCTCAGCGAGAAAACGGCGCTGGCCGTCGCACAGGAGCTGACCGAGAACGATGCCCTGGACGCGCATATCCGGGATGAATTGGGTCTCTCGGAGGTGCATGCAGCCAATCCGCTGCAGGCCGCAATGGCATCCGGCGCGACTTTCAGCGTCGCCGCGGCCATTCCGGTACTTGCCGCATACCTTGCGCCGGCGACTGCGATTATCCCGACGGTATTATTGGTCACGGTGATTGCATTGGCGATCCTCGGCGCGCTCGGGGCCAAGGCCGGGGCCGCGCCGATGCCGCCCGCGATAATGCGCGTCGTCGGGTGGGGCGTATTCGCGATGGCCGTGACGGCCGCAGTCGGCTGGTTGTTTGGCGTGAGTGTCTGACGGATGCACCTGCGACTCGGTTCTTGGGCATAGCCGTTGAGTTGTTAGGGACGGATCAAACCCCATGTCTATGTTGCAGGGGCTCGTCAAGCTCTAAGCGATAACGACCCGTCCGGCCCCGCGCAATGCAAGCGGTCCAGATCAACCAATGGCCGGATTGGGACCGATGAATTTTCATTGCAGAATTGATTTGGATCAATGGTGCAAATCCAAACTCAACCTATGCAACTCCAAGGCTGGAATTTCCCAGATACGTGATTCCCGGATTTGGAGGGTATGGAATGATTTCCGTGAGCCAAGTCGATAATCGAAAAACCGACGGCAACAAAGAGCAACTTGGAGAGCAGCTATTGGCATGCCGATCGGCTTTCCTCGGCTTCCTGATCAAACGCTTGGGAAATCGCACCGATGCCGAGGACGTGCTTCAGGATTTCTGTGTTCGAGTTTTATCGCGAACCAACCAATTGCGAGACGCAGAGCGGATGGATGCCTGGCTCTACGCGGTGCTGCGTTCCGCATTGAACGATCATTTTCGCAAGGTTGGACGGAGGCGCCGTCTGAACGAAGCAGTTGCGCAGGAATTGACGACTGCAGAACACTACGATGAAAGCCTCGAGAATGAGCGGAGTGTTTGTCATTGCCTGCCACATCTGGTGACCGAACTTCGACCTTCGGATGCTGCTTTTGACCTGCCCCCGATGAACCGGGCCATTCAAAAGGAGAGTTTGTTCTCGTAGCGTTCATAGCAGCGAGGAGAACAGACGATGCGCAAATCACGT